>CAIPHK010000046.1 GCA_903864835.1 uncultured bacterium | reverse complement strand
CCGCCATCCTCATTGAATTTAACGATGATTGGTCCACTGGAAGGAGGTTGTTCTCACTTTAACTTTTTGCCCCTATCGAATCACTTTTACAGAAAGATTGTTGCGTAACCCCTGTCATAAGCGGTTAAATAAAACTGGGAGCGGATGCCGTGAGAGTTCTATTTACAGGGAAGAGTGTAGTTTGGAATAATAGGCATACTATGAGTGTACTAATAATGAGTACTGTTGTTGTTGTCATATTTGGTTGGATGGGTATTACCTATTTTACTGAAACCAATATCGAAAAACCCGCATATAAGGTTGTCGAGAAAAAATCGGGATACGAAATACGCGAATACGACTCATTTCTGGTGGCTTTAACAAGAACTCAAGGTGACTTTGACCAGTCACGGAGTCAAGGGTTCAGAACATTAGCAGGATATATTTTTGGGGGAAATGAATCTGCAGAAAAAATCAAGATGACCGCCCCTGTCATCCAACGCAAAAGCCAAGACGATCAAACGGTCGCATTTGTAGTACCGAAAAAGTATACAATTGATACGTTGCCCGAAGCCAATGATCCACGCATCCAATTTGAAGTCATAGAAGCCAAACGACTGGCCGCCCTTTTATTTTGGGGATATGCAAACGAAGGAGATGTAAAATCAAAAGAGCAACTGCTGCTATCCAAATTAAAGGCAGATGGGTACCTCGCGACAGGCAATTCTATTTATGCCAGCTACAACTCGCCGTATGCGTTCCCTCTAATGAAACGGCATGAAATCCTTATCGAAATAAACAGATAGGAACGGATTTTGAGGGTATTATGTGCCACCCCAGATTCCCATTTCGATCCCGAGTCTTAAACAAAAAGTCGAATTTTGAATTCCGTGTCACCGCAACCGACGAAATCAGATCCCCCAGCCGCGATCAACCAATCGTCGCTCCCGAAAAATCGAAGTCCATCGGATAGTTATTTGGAACTACATTGCGCAGTCCTCATCTCTCAATGTCCATAATATAAACCCAAGGAGTGTTCCGCACTCTGCCAGAATTCAACTCGCCTATGTTTCCTTCGGTGTATGGATTCATAACATTTTCAGCTCGGGCTATCTGTCTAGGCGGAGAATATTCTAACGAGGTACCTCAACTGGTGACTGGGTTTATACGATGCGGCGTCATTAGGTTAGAAATAAAAACTCGAGCTTGAACTCCAGCTTGAGTCATTTTCTGACATGCCCGAGCTATTCTGGTTTGCTGAACTCAGTCTGTTCTGAAAGCTGGGATGAACGGCCTATTTCCTATTGCCATAAGTATCTCTCCTTTTAACGAAATACCCCTTAAGTAGAATGCATTTTATTATTCATTGTTCGTTTGTCAACATTTTAGGCTGGCACCTAATAACCGGCACCTTCTTTCTTAATCCACCGTATTATTGAACCATTTATTGGCGGAATCTACGGGGGCCTTAAAATACCATCCATCTATAAAGCACAAGCTACCCATTGCCGAGACGCCGAGTACATAGGCGGACTGTTCCCACTTGGATACTCGCGTTCCGGCGGCGTGCTGCCGTTCGGATAAAGCTAACAGCATAAGGTCACTCAATCCCGTTCCGACGGGAGATAACCCAAACCGTACCATATCCGCCACCGCCTCTATTTTTGTACTTCGGAGCGCATAGCGGGAGACCACTGCGGCCCGGATCCCAGTCGCAAGAAATTGTGTAGCGAGATGGAAAAGCATAAAGGAGAATACCGACTCTTGAGGTCCGTCATTCGGCCGGTCGGGTCGCAGCGCATCGAACATCATTGTCCCAACGCTCACCAAGCCCATAAGCGATGCAAGTAACACCATTTCGGGAGATCCCAACACCTCACGTCGGTTCTCCCAATATGACGGCATTGCAGAATCCAATTCGTGGATCGGTTCTTGAGACTCGATGTCCCGATCAGCAGCCAGAGGCGTAAATGGGTGAAGCCCCAGGTTCTCCCCAATAATATTTGCGACTGCTTGGGTAAAAACAGACAGATGAACGGGCGGCGCAGAAGGCTTGGGATCCAGTCTATTCGCATAAGACTCAACAATCTGATCGACCGAGTAAGGCAGAGCCTTCGTTTCCAGGATGATCACGATTTCACGACAGAATCGCTCTGGCGAGGTTCCAGGGATGATCTCCTTAATTGCCAAATCTATCGTATCCCGGGAATTGGATCGCAATTGAGAAACATCAAAAAGTGGGAGGGTGGTTTCCTGAGTATCTGCGGAGTCCCGCTTAAAAGGCATATCCACAGTCTCCGGAGATAAAATCCGTGGGCTATTAAAAGACGCCTCTGAACTACTGCAATCCGATGATGAATTCGAGCCAGATGAAAGCGGCGACGGACTCTGTGGCCGAAATATCTCCGTCGAAAAGCGCATATCAAAGTATTCGGTCGCTATTTTGAAAGAGCCCGCCGAACTTGAATCATCCGGGCTCGCTAATCGAACCGCTAAACAGGTATGAAGTGGTTGCAGCTTTGGAAGTATGGAGAATACGTGTAATATCGCAGGTACAGCGACAGTTCGTCTGAATGTCATATTCGTCCCTGCCCGATAAGCCTTAGTTCTAGTAGGTTATCGGTTCCTTGAGAAGAAAAATTTCAAGAAGGTAACGTTTCGCCTGGCACCTAAACCACGGCACCTTCTACACGGCACCTTATACGCGGCACCTTCTACGGCATCCGCTATTTTCTCCCCGTTGGCATATGCGATTGTGGCGCATTCATGCCAATCCGCAATCTGTTCTTTAACGTCGGCGCTGATCCGATAAAAGGTGGTCGGAGTCAGATATTCGGGCTCCCTGTCAGCGTCGTAATGGGTGATTGCGGTACTCGAGATCCTAAAACCAAGGCCATTGAAGGGAAAAAAATCTTCGTTCAACATATACCTAACCGATCGATTTTGATCCGGAAATAATGCGTTAAAAAGTCCCCCATACTGGTCGGCGGCTGCCGTGTGAATCGATCCGTAAAATTCAAGTCTCCCATCTTTTTGACCGTATTTAATCGTCGGTACAATTTCAAAAGACGGTAAATAGGGTTCCAATCCGTTGGCATGCTCCAGATACGACAGAAACAGGGGGGTCCATTTGGAATTATCACCGGGCGATAACATTTCATCATGTCGATAAAATGTTCGTATCCCAGTCAAAACCGACTTGGACTGACTCAGTAATCGATTAAAATTACGCAGACAAAATGCCCGACACGGCTCGATACCAAATTCTGCGATCAGTTGGCGAGACACCACCAACGAAATCTCTCGTGTGTCGCCGTCCGATAAGCTCGGGTATTCGGTCCGACAATCACCTTTCGCCAAATAGCCGCTTATTCTCTGGTCGAATCTTACGTTTAGGACCGTGGTATTCAGCACCCGACCGATTTGTTCAACGGGGATTACTGCCGTGTGTGAGATCGATGTGGCAAGCCGATCAAATACCATATTGCCTATTTGGTCTGAAGTTGAAAACAATTGGGTAAGCCGTTGCGCCTTGTCCCGATCCAATAGGAACGGTGTTTGTTCCCGTTTAAAAATTTCGATACATCGAGAATCACCTAACGGTTCGCCCTTTGCCACTTCGATGTCATTAATAAAATACCGATGCAACGTCGGGGAATCGATTTGATATCGGTGAACACCTCCAAATGGAACCGGATACCGAAGCCCGTTTTGATAGGTTTGTGTTCCGTTGATCAATCTCCCTTTAATAATGGCACCTTCGTATCGCATTTCGCTTTTATCGTTCATAAGCCGATTTCCTATGTACAGTCCTCTCTCGATGATTCCGTCAATAAAGGTCCGATTTCCAATCCCGTACATTTCAGAGTCCACGTTAAAATATCCGATCGAGGTGACATGCGGTTCAGTCTTGACGCCGAAAATCATTACATCTCCAAAGTAATGTCCGTTATACGTCGTGCCATCGTCCGTTGGAATCTCTTTAGTGGGAAGATCAGTTACGCTGGATGGCGGATCCACCATAGAGAATTGATACGGATTAAATCCGATTTCCAATTCCTTTACACTGGCAACTTCTAGGTCCGGAAAAGTAAGCCGAAGTCCGTTTTTAATGGTATATGATCCATTGATATGGTCGCCCTCAACAAAGGTACCCTCCGAAATAGTTTCGGATGGTCCGTCGATCCGGGTGCAATTCGGCCCATGGAGGAAAGTATTGAACCGGGGTCCGATTTCAATTAAGCCATCGTCATAGTTGATCTTTCCAGAAATAAAGATTCCGTTTTGAAACCACCCAATTTCGGATAAATCCCAAAAAAAACGAGCCCCAATGCCATCTAGTTTTCCCTCCTGATTAAAAAAACCCTCGGAAACAATAGTTTCAGAACCTTCGGTAGACTCCATCCGTCCGTAGGTAAATCCCTGACCTGTAAACAAACCGGTGCAGCAGTTTCCGTTAACGATCCGTGAATCAGTGAGCAGCGTCTCGTAGTATTCCGCCGGAAGGAGTGTCACCGGATCGTACGGATTAAAATCGGTTATTTGGCCGTTGAGCACCCGTTTGCCGTTGGCATATCCATCGACCAGTTCATTTTTTACAAAAGTACCGATTTTAACCATGCCGGGTTGTACCATTACGCACGAAATTCCATCTAAATACTGGCCACGTCGGGGACCAACCTGGTAAGCGTCGGCGTCTTTAAAATAGGTGATCACCAGGTGCGGACTCCCGAACTGATACCACCCCCTTTCAATCACCTGCCCATCTCTAAACACTTTTTGTCCGTTGCCGTGAAGTACCTGCTGTCCGGACTCAATGATATGGTCTCCGGTCGATGTGATCGTTCCATCCGAAGATATCACTTGAACATTAACGGATGCCCGAAGGACTTGGTCCTCTTTACTGGCAGCGGGAGGACGGTTCGGCGAAGACGGAGATAGTGGAGTCGCGGGTAAGTCGGCCGATCGTTTCGATAGGGAATCGGTCGCTTTTCCAGAGTTGAGATACGAACCAAAAAGGACTGAGGCAGAGAAAATTCGACTGACCGGAAACAGCATTTTTTTTCCTAACGGTATAATTTGGAGACGTGCTACTCGCTTTCGAACCCGATAGCGCACACAACTATCTATAATTGTCGGTTATTTTTTTTTTAAATTTAAATCAAATTTCATCAGATTAACGACGATATGCCCGACACAAACACCTTTTTACGTCTCAAGCGGCAATTTTACACCCCGCCAGTGACATCGCCTCATAGGACAAACTTCAACATGACGACAACAGGTCCAGTATCAGGATCTTCTTGATCGGTCATATAAAATGTTACCCTATCCTCCTGTCTTGAAATTTCGGAGGCCTATATGACAACCGCAACACCGTTCAAGTCCCATCAAGAAATAATGGCCGAGGCGCGTCAAAAATTATCCGGAAAATGGAACCGGGCGGCGGGCCTCCTCGGACTATATTATGTCGCGTACATTATCCTCCAGTGTATCCCAATTGTTGGGGCCATTGTGTGTGCAGTCGTCTCATTGCCGATAGGGGTTGGCATCGCGGGGTACCACCTCGACATTGCCCGTGGCCATTCCCCAACTTATGAACGGATACGCGATGGATTTAAACAATTTTGGAAAATAATGGGGACCTACCTGCTGATGTTTTTATTTATTGCGGCAGGCTTCCTGGCGTTAATTATCCCAGGGATTATCATTTCGATGTCATTTATCCCCATCGCCTATGTTCTTATTGATAACCCCGAAAAGGGCGTTATGGACACCCTCCGCCATTGCTGGTCAGTAATGAAGGGGCACCGATGGAACGCCACCATCCTCGCCTCCCGATTTATTGGATGGGCACTCCTCTCCTGCTTAACCGTTGGGATTGGATTTTTGTGGCTACTTCCTTATATGAAGGTAAGTACCGCTTTATTTTATGAGGACATCACATCATCGGTTGTACCAAGAGAAAACAATGATTTTTAGACAATTTTTTGAACCTATTTCAAGCACGTATTCTTACCTAATCGCAGATAAAGGAGACACAGTCATTATCGATCCGGTCAAAGAAGATACCGATAAATATATCCAAATCATCCGGGAACTGGACCTTAAATTAATAATTTCGATCGACACCCATGTCCATGCCGATCACATCACCGCCAGTGGCCGGTTAAACACATTGACCGATTGCGACATCGTCATGGGCCAAGAAACCGCCGCTGAATTTGTCACCCATCGTGTGAAAGAAAACGATACGCTTGCCGTGGGATCGATCAAAATAAAAGCCCTCTACACACCCGGACATACAGATGATTCGTATTCATTTCGGATGAACGACCGGGTGTTTACGGGTGATACTCTGTTAATTAGAAGTACCGGGCGCACCGACTTCCAAAATGGAAACCCCATCCACCAATACGACAGTATTTTTAATAAACTTTTAAAACTACCCGACGCGACTCTTATTTATCCCGCTCATGATTATCGAGGGTGGACCGTCAGTACCATCGCAGAGGAAAAGCGTCACAACCCTCGGCTCCAAGTCAACTCCGAAGCGGACTATGTGGCACAGATGAATGCCCTCAAGTTGGCCCATCCCAAACAAATGGATGTGGCAGTACCCGCGAATCTTAAGTGCGGTAAATAAAGCCCCCCCAATGGCGCTATTTGCATGGATCGCAATCGGATTTATAACTGGATCGATCCTCGGTTTAACCGGGGCCGGTGGCGCGGTAATTGCGATCCCTCTGATGATTTATTACGCGCATCTCTCAGTGACACAGGCATCATCGGTATCCCTTATTGTAGTAGGTATCGGTGCCGCATTAAGCTGGGCTCAAACAAAAGGGACAACCCGATGGGCGATTATTTTCCCCATTCTAATCCCCGCAGTCCTCAGCGCGAGTTTTTTCGGACTACTTAAATCACGGGTGCCCTCGTCAATAGTGGAGGCTGCATTGCTCCTGCTTATCGGTTACGCGGTTTGGGCAACTTGGGCGCCAATCCGATTCTTTAAGCAAAAATACCGGTCATTGCCCCCGTTAATTGGATTCGGGCTCGGTGTGGGTGGAGTTACGGCGTTAACCGGGTTGGGGGGCGGACTTATTCTAAATCCGATTTATAAAAGCATCCTCGGAATGGAGGAAAATGACGCAAAAAAAAGCAGCTTAATGAGCATTACAATCACCACCACCATTGCGGTGTTGGCGCAACTCAGAACCGTTCAACATATGGGCATTACCGTCTATCAGTTAGCCGTAATGATCATTGGACTATTCACGTCGATTGGATTGGTAAAGACTCTTTCGACACTGTGTTCAATATCGTGCCATCAAGTCCTCAAGAAAATTGTTTTCACGATCGTTTTATTTATCGCATTCATAACGCTACTATTAAAATAGCCCCCGAAAAGAATGGAGTTTTTTATGCTTAAGATCGCACTAATTATCGCCTTGGCCACCGCAATTGGATACCGAATCATGCCCGTATTTGCCGATACGGCCAATGTAACGTCCGATCAGATCACCCAATCCGTAATCGTCGATGTTCGAACCCCCGAAGAATATAAGACGGCCCACTATCACGGCGCAGTTAACATCCCCCTCGATCAAATCGACTCGCAGATTTCCAAAATCAAGGGAATGAAGCAACCCATCATCGTCTACTGTCGCAGTGGGAATCGCTCCGCAAAAGCAGCCGCAATATTGAAACGAAATGGAATTCCAGTAACCAATGGAATAAATCAAGCGACCTTGGAAAAAGCAAGCCGGTCTAAACCGCATTAGTGTTAAAATAGCCTCCTTTATGACGACACCCTGCCCAATCCAAAAAATTGACCATGCCTAACAATGTAGGTAACGGAATCCAAGCTCCCAACTCGGCATGGACATTTGGCGGCAAAACCGTCGACGATTTTGATCAACACATCCGAAGTTCGGTACCGTTTTATAACGACGGCCATCAATTGATCTGCTCTCTCAGTGATTTTTTTGTAAAGCCGGATTCGGTGTGTTACGAAATCGGATCGTCATTGGGAGCCCTCAGTGCACAACTGGTCAATCACCACGCCGCCAAACCCAATACCCAATGGATTGGATTGGACTGTGAAGCCGACATGGTCCAAAAAGCATCACAGATTCATCGCGCCCCTAACCTCCAATTTATCCATGAAGATTGCTGTATCACCGACTATAAAAAATCCGATTTAATCGTGGCCTACTATACGGTCCAATTTATTCCTCCTGCACGACGACAAGTCTTACTCAATCGTCTATTCGACGCGTTAAATTGGGGTGGTTCCCTCATCCTGTTCGAAAAAGTCAGGGGCCCGGATGCCCGATTTCAGGATATTTTGACGACTTTATATACGGATTTTAAGCTCAATAATAATCATAGTCCCGAAGAAATAGTGAATAAAACCCGAAGCCTAAAAGGCATTCTCGAACCATTTTCAACCCAAGGAAATCTTGATTTACTCGCAAGAGCTGGGTTTAAAGATGTGATGACCGTGATGAAATATCTGTGCTTCGAAGGGTTTTTGGCCATCAAATAAACCCGCCCCCCCAATCAACTCCAAGGGGGCACCTTTTCTTATTCGGTATCCTGGATACTTCGAGGATACTTCCATGGGTCCCAACGCCTAATAATTTGCAAATAGCTGAAGTGCCAGAAACACGTCAATAAATTGTCGCGTGGCTTGAAGTTCGCTGGGCATTGCAAATGGAACCTGTAACCGGCCGTGGCTCCCACCTGTCCTCACCGGAACCTCCCGACCCCATTTTTCCAAATAATCGATCAACAGGGTCACCTTGTCGGAGGTCAAGGTCACCACATGTAAGTTCCGCGCAATTGCCAACCGCTTGGACGTCTGAATCGCATCATCTTGGAACTCAATATGATCCCGACTTAACTTCCGAAACCCTAATCGCCGTCGATCTTGAGTCTGATAAAACAAATGATGATCTTCATGGGCCCGATACAAAAATACCGTCGCGTCCGTTTGAAAATGGTTGTCGTGACGTAATCGACACACCGATTCGATATGCCGTGACCAGTGAGCAGGTTCATCCGAATCAAAGGCCAATGGATTCTGAATATTGAGCATCTCCATAAAAAATCCAAAATGAAGATTCAATAACGCCATATCGGGTGCTGAATCTTCGTCATATTTTCCGTCTTTCAGCGCCGATAGCAGCGCATTTAATCGCGTGTAATGGATCTCGCCTTTTCCCTGCAACATCCACACTCCCTTACCGTCTTTTTCAACTTGACTATATGTTCCCGAACTCCAACCCCTATGGTACCGTTCACCTCGAACAAACTCGTTATTTGCACTAATACCGACAAACCAAAAGGGGGTATTTCCTACACGATTGACCCCGATACCCGATTTCATATTATTTAAAAATTCGCCTTGATAATCGTCAGCCGCAATAATATACCGACCAAATCCGTTCAGATTTGGCCCGTCAAACTCCCCAAATACCGTCGCGCCGCCAGCGGTATAGAGGTGCCCTTTCCCACGCTGTTTACCGTTATAAAATGGGCCAATAAATTGAAACCCCTGCGCGTCGATTCTCGTCCCATTTCCATGAAGCCGCCCGTCCACAAACCGTCCTTCTTCCCGAACCCCACCGAGTCGGACCACCTTCCCAGACCCCGTAAATGGGTGGCCGTCATTAAACTCCGTCAGACGAGTGTCGCCTAAGACCATCTGCCTAAACGTCTCTTTATCCACAAAAAGCGATTCAATTTTTTTCATCTCATGATCCACACGAGTCACAATATCCTGAGCAAATTTGGTTTTAGCGGAAGTGGGCCCGCCCACAAAAATCTCGCTTAACGGTCGCATATCGGTAAATGTCGGTTCCAACATGCGGGGATCAATAATGTCTCCGCCTGCCCGATCCGATGACGCCGGACTGGAATCACCCATCGCACACTGACTCACCGCCAATACCCCTAGTCCCCATAGTGCCAACGCCCCCATCGACACCAAGGCGGGACGTCGACTTTGGACCGTCACAATCCTAGGGTCCCCTTTTGGCACCTCAGTCACCGATCGTTTAGGGAGCGAGTCGATTTTCAAAATTATCGATTCCCAATACACTGAATTAAACTGCTCAGATGTCCATACTTGCGCCGCGCCAGGCATCTTAGTCAGTACGGCCCACCGATTCAATAGGCGTTTGTCCTCATTGGACAACAATAGTACTGGCTGGAGTTTCCCCTCCGAATTCACGCGATACCCCAACGGAAATTTGTCGATCTGCCGATCGGTAACCATGCGTCGTTGGATCCGCAACTCCAGAATACCCACCACCGCCAACCGTATACAGTCGGGATAGACCTTATCGATTTCTCGACGATTCAACCGAAGTGCCTGTAATAAGGGAATTATTTTTCGGGATCGTGCCACCGTAGTTCCCACATTTCCGGTCAACGGGTTTCGATCAAAATCAACATCCTTGATTGCAGGAGTCGCTTCAATGGTCTTAAGGATGGGTCCGAGCCGTCGGAGAAACTCCGGAGACTGCATAAACGAATCCCGATTAAAGGAAAGTCGTGTTGCCCCGGTGTTTACGGGACATTGAGTCAGCATTACGATCTGTAACAAATTACATAAAACACCGACTGAGTTGTTCATTTTAAATTCCCTCCCTGGGCAACTCTATTTAAAATGAAAAGTAACGCATTAGATATCGTCCGAACGGCCTATTTTTATAGGAGGTTAGTACTATTTTATACATTTCCGTATTATCCAATAAAAAAACACCCCTATTTTAGTCCAAAAGATACAAAATCGACTAAAAAATGTTGGCACAAATATTTACGTATGGAACGACATCTCTATTCCGCCAAAGGGGTCCTATCATGCTCACCGCTGTCGCTGCTGATGTTTCCTCTGCTCGTCCCATTGTTGCAACACGAGCCACCAACGCTTTCTCTCGATTCCCTATCCCTGCGACAAGAGCGTTCGCATCCTCTAGAAATTCATGGATTCCCACTCAACCCAACACCGCCAAAATATCAGACAGGGTGCTTAAGACCGGTCTTGGCGATTCGGGCAGTGGCGGATTATTTTTTGGAATTGATATGACGAGGGTTGGTATATTGGCCACTCGGGCCACCACTCTGAGCCAGCGATATCATGTTGTATTGGCAGACCTACACAAACAAGAATATGGCAACAACGCTCTCACGGTGGTCATTAATAATGATCCCTTTGTCAAAGATAAGTTAACGTCGGACCATTCATTTCAATTTACTCGGGTATTTAGGGGAGATCGGCCATTGGAACGTGGCAGCAATGAGGAACGTGAAGCCTTTCGACGGATCAGAGAAAATTTGGTGACTACCCCAGTCCAATTCCTTCACGTCCATGCGCCCAAAAACTGGGTCAGTATCATTGAATGTAAAGGCGCTGCGGCAGAGATGACACCGGCGGCCCGCCACGAACTTCTAACGCAAGAAGTAGAAAAAGAAATTGAGAATTTTGTCACCTACGCGCATGCGTTTTATAGAGGTTATACCGATTCGCCGTTACAGGGACTCAGCGTCGTCGGGCTCTGCTGTACCCATTATCCCTATGTCCAACAACAAATTAAAGACGAGCTGTTGAAACACAATGTAAAAGGGGCCACCGTAGTCAGCCAAGGGGCCGCATTTGGCAAATATATTTTCCAACCGACGATCGAAAAATGGCTTGTGGCAAAGGAGATCCCACTTCGTCAAAATCCAATCCCGATCCAACTCGTCCCACCCCCCAAAATTACATCGTACACCACCGTCAACCCCGCAAACCCACACGATATGGAATCTGCCAGAGAATTACCAAAATTGGCTGCACTCATCGATTCCTCAATTGCGAGCCGCATCCATTACAAAACGATTCCCCCCATTACTCTGACTAAATCAGACCAATAATCGTGCAATCAAACAAAAAAATAGTTTGAGCAGTCTCGCGACTACGGTTTCCGCCCCGCCACAATATGCCCTATCAGTATCACAGGAAACGCGACCCCCAGCCCCCAATGAATACCACTTGTCGTCGCCCGGACAACGTCCCCCCCAAAATAATAAAGACCGTATCCCGTAACGACTAAAATGCCGCAAGTCGCCAAAATCACAATTCCCCCCAACCGATTTTTTTTACTCACCCATCCCCGAATGATATGGGTTGGAATCAGCCACCCCAACGTCATCAAAGACACCATCGCTGCCGCGCCGTGAACTTTCATCATCCACGGCAACGGTTGAAATAGCCAGCCGACCCCTGTGATAAGCAAGACTCCAAACGCACTATAAAAAGTCCATTTGAGGACCGGTTTAAATTGAAGTTTATTTTTCATGATGTAAAAAACGCCAGTGCGTCATAACGTGCCAAAATCGGAGGCGCATCGTCCCCCATGGCGAGAACGACTTTGGTCAGTGCATCCGCAATCATACAGGTATTGGCCGCCACGCTCACACTAATATCGCTTGTCGGCGCCGATGTCGCAAGCGCAGGTTTATGGAGGTCTCGAATCGGAAAAATGGGTGCATGGGATCGGGGATGTTTGACCCACACCGTCGGCAAATAGTCCCCAAAATACCGCAAGTCACCCCCTGCATTTACCAGGCCACCCGATACACCGGCCGTTTGTAGCACCTGCACCGCCTGATCTACCGCGTATCCCTTCGCAATCCCTCCCAAATTGAGTTGCAGCGGCCGACGATATTTCACAGTCTGATTCACGGAATTCACTACCACATCGCCGCCATTCGCCATACTCGTCGATGCATCAAAAATACCGTAAGTCAGTTCATATAATTCACCCACCAGGGTCAATACAGCCACCATTTCTAGACTCACAGCGGTCTCATCAGACGCCGCATCTCGATTCATTTTTGAAAGCTCGCTGTGTGGATTATAAAAATTCATTAACTGCTCCACGTTAACGATTGCAGCAAATGCCGCCTCAATCGCAACAGAATCCTCGTCAAGGAGCTCGATTTCAACAAAGGTCCCCAGTAACGGCCGACAACGACGCACCTTAAGATTTACTTAAGACCACATCATAAAACGCCAAAAGTCGCCTCACGCCTTCGATCACATGCCGACTCGACAATGTGGCCCCACTGATCGTCTTGATATCTTTTTCAGCGACCATGGGTGACACCGATGTTTTACCCGAAAATTGCGCCCGCCACTTTGGATTCCGTACCTCACTGCCATAGTTTTCACGGTAGGTCATAATTTCAATTTGTTTAACATGGCCATCCTCGGTCAATGCCAACGACCATGTAATCCAATCATGTTTCCCGATCACATCATCAACAATAAACCATCCCAAAAAGGTATCCTTGGCATACGTCTCCCATACTTTCTGGTCAGAACTCCGAACAGCGACGCCCGACTTTTTTTCAATTTGAATCCGCTGTTCTTTCGATAAGGTAACGGGCACCGGCACAAATCGGGTCGCCAGCGGAAAACAGAGTTTTTGGGACTGCACCACGGTCAGATACTCGGTTGCTGCACAGGCACTGGCGCTCCCCACCAAAACCACCGGCACTAGCCAAAATAAACGATTGTCCATGCGCAAAACCAAGCCTTCATTTACCACCTAAAAGTTGAGACTGAGTATAAGTACTGACTCACACATGGTCAACAATGGCACCCCAAATCTGATCGCAAACACCTCCGAATTCATCGCAATCCATTTCATTGACAAGAACTACGCCGAGAAATAATATCAGTGATACTGAATCTCAGTATCATAAAAAAATCGAGGAAATCATGTCATCCGCTTACAATCCAATTAGAATCGTACTCGCATCTGCCTTATTTATTTTGGCTGCCACCGGCATTTACGCCGACGAAAGAATGTTTGCATATAGTTACCAAGCCGACTCCGTCCTGCCCAAAGGAAAAGTCGAAACAGAACAATGGGCCACCTTGCGATCTGGAAAAGGTACCGGACACTTCGCCCGATGGGACATTCGTCACGAAATTGAATATGGCTTTACCGATACGTTTACCGGCGGGTTGTACCTCAATTTTACGAATAAGTTCGCAGACGGCGTTGCAAATATCTCCGACACCAATGGAACCTACTTCGACGGACTGTCATTGGAGCTTAAACAAATGATGCTCAGCCCCTATAAAAATCCAGTCGGGGTATTGCTCTATGTCGAACCCACATATAGTGGCAAAGAATTTGAATTGGAAGGCAAATTGGTATTGGAGTCCATCGTCGATGAAAAGTGGCACTTTGTAACCAACCTCGTAGCCGAACAAGAATGGGAATACAGTTCCACCGGAACCACCCATGAGTCCGCATTTAAAATTACAGGTGGGGCCGCTTATCAATTAAACCCCACAGTATCCCTTGGAATTGAAGGCAAAATTGCTACAAAATATAGTGGATTTTATTCATCCGCGGAGTCCACCACCCTCTTTGTGGGCCCCAACATTCACTTTGGTGACGGAAAATTCAATATCACAGCCGCCGTATTAACACAGTTAACCAGTGTGTATACCTCGGCGGAATCACTCGAAGCCCGTGTGATTACGGGTATCAATTTCTAGGTTCCAGGAGTGAATACGAGGGCCCGACGACTGGGCCTGAATAATCACCGCCTCTTCGTCCAACATGACCGGCCACCGCGAATCCACCACCGACGACGGCATCACCCAGGTGGCCGCGTCAAAAAATTGGAGGTAATGACCCCGCTCTGAGGCCCATAGGCCCAAATAAAGTTTTCGAAGTTCCTCGTCCTGGGACGCATCCGCCAGCAACCGAAACCGCTCGCAGGATCGCAACTCAATCAACGCCGACACCAACAATCGATCCATTAATTCTTGCTGCGAGGTCCCTTTTCGAACCAGTCCTCGCAGCGCGCTCGCATACGGATTCGCATGATTTTTGGAGCAGGTACCGATTCGCTTGGCGATCAGTTTTGCGATTAATTTCATATGATCCGTTTCATCTTTGGCGATAGTACTCATCAGGTTAAACCATCGAATGGGCACAATTTCCCCCTGCCATCGGCCCATCATATCCAACGCACTAGTGGCCGCTTTTTTTTCCAAATGAAAATGGTCGTTCAGTAACGCCATCGGTTCTGCTAATACCGAAGTCGCCCAGGACCTCGGGGTTAAAATACGGAGGGGAAAATCAAAGTCTGCTGAGTTCATTGCCCATATTATCGGAGGTTCAAGAAATCGACGCAAGCCAGCGACACCCGATTTACAACTACCCTCCTGAAATTATTTTTTATACTCACCCGATAATTAACTATGCACCACAAACGAGTTTCCACACCGATCGACCCCCAACAAGGGAATAAAGAAATACAAATATTGACGCGGTTATTTAGCATTGGAAAACCAAGCAATTCCCTATTTACAAGAGCACTCGATCTCGCATTAAGTCTCTGGGAAGTAGGGCCGCCACCCGCCGCCGAAGTCGTCAAATTTTCAGGAGAAATTCTTACCCACATCACAACCGACTTACTTTTTCAGTCGAGCATCGGTAGAAAAACCCAATTACTTTTGGAACGGTGGAGAAATTTTATATTAGAAGGCCGGCATAAAACGCCCCGGTATCAGAGCGCAGTGAGTCCGATCATCGGTCTCGTACAATCGAATATTGAGACGGTCGGCCACTCACTTCTCGCCCTCAAATCAGACTATCCTTCCCACCTCGTCTGGGTCGCCACGATTATCAAATTTTTCCCGGCGCCCTCGTTTCCGTATCAACCGATCGATACCTATTTGAAGGCCCCCCAACGGAATCGACCTGACGCTTCTTTTCAAAAAGAATGCACCGAAGTCCTTTTCGCAGAAATTATCTCCGGCCCCGAAGAATTGCATTACCCCGGCTATTTTTTCACCACAATGCTGGATTATATCGAGGGCCTGAACCTCCCAAAGCAAGGTCTATTGACTCATACATTTGTCGCGGATGCCTCCCGATGGCCTGATCCCACCGAATTTAAGCTGACTGCCACGCGCCTGGATAGCCTGGTCCATTCACTACCAAAAGACCACATACTCAAACAATTGGTCATTCGACTGCTCACCCGCTACTGGACCCCTGCCCTCCGGGAAGGACTCGTCACATCCCCCACACTGATGACTGACATCACCCAATTGGTCGGCCGCCACGAAAACGACCCAGAGGCCCAGTTAAGGCGCCTCACTATGGCGGCCTTGGTAGTCCGATTTTTGCCGCCGACACCTCATAAAACAAAGTTAAAAATCACAACACTGACCCTGTTATTATTAAAAGAACTCCCCAACCTGGCCCCCTCCCAACGTCGCCCGCTTGAAATTATCGCCGCCGAAGGGCTCATCCATCGACCTCCCAACGACCTGGATACGCTGCCCCACTCTCCCCAGCCCGAGTCCGTATTGTCCTGGTGTATTCAACGAAATATCCGACCCGCCGATACCCCCCCTAATGCAGCGCATATCGAGCAACTATTGGATACCATGTGCACCGAATCGCTTCCTGTATCGTTATTCATCCCACTGATGAGCGATATTATGGCCGCTAATTTAACGATATCCGCGTCAGAAGCCACTCATTTGATAACCCAACTCGACCATCCCAACACCCAACTACGCCGACAGGCCACACAGTGCATCAACTCCCAACTCGGAATCCTGTCGCCATTCCTCACCCGAACCCAATTTAAAGCGGGTTTGGACGCAATTACCTCCCCCGATGACCAAGTCGCCGAACTCATCAAAATGTTTCAACACTGCGTGACTGCCAAAAGTGAAACCCTTATTGCCACCATTACGGCCCCCATCAACGCTGACTGGATAAAAACCGTTGTCCAAGCACCGGATACCGTTTGTGGCCAATTGCTCCGGCATGCAATGGATTGCGACGCACCCCGATGACCCCACGCTCACGCTACTTCAAGCGATCATGCCCGCACTAGTCACCCACGATGGGTTTTTGTTTTCGGATGAATCCACCTTGAAGCCCCTGTTTCCTGAAGCGGTGTGGGCGGATTTTATGCCAAATTAAGGCAACGGGCGAAAGATGTTTCGCCCCTACAAAAACACTACCCTTGCCCACACCCCGGCCCCACCAAGACACTTTTCCCCCCCGAAATCGGACGGACCTCAATCTGCGTATTGATCCGTTCCTTGATCGCGGGAATATGGGAAATGATCCCAATTAATTTCCCGTCTTGCTGGAGTTCCCCCAGGGTATCTAAGGCCATTTGCTGAGCCTCTTCATCCAAGGTCCCAAACCCCTCATCCAGAAACAGAGAGTCCACCCTAACCTTACGACTGGCCATTTTAGACAGCCCCAACGCCAATGCCAAACTCACAATAAAACTTTCGCCCCCAGATAAATTTTTGGCGGATCGAATTTCACCGGCCTGATAATTGTCGACCACATTAAGTTCCAACGGCAATTTACGATCCCGAATCAAGAGATACCGATCCGTCATTTTTTCCAGTTGATGGTTGGCATGGGACACCATTAATTCAAAGGTAATTCCCTGCGCAAAGTTCCGGTATTTTTTACCATCGGCGGATCCAATCAACGCGTGAAGGGCCTCCCACCGACGGCATTCTTTTTTCTGGGCATCAATCCCGATCTGTTTTTCTTTTATTTTTTCTTTGACGCCCGCATCATCTATCAGCTGTTGGTGAATTGCACCCAAATCTTGGCTCATTTTTTTGACTTCGGCACTGAGGATGTCGCTCTGTTGTTTTAAGTCATCCAGCGTCGATTCCGTGAGTTTTTTTTCTAATTCAATGGCCAATCGGTCGGTTCGATCTTTTTGGCGGACGCTACAGTCTGCCAACTGGGCGTCCAACTCTTTCGCTTTCTGAATTAACGCCGTGCGCCCATCGAGGGAAATCCTGTGGCTCATAAAAATCGATTCATCTAAAAATCCCGCCAGTCCACACCGAATAGAAAATGCTTTTTCCAACCCATCGCGTTCCAGATTCCGTTTTGAGATCGCCTCATTCAGAGAGGTAATCATCACCTTCACCGCGTCAATCTGCTGTTTTGCGTGATCACAGGCCGACCGCCCTCGTTTTTCGGATGTCTCCGCATCCGTGATCTGGCGTTCTAAACGCATTGTTTCTGCGGTGGGATCTTTATCCCCATAGAGCGCCACACGCTCACGCCGCAGTCTGTCGCAGCCGATTTTTAACGAGGTGATGATTTTTTGTTTCTCTTGGATCTCTAATTGTTTGATCCGATTTTCAAGATCCTCCGCTTTTTTGATAAAGACGGATAACTCATTCATCCGTTTTTCGGTATCGTCCGTTTCGGGGATATTTCCTTGGGCAAACGGATGGTCTTCCGATCCACACAATGGACAACTATGGCCGTCTTGCAGCAATTTTCGTTCCACCTCGAATGCGGCAATTTTTTTGAGATAGATCAGTTCACGACAGACGCCGTCATATTCCAATCGGAATTCTCTGAGATGCCGATCCCCCAAATGGGACCGCAAGGCCAGTTGAACCGTCGCAAGATCTTGTGGAGACCCCTCATCGGGGGCGTTTTGGAACGGGATCGCCCCCAGAGAAAGGACTTCCTTTTTAAACTCTGATTCGGCCAAACGATAGGTCTTTACCGATTCCGAATATCGAACATCGAGTTCCCTGACCTTGGTGATCAATTCCAATTCTTTTTTTTGATTTTCTTTCGCTTTCAACACATTACTCGCCAATTGAGTTAATGCCGTTTCCTGTTGGCTCAAAAATCCTGCAAGCTGCGGCAGTTTATCCTCGTTGGTTTTGAGTGACGATAGATCCTCCTGATGTAACCGCCGTACCGATGTCAGTACCGCGAAGTCGCTATCTAACTCCGCCGCATTTAACGCCAACACTAATTTTTCACGTTCAGGCTTGAACTGCTCAATGGCATTGGCTTTGGTTTCCAATTCTTTGGCAATCGCCGTCATTTCCTGACGCAAGGTGCCGATTCCCATCACCCATTGGAGCACAATTGTCGTTCGCTGAAGACGGTCGGAGCATTCTTTTTCGGCCAGTTTTTTGGCGATTAGCGCTTCGGTAAGGCCAGTCATCTGATCCGGTGTCAGAAGGCTCATCCCTTGCGTTTCGGCCTGAAGGATTTCTAATTTTTCCCGTTCTAGGCGATTCCGTTCATGAACCCGTCTGGAGATTTCGCTATAGATTTCGGTCCCGGTCAATTGCTCCAAGATGGGGGCACGCTCATCGGGTGAGGCTTGAAGAAACGCCGCAAATCCCCCCTGTGCCAACAACATCGACCGGATGAATCGATCAAAATCCAACCCTGTTTTTTCTTCAATGACCCTGGCGACATCTCGTTTCTTGGATTCGATAATCTGGCCGTTCCGCGCATCCGATATCTCATGTTTTGAATCGAGCAAATTTCCGGTCGCTACTTTTCTGGCCCGATGCTGACTCCAATGACACCGGAAGGTCCCCGCCTGCGACTCAAATGTCACCTCCGCAAAACAATCACCCGTGTGACGCGCCATCATTTCATTGCTGCTTTGCGAAATTTTCCCCAACCGCGGTGTTGCGCCATAGAGGGCCAGACAAATCGCATCAAGAATCGTTGTTTTCCCCGCGCCGGTGGGCCCGGTGATCGCAAAAAGACCCTCAGCCACGTACTCTGGCGCCGTAAAATCGATCACCCACTCTCCGTAAAGAGAGTTCAAATTCCTAAATCGAAGTTCAAGAATTTTCATGAAGTAATTCCATCATTTCACGATACGATTGGATCAATTCTGGCCGATCCTCTACCGGAACCTCGTAGGTGTCCAGACATCGGGTAAATACCTGATGCACATCCAAATCATCAAGTGTTTCACGGTCATTGATGTGGGACACAATTCGGTCCGCGACCCGGTTGTTTTTGATCCGTCGAATTTCGAGTGGTGATCCGTCGAGGACCGTCTCGATTTGCCCCCGGAGATCTCCGACGATTTCAGTCCCGGTGTACTCAATTTCAAGCCAGGAGGTGCTTTGGGCAGCTTTAAGTTCCGTTATTTTATTTAAGATTGAATCGAGATCGCCAACGATCCGTTCCAACGATTGAAAACAAGGCACTGCAATCTCCTGAATCGATGGGGTTTGGCCCGCAAACTCAATCTGAATCACTTTTTTTTCCTGGGTGGCTTCTCCAAACCCCATCGGGATGGGTGAGCCGGAATATCGAAAATGGCTAAACGGCCCCACCTGCTGAGGAATATGCAAATGCCCCAGCGCCAAATAATCGATGGTGGATGGAAATAAATCTCCGTTGATATGCGCCAACGACCCCACATAAAGGTCTCGAACACCGTCCCCATCAACGGTGGTTCCACCAACGGTAAAGAGATGGCCCATCGCAATGATCGGGATGTCGCCTCCCAGTTCAAGTTGTTTATGTTCCGCGATTCGGCAGACATCGGCGTAGTGGGTTCGGATTCCGTCGATCAACTTGGTGTGTTTATCGTCCACGGTTTCCCCTGCCGTGACGATGCGGATGTCCCGATCGCGAAGATAAGGCACTGCGCAAATGATCGCCTCGGGATTATTGTTCGGGTCGTAAAGCACGATAACCTCATCGTCTAATTTGTCTGTAGCCGCCCCAACCACGTGAACATTAAGTGATCGCAACAGTGCTTTTGGCGCATTTAAAAATGACGGAGAATCATGATTCCCCGCGATGATGACGATGTGGCGGCAACAGGAGTTGGCCACTTTACACAAAAAGTCATAATAGAGTTCTTGGGCGCGGTTACTGGGCGTGCTGGAATCAAAAATATCGCCAGCGACCAGGAGAGTGGTGATGGTTTTTTCTTGAATTTGGGTTACAAGCCAATCCAGGAACGTGGTGAATTCGTCGTAACGTTTACGACCGTAAAGGGCACGGCCCAGGTGCCAATCAGCAGTATGGAGAACGGTCAGTGGAGGGGTCACGCTTCGATGGTACATTACCGGTGGCGTCGATCCAAATTCAATAATCCCCAAAAAAGGCACTCGCTATGGTCATTCCCGCGAAGGCGGGAATCCCTGTAGAGTCGGGTTTAACTTATGTAATGCCGAAATGATCCAAACTTAGATGTTGAACCGAATGTTCCCATTAATGATTATTTTTCCGGGGCTGCCTCCCCGGAACCCCAGCCAGGGACTTTGTCCCCTGGACCCCTAGACGGCCAAATCTCGCGCCAGTCGGCCACCGGCCTTTGTGGCACTCAGTCAGTTTGGCCTGACGCGGTGGGTTCTACCGGTAGACGAGGGGGAGATTGGAGGAGGTAATTCACGATATCGTCCTCTACTTGGTTCAATGTGTTTCTGCAGAATAGGTAGGCTACTGTTGATTATCTAAATAAACAGAATATGTACTTTCGATTATCTGATTTTAATCGGTTACCAGATGTTAATCCCTACTTGCGTGGGGACCGGTAGAGTTTTTCTCGCCGTCATTAAAAAGAATCGGTTCATCCCCGCTACGCGGGGAACAGCTCCGGGAAGAATGCGAATATACGCGATTCTCCGGTTCATCCCCGCTACGCGGGGAACAGTATCCTATCCGGAGAAAGCCGACTATCTACTGCGGTTCATCCCCGCTACGCGGGGAACAGGTCCGATGGATCCCTGGCCGCGTTGTCTTGCTCCGGTTCATCCCCGCTACGCGGGGAACAGCGTCACGCTCATTTTATATGGCGCCTCATCATCGGTTCATCCCCGGTTACGCAACAATCTTTCTGTAAAAGTGATTCGATAGGGGCAAAAAGTTAAAGTGAGAACAACCTCCTTCCAGTGGACCAATCATCGTTAAATTCAATGAGGATGGCGGAGACGAGTCGCAAACAAGACTCCATGTTGGG
>CAIPHK010000045.1 GCA_903864835.1 uncultured bacterium | reverse complement strand
GGTGGCCATCCGATAGAACTGGCTATGGATATATGGAAAACTTCAAAGCAAGTTTCCCACATCCCCACAGCCACTACGACGACTGATTTTATATCTCTTTTTTGGACATCTCTGGTCCACCTTCAGGGGGCAAGCTCAGCCACAGGTTCGCGAAGTACCCCTCTCGACTCTCCCCCGACTCGAACTCGGGTCATCGTTACTCTCTCTGATGAATTGTCCGCTGACATAAAATCCAAATTCAGATCTTAAATCCGTGAGTGTCGCAGTCATTGTCAATTCACAGGGAATTGCTCAACAGCCTCGACGCAAGACTATCCAACCTCGCCTTAACGACTTCCCACCCCGGCGTTATCTCATTCATCAACCGATAAAACCGTTCGCTATGGTTATGCTCAGCGATATGACACAGCTCATGAAGAATAACGTAATCGATACATTCCAGCGGCGCCTTAATTAAATGGACGTTGAGAGTCAGCTGCCCAGTTGATGAACAATTTCCCCATTGGGTTCGCATTGAAAGAATCCGTAAGGGGGGAGATTCTTCTATCCAGAATGCTTTCTGAAGCATGGCTTTTAGCCTCTTTGAAAACAGATCTTGGGCATGGGATTTATACCAATGATTCAGTAGGCTCTGGACTCGTTGACTATTTTTTTGCCTTACTGACACTTCTAAATTGCCACGACGCAATTTTACATATTGGAACGTTTTTGGGGCTTCAGAGACTTGGAGGCTATACCGTTTCCCCAAATAACAGTGTGTTTCTCCATCAATATACTGTAACGGGAGTGCACTCTGACTATGAGTACGAAAAGCCTGTAATTGTCTCCAAATCCACCGACTACGTTTTTTAACGGCCGCCAATACGTCGTCGTTGCAGCTATCATCAGGTGCAGATACCTGCACCGTGCAATCGGGATACACTTTGATACGAACCCGGTTATCGGGGGTGTAACTAGGAATCAATTCAAATGCGATGGTTTCGTCACCATAATTGAACCGCAACAGCTGTTTCTCATTTACTTGCCTAGAACCACTAGAAGTGAGATCCATGAATCTTTAGTTCCCCAACCGCCCAATCCGAGTAATTTGCACAATCCATTCCACGATTGCCTTCGCCTGATCCATCCCGCCACCACACGCCTTACATTCGGCAAACATCATCGGGAGAAGCTTTTTTCGGATATCCGCCTCGATATTCTGATGATTAATTGAGTTTTCTGCTACCGATTTTTCAACCACCTCATCCATTGAAAATGCCAGAGCGACCCACCTGGTTTGGGCGTCATCATTGGAAATCAACAATACATCCGGGAAGGTTTTCTTGAAAATTCCAAAATAGGCCTGGGCATGGCGATTCCCCGAGAGTTCTTCGGGAATATCACTGAGGTTTCGCTCTTGTACTTGTGCTTCAAATTCTCGGAACAACATATATTGCTTGAGCGGATGATCAAACATCTTTTCAGCCTCTTGTATGGCAAGACGAAGCAGCGTTGAAAACGCTTCTTGAGCATAGGGGTCATCTCTCAAATCTTGAGAAATCATTTTGGTAATACGGGTTTTGATAATATCGGTTTCGTTACGCGATTTTTCCTCCGTCCAGTTCTCAAGCAATTGTTTCTGGCCCATTTTACTTACTTCATAAACACCGTCGGGTTCTTTTATTGAAACGCCGACCACATGTTTATCGAGTAATTTTTTTACCTGCTCAGCATATTCATCGTAATTAACAGTTTCTCCCGCATCCTGTTTAGCCAATTGTCGTAAGCTGGAGAATTGCTTCACGGTTTCTTTGTAATGTTGTCGATCACTATCACTGAAACTCTTGTCTTCAAAAAAAGTGGCTGACTGCAAAGCCACCTTTAGGCAGCTGGCAAACTCAGTTAGCGCATCGTAGAAATCTTCACGGGTTTTGAGATGAATGTCGACTAGTTCGCCATTACGGTCTTCGATTTTTGGTACCAATACCTGGCGCAATTGCTCAATATCGTTTTTGTTTTTAACTGCATCAAAGATGGCCCAGACGTTTTTATAGAGCAATGGTAACCGCTTATACTCCGTACTCATTTGGTTGTAGAGCCCTGCAATATCATCGAGCTCAAAACCGCCTTGGGTGCGGGACGCTAAATCCTGGTAGTCCGCAATCGTGGTATCGAGTTCTGAAAGAATTCCACGATAATCGATAAGTAACCCAAATTTCTTTTTGGGATGAAGCCGATTAACCCGAGCAATGGCTTGGAGTAGATTATGTTGTTTTAACGGCTTATCAATATATAAAACGGTGTTCTTGGGTTCATCAAAACCAGTCAGTAATTTGTCCACCACAATCAATAATTTCAGTGAATCATCGTCATCAAATCGCTTAACAAGCCCCTTTGTGTAAGTCTTTTCGTCTTGGCTGCCGACATTTTCTTTCCACCATCGGGTCACTTCTGGCATCGTGGCTTCATCCACATCCTTGTTACCTTCCCTGGTATCTGGTGCGCTCATTACTAATGCCGATTCAAACAACCCCGCTTCATCCAAATATTTTTTATATTTAATGGCGGATAAACGATCATCACAGGCCAATTGTCCTTTTAACCCATCATCAATATTTTTTACAAAGTGGTTGGCAATATCCAATGCAATGAGGTTAATTCGATCGTCCGCGCTATAGACTTGGCCTTTTTGAGTGAATTTACGTTTGAGGTCTGACCGTTGTTTATCCGTTCCGCCTTCTGTAATACGGTCGAACCAGCGATCAATCGCGCGTTCGTTGATATCCAATTCAGGCTTACGTTCTTCGTACAATAGCGGGGTGACGGTTTGGTCTTCTACCGCGCGTTGCATGGTATAGGCGTGCACTATCGGACCAAACTTGTTGGTTGTTTTATCCTCTTTTAATAGCGGCGTTCCCGTAAAGGCGACAAAGGCCGCGTTGGGCAACGCTAGCTTCATCCGGACATGGTTTTCACCGCCCTGACTTCGATGGCCTTCGTCAATAAGTACAATAATATCTGAGCTTTGGTTTACGCATTCAGGAAGTTTGGTGGCGGAATTAAATTTCTGAATCAGCGAGAAGACGATACGTTCAGTACCCTTGCCAATTTGCTCTGCCAATCGAGTGCCAGACGTGGCCATTGCGGCATCGCGGTCCTTTTTCCCCGCCAGTTCCCCGCCAGAAGTAAATGTATTGCTCAACTGAGTTTCCAAATCGACGCGATCCGTCACGGCGATGATACGGCATTGTTTAAGCGATTCATTCAAAATCAATGCCTTACTTAAAAACACCATCGTAAACGACTTGCCTGAACCTGTGGTATGCCAAATCACACCTCCTTGGCGGCCTCCATCGGGTCGTTTTGTATTGACCCGTTCGATCAATCGCTTAATCCCGAATACCTGCGGATACCGGGCTACAATTCTGCCGACTTTTTTATCAAATAGCGTGAAAAGACGCGTCATTTCCAACAGACGAGCGGGAGATAAGAGGCTGATTAAAATCTGGTCTTGCCCTGTAATAGCCAAGTCACCCCCACCAATAAGGGATTGATACCACTCTAAATCTCTTGCATTTCGGTAACAAAACAAGCCCTCCACCTGTCTATCTGTCAGTTTTCTATTCTTAATGGTGCCCATCTCAATGTCAGACATATCTTCCTCTCGCCAGGCCGCCCAAAACTTAGCCGATGTCCCGCATGTCCCGTAACGCCCGTCGGTCCCGTTGATTGAGAGTAATAGTTGGCTGTAGGCAAACAATAGAGGGATTTCATCATGCCTCTGGTTTCGCAAACTTTGTGAAATTCCTTCGTCGATTGTCGGGCCTTTTTGGGCATTTCCATCAGGACGTTTGGCTTCGATGACGACAAGAGGAATGCCATTCACAAAACAAACAATGTCAGGTCTACGGTTTTCAACCGAACCAGTTCGGGTAACCGTAAATTCCTCCGTGAATAAGAAGCTGTTATTGGAAGAATTTTGCCAGTCGATAAGCGGGATCGTTGGAGTTACCTTTTTCCCCTCGACAAACTCTGTAACGGAAATACCGTACAGTAAGTGGTTATAGATCTTTTCGTTGGCTGTGTTCAACCCTTCGTTTAACGCTGGGGTACATACCTCGGCAATAATATTGTCGATGGTTTTGTCAGAGAGGGTATGGTCTTGACCGGCGAATGTAAACCAACGTGTTGCGAGTTGCTTACGAAGTTCTCCCCGAAGGACAACCTCATCAAGCTTCCCGCGACGTGCGGTGACGGCTTGATCCGGGGATAGGAATGTCCAACCGAGGTTGGTTAATAAAGTAAGGGCTGGGAGTTTGGCGCTGTATTCTTCTTGGAATTTGGGGGAATGGGGTGTCACGTAATGTTTCTTCTTTCAACCGCGGATTATCAAGTTAATGTATAGATTTAGGTCCTTATGTGGCCTCCACAACACAGGCGATGATGCCCAATCGGTTATTGAAAGAATCCCTGTGCCTAAATGGCAGCCAATACGCCCTTAGCCTGTAGTAGCTAATAGATGACAATGCTAGCGGGGCATTTGATCTGTTCCTGATCATTAAATTTCGACTGACCAATAGATCGCACTGTTCCTCAAATGAAATCGGAACTTTTATGTATGGCTTAAGCAAAGTTAGCCCCCAAATTGAAGGCACAAAAAAACCGCAAAGGGTGCGCATTGTAAAGAGGCGTGACGGCTATGTTGGGCGTACTACATTGCCATATATTCAGGGTTTCAAACGCAAAGTTCTTGATAAATTCTGACCTTGGGAAGCTAGTCACCATCAGTATCTGATTCTTTTGGAGGCGCCTGCACTTTATTCGTCTTACCTAGACCACCTGGCAACTTAACATGAGAAATCACACTTTCCAGCAAGGTTTCGTGCCCACCCATGATGTTTGCTGGATTAGCCCTTACAGTTTCGAGCATAACTGTGAGTAACTGATATTTCTGTTCCTCGGTACCCGATTCATCGATTGCTTTTACAAAACCTTCGTATAAGTTCATGACCCGTTGCTTATGATTATATTCCTGAAAAATCCGACTTTGTTGCGAAATTGACCGTTGTAAATACCATGCAAGCCAAATCAAAGGAGATCCCGTTAAGACATGGCTCAATACAGCCCCAATTGAATGATTTTCTTTTGCGATTAAAAAGAATGCATACCAGGAAAATAGCCCTAAAATTACAACCGAGAACGCAATCCAAAGCCTAGGAATAGATTTGATTTGGTTTTGGGCATCTTGATAACTCGACGCCAACCCGGCAGATGTCGCGGAGGGTAACAGTTTTTCGATTTTATCGAACAAATTCTTATATTCTGTGTCATTAGCCTGAAATAGTTGCTTTTGTTTGGCTGTGAATCCATTTAGAAGTTCAGAAAATTTATTTGAGTTTTCTTCTTCTTTGGTTTTGCATTTGGTTGTATATTCCGACAGCAATAGGTCAAATCTATCCTTGGCTTCTTCTATTTGGGTTGCGATGCACTTCGTCTCCGCTTCATCGTCATCGGTAAGCTCGTTAAAGAAATCGGTAATTGTTTTTTGAGACTCTTCTATATTCGCCTTAATCGCCGTGACTTCAGAACTTGCCGTGGTTATTTCGCCCTGTTTCGTGACAATTTCGGCCTGAATATTTGTGACTTTATCTGCCACAGCCTGAGCCAACGCAGATTTCGATTCAATCTCAGATACCTTTGAATCCAACGTTGAAATTGATTTTTCAGCGTTCTTAATCCGTTCCCAATGGTCCTCCAAAATTTTAACAAGTTCGTCCTTTTTCAACTTTTTGAACTCGGGTCTTTCACTCATATTAATAGACACCTTTCACTCGACGTTTTCCGGTTAATAACTGCTGCATCAGTGCTTGTTTTTCTTCTTTTAGATGGTGGAGCTTTTGCCGCAGACTTTCGATTTCTTGATTAGTATTGGAAAATATTTTACCAATCACATGTTGCTCTTTGAGATTAGGGAGACGTACAAGGCATTTACCTATTTCACCCAGATTGATTTTCTTTGGAAATGCGACATGTATCGTATGTCTCCACAATTGGCGTTGAAAAAACTCGCTTCCGATAAATTGAGAAAGATATTTGCCACAAATTTTTCACTTCGCTTTATTAGGGCTAAACTTACATAAAATGATGCGGCTACGTTCCAGCCGATATACTTTGCCGTACCTATATCACCTATTTTAGTCATTAGTATGTCGCCCTTTTCTAGCGACACTCGTTTATTCTCGCGTTCAAAGACTTCCTTAGAAATAAATTTTGTTTTTGTAAAGTCGTCAGCGGTAACATGTTCAACACTATAAAAGGGGACTCCAGTATCAACATAGTTAGGCGTTAAGTGGGTACCATCATAAATGCATGTTAAATTTCCAAGTGCATTTTCTTCCCATATTTCACTAAAACCCGGAAACCGCCGCTTCCCCGTAAGTAACTGCTGCATCACCGCCATTTTCTGCTGCTGGCTATTCGCGAGAAGTTCTTCGGTGGTTGCAATGGCCCTATCCCAAGTTAAGAGTATTTGAGCGATTTTTTGTTGCTCTTTAAATGGCGGTAGATAAAGAGGAATACCTAAAAAGGATTCCTGAGAAATATTTTTCATTGATGCAGATGTTCCAGATGAAATATCTGACAATCTTTTTCGATTTTTGGGAGATGAAATTACATAATATAGCCACCGAGATAATACGTTCTTTTTTGTTGTAATAGACCATAGCCGATCAGGAAAAAACAAATTCGGCCAATCGATCTCTATATAACCACTTGCGCCTACCAAGGTAGCGGTGTTCATCCTACTCACAATTATATTCCCGGCTATCGCCGGACACTTGAGTAGTTTTTTTTCATGATCTACGACTCGTTTATTTTCAAACGGGTTAAATTGGCCACTATAAACACAGCTAGTTTTTAATATCCCAAATTCATGACTTTCTGCAGGAACTTCAAATGAATTTACGCTTTTACCCGAGTGTATGTATTCAATACATCCTTTAAAGTTAGTTTTTTTCCATCCCTCCGGCACCATTATCCAACCTCCCAATACGAATACCGGTCCCGAATATGAACATGATGGAATCGACCCTTAGATCCCGCATTCAAAAACGCCCGATACACCGTTTCCGGTACACCTGAATAGCGATATACACTACGGTCATTAAATTCGACCTCCAGGGTTCCATTTTCCCACCCAATGCTAGCGATATTGCTTGAGCTCACCCGAATACGTTGCATCGTTACGCGAGTCCCTCTTCATTCACACTTGGCAATGAGTCGGAATGATTGTGTAGAGCCTGGGCTTTATCGGCATTTACATAAATCTGCGATTCCACCAGCCCCCGCTCACGCTCTAACTCACGTTTCAGCTCTTCCTCAGTCGGTAAATACGGCAGATATTTAGCCGCAAACATCTGATTGCTATCGGTAAGTACCGAATATTTTACGACTGCTTCACTTTTCTGACTGCATAAAATCAACCCAATCGTAGGGTTGTCATCGTCACTTTTTTTAACCTGATCATAGATTCGGATATAACTATCCATCTGACCCACATCTTGATGGGCCAACTTTCCAAGCTTTAAATCAATCAACAGGAAGCATTTAAGCTTAAAGTTATAAAATACGAGGTCAATATAAAAATCTTGATCGGCGGTACTAATCCGTTGTTGACGGGCTACGAACGCAAACCCCTTACCCAACTCCAATAAAAAATGCTGAAGATTATCAATTAAGCCCTGTTCTAAATCGCCTTCTAAATAATGACCACTGGGGAGATCGAGAAAATCCAATACATACGGATCCCTTAGGTAATCTTTGGCTGGATTGGTAAGTGCTTTAGTTTTTTCTGCCGCCTCTTTAGAAACCGAGTATTTATCTTTACTACTCAATAGGCGTTCGTAATAAAGAACGTGAATTTGCCGCTCAAGCGCCCGCGCACTCCAATTCTGATCAATGGCTTCTTGTTGATACCATTCACGAGCGATCAAATTGTCGATAGAAAGTAGTACCCGATAATGGGTCCAACTTAATTCAGGACGCACTGCGTCTTGAATTGGAAACGCCTGAAAGAAGCGTCTCATATTGCGGAGGTTACTAATATCGAAGCCTTTTCCAAATTCAGCGGTTAATTCATCGGCTAACTGCTGTAATTGTTGTTTGCCATAGGCGGCCCGGCGCTGGCCCTGTTGCTCATCTTCGACAATCAAACGACCAATATTCCAATAGGTTTGAACCATGGCTGTGTTGACGGCCCGATGCACCTGACTCCGAGCAAGCTCAATTAATTGGCGAATATTGTCTAATAACGCCCGTGGGGTCTCTTGGTTATTCATATCCGAGTTCTTTGAGATACCCGGCCATCTCTTCTTCAAGGCCAACCAGTTTTTGTTGCAGAACGAGTCGCTCTTTACGAACTTCCATCAAATCAATCTCCGCTTCTTCCTCAAAGGTATCGACGTACCGGGGAATGTTGAGGTTGTAATCGTTTTCTTTAATCTCATCCGGAGTCGCGAGATAGGAATATTTCGCTTTTGATTCTCTAGTTCGATAGGTCGCGATCACCTTCTCGATATTTTCTGCAGAAAGAGAGTTTTGATTTTTGCCGGCTTTAAACTCTTTGCTTGCGTCGATAAACAGGACAGACCGATCTTCTTTTGTTTTTTTGAATATTAAAATTGCAGCGGGAATCCCCGTGCCATAAAAGAGCTTTTCGGGGAGCCCAATCACTGCATCAAGTAGATTCTCATCAATAAGCTGCTGACGAATTTTGCCTTCACTACTCCCTCGAAATAAGACGCCGTGGGGTACGACAACTCCCATCCGGCCGGTCTTTGGTTTTAAGGTCTCAATCATATGAAGGATAAACGCATAGTCTCCCTTTGTTTTGGGAGGGATTCCTCGTCGGAAGCGGCTAAATTTATCATTTTCAGCATCGTCATGACCCCAGTTATCCAGGCTAAACGGAGGATTCGCAGTGACAATGTCAAACGTCATTAGATTTCCGTTTTTATCGAGCAATTTGGGGTTGCGAATAGTATCTCCCCATTCGATTTTGTGATTGTCCTCGCCGTGCAAAAACATATTCATTTTTGCGAGGGACCAGGTAGATCCAATCGATTCCTGGCCAAAAAGCGCATACTGCTTACTATTGTGATGGTCACGCACTCGACGTCCGCATTTCATTAGAAGGGAGCCAGATCCACAGGCCGGATCGCAGATCGTATTCCCTGGCTGTGGATCTAATAGCTCAGAAATCAAATCCGATACCTCTGATGGAGTATAAAACTCCCCGGCCTTTTGGCCTCCGCTGGCCGCAAAGTTTTTGATCAAATACTCGTAGGCGTTCCCGATCACATCTAAGCTTCCCACCCGGCTCGGCTTGAGATTAAGTTCTGGCTTTGCAAACGTTTCTAGCAGGTGCCGTAGAATCGTATTTTTCTGTTTTTCTTCGCCCAGTTTGTCGGTATTAAATGAAATGTCTTGGAATACACTTTTTCCGGCATCTTTTAATTTTGTACCGTTGGCTTCTTCAATCGCGTGTAACGCTTGGTCTATTCGTTGGCCGTTACCCGGTTCATGCCGACGGTCGTAAAGGGTATAGAAGCTAGCGGATTTGGGCAGTACAAATCGCTCGTTTTTCATCATTTCTTCGATAAGTTCGGGTTCGTTTCCATACTCAATTGTGTATCGGTCGTAGTGGTCTTGCCACACATCGGAAATGTATTTCGAAAATAGCATCGTCAATATAAAATCTTTATAGGTATCGGCACTAATTGTGCCTCGAAAGGTATCGCAAGCACTCCAAAGCGCTTTATTGATGTTGTCCTGGCTGATCTTATCATTCATCTAATTATCCTTTCAGGTCGCCTAATAAATTGGTTGCAATGGTCGTCATCAGCTGGTCACCATTTTTGACTAGCTGTTCCAAAAAACGTTGTTCTTGCAGGAGTTTTTGTGACAGTCCAACAATGGCGCGTTGTTTGGATAAAGAAGGAATAATAACAGGGCAGTTTTCCAAAACTGTACGACGAATACTTTTGGCAACGCTGCCTTCTGCATTTTGTTCAAAATAACGCTGAGACGGCCGTTGATTCAGTAGCCATGTGAGATATTCGGAGAGAACATCGCTACCCTTGGTGCGAATAATATAAAAATGTGGAGAGGCAACGGCTTGAATTCGAAGGTTTGAGGCGCCTGTAGTTACAGCGACAGCGTAATTATTGTTACCACGTGCCGCAAACAAGATATCACCAGATTGGAGCCAGTCCGGATCTCGCTTACCAGACAACTGGGTCTCGACACAGGTTTGCCAACAAATGCCGTCCCGAAGCGAAACGTCTTTCATTTGGATCGCAATAACTCCAGAATTTGGAACAACTGGAACCGTGCCCCTAAATGGATACCCCGCAGTAAGTGTCGCCATATGCCTCAACTTTAAATTCGCTTCATTTGTCATGATGCACAAATAATGGCAGGACCAAGACTCTTTGTAAAGAGAATAATAGCTTCATTGGAAATGATGCGATTAATTTCACCTTAACTCGATACGTCAGAAGGTGCCTACCTTATGCTATTGAACAGGCCAATAACAACTGCTGCCCCTGTTAAAATTTTGTACCAATTTTCAGTTAACCAATCGTCAGGTTTCCCAATGTTCACAATCAGCGTATCTCCAGGTTCAATCGCCCCGATATTTTTCGTAACCATTGCGGATTTAACCAATTGATACGGCTTCCCTGCAGTCCAACCCATCGCTTCTGAAACAGTAGCCGCTTTTTTCAAATCGATGAGATTTTTGGACTGGTCATAAAATGCCAAGTAGATTGGTTCGGGTTTTGAGCGTAGTAAATCAACGACAATGTAATCACCGAGTACCAATTTCTCATCAATTTTTAAAAGGGTTCGTTGCCCTGCTGAATTGATTCGATAGGCTTGGAATGAATTCCCCGCAGTCCAGGCCATCGCCTCCGAAAGAGTTTTAACCGATTTGACTTCGATGGTGCCTTTTTCTGAGTCGACAAGGGAAACGTAAAAATTCTCTGATGACTTTGAGTCCGACTTTTTCATTTGGTCAATCTGAACCACGATTTCGGGGTGCTGAATATAAGTGGCCAGTTCTTTTTTGAGTTGATTATCGAGGGTTTCTAGTGGTTTACCCTGTACTTTGTATCTACCGATAAATGGCAGTGAAATGGTTCCATCGGGTGCCACTATTTGTCGGGTATTGAGTTCCTTTTTATTGAGAATTTGGATTTCTAGAGTGTCGCCGGGTTGGGGCGTGTAAGCAAATGTGGAGCATCCATATATAAGGACCCCCGCAAAAATAGTTAGGCCTATGTTTTTAAATGTACTCATCTCGAAACCTCTTTTCATTATTACGATTTAATTCTGACCCGGACCCATCCGCTAAACGTTAATGTTTTTTGAGCGAGTTCCTGTTGGATTTCCTCGATCTCGGGATCAATGGCCTCAATCTGCTGATTGAGTTGTTCTATTTTTTCCTGCTTTTCAGCTTCTTTTTCACGAGTCGACAGAAGTTTTCGACCGATGTCCGTTAGTCCGTCGTTGGGGTACTCTATCTTTAGAATTTTGGAGGTGAGTTCTTTACGTCTCAACTCAAGACGCTTCAGCTTAATTTTGTCGTGTTTTTGGGCGTCAAAAAATGATTTGTCGAGTTCTAGATTTCGCAATTCGGTCTTGGTCGCAAAGTGGAGTCGGAGTTCGTTTCCGACTTGTTCGGCGGAGGTCCAATTGCGGTCTGATTGTGGAGTGTCATCGACTTGCGAGATTCCCTGGGACTTTGAGGTAGTTGCCTCACTCCCGGAATTTGAATCTAGGTTCGTATTTTGAATCGCTCCATCAATCGAGACTTTAAGTCCCTTTGGCAAATAAACCACCCCTGAAATAATGGCATCCTCCGGCAATCGTTTCATCAACTGTTCCCGGGTCTGATCTTTGAAGGAATATTTATCGATTTTGACCGGCGTTTCTTTTTTGATGAGCCGCACTTTTCTCGCAGAAATGTCAGCGGACAGTTCATCGGATAGAGTAACAATGACGCGAGTTCGAGTCGGGGGAGAGTCGAGAGGGGTACTTCGCGAACCGGTGGCCACGGGTTGAAGCGGTGAGTGTCGTTCCGCTGTGTGTGAGGCGCGGAGATGGAGGCCATCGCGGGAGCGATTGGCTGGAATTGGAGCCACCCGGGTTTTCAAGGATACCCCCAGTAAGTCCTTCGCTTGGCTCAGTGTACTGACTGGGGGACCCCCGTATGGGATTCGGGGATCGTTTGGCGGAGGATCAAGAGCAATTACGAGTCGTTTGTTGTGAACGTCCAAGATCTCCGCGATGCCTTTGATCGGTTGCTTCGTCGCGGTCCAGGTTCCCTCGAATTCCACGAATGTGGCGGTGTGGGCTGTTTTGTACTCTGCGATGGCGGATTCAGGGGTCGCTAAAAACCATCGCAGGGCGGTCATGGGCCCCTGTTGCGAAAGTGGGAATGCGAGTGCGAGAAGGAGGACGCCTACGATGGCGATGGAGATTTCGCCCTTCGAGGCGGTTTCGATTTGGAGGGAGTTTTTGAAGAGGAGGTCTCGGTTGGGGCTGGGCCAGAGGAGCTGAACTCCGCGTGGGGTGAGCATGTCGAGTAGGATGTGAGAGAAGTAGGCAATTGTGAAGGCCGCCGTTAGGCGGGCCATGTCACTAAATTCTAGGTGGAGGAATGAGAGGCTGATCGGGATCATTGAGATGGAAATCGTGCGGGTCAGAAACCATTGCAAAACGGTGATGGTGACACCGAGTAGAATCGTGAAGGCTATCGCGGCCACCACGGTTCCGATGGCGGAGTGGGTGACTGTGCGGTGGCCGAATTTCTTTTCGAGGGGTTTTGAGATCCATGGGAAAAGGCGGCCCATCGTTGATGTGGGATGATCGAGGTCGGGGGCGATTGAGCCAACCATCGCGCAAAATATGACCGTCCAATGAAAACTGGCTTCGACGCCGAATATCGCAAGGATGATAAGGGCTAAGGCTGGTCCGTAAATGGCGTGGGTGGGTGCGATCATCTGGTACCTTTCATAATCACATTTGGATTTCGCCCCACTTTGCTTCGCCAGACGGGGCTCTCAGCCACAGGCGTACGGTTCATCGGCGCAACTTCACAATGTATTTGAAGAACACAAAAATACTCGTCCCCATTCCGGCGAGGATGTACCCCTCGAAGCTATGACTTCCCAACGCGATGAATCTGGAAATGACCAAGAGCGTCCACAACGCCATCAATATCCAACTCCAATCGCGATAGACAATCCCCGCTTCGTGATCGATTTTTCGGATGTGGTCGGCGGTGACTTTTTTGCTGGCGGGAAGTTGGGAGATCAGTTCAACTACGGCGAACGGGTTGCCGTTGGCTAGGTTCACGATCTTCGTTTCGAGGAGTTCGAAGTCGCCGGGGTCCATCGAGTGGCCTTGGGTGAGTTGGGCGATCAGTTGTTTCGTGGCGACTTTGTCCAATGCGGGAACCTTGAGCTTTTGGAATTTCCACCAGAGGCTTTGGATTCGGGCGGGTGTGGTTTCTGCGGCTGCGATGATTGGGAACTTGTCGATTAGCTTGATCATTGTGTCCTCTTCGGAGGCCTTTAGACGGTCGATATTGTCGATGATGAGGATCGGTGCGATCAATGACTCTGCAGTCAAAATAGAACCGAGGATATCGGCGGTGGGCGTCCGTTGAGTGAAGGATTCCTCGGGGCAAATGGTTTTGGCGAATTCCAGGAGCATCGTTTTGAACGGCACCGGAGATGAGATGAAGATTGTGTTGGGGAGTTGCTTCGCGAGAACCTCTAGCAAATGGGTTTTGCCGATTCCGGGGAGTCCGGTGAACAAGATTGATTGGTTGTTGTGGATCAGTTCGACAGCCTGTTTCAACAAGCGATCTCTGCCGACGGTTTGATTGGGTGTGATGGGGGAAACGTCGGTGTGTTCAGGAGGTTTTGGTGGGTGGATGATGTCGACCAGTTTGCTCAGCGGTGACCGGGTATCGAATGGATCGCTGGCATCACTTTGAGCGTGAGGTGATGATTGAGAATGAGTAATTGTATCGAATCGGGCCAGTGCTTCTCGGACAACTCCGAGTAGTTTGGCGGTGGTTTTGACATCGGTTTTTTGAAGGGATCGAACGATGAAGGTATTCCGTAATGCGTGGTAGTTTACGTCCAGCTCAGCCGCCTTGGCAGCACTTCGAATGATGTGATCCACGCTGCGATCGGAGAGTCTTTTGGGAACCCCGCGTTCGGTGACGAACAACGCAACCTCGGGGGTTTTGGGGCGGATGTTCAGATATTTGGTCAACGCAGTGATCGTTGTTGTGGTGAGGTCTAAGGTTCGGCTTCGTTTGCCGGTGACGGCCAGTGTCTTCGCTTCAAAGTCTATGGAGTCTAAATCGAGGGCAATCAGTTCTGACAGAAACAATCCGGTAGTTAGGATCGTCACAACCACCGCCTGGTCACGGGGATCATTAATCACTGACAGCAGCTTTCGAATATCCGAATCAATTAAGTATTCCGGCGAATCCATGGCGAAATTATATTGAGTTGGCTAGAAAAAAAGAAGGAGAAGTTATTGCGATAAAGTCGACGGTTGTTGTGACTAACCCGACGTTCATTGCGTATATATCGACAGCCTATTGTCACTAATCTGACCGTGGCTTACCAGCTTGAGGTGCCATCTATGCTCACCTTGCAGACTCATGTGGCTGTGTACGTCTACTTCCTATCAGGAGTTGTTGCGGTAAACCCGACCTCACCAAGGGTACAGAATTGGTTCGAAAAAACCGGCATTTACCCGTTCCTCATAAACGAACCAAGGGAAAATGTGTGTTCGCAGAATCAGCCTGGAGGCATTGTCATTTAACGAACCATATCCACAGTAGCGAGCTCAATTATCTTTAAAAAGGATACAAAAAAAGGAGGCCTTTTGGGCCTCCTGAGTGGTTCGTATATTTAATATGGGTTCCGTCGGTGCGAAACGAACCGGGTGAATACTCGTGGTTCGTTATAAATAGTATAATGGTAGCCCCACGGAGAATCGAACTCCGGTTGCCTGGATGAAAACCAGGTGTCCTAACCGCTAGACGATAGGGCCAAAATTTATTAACGGATACAAAATATATCCTGGTGCTTTTTTTTTGTCTAGCCACTCGATGAGCTGATTTTTGTCTCTAAACATTAACTCTGTCCTGGACCCGAATTTTTGGTACAATGCCCGCCCATGAAAATTTCAACATTTAAGCGTTGGTCTGAAGTCTACTTTTTGGTCCTTTTTGCAATCCTTGCGGTGGGAACGCCGCTCATCTTTACATCACTCACACGGTCGGTTTTTGAAGTTAACAAAATGTTATTGCTACGGTTGGTCACTATCTTTATATCGCTTGGGTGGCTATTTAAGACGATGATCAATCGGTCCCATTTCCAAAGTTCGGAGCTACCAGTCAAGCGGTTTGGCCCGTTTAGCTGGGAGAAAATCGGGATCGAAATTCCTTTGATTTTATTGGTGGTCTTTAATGTTCTTTCGACCGTGTTTTCCCAAAATATACGCCTCAGTGTGATTGGTGCCTACGATCGTTGGGAAGGGATTGCGACGGCGCTTAACTATATTTTGCTTCTCATTGTGACGGCAAAATTGGTGACACGGAGATATCAAATCAAATGGTTATTGGTGGCGTTACTCGTTCCCTGTGCAATCTCTGCGGTATATGGGGTTGCCCAAAGTTTGGGCTGGGACTTTATGCAATGGAGCGTCGATCCCACCAAACGGGTGTTTGCATGTATCAATAACCCCGTTCATTTTTGTGCATATATGGGGATGATGGTCCCGGTGGGTATTTCGTCGCTTTTGTATGTGACTTCTGCATTTAAGAAAAATGTCTGGCAAATTGCTGCCCAATGGTTTCTCTACATAATGATTACCCTTATTTTTTATGCGCAATATCTATCTTTTTCTCGCGCGACCTGGTTCGGGTTTGCGTTGGCGATGCCTATCTTCTTTTTGGTGGTGTTGGGGCTGATGCGAACGGAGCGCCAGCGAACACTGATCGTTGATTTCTTTTTAACTCTTTTGGGAACCCTGACCTTTTATTTGTACTATATATTTAACTTTCATTTAAAAGGCGTATCAATTGCGATTATTTTATCGACCCTAATCGTTGGTGCATTGGGTGCAACCTTTGTCCTTTGCCGAAGTTATTATGGCCAAACTGGGGTGCCGAAACTGAAGGATTGGGTGCTCCCCCTGTTGGGCACACTGGGGCTGTTTTTTGCATTTATATTTAATTGGGGGGACATTTCTGGATATATCGTCTGGCCACTTCGACTTCTGAGTTTAGGTGTTTTTGCGGGGACTGTTTACCTAGGGAAAGGCGCGGTATCGGAATATTTAGCCCGATTGGTGGTTCTTGTCGTTTTTTCAAATCTGCAATTTGTCTCTCTTTCTTTCACCAATATGCTTCTATATATTTGTCTTGTAGTTGCATTTTTTGGCACTAATCTGCGGGGAAATGAAAAGCTACATCGAGAAAGTAAACTGTGGCTTTTCGGCTTACTTGTATCGTTTGGTTTGGTGATTGCGGTTCCTGCGATTCCCGAGATGATTCATTCACTACAAAATCCTGATTCAAAGGATGTTGTTGGCTTGCAGGCAGCGGGCGCCGTTCAACAGAAATTGGAGTCCTATAAGAAGGATGCAATGGACGGATCTGCGCGAGTATCCATGTGGAAGAGCGCTGTTCCATGGATTCAGGATTATTGGATTATCGGATCAGGATTGGACACGATCAAGTACATGTATCCGATCTATCGACGATCTGAATACGGTATATTGGAAGGGGGCCATAACTTTACACCTGACCGATTGCATAATGAATATTTGAACAATATGGCGACCAAAGGATTCGTTGGGTCGGTGGTGTATTACGTCGGAGTTATTATCGGGTGGTATTTGATTGTTCTCCGTGGACTCGTCAAACTAAATCGGTCACCCATGAAATTGTTTGCACTGGCATTTATGTCAGGCGAAACCGTTTACATGGGCCAAGTTTTATTTAACTTTGGGGTTGTAGCAACGATGGTGCTTTTCTATACATTTATGGGGCTTGCCTGGGCGATCGTAACCCACAGTGATTTTGAACAGGAGCAAAGTGAGACACTATGATGGCAATTCGTGACGATGAGTTTTCGCTTTCCCGTTTAAAGGCTAAACACTGGTCAGTATTGGCCGTGGCGGTGGTTTTGGCGGGTGTCGGAATTTGGCAGAGTATTCTTCCTTATTTAGCGGAGCGGCATTATCGGGATGGCTTTAATTTTGATGCCGGTAATCGGTTTAAATACGCCGTCGAGGAGCTTGAACTGGCGGTAGAGTATGCGCCTTGGGAAACCCAATATATTATGGCGTTGGGTAAGGCCTATGAAGGTTTAGCGGATCAGACAACTGATATCCCAGTAAAATTAGAGTATTTAAACAAAGCACTTAACTTGTACTTTAGAACTATCGATCTTGATGTCATGAATCCTTGGCAACATAATCGCGTGGCGGCGGTATATATGATTATGGCTGATTTAATTCCATCGCAGCGCGCGGAATACACCCAGAAGTCAGAGGCTGCCATCCGGCGAGCGGCGGACTATGACCATAAGAATCCGTTGTTTCAACTTAATTTGGCGTATTATCTGCATCGTTCGAACCGATTTGATGAAGCTCGCAAATATTATGAGCTTGTATTGTCGATGGATCCGAATATTTTAGAAGCCAAATACAATTTAGCGGATATTGATCGGCGCGAAGGCCATTTGGATAAGACTCTCAAAGGGTATTTGGAAATCTATGCGATTAACAAAGACTTTTCGAATATCAATATTGCAATCAGCGGAACCTACATTCAGTTGGGCCAAGTCGCTGAAGCGGTTCCCTATATGGAAGATGAAGTCAAACGTCGCCCTGATTTTGTCGACGGACTCAAGACATTGATTTCGATGTATCAAACATTGGGTAATTATTCCCGAGTGACTGAGCTCTACTATCAATTGATTATGTTGAATCCTGGGTCAAAAGAATATTATGGGCCGTTTGCAGCAGCGGCGAAAGCGTCTGGAAAGCGTGCTGAGACATTGGCTGCCTTACAGCAGTTTAAGGTCGCTAATCCGAACGCGCAGGTATTGGATGAATTGATTGCTTTGTTGAAGTGATCGTTAATACTGAACCGCCCCCATCGGCAATATTGATTGGAGTTCAACCCTCTAAGCAAGAAGGTCCGTTTTCCATCACCGATTCGTTATTGGAATTGGGGGAGTTGGCTCGAACAGCCGGTGTCCGGGTGTGTACGATGCTTCATCAGAATCGGGAGTTTCCCCATCCGGGTCTTTACCTTGGTAAAGGGAAGGTCGCAGAGCTAAAGACACTGGTTGAAGAACATCACGCAGAAGTTGTGATTGCCGATGATGAGTTGACTCCGTCTCAACAACGGAATTTGGAAACGGAACTCGGCGTCAAGATTATGGATCGCACAGGCCTAATTTTGGAGATTTTTTCAAAACGGGCACGGACATTTGAATCCCAACTCCAAGTCGAAATGGCACAGTTAGAATATTTGCGGCCTCGCTTAACACGGATGTGGACCCACTTGTCGCGATTGGGTGGGGGGATTGGTACCAAGGGCCCCGGAGAAAAACAGCTTGAGGTGGATAAGCGGGAAATTAAAAAACGAGTTTCAACAATCAAAGACAAGCTTGAAAAAATAAAGATGCAACGGGATACCCAGCGGCAGCGTCGGCATGAGGTGCCGTTAACTGCGGTGGCGATCATTGGCTATACCAACGCTGGGAAATCAACCTTACTCAACCAAATGACGCAGGCTGGGGTTCTATCGGAAGACTTATTGTTTGCCACATTGGACCCGACTACTCGCCGGTTTAATCTGCCCTCCAATGAGCATGTGTTGCTAACAGATACGGTCGGGTTTATTCAAAAGCTTCCCCATCAACTGGTCAGTTCGTTTCGGGCGACACTTGAAGAAGTGGTGGATGCGGATTTGTTACTTCATGTGGTGGATGTGACCCATCCCAATTGGCAAGCGACGGTGGATACTGCGCAGAAATTGTTGGTTGAGATGGGGGCCGCAGATATCCCCCAAGTGATGGTGTTTAATAAAATAGATGGACTGGCCCATTTTGATCCCGCTGCGCCGGAGTTTGCTCAGTTTCCACGGCGGTGTTTTATCTCGGCACGGACCGGACAGCGGTTGGAATCATTAATTGACATTGTGGATCGGTTTTTAGCGGCCCAGCGGAAGATGATGAAGTTTCATATCCCCTATTCAAGAATGGACGTGGTGCACATGCTGCATGAGTACGGGTTAGTCAAAACCGTTGAATATGTTGATGAAATTATAGTGGACGTCGATATTAATACTATTATTGGCGAGAAAATTATGGGTGCAATGTATGCCCCGCAAAAAAAAGAGTGAAATTTTTTCTTAAAAAAAGCCGATAAGTAGATGTTAGCCTAGATCTATTCGGGAGGGTGGTTTAGGCTGACTTTTTCGATATGGACTGGGAGTTCTGCAAGAGTTTCACCCCCCTTTGCTCTACAGGATTTTCAGTCCTCCCACATTCGCTTTAACCTTACCCCCTTACAATATAAGGTTACCCCCAGAAAGTCCTTCACTTCGTTCAGTGTACTTTCCGGGGGACCCCCGTATTTTTAGCCCTCGCGGACTACCCTTCTTTCACTATACTGGCCTTACGTCCAGTTTTTTTTGGTCTCTAATTCAATGATTTTGCCCCCTCTTTCCGAATTTTCGGAGAGAGGCGGGCCCCTCAAATTTCCCGAACGGGGAATTTGGGGGTGGGGGTGAGTTATGGATTTGGGGAAGGGGAGAACGCCCACCTCAATACACAATTCTTTTCAAAATCGGACAACGTCGACTCAATAATCGCCCGTCGTTCACTTTGTATCGCGGTTAGTGTGAGACATTCTTTTCCCGCACGATATAGGGCGACTACCGCAGAGATCTTCATATCGCTAGTTAGGTCTGATTCCAAAATTGCGGCGCGTTCCAATTGAATAGTTCGGGACGTGAAGATGGCCTGTTGGGAAATGTAATAGGTGGTCAATTCAACCACTTTTCGGAAGTTTCTCCATGTTGAACTTAGAATGATCTGGCGTCGGTCGGCGATGCTCTGTGCTGGCGAACCGGTTTCGTAGACTATGCCTTCACCAATCGATAATGCCATTTTTCCCCCACAACTAATGTATTTAAGTCTCGACGTTGTATTATCGGAATGCCAGTTTTGGAAATTTCATCTTTCTTGATTGGCGCATAGAGTATTTTGCATTTTAACCTAGCCGAAGGCGTAGCGAGCCGCGGCTCGCCCGCGGGGAGGCTCAACTGGCTTAGCCAGTTGAGGGGCGGCAGCCCTTATGTAATGTATACTCAGCGTATGTTTTTTTGGAACCATTCTTATTCCTCTCTTATCGAGAACGTGGCCGCTGACGAAGTCTTGTTGGATTGGGCCGAATCGTCCGATTGCGGTCCCGTTATTCGATTTTGGGAATCTCCCGAATACGGCGTAGTACTCGGCTACGGAAATTCTGCTGCTAAAGAAGTGTCTCTTGCGCATACATCGGCTCGAGATATTCCTGTTGTTCGCCGGTGTTCCGGGGGTGGAACCGTGGTTCAAGGGCCAGGCTGTTTTAACTATGCATTTGTGTTACCTGTGCAATGGGACCCTGAGTTGAATTCGATTACAGGCGCCACGCGATGGGTGATGGGGCGGTTACAACTGGTGTTTCAAGCGTTGGCGAGCCAAAAATTACTTCTGCCAGACAACCCGTTGGTCGGGCCTGACCGATATACCGTCGCGTTAGCCGGCGATAGTGATTTGACCATCAATGGACTCAAATTTTCGGGGAACGCCCAACGTCGGCGTAAACGATATGTGTTATTTCATGGGACCATTTTACGGTCGTTTGATATTGCCCAAATTACCGAGCTGCTTTGTCATCCGTCTCGGGAGCCCGGATATCGGCATCGACGGTCTCATTCTGAGTTTTTGACCAACGTCGGGATTTCTCAATCAGACCTCGTGGATACCCTGGTTCAATTCTTTCACGCGGTACCGTTAACGGCCCGTTTTTCAGATCAAGTTGTTACAGATTATGTAAATTCACGGTATTCTACAGGGTCATGGAACGAAAAGTTTTAGCCCTTTCTTTATTACTTTTAATGCTGGTGCCGGTGGGTGTCTTTGCCCAATATAAAAATCGATCGGCGCCTGAGATGTCGCGGCGGTTTCCAATGCCAAAAGAAAATCCTAATATTCCCGGGTCGACCCCAAAGGTGCCCACAGCGAGCCAGGGGATGCTTCTTTTGGATGAAAAAGGGACCGCATTACGGTTGACACTCACCGGCGTAGGCCATGCGCGTGTGGTATCTGCGGTGGGGGTTCCATTCCCATCGGGCTGGGAATCGTCGGTAACATTTAAGGTTCAACCCAATAAATTGTTAAGTTTTGATATCCGATTGGATATGAATCAGCACTCAGTCGGGCCTCGGTATGGTGCGGGGGCTACCCTGGTTCCGAACGTTGCAGCAACGTGGATTACCGATGTTAAAGATCCCGAAATCTATCAAATGGTGACTCGGGTGGGGGATCTGCGGCGGATGACCGCCGGTAAGGGACTTTATTTTAAAGATATGAATGAGCAAGGGGTAGTCATGCAATGGGTCGGGAAAACCCAGCAAATGAGCATGGCCTATCTATTGAATGGCTTGGTGGCCAGTTCGGATATCGCCATTCTTGACTGGAGTAATTCGGATCGAACGTTGGGCGTGGCTGCGTCTTGGACTTTGTTGGACGATAGTCCGGGGCAATCGTTGGATTCCCGACTGTCGACGTATGGACGGGTGAACCTATTGAATTGGGTTGATGTGGACTGGGAACTGGGGATTTCTGGGACGCCGGCGTCGGATTCTCCGGGATATTCAGTATTGATTGCGCCATCGAAAGAGGTTAAATCTCCTAGTTTTTATTGGTTTTCGGGGATGACGTTTCGGGGGTATTACGGGTCCTCTATTTTGCCGTATCGCAACGCTGCCACCGAAGGACGGTTGTTTTCTGATGTGAGGACATCTCTTTTTGATGAAGATTTAGAGGTGGATTCGTGGCGATCCGATATGATTTTGGGGGGCCGGGCCTCTCGTATCCAATCGCTATCATTTCGCCTTAAATCAGAGCTGTTACTTTTTGGAAATATTTGGGGATATGCGGACTATGAGGGCCTCAATGTGATTCCCGATTCAGGAAGTCGGGTGTCCCGCCACTTTATTGGTACGGGGTTTAAATTGGCGCTGAGTCAACATCATTTTGGGTATTTGGGTTGCCAAAATAAGTTTTTAACTTCAATCGATGCCGTTAATGGGGCGAGCGATACGTTGCTGTCGTCGCAATGGGAGCCGTCAGTGGTTGCCGGAATTAAATTTAAATTTTAAGTAGGAAAATATGACACATACGACGTTCTATCGGAAATATAGGTCCTCTGATTTTGCGGAATTAGTGGGGCAAAATCACGTCATTCAGACGCTGTCGAATGCAATCACGCATGATCGGTTGTCTCATGCCTATATTTTTTCAGGACCTCGGGGAACGGGGAAAACCTCGTCGGCTCGTATTTTAGCCAAGTCTCTTAATTGCAGGACGGGGACAACGACCTCCCCCTGTGGAACCTGTGATCTTTGCCGAAAAATTGCTGCAGGGCAATCGGTAGACGTTATTGAAATCGATGCTGCGTCCAATACGGGTGTCGACAATATTCGGGTCCTCAATGATCAGGTTGGATTTGCACCGGTTGAATGCCGGTATCGCATGTTTATTATTGATGAAGCGCACATGTTGAGTTCGGGTGCGTTTAACGCGTTACTAAAAACCCTCGAAGAGCCTCCCTCCCACGTTGTATTTGTCTTAGCAACGACAGAGCCCCATAAAATTCCGGCCACCATTCATAGCCGATGCCAACATTTACAATTTCGGAAGCTGACAATTGACGAAATTTCTGGGCAATTGCGCCATATCGCCACCGAAGAGACTATCTCTATTTCAGATGCCGGGATTCGTGTTTTGGCCCGCAATGCGTCGGGCTGTATGCGGGATGCGATTTCATTGTTTGACCAGGTTTTTTCGTTCAAAGGATCTCAAATCGAGGATGCCGATATTCAATCGATGCTCGGTGCGGCGGGTGTGGATACATTGGTGGTGCTTTTGAGGTCGGTATTTGAATCTAATTATGCGAGTGTGGTCCAATCGGTGGTTCAATTGGCGGAGTCGGGGGTGCATCCCGTGCAATTGATTGAAGATACAGTGGAGTTATTAAAAGAACTTCTGTTTTTTCACTATGGATATACTGATCATTTAGAGGGCGGGCGTAAAGAGGCTGTGACTCAATTGGCTACCTTGGCGCCCGCTGATCGGGTCCAATGGGTGTTGGAATCGTTATCTCGGACGTTACCGGAACTTCGGAATTTTCCTGATCCTCAGTTGTTAACACAGATTCGTTTTCTGGCGGTGACCAGGGGGCCCGAGTACCGGCCTGTTCCGGCGGTCGTTGAGATCGGGGTGCCTGCCACTGTCGTAGTACCCACGATTGCGCCGATTGTGCCCAAGGCAGTTGAGATGAAGGCCCCTTCAAACGACCCCGTATCGGATCATATGCGACGTTTAAACGAAATTAGAGATATCGCAATGGCGAGACCATCGGTGGCGCCGGTACCTGCCGTTCCGGCTCCTACTTTAGTTAAACCCCCTCCACGGGTAGAGGGGGCTACTGGTAATACGGGGACCCCGGTCCAGCAATGGCAGCAAGTCATTCATTTAGTCAAAACAGAAAAACAATCGTTGTACTCGGTACTCAATCAAAGCCAATTGGATACAAGTGATAGTCAATCATTGGTCATCCGACTCAAGCAAGATTTTCAGTTTTTCCGGGAAAAAATTAAAGAATCTCAAAGTCAGGAGGTCCTTCAACCCATTATTGAACGGGTTTTTGGCCGTCGCTACGCGATTCGATTTTCCGGGGACTCATCCTTGCCCCAACCCGTACCGATCGGGGGATTAAGTAGTGATGCACCACCCGTTGCGAGGCTGACTGAAAATCATAGTGCGGATATCGGTGTGAAGAAGATTAACCATATTATTTCGCTCTTTGAAGGTGCGATTGTCGAAAACTAGGTTTATCGCGGATTCATTTCGAGGTATGATTCAGGTTCCCTTTGTTTAACTGTGATTTTGATTTAAGGAGCACCCCTATGTTTGAAGGATTAAAAGATGTTGGCAAGCTGATGAAGCAAGCTAAAGAAATGAAAACTCAGATGAAGAAAATTCAGGATGAGCTAAAACAGGTGATGGTCACTGGCTCCGCAATGGGTGGAAAAATTGAAGTTACCATGAGCGGCGAATTGGATTGTACATCGATCATAATTGATCCCGCGTTGCTCGATTCAAAACAAACCGTGTTGGTGCAAAAAGCGCTTAAAGAAGCGGTTAATGCAGCAACCAAAAAAGCCAAAGATGTTGCAACTCAAAAGTTGTCTGTCATTTCTGGAGGCCTGAACTTACCCGGTCTATAACGATGCTGAATCCGATTTCCCCATTGGTTGAACAATTGGTCAAGCTTCCAGGTGTGGGACAAAAATCAGCGCAACGTCTTGCGTTTTTTATTTTGTCGATGCCGGTAAAGGATGTTGAGCAATTTTCGACAGTGATTCGCGATGTGCGGAATCGGGTGACCTATTGTCAGCAGTGTTTTAATTTAACGTTGGAGCCGCTGTGTGCAATATGTTCGAACCCAAAACGAGATGCGTTTCGGCTTTGTGTTGTAGCGGATCCGAAGGATATTTTTTCAATTGAACGGACCCTTGAGTTCGATGGAATTTATCATGTGTTGGGAGGTCTTATTTCACCCCTTGATGGAGTAACTCCGGAAAGTATTCGGATCTCAGAATTAATTTACCGGCTACGGTCGGGTGATTTCAAGGAGGTGGTGTTGGCAGTTAATCCAACGATTGAAGGTGAAGCGACGGTATTGTACTTGGCGTCAATTCTAAAAACTTTTTCGGTTCGATTAACTAAGTTGGCGTATGGACTTCCCATCGGTGGTGATCTTGAATATGCAGACGAGCTGACACTGCAGCGTGCCGTGGCCGCTCGGATAACGATTGAATAGCTAAGCGGAGATCGAAAAAAGGGAAAAAGGCGGGGTAGAGTCAGAAAGACTTTTACATTTGATATAACAGAAGGACTGTCGTCATGAATCGTGAACAACTCAGTATGGTACTTTCTCGTCGATGCAATCTGACAAAAGCTAGGGCGAGAGAGATTCTTGATTCTTTAACTGAAATTGTGGGTGAAGAGCTTGTTCAAGGTAAAGATGTTTTGATGGTGGGATTTGGTCGATTTACAGTGCGTGAACGTGCGGCTCGGAAAGGGCGAAATCCTAAAACGGGCGCTACAATAGCGTTGCCAACGACTAAATCGGTTGGTTTTGTGCCGAGTAAAGGGCTTCGATTTGAACTACAAGGAAAACGAAATCGGTCGTGAAGGCAGTCTCGACAGCGACGCAGAAGTGCGGTTGCTGGTTGAGATATTGCCCGATCCGGTTCGTAGTTATCTATTAGAATCGGGTCGGCTGGCTGATCTAAATGAAGTGGTTTTAGACCTTGGATATTTCCCGGAAATTCGGTGGGTCGGCGAACTGGATCGTAAAGTCGATTTTGGACCAGTGACCCAGGTCCAATTGGATCGGGTCGTCGCTGCGGTCGGTCGATTTACCTCAGATAACCGTGCGGGTATTGAGCGGACACTCCATCGGGTGTCCGCAATTCGCAATCGGGACGGGAAAATTTTGGGTGTGACGTGTCGGGTGGGACGTTCCATCGTCGGAACCATCGCCCATATTCGCGATATTGTAAGTAGTGGAAAAAACATCTTGTTTTTAGGACCTCCGGGAATTGGAAAGACCACAAAATTAAGGGAAACCGCGAGGGTATTGTCCGTTGATATGGGGCGGCGTGTCATCGTTGTGGATACCTCCAACGAAATCGGGGGCGACGGGGATATTCCTCATTCGGGTATTGGATACTCCCGGCGTATGCAGGTGGGGTCTCCCGAGCGACAACATCAGGTCATGATTGAAGCCGTCGAAAATCATATGCCCCAAGTCGTAATTGTTGACGAAATTGGTACGGAAGCGGAAGCCGCTGCCGCCCGCACTATTGCGGAGCGTGGGGTTCAGTTGGTTGCTACCGCGCATGGATATACTTTAGAAAATTTAATCAAAAATCCGATGTTATCCGATTTGATCGGCGGAATTCAGAGTGTGATTTTAGGCGATGATGAAGCCAAACTTCGAGGGACCCAAAAGACCGTTCTTGAACGTCGTAATGCGCCTACTTTTGACGTTATTATTGAAATCCGAGAAAAAGAATTGGTAGCGGTATATCGGGATACTCGCGTTGCGGTGGATTCTTTTTTAAAGGGAGAACGTGTTATTCCTGATCTTCGACGCCAAGATGTATCAGATGACCCGCAGTTGAGCGTTGCGGATTTGGACGGCCTTGATGACGCTGTAGATGCGGCCGATGAGCAGGTTCGCTTGGTATTGAGGGATCATGAAGTCCGAGAATGTGAGCCTCAATCCGAAGCGTTACGTCGGGTTCAACACGACGTTGTGTCTGCCGCAGGGTTGAATTCAGTGGATGTAGGGCAAGATCCGTACCGGCGTGTTCGTATTTTTCCAAAGGCCGGATAATGTCAGGATTGTTTCTTACCTTTGAAGGAATCGAAGGCGTCGGAAAAACGACTCAGCTCCAAAAACTGGTGACCTGGTTGAGTGAGCGGAATGTCCCGGTAATTCTGACTCGGGAGCCCGGTGGGACGGCTTTGGGTCAACAGTTGCGATCGATTATTCTGGATCCATCGACCCGTTTTCACTCTAAATATACCGAGATTATGATGTTTATGGCGGATCGGTTAGAGCATGTTGCCGCTGTGATGGAACCGGCAATTCGGGAGGGTAAAGTCGTGCTTTGTGACCGGTTTATTGATTCAACGGTGGCGTATCAAGTGGGGGGGCGTGGGTTGCCGGCAGATTTTGTGGCGGGGTTACATTCATTGTTGCCGTTGCGCCCGGACTTTACGGTGCTGCTAGATGTGGAGCCTGAAGAAGGGTTGGCACGTGCGAGAGGTCGGGCAAAGCTTGATCGATTTGAACAAGAAACGATGGCGTTTCATCGCCGTGTTCGGGCCCAATATCTGGAAATTGCGTCGTCAGAACCCCATCGTGTTACGGTCGTTTCGACAACACAGTTAAATGTAGACGCGGTTTTTGATAGAATTCTAGAAATTGTGACACCGATTTTGAATCGGAGCGGCCATAGTCTATAAAAACTATGGAATATATAGAGAGATGTCGACACGGAAAAGTAAACATGATTTACTTTGGTTTTTCGGGTCGTAAAGGGAGTCCAGAATGAAGATTGCAGATTCGATACTCGATTTAATTGGAAATACACCGTTGGTTCGATTGAACAAAGTGACGGAGGGTATTTCCGCGACGGTACTTATAAAATGTGAATTTTTTAACCCATGCGGATCGGTTAAAGACCGTGCAGGGTTTGCGATGATCGAGGCGGCTGAAGCAGCGGGTCATATTAAATCCGATACAGTGCTCATTGAGCCGACCAGTGGCAACACGGGGATTGCGTTGGCGTTTGTGTCGGCGGTCAAAGGGTATCGACTCATTTTGACAATGCCCGAATCCATGAGTTTGGAGCGTCGTGCGTTGCTTAAGGCTTTTGGTGCTGAACTGGAGTTGACGCCGGCTCATTTGGGCATGAGGGGCGCGATTGATCGCGCACGAGAATTGTCAGCACAAACTCCAGGATCGTTCATTCCGTTTCAGTTTAGTAACCCGGCTAATCCCGATGTTCACCGTCGGACAACCGCGGAAGAGATTTGGCGCGATACTGAAGGCTTGGTGGATATTTTTGTCGCTGGGGTGGGCACCGGAGGAACAATTAGTGGCGTGTCACGGTTTATTAAAACTCAGAAGCCTGGGTTTAAGGCGATTGCGGTAGAACCTAAAGATTCACCTGTTATTTCGGGTGGGCAACCGGGGCCTCATATGATCCAAGGAATTGGGTCCGGATTTATTCCCGATAACTATGATCCAACCGTGGTCGATGAAGTTGTCACTGTCGGGAGTGAGGATGCGATGGAGATGGCCCGTCGTTTAGCCCGAGAAGAAGGATTGCTTTTGGGCGTGTCCTCGGGTGCAAACGTGGTTGCCGCCTTGGAAGTCGCGCGACGGCCGGAAAACGCGGGCAAGATGATCGTGACGATTGGATGCGACTTTGGTGAACGATACTTAAGCACCACATTATTTAAACAATAGGAGTTCTGAGTTATGGAAATAACAATCAATGGAGATAAAGCTACGGTAGACGGAGTCAAGATATCTGTATCGGATCTTCTTAAAGCCAGAAATGTAGATATGCCCGATATGGTCTCCGTGGAAGTGAACGGAACGATATTGGAACGATCGGAATTTGATTCAACCCAGGTTGGCGATGGAGATGAAGTTGAATTTTTGTACTTCATGGGTGGGGGCAGATAGCCATGTCATCCCAGTGGTCCTTCAATACCAAAGCTATCCATTCGGGATTTGATAGGGATCCTGCAACCGGTGCGACCTCGGTTCCCATATATCAAACCGCGTCGTTTTCGTATCCAACGGCGGGAGCGTTGGCAGATGTATTTGCTGGCAGGAAATATGGGCACGTCTATTCTCGGATCAGTAATCCGACCGTATCCGCTTTAGAAGCGAGGTATACCGCATTGGAGTCTGGGATTGGAGCGATCGCATTGGCGTCAGGAATGGCAGCGATTTCGGCGGCACTAGAAGCGTTATGTGAAGTCGGCGATCATTTGGTTGCGTCGAGTGGACTATTTGGTGGAACACTTCACCTCTTAAAAGAAGTGTTATCCCGGCGAGGTATTACCACAACGTTAGTTGATTTAAGCGACATCGACGCATTCAAGTCGGCGATTACTCCGGCGACCAAAGCGATTGTCGTGGAAGTGATAGGTAATCCTAAATTGGATGTTGCCGATCTAAAGTCGTTGGCGGCGGTGTGCCATGACAATGGAATTCCATTGGTGGTCGATAATACGCTGACGACGTCTTTTCTGATCAACGCGAAGCAATGGGGGGCGGATATCGTCGTTAATTGTCTCGGCAAATTTGTAGCGGGTAATGGGAATACCATCGGCGGAATTGTGGTCGATACCGGTAATTTTGATTGGGCCAACTCTCGATCTCCGTTGATCAAAGAATTTTCCGTCAAATTTGGAAAGTTTGCATTTGTCGCGGCGACTCGTAAGCATGTTGTTGTGAATACCGGGGCCTGCATGGCACCGTTTAATGCCTATTTATTTATGATGGGACTCGAATCGTTAGGAATTCGTGTCGAGCGGCATTGTGACAATGCGTTGGCATTAGCACTCTATTTTCAGAATCAATCTAAGATTACCGAAGTTCGCTATCCTGGTTTGCCAGGACATCAGCAAATGGCACTCGTCCAGGATCAGTTTGACGGCAGAGGCGGGGCGTTGTTGACAATTCGTCTGGGTTCAAAAGATCGAGCGTATCGGGTGATGAATGCGTTGAAGATGGTTTCTATTGCCGCTAATTTAGGCGATGCCAAAACCCTTGGGATTCATGTGGCCTCGACGATTTATCGGGATTTTACTGATGAAGAACGTCACGCTGCGGGTGTATATGATGACTTAATTCGAATATCCGTTGGGATTGAAGCGGTCCAAGATATCATTGCTGATTTTGAGCAAGCGTTATCCGGACTAGAATAAAGGAGCCTATGATGAGTTTAAGAGATGACCAAATTGATCGGTATAGTCGACATATCATTTTGAACGATGTGGGCGGAAAGGGCCAAGAAAAAATTCTGGCCTCAAAAGTTTTGATTATTGGGACCGGCGGACTAGGCGCCCCTGCGGCGTTGTATTTGGCAGCTGCGGGAGTTGGAACACTCGGGCTCATCGACGGTGACCGGGTAGATTTGTCGAATTTACAACGCCAAGTCATTCATTTTACGCCAGACGTGGGGAAGCCAAAGGTGGAATCGGCACGGGAAAAAATTAATGCGATTAATCCAGACGTTAACGTTATTACCTATCAGGACGTCGTCCACAGCGGGAACATAATTGATCTAATTTCCCAGTATGACTTCATCCTTGATGGTACCGATAATTTTTCAGCAAAATTTTTAATTAACGATGCCTGTGTAATGGCAAAAAAGCCATTCTCGCATGGGGGGATTTTACGGTTTGATGGCCAAGCCCTGACCTATACCCCTGGAAACGCCTGTTATCGCTGTATTTTTGTTACACCTCCGCCTAAAAATGCCGTTCCAACCTGCAGCCAGGCCGGTGTTTTGGGGGCAATTGCGGGTATTTTGGGGACGATACAAGCCACCGAAGCGTTAAAGTTTATTACTGGGGTTGGGGATTTATTGACCAATCGCCTGCTTATTTTTGATGCAAAAAAGATGAACTTTCGGACAGCGAAAGTGAAACGAAATCCAAAATGTCAGGTATGTGGGGATCATCCGTCGATCACGGAATTGATCGACTACGAAATGCCGGTCTGCGATTTAAAAAAAGCATGATACGGGTCCCGAAAACTGTTGTGGACGAGCTGATCGCGCATGCGCGATCACTCGCTCCAGTCGAGTCTTGTGGTTACATTGCGGGTAGCTCGACACAAATGACGCGATATATTGTGATGACCAATGTCGACAATAGCCCAGATCATTTTTCATTTGATCCCAAAGAACAGTTTCAGGCGGTAAAATCAGCACGGTCTACGGGGGAAACCTTGCAGGTCGTGGTTCACAGTCACCCCGTGACCCCAGCGCGGCTTTCAGCGGAGGATATTCGTTTATTCAATGACCCTCAAATGATCTATTTAATTGTCTCCTTGAAGGACACTATTCCAACCACCAATGCATTCCGGGTATTTAAACCGGAGCCTGGGGTTGTTGATATTCAACCTGTAGTAATTCAGGTTATGGGATGAGTAAAGAAATACTCTATAGTTCGATTAAGACTGAGCTCGGTGCACGGGGATGCTCCGTCAACCCTTATCGAGTTATTCAACATGGGATTCAATTTTTGGTTTTTTTAGGAACCGATAGTGGTCTCGTTCGGATTTACGAAGGCAAAAAAGGGGTGCGTGTTGATCTGTCTCAACTGGTCACAGCGTCTGAGTTAGATGAGATTGTTCGTGACGTCATGGGTATTGTTAAAGCCAAGTTGATGCCGGTGTCGACTGAACGTGTCGAGATGGATCGTCCTCCCTCAAATACCGGTGATCCAGACGAATTAGTGGGTGTCGATGAATCCGGTAAAGGCGACTATTTTGGCCCGTTAGTCATCGCGGGAGTTTTTGTAAATCCTGATATTTCTGCGAAGTTAAAAGCGTTGGGTGTAAAAGATTCAAAGCAGCTATCCGAACATCAGATTTTTGAGTTAGAGCCTCAAATTCGAGAAATCTGTCCCTTTACCGTCGTCGTTCTCAATAATTTGGTTTATAACGATGTCTACGAAAAGTTTCCCAATCTCAATAATATTTTGGCGTGGGGACACGGGCGTGTCATCGATAACATGGTGAAACAAGTCAATTGCAAATACGTACTATGTGATCAATTTGGGCATCAGTCCTTGATTCAAAATGCGTTGTTACTTCGCGGGGTGGATGTGGTCTTGTTTCAGCGTCATCGGGCTGAGGATAACGTGGCGGTCGCAGCGGCAAGTATTTTAGCCCGGTCGGGATTTTTAATGGCCATGACGCAAATGCGTGAGAAGTATAAGCTTCGGTTTCCCAAAGGATGCCCTCCCGAGGCCTACGCAATTCGGGCTCAATTTATCGAGCGGTATGGGGAAGATCGCCTGGTCGAGGTCGCCAAACTTCATTTTAAGTTAAGCGAATAACCCCGACCACAACCCCCTACCTAAGCTTTGCGTTGATCTCCCGCAAAAGGAGATCCGTTGTATCCCATCCGATACAGGCATCCGTAATCGATACACCGTATTTGATCGTCGAAAGGTCAGTTGGAATCTTTTGACTTCCTTCGAATAGATTGCTTTCTAACATCAATCCGTTGATTTGTGTGTATCCAGATTTGATCAAATCAACAACCGTTAACGCCACTTCTCCTTGCTTTTGATGTTGTTTATTGGAGTTACCATGGCTGCAATCGACCATCATCGATGGCTTAAATCCGGCCATCCTCATCTTTTTGGATGCTAATTCAATGGTCTCAGGATCATAGTTTGGGGTTTTACCGCCCCTTAAAATAATATGACCGAACGGGTTGCCGCGAGTATTAATAATGGCAATATGGCCGTCGGGATTAATCCCCAAAAAACTATGGGGATGCTGGGCCGCTTGCATGGCGTTGATTGCGACGTCGAGGTTGCCTTCAGTGCTATTTTTAAATCCAACGGGCATCGATAGCCCACTCGCCATTTCGCGGTGAGTCTGGGATTCAGTGGTGCGTGCACCCACCGATGCCCACGACACCAAATCGGCGATGAACCGAGGGACAATAGGATCGAGTACCTCTGTCGCGATGGGAATTCCCATGCCAGTAATCTCGAGTAGGAGTTCCCGTGCCAAATGAAGGCCTTGAGAAATATCGCCTTTGCCATTTAAAAAGGGGTCGTTAATAAACCCTTTCCATCCGATAGTTGTTCTCGGCTTTTCAAAATAGCCCCGCATTATCAGAACCAAATGAGGGAGTTCTTTTTGCAATTCAACGAGCTTGGTTGCGTATTCTATGGCCGCTTTGGGGTCATAGATTGAGCATGGCCCCACCACCATTAATAGGCGTGAATCTGTACCGGACAAAATGGACTTAATGACCTCGCGACTTTTGACCACAGTCTGGTTGGATTGTGGGCTCATCGGTATTTTTTCTTTTAGTTCATTGGGGGAAATTAACGGTTCCACATTAACAATATTTAAATCTTGGGTGGGTTGCATAGTGTGCCTCTCGATTGGACAGTAGGGGTCACGATATCAGATTTTTATCGAGGGTGAAACAGTGCCTAGGTTTGACGCATGCGCCCCAAGGGTACTTAGCGTCTATGACAGTGCTTCACCCATTCAATTGGCTTCGAAAAAAAGGATATGACCATCGGATTAGATACTCGGTCCATGAGTCGATGCAGTCCGTCCGAGAAGATATTTGGAGGCATTGGACATCGGTACCATTCGGATTGACCTATCGGCAGCTACGGGCCAATGAACAGATACTCGAATCTCAAGTTAGGTTATGGATCGTAATCTTTTGGGATGATGATGTCCCGGTCGGGATTGCCCAATTTCAATTGTTTCGTCTCGATGCCCGGTCGTTTGGGGGTGCGGCACAGCAACATGGGATTTTTGACCGGTTGGAAGGACAGTTAAAAGAATTGCTTCACCGGAGTGTCGGGCTTTCCAAGATCTGGGTACTGCTTTGTGGGGATCTGTATACCACTGCACCCCACGCGTTTTGGTTTTTGCCGGAGATTTCTTTGGATCGACGATGGACCTATCTGATGACAGCATTTAAGAGGGTGCGTCAATGGGTATCTGAATGGGTATCTCCCGAATTGATGGTGATCAAGGATTTTTCTGAAGGGATGTTGCCGTCGGACGACGATCGTGATGATTCAGGATTTCATCGTATTGCGACCGATCCCAATATGGTATTGGATATTGATCCCTCTTGGCGGTCATTAGAGGACTATATGGGGGCGCTCAATTCTCACTATCGTCGGCAGGCATCGCAAGTCATGTTGAAGTCGGCGGGAGTCCATTGTGAGTTTTTATCTCGGGATGCCTCGATTCGTCATTCGGCACGGTTGGATGCGTTGCACGAACAGGTGTATGAAAGAGCGTTGATTCGATATTCGGCGGTACCGACTGGATATTTTAAATTGATGTCTTCCCAAATGACGGACCTATTTGGCCTACGTGGATATTTTTATAATGGCATATTGGTCGGCTTTGTGAGCTACTTTTCGGATGCTGAATCAATGCAATGCCAATATTTGGGAATGGATTATTCGATTAAAAATCAAATCCCTCTGTACCAACTGATGTTATATGACGTGTTAGAGGTCGCCATTCAAAAAGGTGTCAAACGTATTGAATATGGGCGGACAGCCAGTGAAATTAAATCGTCCCTTGGCGCACATCCCGTCTCGACGTTTGCAATGGTCAAGCACCGAAATGTGATCAAAGATCAATTAATCGATCTCTTTGTTGCGTTAATGCATCCCGTGGAATTTAAAGAACGCCACGTGTATAAAACTAATGGAGACGGTACGCCGTCGATAACGGAAACCCGTCCCGAGTGACCTCCGCTTCCCTTGGGTAAGGCAACGGACCTCTTCGCAACCGATGGTTGGTGATGAAAATAGTGGCATTTTCGGGCCGGTCCACCACGATGAATTGCCGTCGCTTGTCCCGTGGAACCAAATCAATATTTGTACTGGCAGGCAGATTGTCAGGAAGAATGGTGGTCGGTGTGATCGATGAAAGAAGCTCGCGATAGCTGACTCCCCAATAGTCCATTTCCCAATTGTAGATAATGGATTCTCTTTGGCCTGCAAACAGATTCAAATAGCAATGACCGTATGGAAAATAAAGCATCCAGGTCCAAGCCGTATTTATGAGATACAACGCACCGAATGCAGTGGCGGCCCAAGGTCCCCAAGGAAATCGTTGTGTCATTTGGGATATTCCCGCCATTGTTAGTATCACTAATCCTGGATAGATAAAGAAAAGGTGGCGCCATCCATCATAAAATGTCGTATGGCCGATGATGCCAATGACCACGGGGAGTAATGAGATACTGCCCAGGATACAAATCACCGGGTTGGGCTTTCTAATCCATTCTTTTGTTGTAGCGATTCCATAGAGGGCGCTACTCAAAAATCCTAGAATAAACAGCGGACTGAGGGTGATTCCCATCCAAACCGGAATATAGGTCCAGGGTAATTGTTGTGCGTTAATGAGCTCTCCGTTAAATAGGACTGATCCTGTCCACGGATAATTTGCCATTGTGATAAAGGCGGTTTTAAATTCAAGCCACGGGTAACGCCACAAAGTGGGCCATCCGACGTAGGTGATGATCGATGCAATGAGTAGGGTGACTCCTAAATTGGCCATTTGGCTGGGGGCCGGTCGCCGTAGAATAAGCCCAATCATCACCATTAGCGCGATGACGCTAATCGCGTTAACCCGAAATAACAGGGCGAACCCAAATCCGAGTCCTAACATGATCGATCGCTTTAAGTTCGGTGTTTCTAAATATCTAAGGAACAACCAGGTTATTAATACGCAGATGGTCATAAAGGGAATGTCTTTGGAATTGAATAAGCCGTGAGTCGCAATCAATGGCGTGGTCGCAACAACAGCTCCCGTAATGATGCTGTGCAACCGAGACAATCCGGCGCGCCGGCTAATTAGGACGACAAATGGAATTCCGAGTAAAAAAATAAGCCAGTTAATCCAGTGACGGAGTTCGTAGATTGCAACCGTGTCCCTGGTCCACCCTAGGGTTTCCGGGATATGAAGTAGTGTTGGGATGAGGGGGCCATAATATCTTTCGGTATCTTGAAATAATTGCGGGTCATTATGGGCAACCCAATCAATAATGACTCCACCATAGTGACGTTGAAACGATTCGTCCCACGATATTCCAATTTTGGGAATTGCTAGCCAGGGAACGATAATGGCAAATGCCGCGATGAAAATACCGACAATAATGGATGAAAGACGCTGAGTCACAGGCGTTTTGCGGCGTCGATGAGTTCTTTCATTTTGTTGTAGTCTTTTTTTCCGGGGGCGGATTCGACACTCGATGAAAGATCGACTGCGTACGGATTAACTAGTTTTGCGGCTTTGTTTAGATTGGATACATTCACCCCGCCGGCCAATATCAACGGGATATCAAATTCTTTCGCCTTCAGCGCCAGGCCCCAATCAAATATTTTTCCAGTTCCACCCTCGCGTCCCGCGACTTTAGTATCGAGCAATACGGCAGATACGGAGCTTTGGTACGGGGCGATGGTATCAACGTCATTAATTTCTTCGATCTTAAATGCCTTGATCACACGGCGTCGCATTGACCGGCAAAATGCCGGAGATTCATTTCCGTGAAGCTGTATCAAGTCTAGTTTGCAGCGGTGAACCACTGCATCAATAAAGGCTTTGTCGTGATTAACAAATACCCCTACCAACAACACGAATGGGGGAAGGAATAAGCTGATCTCCTCGACGATATCCGGAGTAATATAGCGAGGGCTATCTTCATAAAAAATAAACCCAATTGCATCTGCGCCAAGGTTTACTGCATCGATAGCGTCGTCACGATTGGTGATGCCGCAAATTTTGATCTTCATAAATTTAAGGGGTCAAACATTACCCCACGTGGTCCTAGTGAGCAAGTGGGGAATCACGATTGGTTTCCATTTGCCCGGCACCGAAGGCTATCTCCAATAAAATTGAGCGACAATACCGTTAATGTAATGGCCAACCCAGGAGAAATGGCCATCCATGGAGCGGTATAAAGATAGTCCGTACTATGTTGTAACATGCTGCCCCAGCTCGCTTGGGGGGGTTGGACCCCTAGGCCAAGAAAACTCAATACAGATTCGGTCAGTATCGCGCCGCCCATCGTCAATATTCCAGAGACAATAATGGGGCTCAACGCGCTGGGTAACGCGTGACCGATCGCGATTCTCCAAGGTGAAAACCCTCGGGCTCGTGCGGCTAGAATATAGGGGCGTTCTCGAATTGAGAGAATTTCTGCACGTACAAGCCGAGCAATTCCCATCCAGCTTGTGGCCCCGATCACAATCATTGCATTCAGGAGGCTGGGGCCTAATATGACTTGAATGATAAGGATAATAAATAGTGTCGGGAGTCCCATTATAAAATCGACCACTCTCATGGTGAGTTCATCCGTCATTCCGCCCATAAATCCTGAAAATAGCCCAATAACAGTCCCGATGGAGACTGCGATGGTCATCGCAATAAGGCCAACACCTAGCGATATCCGCGCACCGTCAAGAATCCGGCTTCCGATGTCCCGACCCAGGTCATCGGTACCTAGAAAATGATCGATATCAGGTGGGGTGGGGTTAGTGACGCCGTTTAAATTAATATCGTTGGGATGGCCGATCCATATCATCGCTATCGATAAAATAGCGAGTGTCGTTAAGAATCCGATCGATAACCGAGTGGCCCATTTTCCCATGTCTACGAGTTCCTTTTAATTCGAGGATCCGCCCACCGGATCATCATGTCCGACAAAAGATTTCCGACAAGGATCAACACGGACGACATAAATAATGTGCCCATCAGAACCGGATAGTCTCGCGAAAAGGCCGCGTTAATTCCCAATTGCCCCAGTCCCGGCCAGGCAAAAATGTACTCTACAATATAGGCCCCACTGACCAACCCCGGAAGTTCCATCCCGAGCAAGGTGATAATTGGCAAAGCGGCGTTCTTAAACGCATGTCGAGATAATAGTCTCCATGGGGAAATGCCCCGTGCTCGGGCTGCCAAAATATAAGGTTGTTGCAGGACATTGATCATTCCAAACCGGTAATACCGGGTGAGCCCAGCAATTGACCCAATGGTAAATGCGATGACCGGTAAGATGAGGTGTTGAATTGTTGATCCAACAATAGCGAGTGGTTGTGACGCATCGAGTGTAGGGTCATAAAATCCAGACGCGGGAAGCCAATTGAGGGTGACCGAAAATACAAGAATTAGCATGAGTCCGATCCAAAATGTGGGAATGGACATCCCTAAAAACGTCAGTAACGTAATCACCATATCGGGCCATTGCGTGGCTTTCGCAGCTGAGATAATCCCAAGAAGAAACGTAATAACCAAGGTTAAAGTCAAGGCGGTTAACGAGAGCAATAAGGTCGCAGGTAGTCGTTCGGAAATCGCCTGAATAACGGGTTGTCCGGTCGCAGTTGAAAATCCCAGATCACCGCGGATCGCCCGCTTTGACCATGCCAAAAATTGAATTGGAATGGGTTGGTCCAAAGCCAAGTTTTTTCTGATTTGGAGTAGATCACTGGCGTTCATCCGAGGATCCAGAAACATGTTGCTCGGGTCACCGGGGGCGAGGCGCATTAGTACAAAAGACACAAACAACATGCCAATTATTAAGGGGATTGAATAGAGAATGCGACGGACCCAATAGCCCATTAGTCGGCAGAAATCCCTTCGATTCTAACAAACAACCCTGCAGGGCCGGGTTTAGAGAGCCCATGAATCCGTTGATTCACGGCAGAAATGGTTCGCGGATAATATAAAAATAGATAGGGGAGGTCCCGGCCAATCAACGCGGACGCTTCGGCGTAGATTTGGGCGCGTTGGGTGTGATTATTCACCGTCCGCCCACGGGTTAACAGACCATCAACTTTGGGGTTTGAATATCCGATAAAATTGAATCCTTTGGGATACTCAGACGAGTGCCAAATACTGTAGTCATCGGGGTCAGGGCTGAGTGACCAAGACAACATGCAAAGGTCAAAAGTTTTGGGGTCTTTTCCTGAGTTTACGATTCGTAAAAACGACTGCCACTCCATGGGAACAATGGTCAATTTGATTCCAATTTTTCCCAATGCACTTTGAATAATTTCTGCATTTTTGGGGCTGGCTTTTCCACCCTGGCCGTAAATAATTGTAAATGCCAGTTCAGACCCCTCTTTTTCATAGATACCCCTGGTATTTTTTTTGTACCCCGCGCGTTCGAGTAACGCAGCACTTTTTGTGGGTGCATAATCGTATCTCGTGATGGCATTGCCGGTAGGGTACGCCCAGGAAACCGGGCTAATCGGGACATCGGCGACAGTACCATGACCCTTGAGAACAGCATCAACAATGGCCTTTCGGTCGACGGCGTATGCAATCGCTTGTCGTACGTTTATATCCTTTAGGTGACGATTCTTAAGGTTGAATCCTACAAAGCTATACTGAAGTTGGTCATATTCATAAAGCGACAAATGCCGAATTTTTTTCATTTCGTCGAGATCTTGCGGGTTGACATCAAACTCGTCGATATCCCCTTTAATAATGGCGATCTTACCCGCATTATAGTCTGAAATAGGTTTGAAAATAATGCGATCGAGTTGGGGCGGTTTTCCGTAATATGATGGGTTTTTGACCACAATAATATGTTGACCGGCTTTCCATGACTTAAATTTAAATGGTCCTGTGCCGATCGGTTTGCGGTTAAACGACGCGGTATTAATATCGGAATGATCAAGAAGGTGTTTTGGAATAATTTCTGCTGCGGCAGACAGTAAGAATGGGGCAAATGGCTCCGGAAGTTCGGCCTTAACCGTATAAGAATCAACCGCTGTAAACCGAATCGGTTTTCCCTTAATAACGTAGTTACTTCGCCTGACCGTATTGGTTTTCGGATCAATAATCGTGTTAAAGGTAAATACGACATCGTTGGCGGTAAATGGCACGCCATCATGCCACGTAACATTGTGTTTTAATTTAAAAATATAGGTTTTTCCATCGGAACTGATTTTGTATGACTCTGCCAAGTCAGGTTCCAATTCGAGCTTTTCGTTGACCTTCAACATTCCGCTAAAAATGGTGCCCACCACTTGGGCCGAATAGGCGTCCGTGGTTAGAATGGGATTGAGAAGATTAGGTTCGCCGCTTAACCGAAGGTTCATTGTGCCGTGAGCTGTGGAGGCCTTACGGGCACATCCGGTGCCGAAGTTGGCCGCGAGGGCAATGGCTAGGGTACAGATAATGGGAAGGGTCTTTTTAGGGTATTGAGGCATCATGGTGTTCCTTTTAATTGCTATTTCATCGAGCCGATGCGGTGCGTAATAAACCATTCTGGTGCGAGCGGCTCGGACAAAATGACGTCACCGAGTTGGACGTCGGGAAAGAACTCGTGGAGGTCTCCCCAGTAGATTGGATACCCACCTTCGACCGCAATTTTTGTGTATTGCACGAAAAGCTCTTGTCGAAGTCGAAGCGGAAGCAGATGATCCGCATCCCATTGCCGCTTCATCATTAACGCTGAATGAATCACTTCGGCAACCACTCTTGGATTACTGGACTTGTTGATGTAGTCCAGTACGCCATTTTGGAAGCTTTCGACGGCGATATCATGCGCACGAAATGCGGTTTGAATAATAATCCCTACTTTAGGGATCAGTGCGCGAAGTTCGCCAATAATTTCATTACCCTTCCGCCCAGGCATTTCAATATCGAGGATTATAAGGTCGATATTTTTACGAACCTTAGCGATATCTAGTGCGTCAGCCGCAGAATTGGCCGTTAGAACCGTATATTGGTGTTGGAATTTTTTTGAAAAGCTTTGGGTAATGGTAGTGAGGTCATCGACGATAAGAATCACTTGCTTGGGCAACTCTAGTGCTTGGGGTGGAAGGCCCTTTAAGGCAATTTGAAATAAGGGTTCTTTGTGACGATGCTTTAATTCACTCATCGCCTCGAGTAGTTTGTTCATGGCGTCATTCATATGAGATAGGGCCTTATAACGCCGGGTGGAGTACATGAAAATGTTCGATAGACTGACCACGGGAAAATCTAAAAAAATGCGATCAAGGCTTTGAATGATGTGCTCTGGAGTTGGGCTGATAAGTACATCATTGACCTGTTGGCGTAATAAATCGATCGTATCGGAATGGGAGATGTCTGCACCGATGACCACAATCGGTATGACATAATGTCGAGATCGAAGTTTATTCAATATATCTTCGGGGTCCTCCCACGAGGTCCAGTCTAAAACCACAATGCACGAGTGTTCAGTGGGTGAAATCAGCGCTTCCAACTGATGAAGGCTAGATACACTGTAGTAATCTCGACGACTACTCACTAATGGGCCGACAATTGAATCTAACGTTCCACTACCCGAATGATATACGACGACTATTTCATTGTTATTTCTACTTGTCATTGAACACCCTTTTTGGAAATTTATCTAAATTCCTAGAAATTAATTTACTGGTTAAACGGGCGCCTTGTCGAGGTGATGGTCGGTAGGAAACCATACATAAAATACGGCACCTGGTTTCTTTTTTGGGTCAGATTCCACCCATAATTTACCTCCCATTTGGTTAACCAAACTAGAGACCAAGCTAAGCCCCAATCCGTGTTGGAGGCCATCGGACTTTGTAGTGAAAAACTGCTGAAAGATCGATGCCTGTAGCTTTTTTTCGATCCCGTGCCCGGTATCATGGACCCCAATAAGAATGCCTGCCTCACCGGAAGTGTCTGATGGCTTTGATTCCGCCGTGATCACAAGTTCGCCACCGTTTGGCATTGCTTCTGCGGCGTTTGTGATTAGATTACTGAATACCAATAATAATGCTTTGCTATCGGCCATTATTTCCGGCAAGTCAGGCGAAAATTGTGTGGTAAATAAGATTTTTTGTCGGGTTAATTTGGTCCTAAAAAGCAACAAAATTCGGTTTATAATTTCGGATATGTTGTGGGGCGTTGTGGCACTGGTAAAGGCAGAACCCGTTTCCAACATGACATCGACGATCTGCATGAGGTCACTAATCGTGTCTTCAAGTGCCCTTACGCTGAGTTTGAGTTCTTCGGGGTTATCCAAATCATCTTCCAGTGTGCTGAGTGTCATACTGGTCGCGAACAACGGATTTTTTATTTCGTGTGCAATATTTCTCATTAATTGGGCATAGGTGGCATCTTTCCACGATTCTTGAAGCAGTGCCCGATGTTTGAGTAGATCGATGTTTTGTTGTTCAAGTAGTGTTTCGTATCTACGGTTCGCAATGAAATAGAGTAAAACAGAGGCTGCTATGAGCCCAAAAGTCGTCAATATTGCGGCAGACGATACCCATGTCGCAATGTCTGGAGGGACCACTTCTTGTACGGATAATACCGAAAAATGGGTCCACTTCAATACAAGGGCGGTCGATACCGGTGCCAATAATCCGACAGAAATTCCAATCCAATTTCGGGCTTCGAATAATAGTAATGGAAGGGGGATTAACGCGAACAATAGGAGATGGGCACCGACGGCCTCGCCGAGAAGGTTTGCGTAAAAAAATAAACTCAGGGAGGTTCCAAAAATTAATGTAAGGCGGGCGGCGCCAAAAAGCCGGAATCGATTGAGTGTAATGGTAATTAGGTAGACCAAAACCGTCGGGACGACAAATTGGGTCGCAATTTCTAGTTTCGCTAGTTTGAATACAATGAGGTATGGGAAACAAAAGCTACCAAAAACCCACGCGGTGCGTTCAGTAAGCCACTCGCGATGGGCCGTAATCGGTGTAGCGGTGGGCGTGGATACCGTCCCCATTGATACTGGGCTCAGATCGCGCCGTGCGTCTTAAGTTTGAACAAGGAATACATGGCAAGGAATGTCTTAAACGACTCAACATATGTAACGGTCTCAGCCTTTAACGTGGAATCTGAGATCTTGCTTGTACTCTCTAACATTTGGTCATAAGTCGTTTGCCAATGTTCAAGAAAAGTCTTAACTACTTGGGATCTCTTTGCTTGTTCAACTGAATATTTATCAATCAATTCCAGCCGTTGTAGATACCGTTTGAGTAATGTCACTTGACCAACAAGTGTTTTGTTTATTTTGCCGCCAGCATCTATTGATCTTAGAAGTTTTTTTGCAATTTCTGCCGGCCCATCGCTGGCGTCGTAAGTGAACGATTTTCTATCATGTTTCATGCTTTGGATAGTCGAAAAAATATTATCAACAACCAATTGCCGTGTCGCAAGTAGGTCTAAAAAGGTACTGGGTTGCGGGTAGTCTTGAAAAAAATGATTTTGATATCCATTTCGGCGACAGAAGTCTTCGAATTCCCGTTGTAACGGAGACGGCGGGAGCTCTCCCCCTATGAATTCGGGTGGCGTGTACGGTCCTCGGTCAATACCCTCTTCGGCAAGGCGCTTCTCAGTAGCTGCACTAATCTCAAAGAGCAGCTCGTTAGCTTTACTCGATTCACCAAGTTCTCGATAAATAGTTGCAATTGCATTTGATAACGACGCAAGTCTCTGGCTATTTACTACAATGGTTTGAATAATTCCGGCATCTTCAGTAATAACTCGGGGTGCACCCAGAGTTTCAAGTAAAATTTCTTCCATCAATCGAAACGTGACTACCATCATGTTAGGACCGAGATTTTTTCCAATATCCCCTTGTACAACTGAGTCATAGTCTAAATTCATCGAAACAGAGTAGGTCATCGACTGCATTATTTCGGTAAAACGCTCTTTAAGTTCAGCCTCATGACGGATATAAATTGGCTCTGTAACTAGGTCTATAAATTGGGTTAATGCAGCATCCCATACTTTTACGGCTTGATTAAAATAAGGCAGAAATATGGGATGATGATCCGCGATGGTGGTTCTGACCTCATTGATAAGACGTTCATCCGCAAATGGAATCTTGATGAACAAGTCCGTGAGATCCTTATCCGCCAAAGAATCTGCAACATCGTCAATAAATGCGATTTCCATAATCATTCGAGTTTGATTGTCGTGCAGCGTATTAATTTTTGCGATCTGGTCCCAGGCATCCGTTTGTTGGGCATTGGACGCCCCAACTGATGCGGGGGTAGCGACTAAGTTTGCTCTAAACATGCGGACCCTTGGATGTACGGTGTGTTCGAGCATCACACGGCACCATTGCCAAAGCTTGTCTTGCCTTACATTCCAGGTGAACCCTTTGGAGTCATTATGTGAGATTAGTGCAGTTCTCAACCCGGTAGATACGGTAGAAAATACTTTGTTATAAGGGGCTGATTCATCCATGCCCAGAAGTGTTAACTCTACTTGTACCATCTGGATTATCTGACTCATAATTTCAGGTAGCTCAGACGCCATCAGTTGGTGGAACGACAGTGGCAATTCGGTGTCTTGGAGTATACCTGGAAGATTGCCAAATATGATTTCTTCAATTTTTCCTCTAAGGCGAGAATTCTTCACGCGGTCCACCAAAATACCAGAACTTATTTCAATACCGGTGTTAAAAACAGGTTCTAAATCGGAAGCATAATACGTCGGAATCGCAGCGATAATTTTGTCCCTATGCATAACGTGTTTCCCGGTCATTGGAGACGCGCATTCAAGAGAGTCACTACTACGATTACGTGGCACTCCGATCGGGGAGGTTGCAATAAATCTATAAAGCGGATGCATGGCTAAAAATTTCAACTCCCATAAACATTAAACGGCCGGATTCCCAGGGGACAAATACAATATTGTTGACCTTAGCCCTATAAAATAACACACATTACTAATCTTACGAGAATGTTAAAAATAAATAAATTTGGTTTTGTTGGAGAGTCGGTTCAACCAACGGGTGATGGTTTGGTTCTTTTTATATGATAAACTCGCCACCAAAGTTTATCAGTTTAGGAGAATCTAAATGATGTCGTCTAGCGCTCAATTGGCCTCTATCGATCATGTCCTACAGTTCGACCCCGAGGTTGCGGCGGGGCTCGTTAATGAATTAGGTCGGCAACGCGATAAAATCGAAATGATCGCGTCCGAAAACTTCACCTCGTTGGCTGTGATGCAAGCACAGGGGTCCTGGCTGACCAATAAATATGCCGAAGGCCTCCCTCATAAACGCTACTATGGAGGGTGTGAATATGTAGATGTAGTGGAAGATTTCGCCATATCCAGAGCCAAGAAATTGTTTGGTGCCCAACACGCAAATGTGCAACCTCATTCGGGTGCACAAGCCAATGCCGCCGTCTATTTTGCCACTTTGAAACCCGGGGATACGGTTATGGGAATGAATTTGGCCCATGGCGGACATTTGACACACGGGTCACCGGTCAATATTTCGGGTGTGTACTTCAATTTTGTTCCCTACGGTGTGACTAAAACAACCGAGCGGATTGATTATGATGAATTGGACCGATTGGCGGACGAGCATCGGCCCAAAATGATTGTAGCGGGCGCATCGGCATATTCACGAATTATTGATTTTGAACGAATCTCAAAGGCGGCAAAACGGATTGGGGCTATTTTCTTTGTCGACATGGCCCATATTGCGGGGCTTGTTGCCGCAGGATTACATCCGAGTCCGGTTGGGATTGCGGATATCGTCACAACAACCACTCATAAAACCCTTCGAGGTCCACGGGGCGGGTTAATCTTGTGTAATTCTGAATATCAGAAAGCAATCGATAAAGCGGTGTTCCCTGGAATTCAAGGCGGGCCGTTAATGCATGTTATTGCGGCAAAGGCGATCGCTTTGAAAGAAGCGATGACCCCCGAATTTACGACCTATCAATCTCAGGTGATTGAAAATGCAAAGACGCTTGTGGATGGGTTAACCAAACGTGGGGTTCGGATTGTTTCTGGCGGAACCGATAATCATCTATTTTTGGTGGATCTTCAGAGTAAAGCCATTACCGGAAAAACCGCTGAGGCGGCATTGGACGAAGTCGGAATTACCGTTAATAAAAATGCGATTCCCTATGACCCAGAAAGCCCGTTTGTAACATCAGGTATTCGAATAGGGACCCCTGCTGTGACTACGCGAGGAATGGGCTCGGGGGAGATGGCCACTATTGCAGAGCTGATTGATGAAGTGATTTCTGATCCCAACAATGCGAGTCTAAAAAAACGAGTCGGGGATGCGGTGATTGCAATGAATGGAAGGTTTCCATTGTATCCGGGCCTTGCGTGATCCGAATTGGATATTTAGGCCCCAAGGGAACCTTTAGTGAACTGGCGGCGTTGGGGTATCTCCAGCGCCGCGGAATTGATCTCTCTGACGTGGAGCAGGTTCAGGCAAAAAGTATCGCGGAACTGTTCGAGATGGTTCAAGACACCTATGACCTAGTTTTTGTTCCTGTGGAGAATTCAATTGAGGGTCCCGTGTTGATCACTCAAGACTTGTTGGTCGTGACGCCCAATGTCCAAATTGAAGAAGAATTTTCAATTCCGATCGTGAATCAATTACTGGTATTACCAGGGGTGGATTGGCGTCATATTACTGATGTGATTTCGCATCCCCAGCCGATTGGCCAATGCCGACAGTTTTTTGAAAATAACTTTTCGATTGTTCCAAAATTCCATTTTTCGGATTCAACCGCCACCGCAGCTGGATTTGTTGCGGAAGGAAAGCCCATCGTAAAAGGGGTTGATCCTAGAAAAACTTCCGCGATCGGAAGCGATCGATTGGCCGAATTGTATGGTTTGGAAATAGCACAATCGTCGATTCAAGATTCGGTGACCAATCGTACTCGGTTTTGGGTATTATCCCGATCCAGATCTGCACCGACCGGGAACGATAAGACCACAATTATTTTTTCAACACTCCGTGACACGCCGGGGGGGCTGGTTGAGATTCTTGGCGAACTGTCGAGCCGAGGCATTAATCTCACCAGCATTTCCTCTCGGCCGACAAAGGCTGTTTTGGGAGAATATCTCTTTTTTGTTGATCTATTGGGACATTGTGACGATCTCGATGTTAAGTCGGCCTTAGACAGTGTTCGGCAGAAAGCGTCCTTTTTCAAATTGGTGGGGTCGTATCGTGTAAGTGAGGAGTCGTTATAAATGTTGGATCCAAAATTTGTCCGTGAAAATACAGATGTCGTACGTGAAGCCTTGGCCCGCCGTCACTATCCACACCATTTTTTGGAAAGTTTTCTGAAGGCCGATTCACATTGGCGTGTGACGACTCAAGAACTCGATCATCTCAAAAATGAACGCAATCGAATGACCCCCAATGGCAAACCAACTGAGGATCAGCTATTGGTCTTAAAACAATTGGCGGAAACAATAAAACAGCGGCAAGATTCAGTGAATCAAGCAGAGGATGCTGTGAAGAATGCCGCGCTTTTTTTGCCCAATATTCCGGATGCCTCCGTGGTTTCGGGAGAAACCGAAAGCGATAATATTGAGATTAAGCGGGTGGGTGAGCCTCGACTATTTGAATTTCAACCATTGGCTCATGATGAATTAGCGACCCGACGTGGATTAATTGATTTTGAGGCTGCGGTAAAAGTGACGGGTGCGCGATTTGCCCTGTACCGAGGAAGCGGGGCTCGCCTTGAGCGGTCGTTGATTAACTTTATGTTGGATCTTCATACTCAACGTCATGGGTACACGGAAATTTTACCGTCGGTCATCGTCAACACGGCCAGTCTTATTGGCACCGGGCAGTTGCCTAAATTTGAATCGGATCTTTTTCGGATAACGGACACAGATTTTTGGTTGAGTCCGACGGCCGAGGTTCAGCTTACGAATAGTGCGCGCGACACCATTGTCCACGAAGAACAGTTGCCCGTTCGATTGACCGCGCACACAAGCTGTTTTCGGAAAGAAGCGGGCTCATACGGCAAAGACATGGCGGGAATCATTCGACAGCATCAATTTAATAAAATTGAATTAGTTCAGATGGTGAATCCGACGGAGTCAATGACGGGGTTACATGAACTGTTAGGGCATGCGGAAGCGGTACTTGTGGCGTTAGGATTGCCGTATCGTGTGGTCCAATTATGTACCGGTGACCTAGGGTTTTCGGCGGGTATAACATACGATATCGAAGTTTGGTTTCCGTCCCAAGGGAAATATCGAGAAATTTCGTCATGTTCTAACTTTTTTGATTTTCAAGCCCGTAGGGCGATGATAAGATACCGCGAGAAATTGACCGGAAAAGTGAATTACCTACACACGATAAATGGGTCTGGATTGGCAGTAGGCCGTACATTTGCTGCGATTCTTGAGAATTTTCAGAACGAAGACGGATCTATTACGGTGCCCCCAGCGTTGGTACCTTATTTAAATCTTGAACAACTATAAGGTGGAATAGCGGGATGAAAGACAATAAGGAAATTCTTCGCTTTATTAAATTTTTTAAGGCATTGGCGAATGAAGAGCGAATCGAAATGGTTCGACTTTTGAAGCAAAATCAGGAAATGTTTGCTCAAGATGTAGAGCGCCATTTTTATCTTGAGCAATCTACCACCTCACATCATTTGAATATATTGCGACGCGCCGGAATTACTAAAGCCCGAAAAGAGGGGCGGAAAGTGTTCTATTCAATTGATTATGAGTCATTTAAATCTTGCTGGGATGCATTTGAATTGCTGATGTTTGCTGATCAAGCCAATTCCAACACATAATTTCGTTGCATTTTAGGGTGTGAAAAGCTGCGATTGATACTGTTGAAAGGGTGAGAAAAGCGATGACAAATCCAGAGGATCAATCGATACGAGTAACAGATGAAAGCGAAACGGTATTTATTGCACCGCGGCGCCGTGATAAACACGATCAATTTGTGACTATTTTAAAAACAATTCTTCCTTATATTGGGTCTGATGAGGTTAAAATTATTTTGACCCAAGTCATGATTGCGCTAAAGGTTGAGGGTGTTATAGGGGCAGAGATGACACCTAAGACTGAAAAGATGGTTAATATTATTAGCGAGTCGATTATGAAACAACCCGGAAAAAAGATAGAGGCACTTAAGTTTGCCAATCGGTTGCTTAAATAATGTTTGATTCTCATGGGTTCGGGGAATCCTTGAGTGAAATTAGGGGGTTTAATGTCGAACTATAATCCAGAATTCTTTGCTTCAAATAGGATGTCTGAGCGGCTGGTATCAGCGGCCAAAGAACGTTTGGATGAAATTGGATATCCTCATCTTAAGAAGGAACTAGACGACGCTTTGTTTGGTAAGGATCAAACTCGCCCTGAGGTAAAATTTGGGGACAAAAAGGGGTGGACCGTCTAGTGAACGTATCCGGCGACTCATCGCTTAATCGGCAGTCTTCCAAGCCCGGTCCAGGTGCGGCTCAAACGGATCCCGCACAATTTACCAAAGCCCTACAAAATGCGGCAACGTATCTACAGACAGTGGTGGTTCCAGCGGCAAACGAAGCCGGCCAGATGGCTTTGGCCAAAAAAAAAGAAAAAGATAGTATTTATCGGGTGAGTGAAGTTGACGAAATGAAAGATGAGGACGAGGCAGAACCCGTTCATAAAATTGTTCAACAAATTGCCGCACGAATACGGACTATCGCTGAGATCGAGCAAAAAACGCTGGGGTTATAACTAGCCGTTGATCCTCTGCCATACGTTTACTGCTTTACTCACTTCCTCTACGTCGTGAACCCGGAGGACACGAGCGCCATTGTTAATGGCCCACAACGTGGATGAAATGGTGCCGGCAAGGCGGGAAGTGTCGGTTTCTCCTGTGATTTTTGCAATAAACGATTTCCGAGAAGTGCCGACCATGATGGGATAGCCCAGTGTTTCGAAGCGGCGCAGATGCCTAAGGGTTTCTAGATTGTTATCAAGGGTTTTTCCAAATCCTATTCCCGGATCGACAATGATTTTGTTTATACCAGCAGCCCGTGCCAGTGTTATGGATTGGGTTAACTCACTTAGGATTTCTGAAACGACATCATCGTAATGGGGTTGACTTTGCATTGTTTCGGGTGTGGCTCGGCTGTGGTTGAGCACAACAATGGCATCCCAGTTAGCGATATGGCCTGCAAGTTCAGGTTCAAAACGGAGAGCGGAGATATCGTTAATGATATCCGTGCCAAATTGTAGCGCGAATTCAGCAACCGCCGATGACGTAGTATCGACCGACAGTCCAACGGAATACCGGTGTTTAAATCGAGTTAGAATCGGACCCAACCGGTCAATCTGGACGGCGGGCGGCACCGGGAGTGCTCCTGGTCGAGTTGATTCTGCGCCGATATCGATGATTTCCGCGCCATGCAGTATCAGTTTATCGATTTGCGCCCACGCTGCGTCTGGTGTGGAGTAGGACCCGCCATCAGAAAAAGAATCAGGGGTCAGGTTAATGACCCCCATTAAAATAGGCGCCTGGGACTTAGTTCTTTCCCAGAATTTGTTGGAGTTCACCGGATTGGAATAATTCAGTGGTGATGTCGCAACCCCCAATAAATTCACCGTTGATATAGAGCTGAGGGATTGTCGGCCAATCTGAAAATTCTTTGATGGCTTGCCGAAGCGTTTCGTCCGCCAATATATCGCGGGTCACAAAATCGACTCCAAGGTGAGTGAGGATTTGAACCACTTGGGAAGAAAACCCACACTGGGGCTGGCTTTTATCGCCTTTCATATAAAGAACAATCGGGTTGCTTGTAATATCGGCTTGTATTTGTGCTTTGGTGGACTCGAGATCGGTTGTCATAGGGCCTCCTATTGTTTTTCCCATTGTGTGGGAGAGAATGTTTTTAGACTAAGTGCGTGAACCGTTGTGGCAAAGCCCTGCGTCAGTGGTTTCATCACCATCTGATGTTGCTTGATCAATGAGAGACCTTCAAATTGCGGACTGATTACCACCGCTTGAAAATGTTGGCCATCATTCATCGGGTCGGTCACTAGGACTTCTGCGTCAGGAATGGCATTTAAGATGGTTGTCCTAATTTGATCGACTATCATTGGGTTATGCCACCTGATGATCGGTAAGCCACTGGATGATATCCGCAGATTCATACAGTGCTTTACCATCAATAAATAAACAAGGTACTTGAGATTTTCCGCCTATTTGGATCAATGTTTCTCGGGCTATTGGATCTAAATGAATATCTTTCATTGGAACATTTAGATTGTTGTCAGTGATAAATCTCCGGACCTTTTGGCAATAAGGACAGGCCTCGAAATGGTACAAAGAGAGCTCGGGGTTATTCATAGTATTCGTAATACAATTAAAAAGTAGACGCCTTGTCAAATTAAAATTGACGGAGGGTTGAAATTCAGTCACTGTGACGGTCATATGGGGCCTAAAAATTCAAAGAGTTCTACGGTAACGTGGATCAAGATTATTGCGATTGTTTTTATCATTGGTATTGTGAAATATTCATATGACGAATTAGCGTCTGAGGGCAATCCGCTCACGGCACTTTTGTTTAAAGTCAGGGCTCCCTATTTAGATCCGGGGTACTTACGAAAAGTAGTGCCGACGTCTTTTCGAATGGTTAGGGGCCAAAAGACGGTGAAAATCGACGCTGGGAAAGAGTCTTTTTCGATCGATTATGAATACGCGTATCCTCAGTTGGAATATTATGGGGAGGTACTGAGTCGTAGTGAATTGAATCGACTGCTACTGTCCAATTTTGAAGCGGTTGAAGAACGGATGCTCGAGCAACTCAAAAAAGATGCGGTGGCGCACCTTGAAGATAAAACACTAATTCCTGGGTTTGGGAGCCAATCCGCGTCTCTAAAGATTCAAGGCGACGTGTCGTATTTTTCCAAATCGATTGTTGCAATTCGCTATCGAGTTCAGTGGAGTTTTGGCGGAAAACGCCAGTTGTACCCGGCAAAACGGGTCGCAGGGTTTTCTGTAGATATCTCATTAAGCCGCGCACTGCTGCTTCGGGATGTCTTGGGGTACCCTTACCAAGATTTTATTGTCCGATTGTGGGATCATGCACGAGTTGATCTCGATGAAGCCCATTTAGATACTACTAAATTTCATTTATATAGAGATGACCCTGAATTTTACATTTCACCGGTCGGGGTGGTGTTGGTCAATCTATCGGATAGCCCGGAATATTCTGAAATCGAAGTCAAGATTCCATTTCGGGAGAATCGAACCTTATTTAGATCGTCCGGCCCAATAGCTCTTATTGCAAACCCGAGTAGAAATGTTGAGTTACAGCCATGATAAAAAACCAAAATATCCTGATCTTCCTACTCGCTGCAATATCGTTCACCCATATTCTTGATTTTGTCATTATGATGCCGTTGGGCCCGCAATTAATGCGGATATTTGATATTGGACCCTCGGCGTTTGCCTGGATTGTATCGTCGTATACATTTAGCGCCGGATTGTTTGGGGTTTTGGGGGCATATCTTTTAGATCGATTTGATCGAAAAAATGCATTACTGGTGTTATATATTGGATTTTTGGCGGGTACTATAGGCTGCGCGTTTGCGGAATCCCATCTGACGCTGATTGTCTCTAGGGTAGTAGCTGGTGCATTTGGTGGAATGTTGGCTGCGTTGATCTTTTCTGTAATCGGGGACGCATTTCCAGAGTCACAGCGGGGACGGGCAACGGGAATTGTCATGTCGTCGTTCTCCGTTGCGTCGGTCGTTGGGATTCCCATTGGCCTTTGGGCAGCGAGCCACTGGGGATGGCATTCTCCGTTCCTTGGAATTGGAGTACTTGGACTAATTTTTGCAGCGGTGGCCTGGGTTGCTATGCCCTCTATGACTGGCCATTTTCAGCACAAGCCTCTGGTTAAGTTGACGCCCATTAGTCTCGTCGTTCGGACCTTGCGCTCACCGAATGAATTATGGGCCATTGCGTTGAACTTTCTGTTGGTGTTTTCCGGATTTTCATTGATTCCTTATATCAGCACCTATTTGGTGTCGAATGTTGGAATGGCCGAGCATAATTTGTCGTGGGTGTATTTGTGGGGTGGTGCACTGACGTTTTTTTCATCACCAATTATAGGTCGGTTGTCGGATCGGTTTGGGAAGCGACGGTTGTTTACGATTGTCGGCTTGTTAGCCATTATTCCCATATTAGCGTTGCCATTGATGCCACGATTACCAATGGGCTTGATGTTGATTGTAACCACCCTGTTTTTTATTTTGGTGTCCGGACGGTTTGTTCCGGCAATGGCGATGATTACATCGAGTGTCACGGCGGATCGTCGCGGAAGTTTTATGAGTATCGCCACAGCGGTCCAACAATTGGGGTCAGGAATTGGCGCATCTGTGGCGGGGGTGATGATTGTCCGCGGTGCGGGTGGCGAACTTCATCATTATGGGTGGGTCGGTGTAATGTCGGCCTTGGTGACATTGTTATCTATACTGGTGGCATTTAGGGTCAAGTTGGTGAACCCTCATGATCCTCAGCGGCCGAATGAAACCGAATCGGCGCAGTAGTTCGGCCAGTTTTTTTTTTTAGTACGGAATGGTATAGTAGCCAGCCTTGCCGAGGTGGTGAAATTGGTAGACACACTAGCTTGAGGGGTTAGCGGGGAAACCTGTGCAGGTTCAAGTCCTGTCCTCGGCACCAACATTTAAACTTATATGATGTCATTAAAACCTATTGCCTTTGGGACGTCCGGGTATCGTGGAATTGTCGGCGACACGTTTACGGTAGAGCATGTGAGGACAATTAGCGCGGCGATTGGCCATTGGCTATTGGCGAATAAGGGGGCCAGTGTTGTTATTGGCTATGACCCTCGACAGGGTAATTCAATTGCCAGCGATGGGTTTCCTTGGATGGCCGCAACTGTATTGTCGGGAATGGGAATTTCCGTTCAACTCGTCGAAAACCCAGTGCCTACCCCCTTGATTTCTTGGTTCGTTAAAACTCAGGGCGTTGGTGGCGGTATTATATTTACAGCGTCCCACAACCCGCCTGAATATAATGGGATTAAGTTTAATCCGCCGCCTGGGGGACCCGCCACGACGGATGTAACAACGGCAATTGAAGGGTTTATTGTTGATCCACCGGCCATAATCAATGCTCAACCGGGACCGATTGCGGTGATTGATCCTATTCAGGCATTTTCGGACTTTGTGTGTAGCTATGTGGGTAGGCTCTATCAAAAGTCGGCGTTGGTACCGATTGTGGTGGATAGCCGACATGGAACGTCTACGGATATTTGGCGCGCTTTAGATGGTCGGGTGGGCGTTCATGTTATTGATATTCTACATGCCGATGGACGATCGGATTTTGGGGGGATTGAGCCCAATCCAACGGCACAGGTTGCATTGGATGACCTTAGAGTTGCGGTGTTGGCTTGTCGTTCGTATTTGGGTGTTGGACATGATCCCGACGCTGATCGGCATGCAATTTGTGATGAAAACGGGGTTCCCTTGTCTCCAGAAATGGTGGCGGCAATCGTCTTGGTTGATTGGGTGGGCCAAGGAATTGATGTCGACGGGATTGTGTCGACGGTTGCCTCGTCGGCGATTCTTCGCGCAGTGTGCCAGAGGTTGGGCAAAGTCTATTTGGAGACCGCAGTTGGGTTTAAATTTTTTACACCCGCGTTTGGGGATGCAAGGACGCGACTGATTGGGGTGGAAAGTTCCGGTGGATTTTCGGTTTCAGATTATCTGTATGAGAAATGTGGTTTTTTACCGGCGGTATTACTCGCCTTGATTGGCGGACGTCGGCACCTTCCTGTCTCAGGATTGGTGGCGGAAATCGTTGACTTGGTGGGAAATTTTGTATTCCTAGAGGATCGATTTCAATTTGATTCAAGTCGTCGGGAAGATGTGGGGGTTGAGTTGGAAAAAACCGCTGGTTTTTTGACGCTTGAAGCGCCAGCGTCCACGTCAACCATTGATGGAAAGAAATGGATTTGGGAGGACGGATCGTGGGTGTTGATTCGGTTATCAGGTACCGAACCTGTCGGACGGATTTATGCTGAAAGTCTGGATGAGCGCAGGACTCGCGAATTGGTGAAGGCCGGAATGGATTGGGCAGCTCAATTTAAGTAGTCGTCGGGTGTTTTGCGAAGGATGGGATCGGGGAATGACTGATCCCATGAAATTCAAACAATCGACTATTTGGGTGTGCCTATCATTGATTCTGCTGTGTTTGGGAGGCTGCGGGAGTGCATCATCCTCGCAGAGTGATAGCGGCGCTGATTTTAGGGTTAGCGGAACCTTTGGTGCGGGCATTAGTGGCCGTCCGGGGGGGCATATCAGTGGATATCAGACCAAGTTGACCATCGGTGCCAAGGTAATAACGGATGTTATCGCTGTGTCTGCAGATGGTTATTCGAGGAAGCTTGGAACGGTAACTACCTCAAATTTTTATATCGATATCGATCCGGGTAAGGCGTGGATTATCGTCTTTGTTGATCGATCTCAAGTTGGTACAAATATGATCGTGGCGAAGTTTAGATCGCAATTGTTAGACACGTTGCGTCCAGCAGGAACTGCGACTGGGGTTGACTTGGGTGAGATTTCGATGACCTCATCACCGACGTCAGATGCCGCCATTGCAAGCCCCTCAATTTCGTTCGCTGATCTGTTGTCCGCGATTTCGATGTCATCCTCCGATGCTGATTTTTGGGGACGATTGGATGATGTGAGTTTGAGGTATGTGAATCCCGATGTGGACAGCAACGGTATCATGGATATTTTGGAAGGATTTACCCCGTATCTGGATTTCCATAATCGATTCCAACCTCGCGTGGCGGACGCTGTCGTCACCATGAATGCAATAAAAAATTCATTTTTGCCGGATTCGACTCAATTTAGTTATACGAGTACGGGAGTCATATTTGAAATAGCGAAGTCTCGTTTTTCAGCACCCTCAAGTTTCGACTATCGATTTGCAGATGCGGGCGGGTATACCAACCAACTTTATGAAGAGAATCTACTCTATGAACGGTATCAGTTTGATGTCGAGGGAGGACAACCGGTATCTGGAACCTATAACTATAGGGTTGGGGGAGCGACTTATACCTTTTCGGATATACGGGTGCCGACGATGTCGGTGGCATCAGGGTTCATACTTCCATTAGTGGTCGCACCTCGGGTTATCCTATGACGATTCCTTGGGAATGCGGTATTTTGCGTTTTAGTCGGTCTCTTACACGATAAGTTGGGTGTCGATTATAGTATTGGCTTGAAATTTGCTTCTTGTCGAAGCCGGGGACGGTCCGACCAGAATGGTATTTGAAATCCCCGCATTGATTGCGGCCTCCATGTCAGATTCCTTGTCGCCAATCATCCAGCAATTTGACGGGTCCAGCTGATACGCTGTGATCGCGTGAAGAAGCATCCCGGGGTTGGGCTTGCGGCAGATACATCCGAAATTAGGTGTGTGTGGGCAATAAAATACCGCACGGATAGTCACGTCATTTTTTGAGAATTCGTCTACCATCCAGTGGGTGAGTGTCTTAAAATCGGCGTCGGTGTAGTACCCACGATCGATTCCCGATTGATTGGTGATGACAATGATCGCATACCCTGCAATTTGCCAGCGCTGACAGGCCTTGATGATTCCATCTACGAATACAAACTGATCGATCCGGTGGGTGTATCCCTCATCGACGTTGATGATGCCGTCACGGTCCAGAAAAATGGTCGGCTGATTTGGGTGAGGTGAAGAGAACTGGATCGATTTAACGATGGACTCAGAGGGATGCATTGGACGTGGCTGGGAGCCAGCTGGCGAACTTCTCTTTGGTATAGGCCCCTTCAGAACGATTTAAAATTTCGCCGTTTTTTCCTACTAATAGGACCAGACATTGCTTCGGAGTATATCCCCATTTCTGAGACACCTTATTCTCCCAATCAAGGAGTTTTGGACGGTCTGATTTGATCATTCCCTTTAAAAATCCTCTTTGCCAATCGGGGATCGGTCCAAGCGCAGCGATTGCTGTATACTCGACCTGTTTGCCCAATGTTTTCTTGAGTTGGTCACCCCATTGGCGAGCTTGCTCAACGGAATCCATGTCGCCCACGATGATGACTCTGTTTTGGGACGCAGGAAATTCAATTTTATGACTTACATTTTTTTGGTCGCTTAGCGAAAACGTGTCGATTTTTTGTTGTGAAAAAGTAGGGGAGGCGGTCAAAACTATAAGGCCGATCGCAATTGAAAGTAGGTTCATTGACCTGATTTTATATGGGGGGGTGACTTGTGTAAATAAGAAAAAATGGCCTGTCTACGGACATCCAAAATTAGAAAAATGAATTTTTTTTGTCGGTAGCACCGATAATTTACTATGACACTCATTGAGCTTGCCCCCTGAAGGTGGACCAGAGATGTCCAAAAAAGAGATATAAAATCAGTCGTCGTAGTGGCTGTGGGGATGTGGGAAACTTGCTTTGAAGTTTTCCATATATCCATAGCCAGTTCTATCGGATGGCCACCT
>CAIPHK010000044.1 GCA_903864835.1 uncultured bacterium | reverse complement strand
TCAAGATCTTCAGTATCTCGGCTTCTTGATACCGTTTCCCGTATTTCTTACTCATCTCGTCGTCCTCCTGATTGGGTATGACGACTCTAACTTATTTCTGTCTAGTTTTCAGGGGGCAGTTCAGGGGTTGTATCAAGTTGAGACCAAAAGATTTAATCAAGCGGTAAAACGTAATTTGAGCCGATTTCCACTTGATTTTATGTTTGAGTTAACCGTGCAAGATTGGACGGGGTGGGGCGAGATATTTGCCATATGCGTTTACCGAGCAAGGTGTTGCAATGCTGTCGGCCGTTCTAAATAGTTAATTTGCGGTTCAAGTAAGCGTGCAAATTATGCGTACATTCATCTTCCTTCGCCAGATGATCGCTGCAAAACCAGAATACGAATTACTTAGGGAGACGGTCCGACGGATTGACTCGGATATGAAAATCGATAACAAGATTGTGTCGGGAAAATTATCCCAATTGAGTCAGAAGGTAAATGAGTTGTCGGGGTTGTTTGATCAGTTTCAGGAGTCGTATGTGGTGATTCAGAGGCCGGTGGAGGGTGGTGGGGCCGGGTAGATTATTTACTTGATCTGTCGATTTTATTATTTATGGGGTGGTTAGTGGTTAACGAATTAATTGAAAGAAAAATTTATTCGATTCGAGGTGTAAAGGTCATGCTCGATCGGGATTTGGCGGGGTTGTATCAAGTTGAGACTCGAAGACTCAATGAACAAATTAGGAGGAATTTAGACCGATTTCCAGAAGACTTTATGTTTCAGCTTTCAAAAGAGGAAATCGATATCTTTTCAAGATCGCATTTTGCGATCTTGAAGCAGGGCCAGAATATTAAGTATGCACCATACGCGTTTACGGAGCATGGGGTGATTATGTTGTCGTCGGTATTAAGAAGTTCAGTGGCTACTCAGGTCAATCTTCAGATTGTTCGAGCCTTTGTCTCTCTTCGCCAGATGATCGCGGTAAAACCGGAATACGAATTGCTTAGGGAGACTGTCCGGCGGATTGAAGCCGATGTGAAAATCGACGGCAAAATCATGTCGGGGAAATTGTCTCAATTGAGCCAGAAGGTGAATGCGTTGTCCGGTTTGTTTGAACAGTTTCAGGAGTCGTATGTGGTGATTAAGCGGCCGGTGGAGGGTGTCGGGGATGGATAGATCTTGATTGTTGTTTAAAAACGACATTTTAGGTGTATAATTGTGGTTGAGATTTGTATTTATGAGACGGTTCACGGCAAATTTCAGTTTACTGTTTTTCTGGATTCTATAAGGAATGTAACTGATCGAGCACGAATCCTGACCCGACTTGATCGGGTTGAATCTGGGAATTTTGGTGACTACAAGTCTCTTGGCGACGGCTTGTTTGAGCTTCGGTTTTTTTTTGGATCTGGGTATAGAGTGTATTTTGGAATGAATGGAAATCAATGGGTGCTACTACTGTGTGGAGGGAACAAAGGTTCCCGAGACAAAGATATTTTAATGGCACGACGCTATTGGTAGTCTTTTTTGGAGGATAATCAATGAAAAAGTGGCGTGATGTTTTAACTGATCGATTAAAAAATGATTCTGACGAAGCCGAAGCGTATTTGCAGGCGGCGCTTGAGGAGTTCCAAAATGATGGGAATAAGGATGCTTTTTTATTGGCAATCAGAACGTTAGTCGATGCTAAAGGGGGCGTCGAATGGCTTTCAAAACAAACTCATTTGAATCGTACTCAGTTGTATCGAACCTTGTCGGAACATGGAAATCCGACTTTGGGGACTCTGACTAAGGTGTTGATGACTTTGGGATTTAGGCTGTCGGTTCAAGGGGTGGTTGCTTGCTGAGGCTGCCGCTGGTGAACTTAGAATCGTAAGTTAACCCCTATAATTTAGTTTAATGGGGCGGCACCCCCACACCCCCGGGAGGGGAAGACCCCTTCCAACCCCTTTTTTTCACGGCCAAAACTCGGCCGAGTCGTCACCCTCTTCGAGCGCTCCTTTATGAACCTCGGACAGTTTGGCCTGATTTTGATGTCGGGGGTTGGACGGTTTTTATTGAGATTATTTCAACTGACTCAAGTTACCTTCAGCATACCGAGTGAACCATATGTATTTTTCCGACACGCCGGATTCTTGAGCATGCTCCTCAGTTTGGTTTTTTGACCATGCGACTAAATTCTTGAAGTAGTCAAAGGGGTCTTTATTTTGTTCTGTTACAAAGCTAGCTAGGCCGTCTAAATAATCAATGTAGTAAGGGCCATTATCGATATTTATAAGGGTTACCTTGTCAGCATTAGTATAGGAGCTTTGGAAATGTAAAAAATCAGTCGCAATCGAGTGTTCTACAACAACCTTCGGTTCTGAATGGCGGCGTTCGTTGTTATAGGCTTCAATATAGGCAGGTCCAAAAACTACCCCGTCTTTATGGTAGCAATATCCCGAAGAAATATAGCCCCTCGAGAGCCAGTTATTCATTATCAAAATTTTCTGAATCAGATCTACGGTACGTAGTACGTAAAAGCTAGCATCGATCATTTGTGAGGTGAAATTTTTTGATATAATAATGGAATCGGAAACTACGAGTATTTGGATGCCCAGGTTCTCGAAATTTTTTATTTGAGGGGAATGCTTTAACAGATAGAGAAGTCGGCCAATCTTCTTTGCAATACTTTCTCGATCTCTATCATTGCTAATTTTATTGATCTCAGCGCCAAACCCTAAAATATCTATAAACCCTACTACATATTCCCCCAAGGCATCTGGATCGTAATTTAGGCGGTCACCGTCTAAATTAGTGGTCAAAATTAACCTTGAATACAAGCCGATCCTTAGACAATCGGAACAACTCCGCTAAGAATTTGATCTCTAGCGTATGATTTCAGGTATTTGTAGTGAGCCAGCTCTATTTTTCGATGAAATATACGTTTGAGATACTTGCGAAGTGCTTGTTTGGTCTCATAGATATCTTCAGTATTCGGGTTTAATTCGATAATAAAATCGATATCGCTTTGAGGGGTTTCCTGTCCCCGAGAAAACGACCCAAACAGACCCATTTTTTCGATACTAAATTGATCGCGTAGAGTCTTTGAATTTTCCTGCAAAGTCCGAACAATATGTTCTTTATTTAGCATTCAAAACTCCTCAAAAAAGCCTAATGTAAATTAATAGCGAGCTCGTCGAGCGAGAGGGGGAGGCTTTGTTGGCTTTGCCAACGGAGGGGGCGACGCAAGCCCCGTATAATTTAGCCACATTTATTGGAAATAAATGTGGCTCCCCCGGTAAGATTCGAACTTACGACCTGGCGGTTAACAGCCGCATGCTCTGCCACTGAGCTACAGGGGAACGTGGCCAAGAATTATAGAGAACACCCTCGAATCGCGCAAGGGAATCGACCGCAAACGGTTTTGCCCCCTCTTTCCGAATTTTCGGAGAGAGGAGGGCTCCTCAATTTTCCCGAACGGGGAAATTGGGGGTGGGGGTGAGCTACCGGCACCTATAAATCTTCCCCGGAGTCACCAAATAATCCATCCCCACATCGTGAGGCATTTGTTTGAGAGTAGGCACCACCTGCCAGTCATACCCAATTCCAATTTTAATTCCCGGAGTCCCTGCCAATAACCGGTCATAAAATCCCCGCCCATGGCCAATCCGACCGCCGGCAGCGGTAAACCCCAACCCAGGTACCAGCCAGCATTCCACGCGAGACTTCGCGTCTTCGATGGCTAACGCCGTTGCCTGCGGTTCCTGAATCCCAAATTTACCGGTTACTAAATTAAACCCAAACGGTCCCCCGTAGGGTGCCACCGAATACGGGTTTTGACTATTGGCGATGGCCTTAGGCGCAAATAACTGACACCCCTTAAATTCCATTTCAGGAATGATTCCCGAGACATTGATCTCATTCTCTGCTGAAAAATACACCGCCACGTTTTCAACCTGTAACTGCGCCAATAATCCCAGCAAATGATCACATACCGCTCGGCTCCCAGAAGCAACGTCGACCGGCGACAATTGCCGCCGGTGCAGCTTTAATTTAGTGCGGTGCTCGGACACCAGATACTAGCGTTTCGCAGACCATATCGCCGATGTCAGTCGTCGAAAATCCCATCTGGGCGGCGGCCATCGATTTCATTTTTAATATCACTTCAATTTTGGCCGATTCAATTGCCACAGCGGCCTCAGAAAGTCCCAAATGATCCATCATCATATGCGCGGCACCAATGGCCGCCATCGGATTAATTTCATTCTTACCCGTGAACGCGGGGGCCGTTCCACCAATCGGCTCAAACATCGATACCCCGGATGGATTAATGTTGCCACTGGCGGCCACGCCCATTCCCCCTTGGGTGACTGCCGCAAGGTCAGTGATGATATCGCCAAACATATTTTCGGTGACGATAATATCAAATTTTTCGGGGCATTCGATCATATAGATGCACATTGCATCCACATGGCAATAATCAGTTTTAACTTGCGGGAACTCCACCGAAAGTTCTTTCATCACACGTTCCCAAAGCCCAAATACGTGGGTTAGGACGTTGGTTTTTCCGCAGAGGGTTAATTTTCCAATATAACCCGCGTCTTTTTCGGCTGGGGTCAGGTTCTTCCACGGCGACTGCGAGTGCCGTTTGATCACCTGCTCAAACGCAAATCGAAGGCAGCGCTCCACTTGATGGTAGGTATAGACCATCGATTGCACCGCAACCTCATTCGAGGTGCCGGTCATCGAACTTCCGCCAATTCCGGTATACAGCCCGCCGGTATTTTCCCGAACCACAACATAATCGATATCGAGGTGAGTTTTGTTTTTGATCGGGGTCGCGACGTTTTCATAGAGCCGAACGGGTCGGAGATTAATATATTGATCCAGCCCAAATCGCAGTTTTAGCAGAATGCCCCGTTCCAGAATGCCGGGCGTTATATCAGGATGCCCGATGGCCCCCAATAAAATTGCGTCGTACTGTCTCAATGCCTCAAGTTCATCGTCTCCGAGGGTCTTTCCCTCGGCAATATAGCGCTGCCCATCATAATTGAGATGGGTGTACTGCAATGAAAATCCAAAACGAGATTGGGCGGCATCGAGCACCTTGATGGCCTCTCTAATGACTTCGGGACCAGTGCCGTCACCACCGATGACTGCGATTTTAAACGTGTTGACCATGGGATCTTCCTTTATAACGTGGGTTTAATACGATCTTCGCTGCGTTGGGACAGCATTTTGTTTATTGCGTGGAGATAGGCCTTCGTCGACGCAACCAACACATCTAATTCAGAGCCTCGACCTGTAAAAACATTTCCCCCATCTTGAATTCGGACGGTAACTTCGCCTAACGCATCGGTCCCGCCCGTGACGGAATGGATGGAGAAGTCGACAAGATTCACCTTCTCGCTGATGATGTGATCGATGGTTTGAAAAATGGCGTCTACCGGACCCGCTCCGGTTTGTGATCCTTCTAATACTTCCTCTTGATAGACCAATTGAACACAGGCGATCGGACGAGTGGTATTTCCGGCGACAATTTGGACGTATTTTAACTTAAATATTTCGGGGGCTTGATACACTTCGTCGGATACGATGGATTCCAAATCTTTATCTGAGACCTCTTTTTTGGAATCCGCAATGGCTTTAAATCGCTCAAACGCTTTATTGATCGCCTCGGCATTTAACTCAAATCCCAATTCTTTTAAACGTTGGGAAAAGGCATGACGTCCGGAATGTTTGCCCAATACCAATTTCCCATCGCTTAATCCGATCGATTCTGCATCCATGATTTCGTAGGTGCATTTGGCCTTTAACATCCCGTCTTGATGGATACCTGCCTCGTGGGCAAAGGCATTGGCCCCGACAATGGCTTTGTTGGCTTGAACCATGGATCCGGTAATATTTTGGATTAGCCGAGAGGTTTTCATGATTTCTCGCGTATTTATTCCTGTAACGGCGTGATAAATATCGTTACGAGTGTGGATGGCCATGACGACTTCTTCTAACGCGGTATTTCCTGCCCGTTCGCCAATTCCGTTGATGGTGCATTCAATTTGAGACGCACCTGCCAATACGCCGGCCAACGAATTCGCGGTCGCGGCCCCCAGATCGTTGTGGCAATGAACGGAGACGTCCACCGTTTCAATTTTGGGAACGGTATTCATCAAATGGCGAATCATCGCGCCAAATTCATCAGGGCTCAAATAGCCGACAGTATCGGGGATATTGATGGTTGTGGCACCGGCCTTAATCACTTCGGTAAATACGCGAACCAAAAAGGCCCAGTCGGAACGGCCCGCATCTTCACAAGAAAATTCGACTTCTTCGACTTTTGTTTTGGCATATTTAACCGCGGCAACCGCGTTTTCTAATACCTGATCCGGGGACATCTTGAGCTTATGCGCCATATGAATTTGAGACGTCGCAATAAAGGTGTGGATCCGACCCCGTTGGGCCTTTTTAATCGATTCAGCAGCGGCGTCGATATCCTTAGGAATAGCGCGGCATAAACTGCAAATCACAGGGGTTCGAATTTTTTCGGCGATTAATGCGATGGACTCAAAGTCGCCTTTGGAACTAATGGCAAAGCCGGCTTCGATAATATCGACGCCCAATCGCTCTAATTGATAGGCGATTTCTAGTTTTTCTTCTTTGTTCATTGAACAGCCCGGGGACTGTTCACCATCTCGTAATGTTGTATCAAAAATCTTGATTTTTCGGGTCATGTTGTTCACCTGCGGATGAATATTAAGTTAGAGTACGGTCGCTGCAAAACAGCAAGAATTATCCCCCGTGGGGGAGCAGGTGACGAAGGAACCCAAAATTCAAGCCAAAAATCATGCCCAGAGTATATCGAAAATGAAGTGAAATTGTCACCTCGTATTATCCGATAAGTCATCATGAAGACGACTAACCTGATCGCTTTTTTAAAAAAGAGAGTGGCGGTCACTTTGGAGTTCCCGGCCTTCAATCCATACTCGGAGTTAAAGGTCTCCGATTATATTAATTTTAGTACTCGGTTATTGCAGGCGGCCGGTATCGATGACCTTCCTTTGCCGATTCAGGAAAAATTGTTTTCGGGTCCGGTAGGCCCTGTACAGACCCATGAGGAGGCTGTGGGTGCAGGTTTTCTTGTCCGTAGTAAAAAAGGAGAACGATTTCCGAGGTTTGGATGGGAGGCACCCCAACAGGTATCCCGAACACATCGTCGAATTGATCCGAGTGAATTACATGGATTTGCAAAAAGCGATGTCGAACTCTTGTCCCGGCTAACCGACGATCTCATCTATGACCATGCCAAAGCATTGGCAAAAAAGGTCTATAGGATGGAAAACGCACTGTTCATGAAAGAGTTAATTTATGACCTCACGCATGACTACCATTATTTTAACGATGCCGCCTTGCAACTGTGCGAATTTTTAGCCGCAACATTGAGTTGTCGTCGGGATTGTATTTTGGCCGAATACGGGGTTCATCGTGAGGTGAATGATCCCCAACGGGAAGAACGGTTCTTTGGGATGCACCGAACGGTGGATATAGGGTGTAACGATCGATTTGTTCCCACGAGTTTAGTCGAAGTTATGGCGATAGCCACGAGCCATCCTGTGGTTGCGCAACCCTCTTTTTTAGCCTTCTTCGAGCGGTTTAAGTCGGATCCAACGATTAAGGTGGGCGCGGGTATCGTTGTGAGGGCCGCTGACGGGCGGATATTTATTCACAATCCAAAAACTCAAGAAAAGGGTGCCTTTCAAGGGTATGCCCACAAGGTCAATGAATTTTCACGCGGGGGCTACGATTCATTTTGTGCAACCGATGATGATGACACCATTCATCGGGGCCTTCAGATCACAGCGCTTAAGGAAGCGTACGAAGAATGCGGAATTGCGGGGCATAACCTCAGGTATTTAACTGATATATCAGTAGGAAATCACCTTATACGATACTATGTGGCGGATTATAAATCTGGAGATCCTCGGTTTTGGGAGCGATCGCCAATTAATGAGACCAAGAGCGTTATTTTAACCCCAATCGAAAAGCTGATTAGATTATTCGAGTCCAATGTCGGCGGGTGCCAAAATTTAGGAAGTTCAGATTTGTTGGTTTTGGAGCATCTTATCGATCAAATCAATCCCAAAACACCTGCAGAATTTAGTCTGGATTTTAATGGGATTGAGCACGTATTACCTGATATTGATCACTTGAGTAGTGACCGAATCGACTCCGTTTATACGGCCTATTGCACCCACAAATATGAACTGATTTCCGAATCCTACGCGTCTCTATCCCCTAACGATTCGAAAGAAGTTGCGATCATCAATGGCGATCGTGTCATTCATTTTGATGGGCACTTTGGCCGAGTGAATAAAGCGTGGAATATTCCTGAGTTTGCCACCTTTTTAAAAAGTCGCTATCCGGACATCTCAGAGGACATCATTTCAGACAAAATAAAATGTTGGATATCGGATACTGTTCATCGCCAATTTCAAGACGGCAGCCTATGTATGCATAATTTTGCGCAAATAAGCGGGCGCTCTGGGCTCGAAAAATTTGATGACGGGGTGCTGAACGATAGCAAACGAATTCCCCTGTTGTGTACGACGTTAATACGTCATGGGCTACCGTTACAGGATCTCGGTGTTCAGAGAGATTATTTTACAGGTCGCCGAAATATTTTTTTATTTCCCAAAGCAACGCCATTAGTGATGGCTCGACGGGATGTCCATAGCACCAATTCGGTGGCGATTTTTAACCATCCTCACTTTAAATCGGGTGTTAAACGAGCGACTCATTTTGATGAAATGAAATCGGTAGTTCATCAAACAGTTTTAAATGGATCAAAAATGAGGGCGGATGGACCTAGAACGTGGTTGCAAATCGACTTATTGGATCACGATCAGTTTCATAGTTCCTATCATGACTTCCTTCGGCTTTTGGCGGCGGGGGAATCGCGTGAATGGAGTTATGGGGGGCGGATTTAAAGGAAGAATTGCGTCGAGGATACGTCAAACAGAATGAATGTATCCAAATTGTGAGTGCCGGTCAGATTGCAGGAATCGCCATTAATCCCGATAGTAATTTAGATATCGATTGGGCATTACAGCAGCAGTCCTATCATCTCGAGAATACGGGGCTTTTGTTACCTATTTTTGAAATGCCGAATCCAAAAGAGTGTAAGTCGAATGGGGACTTTAAATTATTTTCATCAACCGAATTGGACGCAAAACGAAGCTCCCCTGAAAATATTAAATTTTTATTTCGAGTCGTTTCAGCAGGTGAAGCAGATTGGTTTAAGAATGATTCGGATAAGAAGTATTTTGAACTGAAAAGTAAATTAGCCATACTTAAAGACTACAATGACTGAGCTTGCCCCCTGAAGGTGGACCAGAGATGTCCAAAAAAGAGATATAAAATCAGTCGTCGTAGTGGCTGTGGGGATGTGGGAAACTTGCTTTGAAGTTTTCCATATATCCATAGCCAGTTCTATCGGATGGCCACCT
>CAIPHK010000043.1 GCA_903864835.1 uncultured bacterium | reverse complement strand
GCACGGATTTTGACCGTCTAAATCAGTTCTCTGTGCACTTGGGGTTCTTATTTTAGGGCCGCTACCCCCTTATTTTACCCTCACCTTGAGCTCATTCCCAATTGTTTATTTCGATTTTTGGCCTGCGTCAGCAGGGCCTATCTAATACAGGGGTTACCGTACTAACGTTCAGCCCAGACTTTACTTCTTTTAAGAATAAGACCTGTTGATCGAGAATATCTCGTTGGCCCAGCGACTCACACCCTTTAAAAATCTGTGTGAGTTCATTTTGAACATCGTCATCGGTTGCCTGGGTAGAGTATGCCTTAAATAACAACCGTACCGCAAAATTCTTATCATACACATCCAAATAAGAAGTGGATCGAATTATATTCGACGCCGTTTCGAACCCATCAGAATACGCCAAGCACCAAGGAAACAAAGCTCCGAACATCCGAAAATCACCCGTCCAAGTCGCCAATGAAATACTATCATTTGTATAAGTCCCGTTAGGGCGCATATCAAACGGGGTAAGCAATCCCGATGACGACATATCCGCCAAAACCCGAACAATCTCTGGTTGCCCCGAGATAATCGCCGATGCCATCGCAGTGTAGCCATCATTGGAAGACGACCCAATACGATCATTCAGCATATACCAGCGGTCATGATTTTCCTCGATACGACGAACAATTTCTGCATTTTGACCGTCAACGGCATAGTGTAGCGCGTTTTTTCCGTGCTGATCCTTAACCCTCATAGGGTCACCTTCGGAGATCGGAGGGGTTTCGACAATCGAAAAACAGTCCAGATCCCCTGTACTCGCAGCGATATTAAATGCAGATCGTCCATCGGTGGAGAGCTGACCGGCCATTTCCGATATCTTTTGAGAATCCCATTCTGCTAAAAATTTAAGAACCCCTGCCTGCTGGCAATCAATCGCCAGCATCACAACGTTATAGCCATACCGATCCGTCGTTTCGGATATCCAGTCTCTGAACCGGTGTCGCGTTTGATCGTGGGTACTTAATCGTCTTAAAAACTCAGTGGCTCCGTTTTGGACGGCATGGTCAACAGGGGTCAAGCCCATTTCATCTTTTGTTTTCGCCAGACGGGTGACTTCCTCTACTCTGAGTTTGGTAATACACATCTCAATTAACCAGGGAGATCCTGATTTAAACGCAATTTCTACCGGTTTCAAGCCGATCTTTTCAAGATATTTCCAAAATTCTGTTTTAAATTTTCCTTCTGGCATTATTTGGGAGCCTGGCATCGCCGAGTGAACCCATTGCATGAGCGTTGAAAGGTCTTCCTTCGCCACTTGAATGGCGAGACCTTCACCCAGAACAGTGTCATCCGGAAGCGCGAGGCCATATCTGACCACATCGGTGGTTATCATCGAATGATGCGCCATAAACGGCAGCAATTGATCAACCTGTTGGGCCGTCAGCGTAGTTCCGTCTTCTTCTGGTTCGGCATGGATTTCTGAAAAGAGCGTCCTAAATTCTGGAGTCTCTCTAAGCACTTGGCCAAAATGAGAGGTCATAAGCGCGCGATCTTCTTGAATAACCGACACACTCCCCGAGTACGTTAAAACGCTATTCAACGCCTCGGTCACTTTGGCCAGAGTCTCTGGTTGATCTAGAATTTCCTTAACTCCAGGATATGGGGAGTATTTATCTTTGACGGGCGGCCGAGCCTCACGAGAGGCCGTCAATAATTCATTCATATAAAATTGAGTATGATGATCCAATGCGGCATCTTTGGAATTAATTGGGCGGTTATAGTGATCTGTAAATCGATGACCCGATTGTGCGAACACGTCCAATATCACTTGTTGAATGATCGGTTCCACCAATGAAAGACGAATATTAGTTAAAATGCGATCCTTTACCGATATCTCTGATAACGGCAATTCTTGGGAGATGCCTACCGCAAGACGCGCGTAATCAGATACCAACGCCGTCTCGCAGGAACTAATTCCTGACAAAGTTGAATCAAGCTGTTGCACCCATCGCTGCAGATCAACCGATCGATCTAGGGATAATTGATGCTGCACCGACAGAAGACATTGATCCTGAACCGATAGATATTCGGAGAGCACTTTGACACGCCAGCCCGCCCCGTCCGTACCCGGCGCCATATATTTTGAGTTTTTGTGGGGGTGATTGCGACTAAAAATATCGTCTAGTGTTTTAAGAACTGCCGCCCCTTCTTGGGTTTGCCCCACCCGATTTCGAATCTGTTTGGCTTCCAAAGAAGGTAAGGTTTGCGGCCCTATTGGATACGTCGTGAGATGAAAGACTTTATTTAAAAATGCAGCGCGAAGCAGGGGTATCTTGGTTTCTAAGGGCCCCACGCCGTCCGCCTTTAAAATATGGGCCGTCACACGGATCAGGGAGGCTATTTCGTCTCCGACAATATGATTTTGCAAGGCATCGGTCATCTCTTTCGCCAATTGGTGAATCGATTCACGCAGTTGTGCTTTCGCGTCCTCGGAAGTCTGAGAGCTTTGGGTAGACAGACATAGCGGCATAATTGCACGCAGGAGTACGTTCCCCAATCGCTGATTGAGTGCCTGTACAAGCGCGGATTTACCGACGGTGGCGGTGACCGCCCCCCCCCCCGATAGCGATTCTTCGTCTCATATTTTCATACCTAAAGGTTACCGCGCCTGAGCCCATCGATCTTGTCAAAAAATTCATGGGTACCCCTTAAACATAAAATTAGGGGGACTATTCCCAAAAGTGGTCGTGGGCAAACAATGGGTGGGAAGGCAACATCGACCACCCAATTTTTATATTAAAAAAAGCCAACGCCCCCCAATACCAACCTATGCCATCGTTGTAAAAACGGCCGTGACGTCGTCGTCGTCGTCAATCAGATCGATTAATTCGTTCACTTCGTTCTCTTCGGTTTCACCCAGCTGAACAGGGGTTCGGGGGTCGCGGGTCAGTTCCGCATTCAGAATCGTACATCCCCGATCTTCCAACGCCTTTTGCATCCGTCCAAAGTCTTCGAAAGAAGTGGAAATATAGATGCCGTCGTCATCCCGGTTAATCTCTTCCGCCCCGTAGTCGATCATTTCCAGTTCAAATTCGTCCAAATCGCCAGTGGGAATCTCGATCTTATATTCCCCCTTGTGCTCAAACAAAAATTCCATTGACCCTTGGGTACCCAAGGCCCCACCCTTTTTCTTAAAATAGCTTCGGATATTCGCAACCGTGCGGGTGGGATTATTGGTGGCCACTTCAATCATAAACCCGATCCCATGAGGGCCTTTGGCTTCGTATAATATTTCTTCAAAATCGCCGTCTTCTTTGCTGATCGCCCGTTTTATTGCCGAGTCAACGTTGGTCTTTGGCATATTCAGAGACCGTGATTTGGCGAGAACCATCCGCAATCGGGGATTTGAGCCGGGATCCGGTCCACCAAATTTTACGGCGATGACAATTTCTTTTCCGATTTTGGTAAATGCCCGGCTCATTTTTGCAAACCGTGCAAACATTTTATGTTTTCGTTTTTCAAACATTCGTCCCATGATAGGCCTCCGATTCAGCAGGTTAATTTAAAAGTAAAAAACATGATCCCATATCTCTTCATTCGCGAAAATGGGGAGAACCGCACATTTAACTTGGGCCGTGCCCCCTCAACAAATTGACTCGATGGACTGGGTTCGATACAGTTGGGGCTGTTATTCGATGCAGGCCAATGTCGCATCACATTATGGACGGTTAGCTCAGTTGGTTAGAGCGCCTGCTTGACATGCAGGAGGTCGTTAGTTCGAATCTAATACTGTCCACCATTTACATTATTAAGGGCTGCCGCTGCTCGCTACGCCTATCGGCTACTCTTTGCAAGATGATTCCTTACAGACAAGACTGGTTCGTTTGTAGGTAACGGGAAAATGCCAGTTTTTTCGAACCAACCCGGAACCATACCAAGCCTGGTTCAGACAGTGACACTTCGAAAATGGTGTTAAAAACTGTCTTGGAAAATAAAATAAGAGTGGGTAGGCGCCCCTACAATGAGATCAAATCTGAATTGACCAGACTTTTAGTAGCCCCTCGATATTCTACAATAAAGGAGCTAGTACTAGCGGTTATCAAATTGATAGACGAGGGCCCCAAATTAATAAGCGAGCACTACGAAGTGGATCTTTCTCCAAGTGCCCCGCCTGTTCCCCGAGGTGTAGAGTGGGGATACTCGCCTCCGATGCTCGTGGATAATCGATGCTTTGATATTGACCAGATTGTTGACGATCTGAGAACTGGTAATAATAAATTTTATTCCGCGATTCAACGAATCAGTATTTTTTCTGATGTTGAGTCCAATGCCCGTGATTTGGTGAAAAATGAGTCCGTTAGGGACAGAGGTATGGTCTGTCTTGCAGCGGCATTATCTATACCTGGGGCGGAAAAATTTGGAGCGAACGTGATACGCAATCTATCGAGGGTATCAAATAATAAGGTTCAATTTGCACGACGCCCGTTCCTTATGGATGGCCTCATAACGGCATTGTCGTCCGGTCAACCCGACACAGTTGAATATGCAGCGGCCACGATTGCTGATCTAACGGTGGACAAAGGCAATCGTCCGTTGGCGAATAATTCGAAGCTTATCGAGGGTCTCCAAAAGGCATTGAATTGTAGTCGAACAGCGGCGAAGAGCTGGGCCGCGGCGGCCATACGCAATCTTTTACAGGATGCACCAGAAAATCGTGTTCTTTTAGCGCAGAATGAGGCCCTTGTGGAAGGCCTTATCCGTGGACTGTTTTCTGACCTACCGGAGGGACGTGAACATGCAACGGTGGCTATCGCTCTGCTCGCCGATGCATCGGAGAACAAGGGTCATTTCGCGAAAAAGATTGACCTTGTGCGCGGGCTCATAAATGGGTTGTCTTCTGATCGACCGGTGGCGGTTGAACATGCAATTGGGGTTATAATGGATTTATCGCGTGCAGAAAAAAACAAGGCTCTTTTCGCGAAAAATATGGCGTTGATGAGTGCTCTCAACAAGGCAGCCTCTTCTACTCTACCTGCGGTAGCCGGGATGGCAATATCGACGATAGCCAATCTAGAGCATGCCGAAGATCACAAGATCCTATTCGCGCAAAATTCTGACTTTATCATAGGTCTCGTAAACGCATTATCTTCTGATTCATCAGACACGGTTACCGACGCATCCTCGGCGATACGCAATCTAGCGAGGTTACCGGACTACAAGGTTTCTTTCGCAGAAAATGAGGCCCTTATGACACCGCTGATAGATGCATTGTTTTCTGATTCACAAGAGTGGGTTAAATACGCAATGTTTACTATATGCGAGCTGGCCGTGGAACCCAAAAGTCTGGTTCCTTTGGCGAAAAATCAGGATCTTTTGAGTGGGCTCATAGACGTGGCCGCTTCTAATCTACCTACGGTAGCTGAAGATGCGATGATGGTTATACGCATTCTATCACGGCAACCCGAAAATAAGGTTATTTTGGCGCGAAATCATGAGCTTATGAGGGGCATTATAGACCTCGCCCTTTCTAAACGACCTGCGATAGTTGGAATGGCAGTGGCAATAATAGCCAACCTAGCGGCTGCAAAAGAAAACAAGGTTTCTTTTGCGAAAAACGAGAACCTTATGAGGAGGCTAATATATGCATTGGATTCTGCTGACCTACCGACGGTTCGCAGCGCAGCGAGGGGTATCGGTAGTCTCGCGATTGAACCAAGAAATAAGGTTTCTTTTTCGCAAAATGATGCACTTATAAGCAGGCTCATAAAGGTAATGTGTTCTGAACCAGAAACGCCTGGAAGCGCATTGTCGGCGTTCTGCAAACTACTGGATGGATTGGGGGACGAGGGTGAAGATTCTGATCGACCACAAACGGATCACGCAGAAATAGACGCACTACAGAGGCTAACCGGCAGCCGGTATGACCTCCTTATTACTGAGGACATTAAGAAGCGTCTCGTATACGCATTGAATTCTAGGCGACTAGAAAGGGCTAGATGATGGCCAAGGATTCAAAAAAAAAGAGTCGCTCGATTTCGATCTGAGATTCAGCGGCCCATAATTTCGACTTGGATATAATTCCGATGCGCTTCAAGCACCAAAGCAGAAGGCCAATCCTCGACGTGCCCACACAAATTTGGAAACCCAATTTTTCAAATCGCTCCGCAACCGAGGTCACGTTCTCTTTTCTCTTAAGTAGCCAGGCACCAACGTCTTCGATAGAATCAATTATTACAGAAAAAAAGGATACCCCAACATGATCACCGCCGGAAAAGTCGCCACAATTCATTACATACTTAAAAATGAGCAAGGGGAAATCCTTGATCAATCAGAGTCGGACGAACCATTGAGCTATCTTCATGGTGCTCAGAATATTGTATCGGGCCTGGAAAATGCGTTAGAAGGCAAAGTAATCGGCGACACCATTGATGTCATCGTGTCACCGGAAGAGGGTTACGGAGAATTTCAAGAAGATATGCAGATCGAAATGCCGCTATCCCAATTTGACGCTGACGACCCCATCGAGGTGGGCGCCCAATTTGAACTGGAAGTGGATGACGATATCCAAATCGCCACCATTGTGGAAATTAAACCCGACGTCGCAGTGGTTGATTTAAATCATCCGCTTTCCGGAGAAACGTTGTATTTTTCAGTCTCGGTTGTGGATATCCGCGACGCCAGCGAGGTTGAATTGGACCACGGACACGTTCACGAAGACGGTGAAGACGACGACGAGAGTGACGATTATTAGGCGGTAATCCTGTGTGTCTGGCCAATTCCAAAGCCGGCTAGTTTTGCCGTTAAACGGACTCGGTTTACGAACGTTACCTTTTTGCATTTTATAGACCCTCTTTGCATCAGTTTCAGATCCACAACATAACAACTTAGTCCATTCTTTGGGGTCGAAAGTGACGATTTTGAACTATATAGACTTATTTTCCCTATAAAAAGTTGGTACTCCGTTTGTAGCGTTATGATCGTATCTGTCGACGGCGAAGGAACCACAGCCCTGAGCCGAAGTGAGGATCTGGCTCCGCCAGTCTGAACGCGTTTCAACTTTGCGTAGCAAAGTGAAACAAATCCAAATAAAAAATGGGGAAGATAAATGGTCGGGCGTAACGAAATTTTGGCTCTAAAAAAGACCGGATACTGTGGAGTTCAGCATCGACGGGTGGGTGTTCCATCCGCATCGGTGGCAATTAATCGTCACATTGCGGCGTTGCAGAATCAAATTAAGGTCGTCTTGGACTTACATGTGTCGATGGGGATTTCTGCCCATTTTTATGATAACCCCGCCATTGAATCTGCTGAAAATCTAATGGTGGCGCGGTTTCACACGGTTCGCACATCGGGCGGTCCGCAATTGTCCCTCGTGTTTTTTCTCGTGGACAACTTTATTGACGCGCAGAAAACAAATAACAGGGAAAAAGAAGATGCGATTAAGCGGGTAATTGAGAAACATTCATGGGTATATAATTCCAAAGTATTGGTCGTACTGCGGGATGTTGCGGTTCGGCGGGGGGTGCTGTCCCATAGCGGGGAGGCGCAAGACACGGTGGATATATCAACCTATCAAACCCTCACTCAACTATTGGGCCGATTTTTGGATGTGAATGGCGATCCTGAATTGGTTCAAGCACCACCGTCCTTCGGCAATGACTTATTACGGCTCATCGGGTGGGTGTACGGTCCCGCGCCGTTATCCAGTCAATCGGTACGCGTGTCTCCAGAATTAAGTTCCAGAACTCCCGGTGAACCTGGGCGTGACTCTATTTTGTTTTCAACAATCACAAAGTATCTCGATGCCGAGGTGAGCGATCAGCCACGGGCGGTCATTGAAGACATTAAATACCAGCTGACGACCCAGCTCTATCATTCGACGATTTATTCGGGGAAAATTTTGGATATTGTGTCCAGCCCTACCGAGGGAACCCACACGAGTCTCCGAGAGTTTTTGAAATCGGAATATCTAACGATTCGACCCAAAATTGTTCGAGCGATTTTAAATAGCAATAATGGTGCAGCGCTACCGGTATTGTTTACGACACCCCAATTATCAGTCGATCGTGACGAAAATTTAGAGCTAAACAAGGCGCTCTTCGATAAAATTTCGAAATGCGATCGCCCCACAATCACGGACATCTTGGTTGATACAATTTTTCGATCGGGTGATGACCGGTTGGGTCGTCCGTCATTTCTGAGTGACATCGAACGTGGTGCGGTGGATGTTGCAGTTTCAAACGCAATGGCATCTTCGAATTGTGCCCCCATCGACGTCTCAAAATTGCCCGGACGATTGGCTCAACCCGAGTTTGAGATGGCCGTACGGTTGGGGATCGCGATTAAAATTCTCGAATCCCCAGTAAGTCCGACCCGAAGCCGCCGAGAGGCCGCAACGCAAACGTGTTTAGACGATATTCAGAACGGTGAGACTGACCAACTGGCGTCGTTGTACCCGAGAATGTCCCCCCTTGGAAAAGAGGTAATTTTCAACCTGGTCATAAAAAAGTCGCAGTCTTTTGGCTGTCAAAGCGTGACAGAGCTGATTCGTTTTGGGTTGGGTTTAGACTACCCTCGATATGATTTTCTTCGAAACAGAGTCCTTCCTCGTCCGCCCGAATTAGATCAGATAGACTGGCTCTTTGAGAATCATCGTGATGACTCCGATTGTCGTCGACAACTCATCGATTTTCGAAATTACTGGCGGATCGAAATGATGAAATCGGGATGGGACACGTTGCGAACTGCACAACCTGACCTGGATTTTATTGTCGAATCGCTCATTAAATTTGAATCATTAGACCCAAGGTATTCAGACCGCTGCGTTTTCGAGGGAGTCTATTTTATCCACCCGAAAAAAATTGTCGCCCAACTAGAGAAAAAAATTGCGGACCTGGCGGGCAAACCGGAGGAACTCGGCTATCACATCATGCCGATCGTGTTGGATTCACTTTTGGGTACCAATATTCCGCTGGTTGATATCTTTAAATTGAATGACCAATGGCTAGGTTAAAGAAAAATGCCAGTTGAGAAAAGGTGCCGGTTACTAGGCGCCAGATCAGAACATCTTTATGGCCTGGAATTTTTTATACCAAAACGGGGACTAAACCGATCCATCGATCAGGAAAGGAAGGCCGACTTCAAGCGTAGCGACCATTTTTTTCGGCTAGCCTGGCGCCTAGTAACCGGCACCTTTTTTTTTTTAAAATGACAACGACCTGTGACCAAACCTGTAACCGTTAAGATCTCCGGGACGTAGGGAAACCCTTTTTGGGAAGAAAATGATCCGAAAAGCCAGCAGGGCAGAAGGTGAGCCCACTGTCTGTGACGAAAAAGACGCCAGTTTGTGGGAGTTTTTCGACACGATGAAACACACGTGTCCCATAGATTGTCTCATTGTCCGACTTCAGGTCTTTCAAAAATCCTGTAAAGGTCGATTCATGCGTGGCAGATGATCGGTTGGTGGGCTTTACCCTGCCAAAGATCTCAGTCCAACCTTTTTTTTCGGACGTACCAGGATCGGCATAAAAATCTATAATTAAATCGGGTTCACCGGTTGGCGACGAATTGGTATTAATCCGAACAATCCGAAACAACCCACCCTGTAGGGTGCAGTCGCGGATAGTCGTCAATGTTATCCGACCGATTTCGTCTACGGTAGTTATACGGGAGCGCGTTATTTTCCTCCCAAATACGTCGCCCAAGAGGATATCTTTGCCATGTTTGCAGAGTCCCAGTGAATTAAACGGAATTTTGATCTCTCCGGAAGAAGAAACAACTTCTTTCTCACTTTGCTTCGCCAGACGGGGCTTTTAGCCACAGGCGTACGGTTCATTTTCGCAACTTCACAATGTATTTGAATAACACAAAAATACTTGTCCCCATACCAGCGAGGATGTAGCCCTCGAAGCTGTGACTCCCTAACGCGATGAACCGAGAAATGACCAAGAGCGTCCACAATGCCATCAATACCCAACTCCAATCACGGTAGACAATCCCCGCTTCGTGGTCGATTTTTCGGATGTGGTCGGCGGTGACTTTTTTGCTGACGGGAAGTTGGGAGATCAGTTCAACCACCGCGAAAGGGTTGCCGTTGGCTAAGTTCACGATCTTCGTTTCGAGGAGTTCGAAGTCACCGATTCCCCTCGGGAATGGTCGGCGGCATCGTATCCGGAAAATTCAGTATCCACGACAAGTTGCCGGGATCCACGACGCTCAATAATCGGTGGCGCCACTTCTATAGGTGGCGCCACTTATATAGTTTGTGTAGCGATACGTTGCCCTTGCGGAATCGGGGCGACAACCGGGCTAATTTGTGCGACGTCCACGCCAGGGCGTTGGCTCGGTAAAAACCCCTGAGAATAGGTGCCGGAAGATGAGGTCAATGAAGTACCTACTGAACCGGAATCGCCGCCGTTTCGAGGTCTTGAAGATCGAGGGGTCGGAAGCGGGTCGTAAAGAGAAAGAGAAGGTCGCTTTCCAGTAGTGGAAGGACTTGATCCAACTTGACTTCCACCCGAGCCGGCATACAAAGGCGAAAGGCCCGAAAGCTGAATTCTATACATTGGTTTTCCCCCGACAAAAAAGTTTCTTATTTATCGGTTTTTTTTAAGCGAAAAATTTCAGAAAAATTAGAAACAAGAAAAAGGTGCCGGTTACTAGAACACTTGAAATTTTTTGGCTTAACTCACCGATAACTGCTTATGAGAAAAAGAAATATCGCAGTTTTATTTCCCAGGGCAAAAGTAGATCCGTTGTATTTGGAGGTCCAAAGATATTTTGATCGAATTAATGGATTAACAACGAATGGTCCTGGGAATTTCCACGAGATTATTGACGACGTATCATCAGAATTCAAACAAATTAAGGCACGATTGAGTCCTATTCCGATCAAAATTCAAGCAAAACTTAACATCATTTTTGCGGAAAGCAATCTTAATACGACGAGTAAAATTTTGGTCAAGATGCCATGTGATGCGTCGACGTTCTCGCTATGGAGACTGAAACTCAACAAAAAAGATCGTGAATTTCTCGCAGTGGATTGAGCTTGCCCCCTGAAGGTGGACCAGAGATGTCCAAAAAAGAGATATAAAATCAGTCGTCGTAGTGGCTGTGGGGATGTGGGAAACTTGCTTTGAAGTTTTCCATATATCCATAGCCAGTTCTATCGGATGGCCACCT
>CAIPHK010000042.1 GCA_903864835.1 uncultured bacterium | reverse complement strand
GTCAGACTGGGCTTGATGGCCTTTAATCTTCATCGGGCATTGGCTAACAGCTAACTGACCCGTTACTTTTTGGGACGCTTCGGCTATCAGGTTCCGGTGCTTGGCTCTTTTTTTTTAAAATCCCTGCGTCAGCAGGGCCTAGATAATTTGTTGGCCTCTATGCAATACCCGATGGCGGCAGATCTTCTTAATTCCTTTTTGGGAACCGTTGATAACAAACTGATTGCATCGACCCTTCGCCGGATCTCTGATAAATCGGGTATGAATGCTCATGATTTTGGGGAAATCGTCAAAATTTGTTTTAGAGGGTCGAATTTTGATCACGCTCCGGGCCTAATGTTGGGCTGTGCTCTCAAATTTATGGACCATAGATATGCCTTCGATAAGGTGTCTGCAATACTGCGTGCCCGCCCGGATCGAGTGGATGCGGAGATGATGGCGGCCTGTTTTAACGGCCTACTAACGTCGTTGCCCTATGTGGAGAGTTTCTGGCTTAATGATCTTGTTAATGTCTTAAAAGTTCGACCGGATAAGCTCAGTTCCGTCATTGAAATATTGACCAATCAACCGGAGATTGTGCCCGACGATCATCGGTTAATGTTTTTTAAATGGCTGACAGAAATCCATCCAGAGGGTGTTTCGGCGAATCTATTGGTTGGCGCCATGAGGGTGAATTTGTCCCGCCAATTTTTTCGGGGACATACTGCAATTACCGAGTTATCCGATGTGATTCCAGAAAAAATCTATCAAGAGGTTATTTTAGGCGTTGTTGATGGGTGTTTAGAATTAAATCCCCCAGGCGCCGATACACTCATTCGTTTTTTTAATGACATCAAAGCCCGATTGAGCGAGTCCATTGTCGTTGCGACGTTGGTCAAAATTTATGATGCCGGATGGAATCAGGAGTTAAAGGATTGTGTTCAAGATCGAATACTGAAGAATTTTGCCCCAATTGCGGCGCAAAACGATATTGATAAATTCCCGCCGGGGTAATGGCCTCCGGATGATTTTGACACCTCATTCACCTCGGTTCCGAGATGAAATTCTTCAAAATCGCCGCCAGCAACACATCAATCTCAACCGTAGCGATCGCAGACGCAGTATCGCTCATGGCATACGGTAGCACCAGATTTTTTCCATGGATAAGTGACCCGCAACTATAAACGACATTGGGCACGTACCCTTCGCGTTCGTTGCCTTTGGGGGCCAATAACGGGGTCTTAAGACGGCCCAGGACTTGGGTCGGGTCATTGAGGTCAAGTAATGCGGCGCCAATGCAATATTTTCTCATCGGTCCGACGCCGTGGGTCAACACCAACCATCCTTCAGGTGTTTCGATGGGGGAACCGCAATTGCCAATTTTAATGGATTCCCATACCGCAGCAGGTTGCATCAGGAGTGTCGGATTGTGCCATTCGTGGGGGGTATTGGAAAAAAGGATGTATAAATTCTCGCCGTCTTGTCGCGACAACATTGCGTATTTTCCATTGATTCGGCGGGGGAACAACGCCATCCCCTTGTTTTGAAGGGCATTGCCGGTAAATGTCGACATCTTAAAAGTATGGAAGTCCTTGGTTTCGATTAATTGCGGCTGAATGTCTCGACCGTTATACGCTGTATACGTGGCGTAGTATGTAACGACGCCATCGTCGTCGATGAATCGGACAAATCGGGCATCTTCTATCCCGTTACTTTCGCTGGCGGACGATGGGAATATAATCCGTTCACTCATGGCTAAGGTTTCTGAAAATCGCAACGTGTAATTGGAGTCATCATAGCCCGCTCTAGTCTGGGGGGTTGTCGAATGTAATACAGAGACGGAGCGTTCCGGTGCGGTGACAAACCGGGAGATCGGGTCCATGATAATTTTTCCGGATGCAGCAATAATGCCGCTTCGGAATTCAATCGACGAGATATGGCCTTCCCCGGTCGCGCGCAAGCTCATTATAAATCGAAGGTCCCCTGCATTGGTGTAGCTTTGGTCGGGGTGGGGCACGATTGATGGATTAAATAATGCGGCGGATTCTAATGCATATTCTCCAGAGAATAGAGCCCCAATGAAGTGTCTCCGAGTGGGGGTCATTAAGGCGGTGGGTGGGATGTAACTTTCAATCATCTCAAAGTGAGCGAGTAAAATAGATTCAACGTCGATGTGACGTGTATTGAATTCATGGCGTACTTCATCCAGTGCTAGTGTCACGTGGTCTTCCGTCATCGCCATTGCCCGATTAATTACTGCAGTAATACTGTCGGAATCACCGGGGATAAAGGGGCGAAGGATCACTCGGTCACTTTGGGGGGAAAATCGGGGGGTGTGTCGGTGGACTTTAATAGCATTCATAAGAGATGTTCCGATCGTGGGAGGGTTATATGCGGATAGTATTCATTTCGACGAGCGAAAGATGGAACGCGAGGGACGATTCTGCGCCTTGATTTTCGTTGAGTCGATTGATTTGGAGCCCGTCGTTGCAGCCGCCGGTACTGGGATCATAGAGCGAGAGACCGAGTTCATTTCGTCCAAGAAACCATTCAAACGCCCGTTTGGCTTCCTGGGTCCATTTCGGATTTTGGGTGGCTCGAAATGCCTCTAAACAGGCAGATACCATTCCTTGTGCTTCGACGGGTTGTTGGTCAAAGTTGGCTTTGGCGCTGTTTCGTTCATAAAACCCATGACAGGCAATGGGACTAAAATGCCCGCCTTGCGCAGTTTGTACTTTAGCGAGCCATTCGAGAGATTTGAGTCCGATCGCAAGGGACTCGGATTGCGGTACCCATTGGCTGCCCACAATCAGGGCTTGGCACAATCGTGCATTTTCATATGTGGCAGACGGCTCAAACCAGGGCCAGTCGTCCGTGGCAAAATTTTTCCATAGTCGGATGAGTCTTTCAGTGAGTTCAATCACGAGGTCCTTCGCTTCCGTGTCATTGGGCCAAAGGTGTAAATAGTCGTTCAACCCTAAAATGGTAAATGCCCACGCACGCGGAGACGTCGACACGGCCGCAGTGGCGAGCCCCTTTTTGAAGAATAGGGTAGAGAGCTTTTGGTGTCCGTTGTTTTGGGAATGGCGTACGCCGACACCTAATGCCCATAGTGCCCTGCCGTGGCTGTCTTCGCTACCCTTAGTTTCAAGCCATTGACGGGAATGGCTCATAAAATTTCGAAATCGTCCGTTGCCATGGTTAAACGCTGCAGCAAGAAATCCAAGATAGATGGTCGACAATCGCGCAATTTCCGGGTGGGCATGAAGGCTGTCATTACGAAGGACCGCTAAAATGTAGGCTCGGGCATTGTCATCGGTACAGTACCCTTCGTGATAGTTGGGTACCGTATATATTGCATGCTGAAAAATGCCGGTGTTGTCAGTCATATTAACGATATGGTCCATCCGGAGAGGGGGGAGCTCGTAGGGACGGCTGGCCAAGGTCCATTCCCCAAATGCGGCGCGTGGCAACTCCCGTCGGTCGGCAAACGCGTGGCGAAACGAGTCCATATAGCGAGTGGCGGCTACTGGCCAGATAGTGTCCCTGCCCAATGCATATGCACCCTTTCGGGTGGTGTTGAGGAGTTCTGGGTTGTCCAGGTAAGTGCATACCGCCGTTGCTATGGCCCCTGCATCTCGGAATGGGACCAGGAGTCCTCGTCCGTCACTTAACAATTCTTTGGCATGCCAATAGGGTGTCGATACCACAGCTTTACCGGCGCCAAAGACGGACGCCAATGTCCCTGACGTGATTTGGACCTCATTCAAATACGGTGTGATATAGATATCAGTGGCCCCAATAAATTCTTGGAGATCGTCGAGCGACACAAATCGATTATAAAAGATGACATGGTCCGTTACTCCCCGATCTTCGGCCAATCGTTCGAGGCTGAGACGATAGGCTTCTCCTTCTCGAGCCACAAGCTGAGGATGGGTAGCTCCAAGAATAAGATAAACGACGTTCGGGTGGCGCTTCACGATTTCTGGTAGGGCCTCAATGACGTATTCGATCCCTTTTCCTGGGCTCAATAGGCCAAAGGTAAGAAGTACCTGCCGGCCTTGGACCCCAAACGCTTCTTTATAAACACTGGAGTCACAGAATGGACTGTCGGGAATGCCATGGGGAATAAGGTCAATTTTGGAGCGAGGAATTTTGTATGTATCTTCCAGAATATCAACGCCTTTTTGGGCCATAACGATGATTCTGTCGCTGCGTTCGGAGAGCGCGTCCATCACAAGCCGTTGGCCTGAATTGGGTTCCGAAAGTACGGTATGTAATGTCGTAACGACCGGCATTTTTACGTCGTTAAGCAACGCCAATAGATGGCTTCCAGCCGGGCCCCCATAAATTCCAAATTCATGTTGAACACAGAGCATGTCGACATTGGTTAAATTTAAGAAATCGGCGGTCCGTCGATAGGACTCTAGGTCTTTTTCGTCCAATTGGATTTGAACCCGTGGCGGGTAATCATAGCCAGACGGTCGATCATTGACGGCGCATACAAAGCAATTTGAGTTAGTGGCAACCTTAGCGACCGCCTCACAGAGGTCGTGGGTAAAGGTCGCGATGCCACAGAGGCGCGGGGGGAACCCGCCCAGAAAGGCGATACGTCGGGGAACTGGGTAATCCATTGAATAGGTCCTCTCGTTTACAAATACATATTGACCTTGTACTTCGAGATGCGACAGCTATCGACAATGGCGCATGGGGGAGTAGTTTGGAAGGGCTTTTTCTTAGTGTACCTTATTTATTTACATATTGACGGGGGTATCCGTTGATATGGCATGGTTTTGGCCAATCGGTTAAAGTTAAGGCCCTTTTTTGACATTACGAATCGCTTGTCGCGAGCAAAGGATTTTAGAATCTTTAGGATAACCCGTCCCCTTGTACTTATCATTCGTCGCAACCTCAAAAATTCCGCATTTATGGTATTAGGAATTGCGTCTGCAGGGCTGGGCTTGAAGGGGTTTCTCCTGCCCAATGGATTTATTGACGGGGGGGTAATCGGCTTATCCATTCTGGCATCGCGTATCACCGGCGTATCAACATCGATACTCTTTTTGATTTTTAACATTCCATTTATTGCGCTTGGATTCCATCAAATGGGCCGGTGGTTCGCACTTCGTACAGCACTCGCCGTCGTCGCGCTGGCGGTAACACTGGTGGTGGTCCATTTCCCAGTGGTGACCACGGATAAATTATTGACAGCCGTTTTTGGTGGATTTTTTATTGGCGGAGGGATCGGGCTGACGATTCGAGGCAGTGCGATGTTAGACGGGACCGACGTCTTGGCATTATTTATTAGTCGTAAAATTTCTTGGCCCATTGGCGATATTATCTTGGTGGTGAATACCCTGATCTTTTTGGTCGCCGCAGTAGTGCTCGGCATAGAAACAGCGCTCTATTCGATTTTGGCGTTTCTTGCGGCCTCCAAAACGGTCGACTTTATTATTCAAGGAATCGAAGAATATACCGGGGTGACGATTATTACCGAAAAAAGTGATCAAGTTCGGCATGCGATTATTCATTCATTGAAACGGGGAGTGACCCTCTATAAAGGCCAACGGGGGTTCGGGTCCAAAGGAGAAAATCGAGATGATATCGATATTGTATTTACGGTAGTAACCCGCCTGGAAATTGCCAAACTCAAGGTAGAATTAGAGCGCATTGATGAGACTGCCTTTATCGTTATGCATCCGGTGAGCGATATCCAGGGGGGGATGGTCAAACGCCGCGCCCTGCATTAGGGCGATGGTGCGAAATTGCTCGCCCCTATCCCCAAACCTTTCCCCTCCCACGAGCAGTAGTATCCGGTCTTTTGAAAAAAGGTGCTCGTCTTACCCCACCTCACCCCGGCCTACGGCCACCCCTCTCCATTGACTACGTCAACAGAGAAGGGCTGTCGGATATTTTTATCGTGGCCCGTCAGACGCCAGATATTATGAAATTCGCCATCTAATTCGATAATTAGAAATCGTTCGGCGCGGTAAAAGTCGGCAATAAAACAGTGGGGTTCCTCGCAGTAAACAAGCACGTGCTTTTGCTTTCACAACAAGAAATTTGGATAAAAATGAAAAAAACTTCAAACCAAATGAAAATATTACCTACAGCCCTTCTCTGTTGACGTAGTCGGCGGAGAGGGGTGGCCGTAGGCCGGGGTGAGGTGAGCGTAGCGAGGTTTTAAGAACTCCTAGACGATTACGTCCTACTGCCCGTCATCTAACCCGAGGTATCCTTGGGTTGAAGTGCCTTGATGAGGCGACGTTTGTTCATCTGTCGATGCCTTGGGGGTTATCGCAACATTATCGAGTGCTTTAATAATATTTTTGCCATCTGAGCTTTCCTTGAGCAGGGAATATGGGATTTGGTTATATCCGTACCCTCCTTTTTGCCACAGAATAGGCGAGGCATCTAGTGGTACGCCAACATGTTTGTGCTTCATAATTAATCCTCTCTGGCGATAAGGAGACCGTTTAAAATAATATGTAAATCTGAGTTAGTAATTCCGCTATCGCGAGGAATCACACTGTAGATCGCCATAATATCATCTTTTTTTAATTCTTTTATTTGCAAAACCCCAGCGATGATCCCGTCTTCGATACATTGTGTTTGGTCCGGACGTAGTTTTAATTTGGGGCAGTCGACAAGCAGCGACTGTGCGATGTCCCTTGCAAATGCTTTGATTGCCTCTCGATTACCCTTCGATACCGCGGTAACGATGTCTCGAAAGATATCATGGTAAAAATCAGGGGTGAATTCCTCGTAACCTGCGACAAACTGTAACGCGTTGATGCCGTTGTCGATGGCAATAAATTCTCCGGTCTGATCCATAATCATATTTCCGGGATTTGCCGAGAGATCGGGATTAATGGTTCTGAATCGATCTCCGTTACATATCCATGCATCAAACGGTAGGGCATACCCTAGCGATTTTAAAAATTTCTTTTGCCCAAATAATTCGAGTTTTTGAGTGTTGCTATCGATCGAATCTAGCCCAGATCCAACAAAAAATTTCATTAAAAATAGGTAGTTGGCCGGCGTCTTGTTAATCGTTTCTGTTAGTTGAGATGCCCCTTTTTGGGTTCGAGTGTTGCCAGTTTCACACAGGATAGACAATTGGGTCTGAATGGCCGCTTTGTCTAATTCGATGAGTTTGCATTCTGGAATCGTTAACCCATATAACTCGGCCAATTGATTGGCAAAAAGCTCGTTGCCGGGGGCTGCGGGGCATTTTGCAACCGTAACTGTTGCGTCTACACCATGATGAGATGCGAGAAAGTAAACCCCGAATTTCCCTTCGCCACTCCTGGAAATGGTTTGAACCTCGGCCCAATTGGGGGTCTCAAAAAAAGAGGGGGACTCATCGGGTATGGATGGGGTAGTGAGTCGAAGAAGAGAGAGCGTGGCCGGAATTGCAAGAGTGCGGTGTTGGATAAAGATTGAAATTCCTCCCCGGAACGTAAGTAAGTCTATACTTACTTATCGGGGAATGGGGGAGGAAAATTTCAGGTGAGTTTGAGGGTCCTTAAACCTATCTTGGACTGGACGGCCGTGTGGGACGGGGACCATACCCCGAGGGGTTGGATTTTGACGACCCGCCACCCCATGACGGTTTGCCAGGACCTGCGCCCCGAGTAGGTTCCTGACGTTGGGTAGCCCCTGAGCCGGGTTGGCGGCGGTCGCCGCCTCGGTTGGACTTCGTGGGATCGCCATACGATGCGCCATTCGACCGTGGGACACTTCGAGGGTCCCGTGGGGCGCGTGCAAATTCATGGGTACGGCCCACTTTTTCTTGCGCGTAATTAAATCCTTCTAATTCCTGAGTGGCGATGTCCGATCCCAATTTGCGTCGGATAATGTCGCGCATTTCGAAATCTTCAGGTGACACGAGGCTATACGCGTCTCCCGTTCGGGCGGCCCGACCGGTTCGGCCAATTCGGTGAGTGTAGGCCTCAAATGTATCGGGGAGGTCATAGTTAATGACGTGGGATACCTTGGAGACGTCGATCCCCCGAGCGGCAATGTCCGTGGCGACCATGATGTCGTATTTTCCATCCCGAAATCCATTTAACGCTTCTTGGCGCTTATTTTGGGAGAGGTTGCCTTGGAGGGAGGCCGCACGGTAGCCGGCTTTTTGTAGTTTTTCATCCAGGCCTTTGGCGCGGTGTTTGGTTCGGGTAAAAATGAGAACGGCGCCTGTGGCGGTGCGTTTTAATATTGCCATCAATAGGTCGGTTTTGAGGTGACTTTTGACGGGAAAGAAGGTGTGGCTGATCGAGTCTTTTGCTTCAGTATGACCGACTTCGATCGTCACAGGCGATTTAAGAATCGCATGTGCGAGTTTCCGAATATCGGGGGGCATGGTCGCTGAAAAGAATAGGGTCTGACGTTGGGTCGGTACGTGTTTTAAAATTTCGCGAATATTGGGCAAAAATCCCATATCAAACATATGATCCGCTTCATCGAGTACCAACACTTCTAAGGTGTTAAATCGAATCGTTCCTTGTCGGATATGGTCGAGTAGTCGGCCAGGGCAGGCGACGAGAATATCAACACCCCGTCGTAACTTGGCCAACTGGCCGCCCATGCTCACGCCGCCATAGATAGTGGCGCTGCGTAGACCGGTCAATTTTCCTAATTCGCCGATTGCGTCGTGAATTTGTTCGGCAAGTTCTCGGGTAGGGGCGATAATGAGGCCACGTAATTTACCACGTTCACCGGGTAAAAATCGTTGAAGCATCGGTAATACGAAGGCGGCTGTTTTTCCGGTTCCGGTTTGAGCGAGGCCCATCACATCTTTGCCGGCTAAAACGCTCGGAATGGCTTGTTCCTGAATTGGCGTTGGGGTGGTGTACCCTTGTGCCTCAATTTGGGTCATGATTTCGGGGGAAAATTTATAATCTGAAAAGGTCATTGGGACTCCTGAATAATTCTTTGTGAGAAGAAGGGATATACGCGGCAGGGTTTTAAATGGTCAAACCAACTAGAAACGGGGCCACATTATATCGGCTGGGTGTCTTCTTGTCACAGTTGGCTAAACACATTACTTTTTTGGGGGCGCTATGCTTCAAGGTTGTCCTTGTGAGGCCCGAAGCTGGATTGCTAGATGGGGTATCCTCCATTTGGCCTATTTTTGTAGGTAATTAGTACTGAATTTGGATTGAGTATTGAAAATTTATGAAATTTTACAAAACCGAGAGTGGGAGATGTGGGGTTGGCTCAATTTATCGCAATTTTACGGGGAATTAATGTCGGCGGAAACCGTTCAATTAGCATGGCCGAACAAAAGTCGTGTTTTGAATCGATGGCATTCACCGATGTCCGGGTGGTTCTACAAACCGGTAATGTGATATTTCGATCGTTCGTGACTTCGATTGGCGATCTCACTGCAACGATTGAGGCCGGGTTGTCCGCCCAATTTAATTATCCTGCAAAAGTGATCGTACTATCGATGGACGTGCTCAAAGCGATGGAAGTTGCATACCCGTTCCCCAGAGGTGGGTCGGAGGTTCATGACTATCTCGTGTTCCTATCCAAACCGCTTGAATGGCCGGAGTTGGCGACTGCGCCCAACGAAGAATGGATTTCGATTCATGAGTCGGTGGTGTACTGGAAGGTATCCAAGGGAATGACGCTTAAAAGCGAATTTTCAAAATTGCTGTCCAAGGCGAAATATAAGCCGTTTAATACGGTCCGGAATATTAATACGGTAAATCGGGTGTTGTCGGCGGGATAATCGTCGCATAGTCGAACATGGCGTCACTGTCCTCCGAATTATCGGGGCCATCATGGTTCGATCATCATTTAGGGCGTCCATGTAGACGGGTCAAATCACGCGCACCCCTGCAGAAAATGCCGTCGTAGACGAGACTCGGCCTACATAGGCCCTGCTGACGCAGGCCAAAAATCGAAATAAACAATTGGGAATGAGCTCAAGGTGAGGGTAAAATAAGGGGGTAGCGGCCCTAAAATAAGAACCCCAAGTGCACAGAGAACTGATTTAGACGGTCAAAATCCGTGC
>CAIPHK010000041.1 GCA_903864835.1 uncultured bacterium | reverse complement strand
TGGAGTCTTGTTTGCGACTCGTCTCCGCCATCCTCATTGAATTTAACGATGATTGGTCCACTGGAAGGAGGTTGTTCTCACTTTAACTTTTTGCCCCTATCGAATCACTTTTACAGAAAGATTGTTGCGTAACCAAATTGGAATGATTATGTATCCTACTTAAGGCCTATTTTTATAGGAAATTAGTACTGTATTTTGTGCAGGGTACCCCAACCGGCCCTAGTACCCTAGGAGGCCAACGGCGTTTTTCGGGATGCAAATACTTAAATCGCGAACATGCACGGAGAAAAATGGGGCAATGGGATATCTTTTAGATTTTCGGTCTTTTGATTGCGAAGACGGTAAACCGTTTTTCCATCGACCGTGGTTGGGGGCCTGATGTGGGTTTGTGTTTTTGGATTTAAATAAATACAATGTAATTTTTATAATTTTGATTTTTATACCTTCTATTTCGGGGTGAGATGTGATTGAAGAAGAGTTTGCTACAAATCAGACTATCGAAAGTAAGATTTACGTTATTCGGGGAGTGAAGGTTATGTTGGATCGGGATTTGGCGGGGTGACCTGCCCCCAAAGATTGGACAGTCGGAAGTTAGAATCGATAGGTCATTATTGAGCCATCACTAAATCTGGTCAACCAACCCCCTGGGGATCCCCAGGGGGTTGGTTTGGGCGGCAAATTCGGCTGGGGTTTTGTACCCTAGGCTGCTGTGGGGTCTGACAGTGTTGTAATCCTCTCGCCAAGCGTGGATGGCATCTTGCGCTTGAGGAAGAGTATGGAACCAGTGGTCATTAAGACATTCCTTTCTGAACTTACCGTTAAAGCTTTCAACATAGGCGTTTTGGACGGGTTTCCCTGGATCGATGAAGTGCAAATGAACCTTGTGTTCATAGGCCCATTTATCCAATGCACGACCGGCAAACTCTGACCCGTTGTCCGTTATGAGCATCTTCGGTTTGCCACGAAAATGAAGCAGGAAATCCAACACCTCGGTGACCCGCTGTCCCGACATTGAATATCCAACTTCAATCCAAAGACACTCCCTAGTGTACGTATCGACAATGTTTAGGGCCCTGATTTTACGGCCATTTACCAACCGATCATGTACAAAATCCATGCTCCACAATTCGTTGGGGGTTGTTGCTGATGTAGGCTTTTCTCCTCTCCATTTCTGGGTCTTTTTCTTCTGACGTTTGTGCAGTTGCAAGCCTTCTTCTTTGTATAGACGCTCTACCTTTTTGTGGTTCATGAAAAACCCTTCTCGGATCAATATTGCCATCAAAAATCGATATCCCCATTTGCGTCGACGATTGGCGACCTCTCTCAATGCAGCTCTTTCTGCGCTATCGTCCCTTGGATGTGGGGCGTAGTAATACGAACTTCTTGTTATCTGAATTAGCCCACAACTCCGCTGGACACTGATCGCATAGGTTTTCACCACATACGTCACCATTTCTCGTCTCGCGGCGGGCTCTACCACTTTTTTGCGTTGATATCCTTTAGCATCACGATATCCAAGGCTTGATCAGCCACAATCCTCTTTAATCGCGAATTTTCGGCTTCTAGTTCCTTGAGTCGCTTAATTTTGCTCAATTCCATCCCGCTGTATTTGCGCCGCCAATTGTAATAGCTAGCGGAACTAATTCCGTATTTTCGAAGTACTTCCTCTGGATTCCCGCTGCCTTCTGCTTCTTTCAAGATCTTCAGTATCTCGGCTTCTTGATACCGTTTCCCGTATTTCTTACTCATCTCGTCGTCCTCCTGATTGGGTATGACGACTCTAACTTATTTCTGTCTAGTTTTCAGGGGGCAGTTCACCATCGACCACAAAATCAGGCCAAACTGTCCGAGGTCCACAAAGGAGCGCCGTTAGGCGTGACGACTGGGCGCTGAACGGTACCGAATCACATACGGGGGCCCCCCGGAAAGTACACTGAACGAAGTGAGGGACTTTCTGGGGGTATCCTCTTAACCCGTGATGGCGCCCCTTCCACCTTCATGTATTTGTAGTGCAACGCCAAAGGGATATCTAATAAAATGGAATGGCTCCTTGACTCCCTCCCTATCGTTAATTACATTGTAATACAATGGTTGAGTACGCCAAGGACGTTTTAAAAGAGGTCGGCAAGGGTAAAGTTCCGGAGAAAGTATTTCTTCAGGTACACCATTGTTTCGAAGCCATCGAATTTGTTGGGGATCTTACGATTTTCGATATAAAACAGATTAAAGGTGAATACAAACAAAACTATTATCGATTGAGGAAGGGCCAATATCGGGCCATCTTCTATTTTGAAGGTAAGAGTATCAAGGTCATCGCCTTGGAACACCGGAGTGAGGTATATAAAAAATGGCAATAATTACGCTGAGACTAAACGATGAAGAAGAGAAAATCCTGGATCTTCTGGTCAAATATTTTGATACGGATAAATCAAAAATATTGAAAGAAGCCATGTGGGATAAATTTGAAGATTTACGAGATCGAGAAATCATCGAAGGCTACGAAAAGAAAAGTAGTGCCGGAAAAGTTGCCTTTGGAACAGCCGATGATCTCATTAAGAAAATCGCAAATAAAAATAAGACCACTTCTTAAAACAAGGGGCAGACTATGAAAAATGTGTTTCAAATTCGTGGCCAGGCACTTCAAGACGCGTATCAATATTTTGATCACCATATTCGACCTCTTCCCAAAACCGAGGGCCAACAGTTCGATGAGGGTGGCGGAGATTTTACGGATAATGATGTCGATGCATTTCGCCACGCCTACGTAAGCGGCATTTTTACAATGGAAATTGGTTCGGACAGCGCGGCTTTTTGGGGCTATTTAAACGAAGTTTTCCCGGGGGGCGGAAGTAGCGGCAATAATGGCGCAGGTACTCGAAATATGGATTTTTGGAATAATAAAGTGGGTAGGAAGTATGGGCGTAAAGCGAAGCGTAAAGATGCGCTTTTAAAAATGATTCATGACGCCCTAAATAGGGGCGAACTTATTATCAATCCCACAGACCCACGACAATATGCCGGAAAACCCTACGTGGGGGTCAATTCTAGCAAGCCAGTTATAGTGATTGAGGAAAGTAAAACGGGCCGGAATAGAAGTTTTCTAGACATTACTACCGGAGAGATTCTGGATCGAGAAGCGATCGTAACATTGATCAAATCTGGACGATACCCTGGATATCGAGTGTCGGTAATCGGTGGAATGGAAACGCCCGTATCAAACCGAGATAAAATTTCCGAGAATAATTTGGGGTAACTACAGTGTGGAAGCGAGCCATTGTCGTTGGCCTTGTTTTTGTTATAGCGATACCCGCACTCCGTATGTTTTTAAAGTTTGAAAATGACGCAATTGAAGTGACTTCATTTGACTTAACAACACGGCGACAAAGAAAACGAGCGAGTGACCTACCGGTAATTCGAATTGTCCAAATATCCGATTTGCAATGCAAGCAATTTGGGGGAAATCAAGCCGTTTTGATTCAAAAAATCCGAGAAAATCGCCCCGATTTAATTGTTATCACAGGGGATCTTATTGATGCCTTTCATTATGATGCTATGAGCTGGAGAGACCTGTGTACTCAATTGCCTGATATCGCCCCTATATACTTTGTATCCGGAAATCATGAATGGTGGGCCGGCAACTTCCAAGAGGTTAGCGAGTTTTTAATTAAAAACCATATTCACGTTCTGCAAAATTCATCAGAAGAAGTAACGATTAGAGGACGGTCCATTGTCATCGCGGGCATTGATGATCCGGCGGCAAACAATGGAGATGCTAGAGCCTATAAAAAGAGCGTTAGTCAGCTTGGGGCGACGATCGAAAATGCCCGATATACAGTCCTCCTTGCGCACCGTCCCGAATTTTTTAAAAATTATGACAAAGCTGGCTTTGATTTAGTTTTATCTGGACATGCACATGGAGGACAAATTCGACTGCCAATACTCGGCGGATTAGTCGCCCCGAATCAAGGCATTTTTCCCAAATATACAGCAGGTCTATATACAGGGGCACATACTAAGATGATTGTAAGCAGAGGGCTCGGTAATAGTATTTTTCCGCAACGCATTTTTAATCGCCCTGAGATCGTGGTCGTTGATATTTAACGACAAAAAAACGAAGTGAAGCGCAAACTAAAATAAAGCCATGTATTATCGATCTGAGGTAAAAATATGAAAAAAATCACTGAGATAGCGAGACTGGTGGTCGTTGATGGGTGCAGTGACGACTTTGTGACTAACTTCAAAAAAGCCGAGCCGTTAATCATGCGTCAGTCAGGGTATTTGGGGCATCGTCTTATCCGCCATACCAGCGATATGAATCAATTTTTATTGATGGTGGACTGGGTATCTATTAGTGCCCATAAAGAGGGGTTTAGGCAGTCTAACGATTACCTGGAATGGAAGGCCTTGTTGCATCATTTTTATGATCCATTTCCGGTAGTGGAATATTTTTCAGAATTTTTACCGTGATCGGCTATTTAACCGTATCTGGAGCTTACTTCTCAAAACCGATTTTTAAGCTTATGTAACTGTCATTCCCGCGAAGGCGGGAATCCCTTAAGCCTTTAGTGTTTAATTTTTATCTTTTTTTCCGCCGGGGTGGCTACCCCGGAGCCCCCGGGAGGGGAAGCCCCCTTCCAACCCCTTTTTTAACGGCCAAAACTCGCGCCAGTCGGCACGCCTACGGCGCTTCTTTATGGCACTCACACAAATTTGGCCTAATTTTGATGTCGGGGGGTTGGACAGTTTTCAAGCCCAAGGTGTCCCCTTTTCTCCCGTGGTATCCTGGAACCTTTTTTTCAGGACAGTTCATCATGAAGATGTTTCAAATAATTCTCTAACCCCCGTTTTACCGACGGATGGATGCCTTTTTTTTCTTCTGCGGCTTTCTCTTTCAGAAGTTGCAAAAGTTGAAAAATGAGCAGAAATTCGATGGCCTTCGACAGCCATCCCTGAAACATTGGGGATCTTGCGTCTTCTTTAGAGCCGTTGCTCGTTTTGGTGCCGGAAAAAAGTGACTTAATCTGCTCGGGATCCGTATGTTGCTGGGTTAATGACCTTGCCCGCTCAATCGGATAGTTTGCAGTCATACTCGTTACCGCAGCGACCCCGAATGGGACATCAAATCCCACCCGTAAGGTGTTAAATACCGCATCAAAAATTGCATTTCTCGCCGCCGAAGTGGCGATAGGGGCCCCGTACGTTTTTTTTGTGTAGTCGACCATCTCATGGATTAATTCTGAGTTGGTTTTCCCGCGAAATCGAGATTGCATGGTTGATAAATATTCGGGAAATCCAATAATAGTGCCTTGAACGGCACCACTCATCAGGCCTGCAATTGGCATCAGTACCAACGGCGGAAGTCCCAATGACAACGATTCTAAGAAGATGGTTGTCGCATCGAATCCACTAAATGTCAGCGCTTTCCCGAGTGCACCGCGGAGAGCGTAAATGGTTCCGCCCCGATGGGCATCGGCATCGGTCACAACCTTTGAAAATTCCCGCTTAAAACACAGGGCTTCTGTCGTCATAAATCCCGATATTTGTGTGATGAGTGCCCCGTTCGCGGGCGGCAGTGCGGGGGTTCCCCGTTGGACAGCTAACTTTGTATTCACGATGGGCTGGATGCAGCGTGTCGCAAAAAAGGCGAGAATCATGGTTGAGAAAAAGGTGGGAATGGTCGGCGGGAGGATCATCGCAATCGATGCTCCCGTGGAGATCCATGCGATGCTTTCAATTCCGGCGCTGGCGGTCATGGCGAGTTTGGAGGGGGCGGGCAATGGCGTTTGTTTAGACGGAGATGAATGGATCCCACGATAGAGCAGCGGGGCTGCCCGATATAGTTGTGTAATACCCTGTGGTCTTAAGATGCTCATGACGGGGTGTATTAAACCATAGATCAGGACCCGTTGACTGACCTTGGGTTTTTGTACGCTTTTATTATTCAGATTGCGCTGAAAATTCCATATGCCACTTCCGTGCCGAATCTCCGGCTTAGTGTATTAGCGATATAGTCGCCCCCAGCGCGAACGTATTGCTGTCGTAGATTGTCTGGCATATCGGCGAAAATACCACGCAATTCGTCTTCGGACGCCGAGTCTAGTTTAGCGACCAATTGTTTTAAAGTGAGGGCTCGTGCGGGGCGAGTGGCGATTTACGGTTTCAACGGCCGCTCTCGGGTTTTTAAACAAGATCCGGAGAGGAACGGGCACAATATTTAATGTGTAACCCAATAAGTCGGGATTGGCGCAACGTATTGATATCTGGCGGTGAATCGAAGATTCCGAAAGGTCTTCGATTCTAATCCCCAACTCGGTTGAAATTTCAGCGTGATGTTGATCGGAATTGCGGCCGCTTCGTAGTCGATCGATATAATAGGCGACGAGGTATTTTTGAAGATTGGGTTTCCATTTGGGGTGCCGCAAAGGCTGCAATGCCCGTTGGCTGTCTTGGGACTCATCGATCGAACATCCAGGTATTGGTGTCAAAATGTCTGCGGTGTTCATCACGATTGCCCGATTGATGGCATTGAATTTTTGTTGCCCTAATCGGCGTCGTTGGCGCCATGTTACTTGCTTCTTAAAATCGGCTCGTTCGTCGCGCCGGTATCTTGGGTAATCTGTACAATTGTCTTTTAAGAATGCAGAGATGCCTTTAAATGTGCAATTTCCAGACTTTTGCTCTCTGAATTGGGTCGAGGTTCTGCTTTGGATGTCTAGCGGAAGGGATTCAAGATATCGGGCAAAATTATTAAATGGGTCAGTATTCCTGGGATCCTTGCTTACAAGCAAACTGGCCTGTGTTAAAAAATTATCCCAATCCTCGCTAGGTACCCGAAATTTAAGTGCCATTAACGGACCTTTGGAGATGCCTAGGCTACTGGTCTCGGAAGTATAATTTGGGATATTTGGCATTCCATAGCCTAAGTTGTAATACGTCAGAGATACGGAGTCGGGGTCGTCTAACCCAGATACCGAAAAATAGCTCTGATGGTTATGTGTATGCAGGGGAACGAGTTCCGGCCGGTTCTCGTTTGACCGGCTTTTAAGTAGGGCTTGTTCGAAATTATGACGGATACGATCTGTGATGGCTGAATTATGAAAATCGTTGGGCAGTTGAGTTCGAATGGACCCGAGTATTGAATCTGTAAACCTTGAAGAAATGTTCAAGACCGCGGTTCGTAGCAATAGTTTGGCCAGATTTTGAAATTCGGATTTCTGGGCTGAAAAATGCGGTCGGTTAGAGTGTTTGATCAGTTGCTGAGCACGCGCAATACAAACCGAAAATGCATAACTCCCTTCTGTATTAAATCCCTTTCTATGGATACCAATAAGGGATTCTGAATGAGAAAAACGTTTTTCTGGACTGGCAGAGTCTTTCAATTGAGGTGCAGTTTTATCAAAGAAGACTTGGATTTGCGCGAGTAGTTCTGATTTTAATTCCGTTTGGTCGGGTCCCCCCCCACTGAGATGCAAGTTGCCGGAAATGGTCCAGCATGGCTGCAACTATTTTTTTTGAGGGGCTTCCCATCAAATGCCTTTTGGATAATAGATCAAACGCATTGGTTGTTAGGTCATTGACGGTGTCCGGATCGAGTCGGATGCGCGCGATGGTCTGAGAGAGGCGGTTGCGTAGTTCCTCCACACCCTTTACTACGGTCTGAAATTGGTATGGCTCCATGGTGCATTTAAGAACTTTTTGTGCGTGCAATAGGTCATTAAAGCTAAAATTATTAATATAGGGTTGTAACACGTTGATGGGATTGGGTTTCTGTAATACGTGTAATAAAAAAAGGAATCGATGCGAGCCTTCGATGTGGATTCGGGGCCCCAATAATTTTGGCATGATCTCGATTGCGAATCCGGTTAGATTAGGGGCGTTTATTTCAAGGCCACGGCGTAATATCAGCATCGATAATTTTTCGACGGTAATGGGCGGATCGGCATGGTTCAATTGGCCTTTGGACGTTTGTGTTCGAAGCATGGTCGACGCGGACAATAGTGACTCTGGCGCCGTGCTCTCTCGGAGTATTTGAAGAAGCGCCATCACCGCCAGTGACTTTTTTTCTGCCTTGCCGGCCCATGCGGTGGTTTCGATCAATGAACGACAGACAGCGAGCGTGTGTTCGATTAGGTCCTGGCTGGCAGTTCGTGCCCAATTTGGATTTTTTGAGAGGAACACCTTCATCGTAGTTCGAGCGGCGTCTCGGTTTTTGGAGGTTGTTTCTGTTTTCGCTCTCAGAAGTGTATGAACTGCCGCTGAGAACCGTTCGATAGTAATAGGGCTCCCGACTTAAGCTGACGGTGGTACGGGGTGGGTATGTCGAAGCGAGGATGGGCTTAGCATGAGGATGCCTCCAAAAGTGGGGTCGTTCTGTACAATTCACCGATTTTTGAAAAATTAAACCAAAGTTGCAAACGGTTGTGAGGCGGTTCCCGATTGGGCCATCTGGACCCTGTTGTCTGGACCCTGTTGTCGGGAAGTGAAATTTTTTTTGTCGATATTTCGATAACTTAGTTACAGTTAGATTTTTCTTGGGAGGGGTTCCTCAATATGTTGATGAAAAGAACGGCAGTGATGCCTTTTAGGCCGATGACCGACGGTGAAGTTCAAGCTGCAGAGCGTCTTCCAATGGAGGTCGTGGGAGGAAAACCACCCCGAATTAAGTGTCCTGATCGTGTTGTAAAGACGGTGTGCTATTTGGACGACGAAGCAGAAGAAGGTTGCTCGACACCGTTTAAAATGAAGCCGTGCATCGATAGTCGACTAGCCACCACCGGTTCAAAAAAACGGAAACACTCGCAGACGAAGTCCGCCGCAGTGTTACCAAGTCCCGTCTATTCTAGCCCCGTTCCGGTGATTGCTTCAGTGCCGCCGTCGGAATACAAAGGAACACCGACTCCTGACAGGGAAAAGTTTTCAACGAGTACGAACGTCAGGGTAGCTGGGGACTCTGTAGAACTTTATTTCGACGGGCCTGCACGTACTCAGAAGCTTGTTTTTGGTTTAAAAAGACTCCGTTCTTCGATGGGGGGGTCTAAAAGTGAAACAGTAGCGGCGGTATTGTTGCCGACCCATGATCGGGCGCTTAAGACCCGAGTTGTAGTCAAGCAACCGACTAAAGACCCATTGGTAACCAGCGGGCCTGCGTCTTTTAAGAATGAAAAAACAGTTTTGGACAAAATTGCGGCGGCATCCTCCAAAAGCCCGATTTTACATCTAATAAATTCTTATACGGCAGATGAACGGCAATTTATTTTGCCACTTGCCGTTCCTGTAGATAATCTCGAAGACGTAATTGAGACACTCTCTAATCCTGATAGAACGACGATTCTCTACGACATTGTTAATCAAGCGTTGCTGGGTTTAGAGGAATTACATACCCGAATTGGGTATGCGCACTTAGATATTAAGCCAGATAATATGGTGATTCAGCACCGCGACGGGATACTTAAGCTAATTGATTTTGGCGAATCGCTTCCGTTGGGGACGTCAGGTCTCGATGCCGACCGAAAAGGCGCTCCCTATTACCGGTCCCCACGTGGTGGAAGCACCCGTCATCGAGATCTCTATAGTCTTGGGGTTGTTTTAAGAGATTATATGGCGCAATTCAAGATTACCGATTCGTTTTTAAGTCGGTTTCATTGTGCCTTGACAGGACAATACGATACCGTTGCAGGGGCTCTTGCGGAGTTTCGACCGCATTTTAACGATGCGCAGTTTGCTCAAGCGAGACAAATATGGCGAGAGATTCTGAAGGAATTTCTCCCGCGTTAGCCAATATCTCGGATATAAAGTACCGATTGAAATCGAAGGGTGGGGGCGGATGTCTCTCCTCGGGGTCGCTTACGCCCGGTCGGTACATCCCCATCTCGGTCCCGAATCGAATTTTCTGTAAATGTACGCCATTCAGTTGCTATAAATTCAGTAGCGTTAGACGGGGTCTCAAATTGTACAAAAAAGGGGCGGCCTTCTCGATGCAGTCTGGGGTCGAATAGAGACGGTGTGGCGTCATTTCTTTTTATCGATATACTATGAAAACGGGAGGTCTTTCCCCGTGTTTCGTCAATAATCAGCACCAGAAATGAGTGGGGATTGGACACGAAGTCAGTATGTTCCAAAGTTTTTTGTACCCCAGCATGTGTGATGGGTTGGCCTTCATCGAGAAGTGTCTCAGATATCCGTAGCTTGAGCGCATCGGCCGGGTGCAGATAGACTCCCGCGTCCGGAAGGCGATTTTTGTGATTTTTTTGGATCGATGGGTCAAATGGAATATTCAGTCCCCAACAAATACATTGAGCGAAGCATTCCCCGTCCTTAAACTCTCTTTTCGCATCCATGATCGTCGCAGTCTTTGGCAGACTAATTTTTAAAGGGATGGCGATTATTCGATATAACATGAGGGGCTTATTTTATAGAGATTTCTAAAAATTTCAAAGAAATAGGTGAGTGGGACATGTCGACCTGGCACTTCTGGCTTGCGTAAGGGCCTGGCGCCTTGCTGCAGGTTAATTACTTAATACCATTGTTAATTCTCCATTTTTATATCATATTGGTGAATATGATCACCAGATTAATCGAATCGTGTATTGAGTCCCATTTGTTTAAAGGTAAAGTTCTGCTGATTTACGGCGCTCGCCAAGTTGGGAAAACGACGCTAGTTAAGAAATTGTGTCAGCGCTTCCCTGGGAGTCTCTATTTAAACTGCGACGAGCCTGATATTCGTGCGTCGTTAGAAAATAGGACGTCGACTGAGCTTAAAGCATTTGTGGGCGACCATCGATTGATTGTTTTAGACGAGGCTCAGCGCATTCCCAATATTGGGCTCACTCTCAAGTTGTGGGTGGATCAATTTCCGGATGTTCAGATTATTGCGACCGGGTCATCGTCGTTTGAATTGTCCGACTCTGTTCAGGAGCCGTTGACTGGAAGAAAGAAAGAATTTCATCTCTTTCCTATTTCTTTAGAAGAGATTAAAGCGCATTCATCTCAGACCGAGGCCCATCGTCTTTTGGAAAGACGGTTGATTGTCGGGAGTTATCCAGAAATTGTCCAAAAAGAAGGGCCAGAGGCTGAATCCTTAATTCGAGATATCGCGGCCAGCTACTTGTATAAAGATATTTTGATGTTTCATCGAATTCGCAATCCAGAGGTACTGACCCGTTTGCTGCAAGCCCTCGCTCTACAGCTCGGACAGGAGGTGTCGAACAACGAATTAAGTCAACTTCTTGGAATCGATAAAAATACAGTGGCAAGCTACATTCATATTCTTGAGCAAAATTTTGTGATTTTTCGTCTGACTTCGTTTAGTAGGAATTTAAGAAACGAGTTAAAAAAATCCCAAAAAATCTATTTTTATGATAACGGGATACGTAACGCCATTCTCAATCAATTTGGACCGCTTGCATTGAGACAAGATATTGGGGCGCTCTGGGAAAATTTAATGATTAGTGAACGGATTAAATTTCATTCCAATCGTCTTTTGGTTGTAAATCGATATTTTTGGAGATCGCATAGCCAACAAGAAATCGATTATTTAGAAGAAGACGGGGGCCTCCTTCGTGCGTTTGAATTTAAGTGGAAATCAAAAAAACAATCGATCCCACCTCTGTTTTCTCGTGCGTACCCCGATACCCCCTTTGCAAAAATTACGTCAGAGGACTATTGGCGCTTTGTTGCGGAGTAGTGCATTGATACCCCAAACTCCCAAACACCAAGTCTCCCTCCTCCTAGACCAAGGTTTTGACCAAATCCAGGCCGATTTTGCCCTCATGATGTCGTGTTTGAGCGAGGTTTTGGTGGAGTTTGGCAAATCTCGATTTCAGACCATTTTACCGATTGTTGGAGATCCTGCCCGAATTTCGGAATTGAATGAGGCGGATCAGCGCGAAGCGGTAGGGCTATTGTCGCTCGCGTTCCAGATACTCAACGTTGTCGAACAAAACGCCACTAATGACTTTCGCAATGCGGTGGTGGCTCAGGTGGGGCCGGAGTATGTCAGTGGGTCCGTGGCGGAGGTCCTTGCCGAGCTCCGAGAACGGGGGCATGGGTGGGCGGAGATTGGTGCGATTTGGCAGAAAATTTCTCTGCAAATGGTGTTTACCGCCCATCCCACGGAATCTCGACGACCCTCCTTAATTGCGCAGTTGCGGCAATTTTTTACCGATCTTCAGACGGCCAAAGGGTCGGGACGTCGGCGGGATCTTATTTTAAAAAATTTAGAATGTTTAATGGGGACAGGCGAGTTCATCCAAGATAAACCTTCGGTGGATACCGAACGGGACTTTATCACCCGCACGATTCGGGGATCATTGCCGGATAGTTTGGCGTTATTTGTAAATGAAGTGAATGCCGCGTTTGTGTCCCTAGGATGCCCCTCAGATTTGATTCCGCTGGTATCGAATTATCCGCGAGTTCGGTTCCGATCCTGGGTCGCGACCGACCGCGATGGACACCCTTATGTCACCGCTGAGGAAACCCGGTTGACCTTGGCACGCAATCGCCAGGAGGCGACTCAAATTGTTCGCGAGGCATTGACCGAATTGGGGGAATTATTGTCCCTCTCTCGCAACCGCGTCGTTGTTCCGTTGGTGATCGCGACCCGATTCCCACAGGAAGAGCCGTGGCGGGCATTCTGTCAGCAATTGGAAGGACAATTGGAGACGATCGATCTCGTAACATTGCTCAAGGAATTGAATTTAATCACCGATACGCTACATGAGGCGGGTGCCCATCTTTTGGCTCACGAAGCCGCTTTGGTCGTCCTAAAAGTAAAGACATTCGGATTCCATTTGGTGGCCCAAGATATTCGTCAAAATAGCGCGTCATATCACGCGGCCGTCATGTGGATTTTGGATCAGACGGGGATGAGTGGTGCCCGTTATGATGCGATGTCTGACGCTGAACGCTGCGAGTTTATTACCCAAGAACTTCGATCCCCTCGGCGATTTCTCCTGCCGGATTTCCCACTGTCTGGACCGGCGAGCGACGCAATCGACAGTTTACGAGTAGTTGCTGAGGCCATTCGGACCTATGGGGCGGAGTGTATGGGCTCCATTATTGTCAGTATGACGCGGCAGTCGTCGGATTTATTGCAGGTGTTGTTACTCGCCAGGGAGGCGGGACTGTTGTCCTATACATTAGGTGAGACCCCGATCTGTCTCCTTCCTATTGTGCCGCTGATCGAAACGGCAGAAGACCATCATCACGTTATCTCTATTTTGACCGGATTTATTCACAATCCAATCATAGCCGCGACGATTAAATATCATCATGAGAGAGAGAGCCTCCCCGGGAATCCAGGTGTTCGGATGATGTGTGGGCACAGCGATGGCGGAAAAGACGCCGGAATCGTCGATAACTTCCGGTTGATGTTGGATACTCGCCAAAAAGTAGCCGAATATTTAGGTGCCAATGGCTACGCCCCAATCTTTTTTGAAGGGGTGGGCGGAACGCTGATCCGTGGGGCTGCGCCGATTAAATACCTGATCGCCAATAGTTTGCCATCGGCCCGGGTGGCGGGATTTGAATATACAGAACAAGGTCAAATTATCGCGCAAAATCACCTGGTTCCCTTTATGTCGTCCTGGAGTATTCAGAATGCATTGTCGGCCCTTCTTCATCATGACGCTGAACCGAATACGACCGCGTTGCCGGCGTGGTTTACCGCTGCAACTCAGATGGCGTCGACGGCGTACCGCGCGTTGGTTACCACACCCGAATTTACTCGGTTTTTTACCCACGTGACGCCACTCGATATTTTGGAGTTTGCCCGAATGGGGTCAAGGCCGACTCGCCGAACCGGCGCGAATACCTTGGCTGATCTGCGGGCGATTCCGTTCGCGTTATGCCAAAGCCAAACCCGGTTTAATTTTACGGCGTGGTACGGAGTCGGCACGATGCTTCAGGCATTGGCATCGCAATTCCCCGCCGATTTTAAACAATTACGCTCATTTTCTCAGATTGAATTTGTGTTAACAAACGTTGAAATGGCCCTCAAAAGTGCCAGTTTGGAATGGATGACGGCGTATTCGATGCTTGAGCCCGTCCCTGAACTCCGTGCGCTCATTATGGACCCACTCAGTGCCGAATATGAATTAACCACGCGAATGCTCAATGAGGTATTTGGAGCGTCTTTTGAAGTTCGTCGTCCTCGCTTAGCGCGGACCATCGCCAAGCGAAAAGAGATGTTAGACGTGCTTCATCGGTTCCAGATTCACGCGCTGACCGAGTGGCGGGCTGCCAGACGCGACCATCGTTCGGATGAAGACGCCTGGCTTGTCTCGGGACTAATGACGATTAATGCGATTTCGAATGGCTTGCGGGGAACGGGCTAACCTATAGTCCTCCCATGAGACCAAACGCGCCCACTAGTGGGATTAAGGACAACGGAAACAGCCATTTCCAATTAAAGAGCTTGAGATGGCTATCTCCGATTCGGGTCAATATTATAGAGAGGGGGTAGAAAAAGACCACCAAAAACGAATACAGGATGGCATCATCCGGTGTTAATACGTGTCGATATGCGGCCAGGACCGGGAAGCAATAAAGTATGATCACGAGTATGGTGTAGATGGAGAGTCCAGGGACCAGGAGATAAAATCCTATTTCACGGTTCATTTGGGGATGAATAATAGCATTCCCTTGGAATTCCGTCCTTGCTGGGTTACCTATCTCCAGCAAGTTTTGTTACCATGCCTGATATGGAAAATATTTACGTTCTAACTGATGACTATATTGAATTGAGTAAGCTTCTGAAGGTCGCGGGTTTGTGCGACACGGGCGGCCAAGCCAAACTGTTTATTACCGAAGGCATCGTGTCGGTGGATGGCATCGTCGAAATCCGAAAAAAATGTAAAATCCGCAAAGGGCAAGTTGTTCAAGTCGATACCCAACGGATTACTGTCCAATGACGATGGCCCTGGTCCATTATGGATACGGGGATCTTGGGACCGCTGATATTCGGTACGAAGCGATTGCCAGTCCAATCGCCGGTTCGGCTGACGTTGTGGTCGAGGTGCTAGAAAGCCCGATCAATCCCTCGGACATTAACGTCATCGAGGGTAAATATGTGTTTCAACCGCCACTTCCGGCGGTTTTGGGCCGGGAAGGGGTGGGGCGTGTCGTCACCACCGGTGATCGGGTCATTTCGATGGCTCCGCATCATCTCCATGGATTTTGGGGCACCCACACGGTGGCCCCCGGAACGGAATGGTGGGTAGTGCCAGATCCTATTCCCACGGAAGTGGCCGCCCATTTATCGATTAACGGATTAACGGCGTATTTGTTGCTCACGGAATTTGTGGTCCTCCATCCTGGCGATATCGTGGTTCAGACTGCGCCGAATTCATCGGTCGGTCGATGGGTCCGTTACTTTGCGGCGCAGATGCATCTTCGGTGTGTGTCGATTGATCGAGATGGCGGTGCTCTCGATATTCCTGGGATCAAGTTGGGCTTAAATTCGGTGGGCGGGGCGAGTGTGGCCGCCTTGTCGAAATCGGTGGTGGCTGGCGGAACAATTGTGACCTATGGCGCGATGAGTAAAGAGTCCCCCCATATTTCAAACTCCGCACTGATCTTTAAAGAACAAATTTTTAGAGGGTTTTTGAGATCCGCGTGGGTGGCGCGGCATGGTCTCCAAATTACTGCATCACGATTCAATGATATTGCCTTTATTCTCATGAAAACCCCGTTTCCGACGGTGCCGAGAACAATATTTACATTGGCGGACTATCGATCCGCGTTTGCCCATGTCGCCTCGGGAAAACCGGGAAAAGCGGTGTTTGGATTTTAGAGAGGTATTAATCCCTCAAGTCCAATAACATCGATACTGTCCTCCAGTTTGAATTGTTCTTTCCCGGGGTGGACGATAGTCATTCGGTCCAATTTGAGGGCACTGATGGATATTTGGATCGATCGGGTCAATTTGGGCTTGTCAGTAAAATTGAACTCAAATCCGTATCGACGCCCATTTTTAATGATCATTAGGTCGAGTTCCGCTTGTCTATGGATGCCCCAGAAATAGCAATCGTTGCGGTCGGCATCCATCATTCGAATGGTTTCTTCGAGAGCAAACCCTTCCCATGACGCACCGAGTTTAGGATGGGTGTATAGTGTTTTGTAGGAATCAACTCCGCTCAGAAAATGATAAAGACCACTATCTCGAAAATAAATTTTAGGGATTTTAATTTGTCGTTTATCAAGTGCTTCATGCCAAGGAGATAATATTCGGACCATGAATGTTCCATTAAGGATGTCCATGTATCGCCTGATCGTCATATCGGATAGCCCCAATGATTTTCCTATTTCTGAATAATTGATCATTTTCCCGTGATAGTGGGTTAACATCATCCAGAAACGATGCATGGTTTGGGCTGGAATTTTAAATCCTAAATTGGGGATGTCTTGTTCAAGAAATGTTCCCACGTATTCCCTTCGCCACAAATAGCTGGTGTCGTCGGAATCGGCTAGGAATGATTTGGGAAAACCACCACGTATCCATAGCTGTTTTAGGTTTTGAACTTCCGATTGGTCAAACGGGGTTAGTTCAAGATATCCGATACGACCGGCTAGGGATTCGGAACTTTGTTTGATTAGTTCTTGAGATGCACTTCCCAGGATCAGAAATTTTCGATTTGGATTTTCGTCGACTAGAACTCGGAGGATTGGAAATAGATCGGGGCGACGTTGGATTTCATCAATGACCACCAGGCCCTCGAGTGATTCCAGTGCAAGTTTGGGGTTTTCTAGCCGGGCAAGTGCGGTGGGATCCTCCAAATCTAAAAATGTGGCCCCCCGAATTTTAGTCGCTTCGAGATATAGTTTGGATAACGTTGTTTTTCCACATTGGCGGGGGCCAAGGATGGCGACAATAATGGACGAAGGTTTTGTCCCGACGTATCATCAGACGCTTAATTAAATGAATACTCACGCACCGGTTAATCGTAATCAAATTTTATTTGGGGTCATGTTGGCTATCATACTTTCGTCGCTAGATCAGACGATTGTTTCCGCCGCGATGCCTCAAATTGTGGCGGATCTGAATGGCGTATCCCACCTGAGTTGGGTATTTACAGCCTATATGTTGGCGTCCACCATTACGGTCCCGGTGTTTGGAAAACTATCCGATTTGATGGGGCGGCGGGGCATGTATTTGCTCGCAATTATTGTTTTTCTCATCGGCTCGGTGTTGTCCGGGATGGCCTTGTCCATGGGCCAATTGATCCTATTTCGAGGTATCCAAGGGATTGGTGGAGGGGCCATGATGGTGAGTGCGATGGCTACCATTGGGGATATTATCCCTCCAGCGCAACGGGGCCGATACCAAGGGTGGATCGGTGGGGCCTTTGGTATTTCATCGGTGATGGGACCTTTGTTAGGGGGATGGATTTCCAATTATTTCTCATGGCGATGGATTTTTTATATCAATATTCCGCTGGGTGGGTTGGCTTTTTTTGTATTGGCGATGGGCCTGCCCAAAATTGCGAGGGTGGCGCGTCGAACGGTGGATTATAAAGGTGCGGCGTTATTAACCATGGCGATTTTGCCGTTTTTGTTGGCGTTGGTGTCGGGGGGAAGTCAGTTTCCTTGGATATCGACCCCCATTCTTGGATTGCTAGCGATGGCCATTACGTCACTGGTTCTATTTATCCGGGTGGAACGGGCGGTATCAGACCCTATTATGACGTTAGCCCTATTTAAAAATCGGGCCTATTTGGTGTCGATTGCCATTGCTTTTTTGACGGCGATGGCGATGTATTCGGCCATTATGTTTATTCCTTTTTTTGCACAAGGGGTTCTAGGGGTGTCTCCTGCGCGATCGGGGTTGATGATGATGCCCATGATGCTGGGATTGGTGGCCTCATCAATTATTGGTGGTCAAATCACCAGTCGTACGGGGCGATATAAGCCGATATTGGTGTTTGGTGTGGTGACGGCCACCATCGCCTTGTGGTTGTGTACCCACATTGGAGTCGATACCCGTCCGGTTGAACTGGTCTGTTTTATGGCAATGTTGGGCACAGGGTTGGGGACGACCTTTCCGATTATAAATCTGGTCGTACAAAGCGCTTTTGATCGTGGGCGTATGGGGGAGGTAACGGCGGGGGTCCAGTTATTCCGTAGTTTAGGGGGGACAATCGGCACAGCGATTTTGGGTGGGGTTTTGAATATTAAAATGACGGGACTGGTGGATTTGTTAGGGCGGCATCCGTTTGTGCTGACCATGCGCCGCGCCTTTCCCGATGCGGGGTTCGATCATCTCGATAGCAATTTGTTGCAAAGCACATTGACGGGCGCTCGGCAGTCCGAACTGATTGGGCAGTTTCAGACGGTGTCTATTTTTACTAGGGAGACGTTGTTAAATACATTCCCCGATTATTTGGTCTCGGTTCGTTTGGGGTACAGTGGGGCGATCGATCAGGTATTCTGGGTGGGAACGTCAATCATGGTTGTGGCGGTGATCGTGGTGATGTTTATGCCTGAGATTCCGTTGCGAGCGGATTCGGGCAAGGTATAAAGTGCCCCTTCCGCCGTCGCCCAAAATCCTTATTGCTCGGGGGGATATGTTGGGGGATTTAATTACCGCAACGGCATTAATTCAGCCCATTAAACGCCAGTATCCGGAGGCCCAAATTTTTTTTCTGGCACGACCTGCGTTTGTGGCCTTATTGACTGAAATTCCGGATGTAGCCGGCGTTATACCCGATACTCAGCCGTATGATGGCACGACGCGATCCCCCGAATTTACTCAGGTTTTAGCCGCCCTTAAATTTCATCAATTTGATGTCATGATTAATCTTTGGGAGCACCCCCGATATGCGGTTTTGGCCAAAGCAGCGGAGATTAAAGTGCGCATTGGGCATGCCATTGGGTGGAGAAATTGGCTCTACCATACCCATTGCGTCCGGTTGGACTATCAGGATTATCATCGCCATAAAGTCCAGATGAATTTGGCATTATTAGCGCCATTGGGCGTTAGCGCACCCGATTCCCGATTGCAGCTTCAGATATCGGGCCCCTTGATGGAAGAGGTGGCAGAAAAGTATCCCTTCATGAACTCGCCGTATCGGGTCGTTGCGGTGGATGCTGGCGCTAAGGTGAAGTGCTGGGTTGATTCTGAAATTAAACCGGTTTTAACGGCGATGTTGGACCTCTGTCCCTCACCACTTGTGTTGCTCGGCGGAGTGGTGGCTAACGCGACTGAGACCACTTTAGACTGGATAAATACCGAAGGTCGGATCATTAACTTGGCCGGCAAGACATCGCTAGTAGATGTGAGTGCTGTAATCAAAAAGGCCACTTATTTTGTGGGGCCAGACTCGGGGTTGTCGCATATTGCGGCGGCGTTGCAATGCCCGGCCGTGGTGATCTATCGCACTCGAACGCAAAACTGTTTTCATTGGGCGCCGTGGTTAAGTCCCCATGTGATTTATAAACAGCAAAATGCCTGCCGTGATTCGTGTGTCCCCTTACACTGTCCGTGCCCCGGGCGGGAGTTTATTTCCCCCGATCGGGTGGTGGCCTTAATTCGTGAATTGGACCGCACGACCACCGGGACGCTGGCAGGCCAACGTGCGTATTGGGACTTGGTCGGGCATCAAGCCGGCATCTATTGTGATGCGTCCATATTTGAGGGGGTGCGTGCCCAAGTGCCATTTGCATGGAATGCAATTCATTTAGATCCGAAGGCGTCGATTACTGAACTTAAAAATCGAATGGTGGCGGGGAATATAAATGTGGTCGTGGTACCTCATCGTCGGTGGTCGTTGAAATTATGGATCGCTCGAATTTGGACATCCAATTTGATTCATTTTTTGCCAGCAGTACGAGGGTTAAATTGATGACGATGACTGTCCCATCGATTTCAATCATTATCCCAACCTATAACGGTCGCCATTTGTTGGACCGGACATTGGCCCATAATCTTCAAGTCTTGGCGTCTCCTACGATTGAATGGATCGTCTCGGATGATGGTAGCGACGACAAGACTGCTGAGTGGTTGGCGGAGCACTTCCCCAGTGTCAAAGTGGTCACGAGTCCCCAGAATCGAGGATTTTCGGTTACGGCCCACCGAGGTGCCTTAGCGGCGACATCCGAAATTTTGTTTTTTTTAAACAACGACATGAAGATATCGGACCTGGATCTATCGCGTTTGGTGGATGAGTTGGCTTGTCCGGATATATTTGCCATCGTCCCGACGATTATTCGGCCGAGTAAAGACAATGCCTTTGAATCGATTACATGGGGATATTTTAAAGGCGGATGGCTTACCCCCGAGTCGTATCCCCCGGAGTCGGTAGACATTACCCAAGCACGTCCTGTTTTGTGGGCCTGTGGCGGTGCAATGGCGGTACGTCGAGATCGGTACTTTACCTTAGGTGGCTTTGACCCACTCTTTTCGCCCTTTTATTTCGAAGACTTGGATTTGTCCTATCGCGCGTGGCAACGCGGGTGGGCGTCATGGTACATGCCGTTGGGCACCATTTTGCACGACCATCAGGCGACCATTGGGCGCTTATTTTCGTCCGCGCACGTGGCCAAGATCCATCGACGAAATCATTATTTGTTTATGTGGCGGAATTTAACGTCGCCTCGGTTACTCGTCAGTCATTTTGCCACGATAGCACTGAAGATATTGACTCTGCAGCGGGCCGATATCGGCGCAATTTTTTCCGCGCTTCGTTATATCGGGATTGTAATAATGTATCGCTGGGACCGACCACCGTCTCGATTGTCGGATTTGGCTATTTTGGAAGCGAGTCGGACTGGGCGGATTTTTTAACGAATAATTGCCCGAGTTGTTGGGCTTTCTCCAAAAGCCAGCAAAGTCGGAGCATCAATCCCCACCCCATTGAAGGCCAATGGACGCGTGCATCGGGTGCTTCGGCGAGCAATTGCAACCAACGGATTGGCAGCGGTACCGCTAATTTTATTTCGGTTTGATACGCGTCAAAAATCGGTTTGGAGAATCGGCCATCTTTTCTGAATTGCAGCAGATCTCGCCACCCAAATATACGGGTTTTTACCCCATGTGACCGGATAAGATCCTGAGTTTCATTAGGAGAGAAAACATCCGAGAAGCTTAGAATTAACCGTGCCCAATCTCCGGCAAACACTTGGATCGCAATCCCGACCCAACCACTCCCCGTTTTATTCGGATTCCCCCGCACCGCGTGGGGCCCAATCCATAGACAGCGGGCCTTTTCGGTTGTTGAACAGCGCAAAATGAGGCCCAGATGAAAAAAGTTTTTCCAACGACCAAACTCTTTAGTGGTGGCCTTTCGGGCGACTTCTCTCGGTTTTGTCCCGAAGATTGTGGCCCCCAATGACGTCAAATGCCACGCGTGACTGACGATCCATTCGTGCTGATGTGATGGCTCAATGACGCGTTGTCCTAAATCAGGAACCCGATAATTTAAAAAGACTAAATCCGGTTTTTTTTCGAGAGAGTTAAGAATGGTCTCAATCATCGGCTCATTGATTAACATCCCATCGCCAACGGGCCAGACGTACTCGGCGTGGGGCCACGTAATGGCTTGTGCGCAATTGGCATCAAACCGCAGGTTCTGGGCGTTTCTTCTATAGAAAATAGCCGAATGTTCTTTTATGAGATTTTGTACAATGCGTTCGGTTTCGTCGTTATCACTATTGTCGGTAACGTACACCGGGATTTGGAAGCGACCTAAACTCGGTAGAATTGCGCGTATGAACTGGTCCACCAATTCAGGGTGGTTACACGTGGGAATTGAGATCGCCAATTGAGGAACCGGGCCAGACGGGGTTTCTAAATGAAGTGCTGATTCCATCAATTAGGTCCGATTGGATTCTTTGATCCAGGATTTAGTCAATTCGTCTAACTTAGAAAACGGTTTTCCCCACCGCAATCTGAGTCTCGCCCAAGTTCCTGCCATAGAACGACTCGGCAATGCGGCAAGCGCGTGTTCCAACTGACAAAGATATCGGTGTATGGTTTGAAACGATTTTGAGTGATCGACTCCGGTCCATTCTGAAAAAGCAGACTGAATATTGACAATCAATTCATGCAACGATGTACGACGATTCTGAATTTCAACGAACGAGGCGTTCATCTCTTTATCAACATACAACGCGATAAACTCGATGCACGGTTTGTACTCTCTGCCCAGCGGCTCCGGGGCACCGACGCCACGGGATATGGGTTCTCTCATCAATAGCAACTCCGATAGCGAGATTCCGGTATGTTGGGATACAGAACGAAGTAAGTTCAGTAGCCCCAAATGCCAATAGTAGTGGGGAAGTTGTTGGTTCGATTGTGCTAGCCCTGTTATTCGACCTAATTCTTCCGTGGGAACGTTGTAAAAATAATCGAATAGTCGATTCCCAACCAGTGTCACTGGTTGGTTGTAACTCCACACGAGCAGCGCACATGACAGGCTATAAATGGGAGATACGGTATTTAAATTTTTTAATATCGGGTCTTTATAAAAGTCGAGTGGGACGCAAATGGAACTGACGCATGTCGTACCGGAAGTGACCCCAAAATTCTGAAACAACGGCCATCCGGTGGGATATTGAATGATTTTCGAATCGACGTCGAACCCGGGGATGCTTCGGTCGCCATCGCGGCAATTCATATTCACGACTAAGAAGCGGGGGTGGGATTGTAAGGCCTCTAATACGACGGTGAGTGCATTTTCCGAGACTTCGTCGTCGTCCCCAAAGGTCCACACATACTGTGTCGTACAAAATTGCGATGCGGCCTTGATAGAGTCCTCTGCCGACGGACAAAATGCGAGTTGGCGTTCATACCTAATAAAAGAGTGCTGTAGTGCCATTGATTGGGCGTAGGCTGCGGTTCCATCGGTCGAATGGTTGTCGGCAATGAGTATCGTGACCTTATCGACGGCTTTTGCGGATTGAATACAGCGAATCCACGAGTCTATTCCCCTCGTTAATTTTTGGATGCGCCCGATGGTCGGAACCAAAATGGTTAGCATGGCGGCAATGCCCTGCGGATGGCATCGGGTAATGACACCGTTTCCGACAACCCTAAGGTTTCCCTGGCAAGCCGGGTATCGGGAACGTAGCGTGTTCCGGCTTTATTGCCCTGCTGGCCCAAAATTTGAACGGATCCCGCGGGGTGTACCAAGTCTCTGACCAAGGTCGCCAGGTCTTTGATTGAAATTGCAGTTTCTGAACCGACGTTGTAGGCGGTTTCAGGGTGTTCGGTCTGTAATAACCGGGTGAGCCATACCGACAGGTCGTGTTGATCGAGATAGGATCGAACCGACGTGCCATCACCTTGAATGATGATATCTTGGCCCCGAGTTGCATCCCGAATAAAATTGCCGATTGCAAAATGGACATCGAGCGGGAGATCACTGCCTATAAATGCGAAACATCGCGCGATGACGGGTTCGATCCCGAATTGGTGGCCGTATAAGATACAGAGATGTTCTGCCGCTCGCTTGGCAATGGAATGTGCATTCTGGGGGCGGAGGGGATCGGGGAATCCGCAGTACGTTTCTGGGATTTTATCCATCTCTTGAGGCTGCTGGCCATAGACGCCGCCAGTGCTGGTGAGTAAAAATCGTTTGGCCCCTGCCTGCACTGAAAAGTCTAAAACGTTTCGAGTGCCAGACACGATCTGATCATAGCGTTCGATTGGGGGTAAGTTGGGGCCAACCGTTGAATCGGTTGCCGCATGTAATACGTGGCTACAGGAAATATCCGGAAAAGTGTCCTTACGGGTGATGTCCCCTTCGTAAAAGGTTACCCAGTCGAGAGTTTTGAACTCGGGATAGCGGTCCAAAAAACCACTGGGCGATCGCGTCAAAATAGAAACCTGCTTGGGGCGATCTACCGTGGTTGCGGTCCAGTACCGAAGTAACGCTTTCCCAAAAAATCCGGTTCCGCCCGTAAAAAATAAATGAGGGATAGGCACTTGCTAGTTAGACAGAATTTTCCATCGGCTATCTAACATTTCGATGCGTCGGTCATCTTCGGAGGCAATGAGGTTATAATAATCCCGTTTATTTTGAAGCCACAATAATTCAAAATGTACCGCTAATAATAAGGCTTGATCCAGGTTTCCAATTTCAACCGACTGACCGGGGAAAATAATCTTTCTGGTTTCGAATCGAGTGAGATAGTTTGCATACATTTTACTTAACATCGAAATGGCATCCATCGACACCGCCCCACCGACGACCAAGTCGATCCCTGCCTGTTTACATGCAGTGCCGGTCTGGATGCAATAATCGGTAATTTCATCGGTGTTAATGTTGTCGCGGCTCCAGCCCAATGAACCCGAAAAGTCGACTCGGCCAAATACTACCCCGTCCACGCCGTCGGCTTGAGTTGCGATTTTAATCATTTTGTCCAAATGATTGAACGCGGTGATTGTTTCCAGGTTAAACAAAAATTGGGTATCTTGCTGTTCTTCAACCGAATATATTTTGTTTTTAGCCTCAATAAATTTTGAGAGTGCATAAGGGGTTTCAACCATCGGGGCGATAATAAATTCGACGCCGATTTGTTTGCTTTCAATCAAATCCCGAATCGCTTCGCAGCCACCAATTTTGAGCGCGACACCCAAATCAGCGCGGCGTGCAATTTCGATTAAACGAAGTAATTCGTCCGTTCGGGTTCCTTCCGCTTCAAATTCTGCCTTGACGGACACTACGCCAAATTCAGTCTTAAGGCGTTTTAATATATCCAACATTTTTCTTTCGCGACTGTTCATATTAATAACCCTCTTTTATTTTATATATTTTGCGACGCGGTGCCAGCGGGTTTCGTCCAATTCAGGGGTCATCAGATGTAGCGGGTTTGAGACTATCTGCCCATTCTCAAGGATGCGGCTTGTAATTTTTGGAAAATAAGTTTGATCTGGATCCACAGAAACTATAAATGCGGCGGGTCCTGTTGAATTAAAAAGCGACTGAAACGATTCCGTCAACTCAAATCCACGATTTACTCTCATTGCAGGAACGCCCCATGCATCGAATAATTTCTGCCAGTTCGGAAGACCTAACCCTGTTTCCCGATCACACCCCACATAACGGCCGCCAAAATAGTTGCGCTGGGTCATTCGAATGGACGCGTATCCTGAATCATCAAAAATAAAAATTTTGAGATTAAGTTGATTAATTGCAGCGGTTCCGATTTCTTGTAGATTTTGGGCAAATCCGCCATCTCCCTCGACCAATATCACCCGCTGGCCTGGCGCAGCGAATGCCGCACCGATGGCGCCTGACAATCCGTATCCCATCGATGCCATGCCCTTGTTTGTGATAATCCGTTGAGCGCCCCTTTGCGTAAACACTTGCATCATGATGGTGAATGCACTGCCGCTACTGCAAGGAACAACCACATCGTCGTTTCCGCTGAGCGTCGATAGTGTTTCAACAACATGATATGGGGAAATAAAGTCGCCTCCGGTTGTATTTACGGGCTCAAATACCGGAATTTCGGACCGAATCATCCGGCAGTATTGAATCCAATCACTGCAGTCAATATCAGAGATCGTCGCTAATCGACGCAAGATGTCATTGGCGTCGGCACATATCGGAAGATCGATCCGCGGGTGACCTTTTTCCAATTCGGCAGGATCAATATCAACATGAATGACCACCCCATGGGGCACAAATTCTTGCCAATTAAATCCGGTTTGTTGCATTCCTAATCGGGTTCCTAGTGCAATAACGCAATCCGATTGTTGCAAAATTAAGTTCGCAGATCGTTGTCCCCAGGTATTCGGACGTCCCACATACAGGGGGTGATCCGCCGAAATGCGATCCGCACCGTTCCATGTCGTAGCAATCGGAATCGTGGTCCACGACGGAAATAGTGACTGCGCAACGCGTTGATCAACTCCGCCACCAACTAAGATCAATGGACGCGTCGCTTGGGAGAGGTAATGGCGTAGTTGGGTCCAGTCCCCTTCCGAAATGCCACTATGGGGAGTCGGGGTGATTTGGTCTAATTTGCTGATGAATTCTACTTTTATACCCTGTACATCAATGGGGATTTCGATAAAGACGGGGCCTTTTCGCCCTTCCCATGATTGGGAAATACGGCTGTAAAACGTGTCGTAGTCGACCGGCGCATCCCAACGCTCGGCACATTTGGTGATCGATTGAACCAAGGATACCCCATCAATTTCTTGGATGCCGCGTTGGCGCAATTTCCCTCGGGATAAATCCGCCGTTTTAACTTGTCCGCCGATGACGAGTAGTTCTCTGCTTTCGGCAAAGGCGCCCGCAATAGCGGTGACGATATTACTTAGCCCCGGACCAGCGGTTACCAATGCCAGTGCTTTTTTGTCAGGGTGTAACGCATTAAAGTACTCGGCTGCAATTCCGGCCGCGACTTCATGGATGACCGGTATACAAGGCATTTGTCGGCTTAAACTTTCGACCAGGTGCATAATGTTTCCGCCACCCACATAAAAGCAATGGGTATATCCGAGTTGACAGAGCCACTCCGCCAAACAATCACTATACTTGATCATGTTTGCTCCTTTATGTGGCCAAATGTGGTTTGAATCAGGGCTTCGATCGCGTCAGTTCGGGGATGTTGACTAAATTCGAGTTCCGCCGCCTCATTTAACAAAATCATCGCAAAATGGGTGGATGAATGTTTTTTGTCGGATCTAAAACAGGTCATTGCGGCATGGGTATCTAATTCTTGAATGGTAGACGATAACGATGGCACTGTTCGTAGGAGATTTTGAACCTGGTTTAAGAGCGCTTGGACACGGGGATGATCCGCTGATACTCGCCCCAATTGAACGGAAATATGTATGGCGGCAATGACACCTAATCCGACCGCTATTCCATGGCTAATCTCATAGTGAGTGGCCCCCTCGATGGCGTGGCCGAATGTGTGTCCAAAATTGAGGAGGCGACGAATTCCGTTATCGAATTCGTCTTCTTCGATAAACCGCTTTTTAGTAGATAACGCAATCCCAATGATGGGGGCTAACGCGGAGGGATCAGTCAAATAGTCGGGATAGGTATCCACCCACATAAGATAGTCGTTAAAGGGCTCCCCACCAGCGAAACAAATTTTGACGGCCTCACATAATCCTTCTGCTTTTTGAACGCTCGATAACGTGTCGCAAAAAACGGTATCGATCCAAATTTCATCGGGGGGATAAAAATTGCCAGCAATGTTTTTATACTGGCCCACGTTAATCGATGATTTACCCCCAATACACGAATCGACCATTCCCAACAATGTGGTTGGGCAATAGATCCAAGGAATGCCTCTCATATAGCTGGATGCAGCGAATGTGGCTACGTCTTGAATGATCCCACCGCCAAGGGCCACGATATGGGCATTTCGGGTGGCCCCTTTGGATCGCAGGGTTTCAATGATTGTTGCAACGGATTCCAACGTCTTTTTGTCTTCGGTGGCGGAAACGTGAACTACAGGCTCATGATTTGTAAACGGAAAAAGGGCGCTCAGTCGATCATCGACAATTCGAAACATCGGCTGATTTTCCAATCGGGATTGGACAATGTCAGGACCAACGATCACCGAATAAGACTTTGAATTGGATGAAATCTTAATATTAAATAATTCGGACATTTGAATACCCCAAATCTACTTGAATAAATTGTCCTGTTATCCCCGAATTGGTGGGCCCACACAACGCCAGCACGGCCCCCGACACATCGTATAGGGTCGGCAATCGATTAAACAAGGTTGCCGATTCGACCGTCGAGACTTGATCTGGGCCTAAGTTGCTTCGGGTCATGGGGGTATCCAAGACACCGGGCAAAACGGCGTTAACCAGAATGCCGTCTGCGGCCAAGTCGGCGGCAAGGGAGTGAATGAGACCCTTTAACGCGGCCTTAGTAACGGTGTACGACAACTTGTTTTGTCGTGCGATCTCTTGCCAAATGGAGCTGATTACCACCAGTTTTGCGCCGGATTTGAGGACGTTTGCGCGGCGCACTTGGGCCAACGATTGTAAAATATATCCAACGTTAGAGTCATAGAGTTGGCGGTGCAACTCAAGATCAAACGAATCAATCGAATCGTTACAATTTTGCCCTTGCGCCCAACATATTGCGTCAAACGGACCCTGAGTCATCACGTGGGAGCCGTTGTCATTCGCGTCGAGTGGGTTCCATACCACGGCATCGGCATGACCCGGTGATCGGGTAATCGCGATAACGGCCCACCCTGCATCGGTAAATCGGCGAGAAATCTCGCCCCCGATGGCGCCTGTTGCCCCGAACAATAATAATTTGGGGTGCACTATCGGCTCATTAATCCAGATCGAATCGACGCCGTAACATGGTCCAACATCGACTCAGTCAATGCCGGCTGCACTCCGATCCAGAATGTTTGATTCATGACCACATCGGTATTTTTTAATTCACCCACCACGCGAACGGGCCGGTCTTTCATGTAGGGCTGGCGCAGTAAATTGCCGGCAAACAGCAGTCTCGTACCTACTTTTGTTGAATCCAAGTACCGGGTTAACTCCAGACGAGATACAGGCGCTGAGTCTCGGAGTGTGATCGGAAATCCAAACCATGACGGGTCACTATTCGTGGTGGCTTCAGGTAAAATTAGAAATTCGGACAACGGGGTCAGTTGAGATTTTAAATACGCAAAATTGGCTTTTCGTTTTTCGATGAATGAGGGGGCTTTATCCAACTGTGCTAAGCCACAAGCCGCTTGCATGTCGGTGATTTTGAGGTTGTATCCCAGATGGCTATAAATATATTTATGGTCATAGCCTTCGGGGAGTTCCCCCAATTTCCAACAAAAGCGTTTACCACACGTATCGTCTTTACCCGGTGGGCAGAAACAATCACGCCCCCAATCCCGAAAACTCTCTGCAATTCGCTTCAGTTTGAGATTGTTAGTAAATACGGCACCGCCTTCCCCCATCGTAATATGGTGGGCGGGATAAAAACTAAGCGTGCCAATGTCCCCAAATGTTCCGACGGTTTGACCGTTGTATGTCGATCCCAGTGCATCGCAGCAATCTTCAATGAGCCATAAGTTGTATTTTTTACACAGGGTAGTCACCACCTCCAAGTTGTAGGGATTACCTAAGGTGTGGGCCAGCATAATCGCTTTGGTTTTTGGGCTAATGGCCGCCTCAAGTTGGGTGACGTCGATGTTATACGTTCCAATTTCAACATCCACAAATACGGGGACTGCACCGTAATGGATAATGGGGTTTACGGTGGTCGGAAATCCAGCAGCGACTCCGATCACTTCGTCGCCGGGCAAAATGGCCCGCTCTTTTAGCATGGGGGACGTTAATGTTGAAAATGCCACTAAGTTTGCAGATGATCCAGAATTGACCGTAATGAGGTGTTTAACACCCAAAAACTGAGCTAAACGCTCCTCAAACTCATCGTTAAACCGTCCGGTGGTTAACCATCCGTCTAATGCGGCATCCACCATCATTTCAAGTTCATGACCGTCTAATAGCTTGCCGGATGGCGGAACCGGGGTGACCCCTGGTGAAAATTCTTGGTGAGAATACTTATGGATTGAATACTGATGGACCAAGCCTCGAATTTCATTGCGTAACTGATTCATTTTTTCGGTCATGATGGGGTGTCCTACTCTGAAAATTTTTGAATATTATTAATTACGGCATCCCATGCGGGGACCTGGTTTTGGACTATTCGGTACCAATCCACCGTCAGCGTCAGGGCGTCGGATAACGACAACCGCGGCTGCCACCCCAGTTGGTGGCCCGCCTTCGATGAATCCAATTTTAAATAGTGCGCTTCGTGGGGATGGGTGCCCTCGTCAATGACCCAACGGCCACTTCCCCATGCGGTTACCACCTGGCTCACCACCCACGAAACCGGGCGAGCGTCCTGATCGCGCGGGCCAAAATTCCATGCGTCGGCAAATGCGGATCCGTGTTCAAACAACCGTTCCGCGACCATTAAATATCCGGAAAGGGGCTCCAGCACGTGTTGCCACGGCCGTATGGCATGGGGATTTCGAATTCGAACGACGGAATCGGTCTGCAGGGCTCGAATCGCGTCGGGGATCAATCGGTCTGACGCCCAGTCGCCTCCGCCAATCACGTTGCCCGCTCGGGCCGACGCCAGAAATACCCGGCCTTCTGGCTCAAAAAATGACCGTCGGTAGGAGGCTGTCACCAATTCGGAACAGGCTTTACTACTGCTATATGGGTCAGCCCCGCCAAGGGCTTCATTTTCGCGGTAGCCCCAAATCCATTCTCGGTTGTCGTAACATTTATCGGTGGTGACGTTAACGACGGCGCGAACCGAGGGCGTTTTCCGGATGGCTTCAAAGAGGTTTACAGACCCTAATACGTTGACCGAAAAGGTTTCCACTGGATGGTCGTACGAGTATCGGACGAGGGGTTGTGCCGCCATGTGAATCACGATATCCGGACCAGCGGTTTGCATGGCTTCAATCAGCCCATCCGCGTTTCGAATATCCCCCTCGACGTGGTGAATATGGTTTGCGATCGAGGCAAGTTCAAAAAGACTGGGATTAGTGGGTGCGGGTAATGCGTATCCTGTGACCGTTGCCCCCATGTGAGTGAGCCAAATCGAGAGCCAACTCCCCTTAAACCCAGTGTGGCCGGTCAGGAAGACGCGTTTACCTTTCCAAAACGACGGTGTTACGCCCATATCTTCCAGGGCGCGCGGCCCTCTTCCCATAGGCCCTCAAGCACGGTTTTATCGCGCAACGTATCCATTGGTTGCCAAAATCCGTCGTGCAAAAAGGCTCTCAATTGTTCCTGTGCCGCCAATGATTCTAAGGGCTCGCGCTCCCACAAGGTGTCGTCAGAATGAATTAAATCGATAACCTTGGGAGATAGGACAAAAAAACCGCCGTTTATGCGAGTTCCGTCGCCTTGTGGTTTTTCTTTGAAGGCCGAGATTAGGCTATCTTGACGGATATCAAGAGCCCCGAATCGACCCGGTGGACATACTGCCGTGAGCGTCGCCCATTTCCCGTGCTGACGGTGAAAATTAATGGACGCGGTAATGTCGACATCACTAACGCCATCGCCGTACGTAAAGCAAAATGCGTCTTCGCCAGAAAGGAAACTGGCCACCCGTTTCAACCGCCCGCCAGTCATTGTTGCTTCCCCGGTGTCAACGAGAGTGACCTTCCAATCTTCCGCATTTTGTTGGTGGACTTCCATTGTGTTATCACGCATGTTGAAAGTGACATCGGACATATGAAGAAAGTAGTTCGCGAAATATTCTTTGATGAGGTACCCCTTGTACCCGCAGCAGATAATAAATTCTCGGATACCGTGTTCGGAGTACCCTTTCATGATGTGCCATAAAATCGGGCGACCCCCGATTTCGATCATCGGTTTCGGTTTGAGATGGGTTTCTTCTGAAATTCGGGTGCCCAACCCACCCGCTAAAATCACCGCTTTCATTCGTTGAATTTCCTTTTCACCGTTAATCTTGTCCAGCCACGATCGTCTCCAACGCCAAGGCATGTAACCCATCATCAAACGCCGGCTTCAATAACCGATTCACCAACTGGTGCTGTTTGACCCGAGATAATCCGTCAAACGCAGCGGAAACAATCCGAATTTTGAGATGGCTAGGGTCGACGCTGTCCGAATGGTAATGTCCCCGATGAGGGTGGCTTTCGTCGAGAATATCGAGTGTTGATGGAGAGAGCGCGGTTTCAAGGATTCCACGAATGGCGTCGATACTGGTCATAATTGTCGTTAAATCCGATCTATAATTCGGTTCAGCAAGCTATAGAGTTGAGTCCTGGGGGTAATTTGATACGTAATGATGCCCTTAAGGTTCTCTAATACCCCGTCTTTTACCGCAGGTGTCGCCATCAGCTTCTGAAAGTATGCAATCGTTTTCGCCCGTGTAATTTCCCGAATGATGGGCAAATGGGGGGTCGTAAAGAGATCGAGGTATAAATTTGTTTTTTCGACCATAAACCGAACGTCGGTGGCCGGTTGAAACAGTTGAGATACCATGACCGATTTGCCCGTGGCATTTTTGATACTGAGCCCGTCGGGAAGAAATCGCTGAATATACAAGAACAATGCATTGAGCTGATCCAAGGGAAGGCAACCCAACACCACAAACAAAAAAACGGGGTCCACATTGCCATCAAAACTATGACTGATATCGGACTGGATCAAGCCGGTCACTCGGGAGTGGGTGGTCGTAAGGGCCGACAAGTAATAGGACAATTTGGTTTTGACCCCAGGGATCACATTGGGATATACCGCTGTTTTTTTGCCTTGGGCGGGGAGGCCCAGTACCCGGTGCGCGACGTAATGGGAAAATCGAATAAAGTGAGCGTCGTTGGCACCCCAGGTTAGGGTGTCAGAGGATCCTCCCACCCAATGGACGGTGATCCCGTTGTCGGTCGGCGTGATCCCAGCGATCGAGGGTGTGCCCACACCTTCAAACATCGTTAAGGTGGCCAGAAGCATGGTTTGTAGAACCCGCGTGGATTCAGGGGTGGGTGTGCCCGTTAGGCCCGACCGAACGGCCGTCCACTCTGGGCCTTCCGATTGGATCCAATCAATCCATCCCGCTAACGTTTCAGACACTGTCTGAAGGAGAGTTACGGATGCGGGAATTGTTTGGCTAACCATTAATGATCCTTGGTTGCCAGCTTCTTTCGAAGGGTTTTTGAGAGTTTTTCGTCCGCGTAACGGTCGACATCGGCCACGGAAATGGTCACGCTGGTTCCGGGTGTTCCTGGAGCGGCAAACATCGTGTCCAACATGATAGTTTCCATAATCGCACGGAGCGCTCGGGCTCCCATTTTTTTCAGGACCGCAATTTGAGCCACTTTGCGAAGCGCTTTGGGTTCGAAATGGATCGAGACGTTATCCATGGCCAAGAGTTTTGCGTATTGTTTAGTAATGGCATTTTTGGGCTCGGTCAAAATTTTGACCAATGCGTCTTCGTCGAGTTCTTTTAAGGGAGCAACAATTGGGAGCCGTCCGATCAATTCGGGGATCAATCCGAATTTTTGAAGATCTTCCACTTGTATATGCTCAAAAATGTCGGTTTCCGAGACTTTGACTTTTTCAGTTTCCGATAAAAATCCAATTTGTTTTTCGTTGAGTCGTTGGCGAACGATCGACTCAATTCCATGAAACGCGCCGCCCGTAATAAATAGAATATTTTGAGTATTCACTGTCATAAATTCGCCTTGCGGATTTTTTCGTCCGCCACGAACGGGTACGTTGACTAACGACCCTTCGAGCATTTTTAACAGGGCTTGTTGAACGCCTTCCCCAGAGACATCCCTGGTAATCGAGGGGTTCTCGGATTTTCGGGAAATTTTATCAATTTCATCGATATAGATAATTCCGGATTCTGCGAGTTTGACGTCATGGTTGGCGACCTGAAGTAGCCGAAATAACATGCTCTCAACGTCTTCCCCGACATACCCTGCTTCGGTAATTGTGGTGGCATCTGCGATGGTAAACGGTACATTGAGGAGTCTCGCCAAGGTTTGGGCAAATAACGTTTTTCCGGTTCCCGTTGCGCCAACTAATAAAACGTTGCTTTTTTGAATTTCGACACCGTCGAAGCCTTCTGGCTCTGCACCAAACAACCGTTTGTAATGGTTGTATACCGACACGGATAAAATCCGCTTGGCCTGGGATTGCCCGATGATGTACTGATCGAGAAATGCATAGATTTCAGCCGGTTTAGGAGGGTCGATGGGAGTCGATTCTTGAGGGACAGGGGCCTCCGCTACTTTTAACGGACTCTCCCCAGCAGGTGTGGCGGTTTCTTTCGGGGTAGTCGCACCGGGTTCAGTTGTCCCTCCAGAGATATCCAAACACACACGTACACATTGGTCGCAAATGTTGGCATCTGGACCAATGACTAACGTGGTCACCATTGGTTGGGGTTTTCCGCAAAATGAACAGGTGGGCGTAGCGGCATTGGTCATTATTTTTTAGTTATTTTTGCGGCTTGGTTGTATGTAATGACGGAATCAATGAGGCCGTACTTAACGGCTTCTTCCGCACTCTTGAAGTTGTCGCGATCCGTATCTTTTTCAATAGTCTTGATGGTTTGTTTGGTGTGTTTCGCCAAAATGGTGTTCAAGCTCAGTTTTAACCGCAAGATCTCTTGTGTTTGAATTTCGATGTCGGTCGCTTGTCCTTGAGCCCCACCCAATGGTTGGTGAATCATGATTCGAGCGTTAGGGAGTGCAAAACGACGTCCAGGTTCCCCCGCCGCCAATAGTACCGCGCCCATTGAGGCCGCTTGCCCCAAACAGATGGTCGATACTTTGGTCTTGATATATTGCATGGTGTCATAAATAGCGAGTCCGGCAGTGACTACACCACCCGGACTGTTGATATACATGTAACATTCTTTATCGCTATCTTCGGCGTCTAAAAACAGAAGCTGAGCGATAATGAGGTTGGCAGTATGGTCATCGATGGCTTCGGATAAAAATATAATCCGTTCTTTTAGAAGGCGTGAATAAATATCATAGGATCGTTCTCCACGACCGGTCTGTTCAACAACAATTGGAACTAAGCCCATGGTGTTACCCCTTTTTACTTAATATTAGTTTTTAATTACAGCTTGGCTGACTAGGAAATCGAGTGTTTTTTGACGTCGTACGGAATATCGTAGCCGCTCTTGATCAATATGGCGGAGATACCCATTAATTTGGCTATCCGTCGACAACTCAGGTTCATTCCAGTCCTTAATTTCAGCTCGGAGATCATCGTCGCTGACTTCAATTTTTTCTTGCTCCGCAATGGCTGCCAAAATGAGATCGGCCTTGACCCGTTGTTCGGCGGTCTCAAGATAAGTCTCTCGAAGCTTTTCGATACTACCGTCGGTGGTTTTTAGATATTGTTCAAGCGTGTAACCGATGCGTTTAACGTTGGATTCAAACTCGGATACCAATTGTGTTACTTCGCGTTGGACCAATACCGGTTGTACTTCAATTTCCGTGGCGTTAATTACAGCCGTGATCAGGGCGTTGCGGATTTCGCCGTCGTATTTTTCGGTAGATTGGGTTTCTAATTTGATACGGGTTTGAGTCACGAATTCATCCGCGGTAGATTGTCCAGATACTTTTGCGGCAAATTCATCGGTTATTTCTGGAAGTCGTTTTTCACGAACTTCGTCGATTGTGACGCTAAATTCTGCCGATTTGCCTGCGGTTTCTTTGTTTGAAAAATCATCCGGCAACACGGTGCTGAATGTCTTGGATTCCGATTGGGTCATTCCGATGACTTGTTCGTCAAATTCGGGACCAAAGCTTCCGAGTCCGAGCCGAATTCCGGCGCCGTCTCGTGTCCACGGGGCATAGGGCTCCCCATCGACGGTGGCTGAGATGGTGGCGCGGACAACGTCGTCTGCTTTGGCGGGGCGATCTACGGGTTCGTAGGTGGCGTAGCTGTCACGGAGTCTGTTGATCTGCTCATTGACTGCGTCATCAGTAACTTCGTCTTTGGTGACGGTGATTTCCAGTCCTTTGTAGGTGCCCAATTTAGCTTCGGGAAGGATATCGACTTCACAGGAAAACTGAATGGCTTCGTTTTCTTTATATTCGCCGATTTTAATATTTCTAGGGAAATCAATCACGCGAAGGTCAAGTAACTGAACCGCTTCGGCATAGGCGGCATTGACTGCGTCCATAATACCTTCTCGGACGATGGTATCGGTTCCAAAGTATTTTTCGTACATGGATCGGGTGATTTTGCCTTTCCGAAATCCGGGGATTCGGACGTCTTTGACGACCTTTTTGAAAGCCTTATCCAAATTGGACTGAATCGCTTCATGGGGCTGTTCGAGCTCGAGGAAAATGACATTTCCTTGTTTTGTAGAGTTTAAAATTTTCATAGATCCACCTGGTTATTCCAGAATTTTGTCGGCACCGTATTTTTTAGGGCGATAATTTTAAGGAAAAAGTAATAATGGAGCGGGATACCAGATTCGAACTGGCGACCTTCTGCTTGGCAAGCAGACGCTCTACCAACTGAGCTAATCCCGCAAGGTTCGGAGACTATAACATACGGCTTGGTTCGATAAAAGCGTTCGGGGGGGCGTGTTTTTAAGATTAATCAATCGAAATTTTGTAATACATGAGTGCGAGGGATTCGCGGAATAGGTCTCGGCTTATCGGCGATCTGTGTCTAATGGGGCGGTATTTTGGATCGAAAAAAGGGAGTATTAAAATGATGAGGCTCAATCAAACTGCCTTTCGGTGGTGTGGGGTTTGGCTTTGTGTGGTGTTGGTGGGGTGTACCACCGGGTTGACGACGAACTCAGGGGGCAGCGCAGGGTCGGCGGTAGTGAGCGGGACGGTCTTGGTGTCTGAGGCGGACTTATCCCAAATTGGGGTGACCTCCAATATTTCGTCGATTTCGTCGGCCCATATTTCATCCCTCGACACGGTTGGGATTCGTAACGCCACCCAGTTGCCCAGCGGCACCGGAGAGATTTATATCGTTAATTCCGATGGAACGGTGGAATATACAGGAAAAACGTTTACGGTGACCGATGGTCATTTTGACGTCACCGGTCTGGATCCAACCAAAATGTATGTGGCGCAAGTAAAAGCAGTGGGAACCAATAGCGCAGGGCAAGAAAAGGCCATCGTTTTAAAAGCAGTCATTGTGTTTGATGCGGAGGGAAAAGCCACAATTACGGTATCTGAAACAACAAAAGTTGCAGCGGACTACGTACTCAGTAGAGTGGTGGGTGGGGGTGGTTCGGGGATGACCAGCGACGCGTCTGAGTCCCTTCAAAAAGAGGTTGTGGATACGTACATCCAAAAATTGGGCGACGGAGATATTAATCGGGTGTCCCCAGTCGTGGATGCGGACCAAATAACATCGGGGGTCGTCGGCGAAAAGAAAGAATGGCAAATGGCGTCGGGGGCGCGAACGATTGTCGAGGCGGTCGACGATAGCTCCGATGTTCGTAAGTTAAAAAATCAGACGGTGGCGGAATCCAAAGCGAAGGAAATTGAGTCGTCGTCGGGGTCGATTGAAGATGCCAAGTTTATTGTCCGGCAGATTTTTGGGGTGAATGTGTAGAGTGCCTCGAATGATTCCAGTAAAAATGGTGGGGGTGATAATGGGCCACCTGAATTTTTTATTCAACAATTTGGAGATGCCGCGTTACGTCGAGTGGGGGTCACCATTGAGGATTTTGCAATCGCATTGAATGATTCTATCTCGAACTCGGATCTAAAAAATATTTATTGGACCGTCCCGGAATTGGAGCGATTAATGATTGAGGCGTTGGCATCACCTACATCGGATGTACGGGCGCTGTACCGGAAATATGGGGGTGCGACGGAGAACATATCCGTAGATCCGTACATGACGGCTGTGTTCCCGAAATCCGCGCAGTTGCCGCTGAATACATTAGGAGTCAAACAGAAATTAACCGTATTCCAAACGTTGTATTTAGTGAATAAAATTGGCCTCATCGATGGGAGTGGGTTGCCCTCAGATGTACAGCAATCGATGAGGTCTAATAACGGACCCCCATTTGATCCGTATAAATGTTGAGCCGGATCAAGTTTGTCGATCTCCGAAGTAACGTGGTGTACATCACCGAAACACGATTGAACTCGATGACCACGTATCGGCCGGTTCAGACGAGCGCCCACTATGAGTTGGTATCAGCGATTGACGCCGAGGTTGGGATTTATGGAACGGATCTTTCCCAAGCGGCTCGGGTGGTGCTTGTTTATCCCATTGGGGGCGGTGAATTTCATACGGTTGATTTTGTAAGAGAAGAAAATGGTGGGGATCGAGGGGGCTCTTCTCCGCAAAGTATACCGGATTCTGGAGCGTCTATTGCGAGCGCGAAGCAAAGTGTAATGGCCCGTATTATGGGCTCGGTGACGGCCGGTATTCGATCGTTTAATTCGGCGATCAAATCGTCGATTAAGAGTGACGAACCGTTTCAGCCCGGATCGGATGCCCGTTGGCGAATTTCGCCTTGGTCCAACTCGGGAGATATGAGTGGCACCTATGTGACCGACTATGTATCGGGGCTTGCGACCATTCGGGTATTGAACGGGTCGGGCGGAATTTTAGCGTCACAGCAAATTCGGATTATTAAATTTTCACCGTCGGAAATTGAGTTCGTGTCGCCTAAAGGGATGGATATGAAGGCGGTCGCGACTCAGGGCTGGGATCGGGAATTCGAACCGCAAGTATTTCCGTTGGAACCCGGAAGAGCGACGGTTCGACCCATCATCGCGTGGAATTAGTTGGGATCATGAGGGAGAAGGATACAAATACAAAAATCTTTGGAGCAGCTGGCAAGAAGGACGGTTTATTGTGGCAAACTCAGTTCAGTTAAGGTCCGCGCTTTCTGCAACGATTCATGGGACGTCGGATGACAATTATGACGGCAGTTACGAAATCAATGTAGCGCCGTTGTTGGTCGATAAGAAAACGGGTCAGGTTGTGTGGCAAGGCAAAGACAGCAGAACCAGTTTTAAGGTGGGAACAGTGTCCCCTTGGACAGTGCTGTTGAATGGACGGGTCACTCTTTCAGGTCGTATTGCACAGGTTGTTCCTCGGGATGGGAATGGCAATATCGTTCCTGGAACTTGGAAAATTGGATTGTTTCAAGTTGGGAAACCGACCCGAAATGGATGGAATGATTTGTTTTTTAACAGTAGCGGCCATAAAACACCGGTAGAGGGAACCAATGGGACAATGATCGCGACGTTGGGGACAACGGAGGAGATCACGGACCGGGGCTACATCGCGAGCTATCGTCTTCCGACACTTTTGAAGGCCGATGTTGAGAAGAACTCAAATTATCGGTTGACCGTCTGGTACGACGTGACAGAGACCCCCAATGCGTCGAATTGGACTCAAGCGGATATGACGGCGGTAACGGGAAAGTTGGACTTTTCTCGGACCTCATTTCTGGAGTTCTTCGATATGGGCGGCGGAGATTTCTGGGTGGACCAACGTGGGATGAGTTATTCCGCTCAGGGAAATTGGATGATGCTTACAGATCGGGATGCGTCGCAGCAAATCGATCTTAGCGTCGGAAACTGGTTGGGGAACCAGAACTAAATTTCGACCGGTCCTTCGTGGGGAGATCCGAGAGTGAGGCAAGTTCGTCCTCACTTTGGATCCACCCCATTCGGGAACGATAGCGGACAATCGTGGTGGCGCTTTTTTTTGAAATATCAAAATGGTCCACCAGATCCCGAGCCGACGCTGTGTTGATATTGAAGTCCGAGGGACTGGGACGCTCGGTTTTATGTCGGGAAAGACGCGGGGTCTTACGCGGGGGAATATGGATGTGCTGGCCGTCACGGAGCTTCCCTGAATAGTTGATGGCGCGGTCGTCGGCGCCGGAAAATGATCCGCCGGCCAGCGCAATGACTTCTTGAACCCGGGTTCCTTTGGGGACCGAAAATACTCCCGGCTTAGCGACTTCGCCGGACACTTGTACTTGGATCATGACCGGTGCGGGGGTGAGCTTGGGGGTGAGGGATACCCGTGAAATGGGGCGCGTCGATAGGGGGGACGGTGACTGGGGAGGCAAGGCGAGTCGAATCCCTATTCCAAGCCCCAAGATGGCAACCGTCCCCCATATTAATAGCGTTTTTTTTGTCATTGTATTATTTAAATTACATTAAATGTGACATTGATTAAATAATTGAATTGGTTGGGTCGTGGATACTCTGGTAAATTACCCCTATGACAACCGGTATTTTAATCGCCAATTTAGGGTCGCCAGACTCGCCTGCCGTCAAAGATGTGCGGCGGTATTTACGCCAATTTTTGATGGATCCATTTGTCTTGGATATCCCCGTGTGGCTTCGTTTTTTGGTCGTGGAATTCGGAATTTTGCCCTCGCGTCCCCATGCCTCCGCAGAGGCGTATCGGAGTATTTGGACGGCAGAGGGATCGCCTTTAGTAACAATTAGTCGTCGATTTTGTGCCGCATTAAAGGACAGTATGACGGGTCCGATCGCGTTGGCGATGCGGTATGGGAGTCCATCGATTGAGTCGGGTGTCGCCGAACTAGTGGCGATGGGAGTCGATCGAATTGTTCTGGTTCCGATGTATCCACATTACGCGATGTCCAGCGTCACGACTGTCGTGGTTGAATTTGAATCCGTGATGGCCCGACTGGCCCCAGGGGTGGGGAAATCCGTTGTTCCACCATTTTTTTCGCATCCCCTATATATTGCGGCGTTGGCGGATCAGATTCGGCCGGTTCTATTGGACGTGGACCATGTCTTATTTAGTTATCATGGGCTTCCTGAGCGCCACCTTAAAAAAACAGATCCTACCGGGAGCCATTGTATGACCGAGGGCTGCTGTGACCGGAAGTCGGTGGCGCATGACACCTGTTATCGGCATCAAGTACGAATCACCACGCAACGTGTGGTCGATACCTTGGGTCTTTCGAGTGATCAATGGTCCTTGTCGTTTCAATCGCGATTGGGTAAAGACCCGTGGCTGACCCCATTTACGGATGCGGTGATTCCCGAATTGGCGGCGCGTGGGGTAAAGCGGTTGGGGGTGGTGTGTCCGGCATTTGTTGCGGATTGTTTAGAAACCATCGAAGAAATCGGAGATCGCGGGCGCGCTCAATTTTTGGTGGCAGGTGGCACTGAATTGCAAATGATTCCGTGTTTGAATGATGGCCCCGAGTGGGTGGCAGCGATGGGCACGATTATCCAGGAGACGGTGGCTGCAACTCTCTGATTTTGAATTTGAACTCCCGGACCATGCAATTGCACAAGTCCCTGTTGTGCCGAGGGATCATAGCCGCTTAATGGTCTTGTCTAATGAGGGGCAATTCCATCGGCATTTTTATGATTTGCCCGACCTCGTGCAGGCGGGAGATGTGATTGTGATGAATGACACCCGAGTAATTAATGCCCGCTTGATGGGGACTCGGCCCAGTGGCGGGCGGGTGGAAATTTTATTGGTTGAGCGGCTGCCGGATGACGATTGGTTGGCCTTGCTTCGACCCGCAAAACGGGTATCGGAAGGAGACGACGTGGTCATTTCGTCCGAGGTATCGGTACGAATTATTCAAAAAAATATGGTGAGCTCATCGGATCACTCAGCGCCCTTGCATCGGGTACGGGTCATGACGTCGCTTCCGTGGGCAGAGGCCCTCGAAAGGGTAGGTCAGGTGCCCCTTCCTCCATATATTCGAAATGGGGTGGCCCATGCCAGTGATTTGGAACGCTATCAAACTGTGGTTGCGCGGATGCCGGGCGCAGTGGCTGCGCCCACAGCGGGGTTGCATTTTACAGACGAATTGCTCGACCGGCTCCGCGCGATGGGGGTGACACTTTGCACCATTACGCTTCACGTTGGATATGGAACGTTTAAGCCGATTTCGGTCACTAATTTGGACGATCACCGGATGCATGAGGAGTCGTACTTCATATCAGAGGACACGGCGGCCTGTGTGACGCGGGCGAAAAAAGAGGGCCGTCGGGTCATTGCGGTGGGGACAACGGTGACGCGGTGCTTGGAGTCGGCGTGGGCCTCTAACGAGATTCGCGCGGGGGCGGGGTCGACGGCGTTATTTTTGCGACCCGGGTCGACGGTCCATGTTATTGACGGGTTGATTACCAATTTCCACCTGCCACGGTCGTCTCTTTTGGTTTTGGTTTCGGCGTTAATGGGAATTGAACGGATCAAGTCTGGCTATGCAGAGGCGATTTCCCGGGGGTACCGATTCTACAGTTACGGAGACGCAATGCTGTTATGGGTTCCCCAATAGTCCGAACCATCGTTGCCCTGATGACTGTTCTTCTGGTTGGCGTTTTCGCCGTTAGCATCGCGGCGACCACGTATGTCCAAATTGGGAGTCAATCCGCTGTATTTCGAGTGGCACCGGACGAAACTGCGGCGATTAAATATTCGGCATTTTCTGGCACGATATTTGAAGTGGTAACTGGGAACGAAACTTTTTTTCAGGTCATAACCTATGACGATTTTCGGGTGTGGGTACTTAGGTCGGCAACCGTACCGTACGAGGGTGTTATTCCGCCGCCGATTACATTGTTGGGAATGGTGGTTCCGGCAGCGGTTCTTGAACCGGTGCTTGATGTCGTGGCGGAAATAGCGGAGATCAACCGAGTTGACGTGACGCCCAATTCCTTATTGCCGACAGAAAATGCAATTGTGGCGGCGGAGATTCCGACCAGTGGCCCGGTATTAGTGACTGAAAATACCGTCGAGGTTCCGACAGCAACACCGACACTCACTCCCGTTCCAAAGTTGGATATGTTGGTGGCGACGCCGAGTCCTCAAGTCCCAACGGAAACCTCCGTGACGACGACTAACTTTGCATCATCTAAAATCCGCCAATTTTTGGACACGGATATCCCGCGTTCAGAGACGATCGACTCAATGAAATTACCGACGGCATCGGCTGGCCCCGGCTCGCCAACAGTGAGTCGGCATCTATTTCGGACCCGCCCGGTATATACCTATCGCCCCTCGATTGATGAGGTATTTCGGTTCCCCCCACGGCCCAGTAGTCGGTATCCCCAATTGGACGTGGATGGGTTTTATGAAATGAAGATTAGCGGACGAGATTACAGCCCCAAATTGGGAGAATTGTCGGCGACGGATAACCGGTGGGGAATGATTCAGCGGGACCCGGTGTATACCAAATTGCCGAGCGACGTATTGTTAGGGAGTCCCAAATTTGACATGAGGTTTCGGTTTAATATCGACGGGAAGTTGGCGGATGATTTGTCGGTTCATTATGACATCGAACAAGAGCCGGATTTCCCGGGAAAATACGATGTTGCAGTGAAATATCAAAAGCAGGATCTCACCTTTTTTCACTTGGATGCGGAGTTTAAAAATGGGGAGTTCATTAACTATCGGAAATCATTAAACGGGGTTCGGTACACCAATTCGGATCCCAATTGGAATATTATTTTTGCCGCAGGAAAGCAACGGTCGGAACCCAAAAAATTTGAGTCGGATGGAAATGGACTGCGCGACTATAACGTGGGGGTTCGATCCCTCCTGAACGATTCGGTCAGAGTATGGGTGAACAATGCCCCCCAATCTGAAGGGCGAGACTATGTCGTCAACTATTTTGATGGGGTCGTGAAGTTCAATACGGTGAAGGGCCCGTCGGATCACATTGAAATTGTGTATGAATTTACAAACCCCATTGAAGACTTTATTCCGGTGTTGTCACGAAAGAATTTTTTGGGAGCTCAATACGTCTGGAAAGCCACCGAAGTGCTGGAGAAAGTGCCACGGTTGGTAAGAACCACCGAGCCCTTTAATGTGACGGCATCATCGAATCAGAGTTGGATCGGTACGATGAATATCGACCTGAAGTCGAACGCGATCGTGCTGGGATCCGATGAGGTGATTTTGAACGGAGTGACGTTGCGGCGCAATTTGGACTATGTGGTTCGGGCCCGGAAAGGAAAGTTGGTTTTTGTTAAGCGGCCATTGGGGGTGGGGGATTCGGTGACGGTAAATTACTCCAGCTATGACACGTTCGAAGTCACTGACGATTTGATTGGGCAGGATTCCAGGGGCCCGTATTCATTGAGTAATACCGACGTGTTGGACGATTCGGAAGTCGTCATTTACGACCGAAATGTGTTGAACTCAACGGTGGACTACACGTTGAACGATGCCGAAGGTAAATTGGAATTTTTCTATCCGATTAAATATCCGACGATTATCACCGTGAAATATCGGGTAGTTCGGATGGATACCGTTGGTACCTCAGGCAGTACCTCAGGTTCGCCGATCAATTTTGGGGTGACCTACCTCGATGAATACGCTAAGGGCCAAGAAGATGAGCTTCTGGTCTCGGTGAGTTCTGAAAATGTCACGTTTTCCGGCAATTCCTTCACTGTGGTCAATAACCCGATTGCGAATCCGGATAAAATTATTTTGACCGTGAATGGGCAGCTGTTTACCTACGTGTCTGGAAATGTGACCGAACCCAATACCTTTTCAGTCGATTCGTACACCGGCCTATTTACGGTTAATTCGACGGTGGGGAGTAGCCCTGCGGCGGTATCGTACCAATTCCGAAAAAGTTATCAGACGACCTACATTTTCCAAGGGGCAGGCGTGGGGGTGAGCGAATATGTGAATCATTCGCCTGCGTTTAATCCCACCGATGTGCCTATTCGATTTAATGGAATGAAGACTGTGCGACTTTTTGATAGCGTGACCAGCGAGTATGTCCCGTTAACTGTGAGCCGAGACTATATCGTTAATTATGGGGCTGATGGCGACGATCTTGTGAGTATCAAGTTTTTCAAAAAGGGAGATATTGACCCCAACTGGACCGCCCAGCGGTATTTGGATAGTTATCCGGCGTCCGGCCAAAGAATCATGATCACGTATGATCATGCCCCCGAATCTGTGCCCGATGCCGGTACGATCTCGCAGCGTCAATTTGGATTGACCTTAGGGGCTCAGTTGTCCAAATCGTGGCGAGTGGATACCGAATTATCTGGGGCTGAAAACAACCTGACTCGGGAGCAATTACAGACCGAATTTGTTGGGGCGGGCCAGGGCGGCGCGGCAACCTACAGTTTGGGATTTCGCAATATTATCGAGAATTCAGAACTGGTTTTTTTGAATGACAGACCGCAAACTCGAGACCAAAACTACTCCATTAACTATGTGAATGGGACGTTTCGATTTATCAATTTAAATCCGGTAGCAACAGATAAAATTCGGGTTCAGTTTAAATATATTGATCCCAATGGACAGACCCGGGCCGGTGCGTCGAAGGGGTATCGTTTTGCGTCAAAAGTGGCGACGCAGTTTCAGGACGGGCCATGGACGATTCGGGGGGATATCAAGGCGGTGGACAAAGATTTTTCTCCAATTTCGCCGATTCAAGCGCCACGGGGGACGGTGTCATTCGGTGGGGGGATCGACTACCGGCGGGCGGAGAATCAATGGATTTCGGCGGAATACCGTCGATTTGAGCAATATTTACCGCCCGCAGGCGTCAAAGACAATTTGTATAAACACACCGATGACTTAGGGATTCGCGCCAAAATGCTTTGGTTTAATGCGATCGATTTTAGCCAAACGTTTCGATACAACATGAGTTATTCCGACCCGTCGGTAGACGGCGCAACGGGGAATATCTATGTGGATGACGCCGCCAGCATGTCCTGGGATACGGGTATTGGGTTTTCGGCGGGGGGGGCTCGATACTTGTTTAATCGTAGTTTTTCAAAATCGGTGTCTGGGGTGTTGGACGGATTTGATCGTCGAAATACAGAAACCGATTCCTATCAATTGTCGACCGAGTTGAAGTTGAATCGGTTGTTGGTGCTGGGGGATACGAGTGTCCGCCCCAATTTTGAATATGCCCAGACCACCGTCCGGGCGCTGACGTCGGCGACGAATCTTCAAACCATTAACCGCTCGTTTTCCCGTAAGATCGGAGTAGGATCGAGATTTCAACCGCTTCCAATGATGGATGGCGGGATGGATTTTTCGACAGAGGAACAAAATTCGATTTCCAACGACGTATCCGGCACCCCGAATCGAGTGACGAATTACCGGGTGGATACGTCGTATCGGCCCTATGGGTGGTTGAATATCGGTGGGTCGTTGTCCAATTCTGAACGGTTTAGCCCGCTGTCGGGTCAAAAGGGGCAACTGTCGAACGATGTCCGATATCAAGTGAGTACATTTTCACCGCCGGGGTTATTAACTTATTTAGGGTTGAGCGACGACAATCTGCTGGTCGGCGTATTGAGGGGGTCGTTTTTGACCTACAGCTATGGGAAAACAGAGTCGCGAGAAAACGACGATTTAAAGCGGATCAACAACAATAGCCAAACGGTGGCGTATAACGCGTTTTCGCCAGTGCCAGGGGTGTCTCTGAGTCGAATCGGGTACACGATGGACCTCAACAATTCCGTGGATGATGCCCAAACCCAGACTGCCTCCCAAAATTCGAGCTCTCGGACCTATCGGTCATTGTCAGGCAAATTGGATATTCGCCCGCCCATTTTTTTATTGGATAAATTTTCTTACGGGCTTAGTTTGGATTATAAGAGGGAATCCCAACGATTCGATATAACTGCGGATTCGGCAACGAGCAATAAAACATTGATGGAGAGTCCCTTTGATCGCCGAGTTCAAAATCTATCGTTTGATCCTGGCGCGATTATGATTGGAATACCGACAATTTTTATGCTGAATTTGGGGACTTTTCGGGCGGGGGTAGATGAAAGCATCTATCGTGCAGTCAGTTTTCAACAAGTGGATCAAGTGTTTGGTGACGTCGTGACACGCAGTGTGTCCCAAGACAATACGGATCAATATTCTCTGGGCCTGGATGTGGCGTTAAACCCGTTGAATTTGATCAGTATTTCAGGGGCGGGACGGATGACCCGGGATACCTTAAGTCGAAACTTGTCGCAGGCTAATACGGGTCTGACTCACCGCATTTCAGAAAGTTTGAACGTGGCGGTAGGGTATTCGCCATTTTCATTTTTGGCATTGAATGGAAATGCGTCATTCACCCAGTCAAACCAATATCGATCCCCCAGTTTAAACTTAAATATTGAGGAGCTGCAGTCCGCTGAGGTTCGGACCAACGGGACATTATTTACCGATCATATATTTCAGAGAAAATATGCGGGGTCGTTGGGGGCCACGTTGACGCCCTTTTCATTTATCAGTTTTCGGGGATCAGCGTCATTATCTAGATTGAACGATCAGTTCACCACGACTGTAAATACATCGGGCGCGGTGTATACCGAAAAGGTGGGATCGGTGGGGGCGGAATTTAGGCCACTTCCCGGGTTGTCGACCGGTTATGACTATTCGATTCGGTTGACAGACACCCAGGGGGGCAATTCAAGTAGAGGATATTCTGGACGAATGTCGGTGAGCTATTCGCCGATCCAGACCGATATTTTTAAGGTGTCGATGACGTATACCCGAGATGATAACTGGGGGAAATCGTTGAATACGCTGCAGCAAACGGAGACCCAAAAAGGAACGGGGGATCAAATTCGGTATTCGGTAGTGGATCGTAAAGATACCGTTGAAATGGGGTCCTTGACCTTGAATATCATTCTGCCATTTAAGGGTAACCCCTATCTGGAAAATGTAACGATCACGGGTGAAGGTCAGATCAAGCGGGTGACGGATGCGTATGATAAAGACCGTGCAGCGGCGGGGGTTCAACAAATTGGCTATGAGATTTCAGGGGTGGTGTTTAAGGCGACGATTAATTTCTAGATCAAGCACTCCTAGATTCCTCTCCCAATAGCCATTACACTTCGAGCTCATTTAACTTTTGTTGGGAGGGTTCATTATGGGAATTAATTGCCTTATGAAGAGGAGTGTTGCGTGCACGTGGTCAGGAAGCCCGGAGCCGTCTGCACCTCCAATGGAATGGATGTACCCGGTCCCGACCGCCATTGCGATACAAGATACCACCTCGGGGGACCTTGTCGGTAAGGCGTCGTATATTACTCCAATAGAAGTAAACCCGCCGCTCTATGCGACGGTGGTACCGCCCCCGGTATTTAGGTCGATTTCCCCGGCAGAATCGCTAGAGAGCGCGAGGACGTCTCGGGGTCAAGGTAACCCCACGGCTGCGATTGAGTGTTTGTTGCCCGTCGTGAATGGCCCGATGTGGGGGTCGGCATCTTCAGAGCTACAGACCGACGTATATTTTGAACTGGGTTTAAATTATTCGGAGTATGGTGATTTGGCGATGAGGTCGGATCGAACCATTGCTGCTCAGTCTTACGATTTTGCGCGGCATTTTTACCAACAGGCGATTTCTTTGGCTGAGCTCCCATCCGTTGATTCCCGATTTGTGATGTTGACGCCGTATTCGGCGCATTATCGGCTTAAATTGGTGGATCTTGGGATTCGGCAAGACCTTGTGTATGGCGAGCCGTTTGCGGATTCGCGTCTTCCGGATTGGCGGAGTCGGACCCAGGAGGTCGTGTGTTGCATGGGTCAGACAAAACGGTGGACAGAGTCGGCATTGACCGCAGGGTCCCTTTTTGTCGAAATGTCGATTCGGATGGAGGACGGGCAGGCCGCCAACCTGGTGGTAACGACATTGAAGAATATGACCACGTTTTACAAGCAGAATCAGGCTGTTTTATCGGAAAATAAGCGATTGAGTTGCGTGGGCCATGCGGCCGACATTTTGGATATGGTGAAGAATTATTTCCTTGATTCCGACGCCGCACAATTAAAACCGTTGGAGTCGGATCTTGTCTTCGTTTTTAAGGATGCGGGTATGAAATTGGTGGGGAATCCGATATGGCAAGAATCCTGCACTATGCTGCGTCCCGCGATTACACAGTTGTGGTCGAATCCGTCGCTAAAAGCAGGGAAAAAAGCCATGTTAAATTCGTTGACTCAGCCACAGGGATGCGGGTGTTCGGTGAGTTAAATTTCCTGGTATACTTTTGACCATGACATTTTCCAAATCTGACCTCGATCACATCATTCAATTGGCCCACCTGGACGTGAGTACGGCGTTGAAGGAAAAATTCCTTCCCCAAATTCAGTCGATTTTGACACATATGGAAAGTATTAATCAGTTTGATTTGACCCACGTTGCGCCCGCCGCCACCGCTTTTTCGGTGGACATGGTGTTGCGAGATGACGTTGTGGTACCCCAGCCGGACCTTCTCTTGGCGACGAATGCGCCGGCTTGGGCCGACCACTCCTTCGTCGTTCCGAGGATTTTATAATGACCACATGGCGCAGTTCGGCAGTAGAGTTAGGAAAAGCGTTTCGGAATCGATCTGTAAAAGTAGCCGATGTTGTCACCTCATTGTGGTTACATCACGATCAAGTGGAACCCTCGGTTAAGTCGTATTTGACCACCTTTCAATCGGAAACCATGGCGCAAGCGCAGGTGTTGGATGCCCAGTTTGATCGGGGAGAAACATTGCCACTATTGGCAGGAATTCCTATCGCGATCAAAGATAATATCCATGTTCAAGGGGTACCAACGACCTGTGCATCGCAGATTCTTAAAGGATTTATCCCTCCGTTTAATGCAACGGTAACGGATCGTCTCCAGGCGCAGCAGGTGATCGTAACCGGCAAAACCAATTTGGATGAATTTGCGATGGGCTCCTCCACCGAAAACTCGTCGTTTCACACGTCGTTGAATCCTTGGGATACCTCTCGTGTTCCCGGGGGATCGTCGGGCGGATCCGCCGCTGCCGTGGCGGCAGGGCAGGCGGTGGTCTCTTTGGGGTCGGATACGGGGGGATCGATCCGCCAACCGGCTGCTTTTTGTGGGGTTGTGGGGATGAAACCGACGTATGGCCGGGTGTCTCGATACGGATTGGTGGCGTTTGCCTCCTCTCTGGATCAAATCGGACCCTTTTCGAGAACGGTCGAAGACGCTGCGTTGGTCTTGGAGGCCATTTCAGGATTTGATGCCCATGATGCGACGTCATCGCCGCGTCTCTCGGAGTCGTATTATTCAAGTCTGAAACCGACGGTTGCCGGTCTCAAGATCGGGGTTCCCAAAGAATTGTTTGGGTCCGAAATTGACCCCGGAGTGAAGGCGCAAGTCGTTGCCGCGTTGGATCTTTTAAAAGCCAATGGGGCGACGTGGGAAGAAATCGCGATGCCGTCTCTCAAGGAAGCGGTCACGACGTATTACATTATTGCGCCGGCGGAAGCCTCGGCGAATCTGTCCCGATTTGATGGGGTTCGATATGGCTACCGTGACGGCGGGGCGGATAATTTGCGAGATATGTTTCGTCAGTCGCGTGGCGGCGGATTTGGACCGGAGGTAAAGCGGCGGATTATTATTGGAACCTACGTTTTAAGCTCTGGATATTACGACGCGTATTATACCAAGGCCCAAAAATTGCGCTCGTTGATTGTCCGAGATTTTGCCCACGCATTTCAAAAATATGATGTCATTATGACCCCTACAACACCGTCGGTTGCGTTTAAGTTGGGGGAACATGAGGCCAATCCGTTGGCGATGTATTTGGCCGATATTGCGACCATTCCGGTAAATATGGCGGGGCTTCCCGCGATTTCGGTTCCTTGTGGGCTGGATCAAGGGTTGCCGGTCGGGCTTCAAATCATCGGGCCCGCGTTTGGGGATCAACAGATTCTGAATGTGGCCGCCGGATTCCAAGAATTGTCTCAATTTCCCACTCGTTTCCAGTCCCCATTGATGAGGAGCACACAATGACTATAGACAGCTCTGAGCCTAAGGGAGAATCTGGCTTGGCCAGTTCGACCGCGTTTCATCCGGGCGAAGCAACGGTGAAACAAATACACTACGAAGTAGTGATAGGAATAGAAGTTCACGCTCAGCTTAAAACCAACACGAAGTTATTTTGTGGGTGTTCCACGCAGTTTGGCGATCGACCGAACACCAACGTGTGTCCCGTCTGCTTGGGAATGCCAGGTGCACTTCCCGTGCTGAATCGTCGCGCGGTGGAATACGCCATTATGGCGGGATTGGCCTTGGACTGTGACGTGCGGAACACCTCGGTATTCTCCAGAAAAAATTATTTTTATCCGGATTTACCCAAGGGGTATCAAATTAGCCAGTTCGATCAGCCCATTTGTTTGGGCGGGCATTTGGATATTGTGGTGGATGGCGTCAAAAAGCGAATTGGGATCACTCGGATTCATATGGAAGAAGATGCGGGGAAATTGATTCACCAAGGCTCGGATACTATTGCGGGGGCGACCCATTCCCACGTCGATTTAAACCGGGCGTGTACCCCCTTGATCGAAATTGTGTCCGAACCCGACATCCGAACCGCCCAGGAAGCCCGATTATACGTCGAAGGCCTTCGGCAGCGATTGGTCTATTTGGGGATTTGTGACGGAAATATGGATGAAGGCAGTTTGCGGGCGGATATCAATGTGTCGCTCCGGCCCGTCGGAACGGAACCGTTCGGGACCCGGACGGAAACCAAAAATGTGAATTCATTTCGAAGTATTGAGCGGGCCATCCATTCGGAAATTGCGAGACAAACCCAGTTGCTTACCGCGGGTGAGCGGATTGTTCAGCAAACCCGTCAGTATGACGAAGCAACTCAAACCACACGGGTGTTGCGTGACAAAGAAGAGTCTCACGATTACCGATATTTTCCAGAACCGGATTTGTACCCTTTGGTGGTGACGAGCGAGTGGATTGACACCATTCGAGCCGCGTTGCCCGAACTTCCGGAAGCCAAGGCGACCCGATATCGTGACGCGGGGCTGTCGGATTTTGAAATTGATGTCGTGTTGAACGAGCCGGAGACGAGCCAGTATTTAGACCAGTGTATTGGTGCCGGCGCGGTACCTAAAGATGCGGCGAAATGGGTGGTCGGTGATCTGAATTCGTTGTTAAAAGAGACGAAGCAGTCGTTTAAGGAATCCAAGGTCACGCCGGACGGTTTGGTTCAGTTATTGGGGTTGATTCAGTCGGGGAAATTGTCAGGAAAAATGGCCAAAGAAGTGCTTGAGAAATGTGTCCAAACGGGCCAATCTCCGGACGCGATTGTGTCGGCATCCGGGGCCACCCAGATTTCGGATACCGGTGAGTTGGTGGTCGTCGTGGATCGGATTTTAGATGCGAATCCGGATGTAGTGGAAAAAGTAAAAAATGGTAAAACAAATTCAGCTGATTTTTTGATGGGCCAAGTGATGAAAGAGACCAAGGGACGTGCCAAGCCGGATTTGGTCCGGAGTTTGATATTGGAGTGTATTGCGCGCCGGTGATTTTAATATGTTTTGGGGTGTTCCGATCCGGGAATAACCCCATGGGGCGTTGGACCTGACCGCTATACGTGTATCTGTTACGCGTCCCAATTTACTGAATAAATTCAGGTGGGTTTTTTTAAAAATTTCTGAAAGGAAGTGGCATCGTGTGGGCACCCAATCTCGATGATCAATTTCGAGTTCTAAAGGGCGGGGTTTCTCCCGCAACAACACCCGGCGTCAATGCCGGGTATTCGCCGTTTGTAGAGCCAACAACCGGAGCGCCGACGAAAGGCGATTCCGCTGGTCTGACGACCCCGGGAATTTCTGATTCGTGGCTTCGTAAAGTAATTGTGAATTGGGCCGGGACGGCCGAATCGGGCTTAACAACAGCACAAACTGCCGCGGTGACCGAATTTGCAACCCGAGGTGTGGTGCCAACACCGGGTGCTAAGGCCCTCGTCTGCGAAGCGCTTAAAAAACTGACGACTCCAGGGACGATTAATCGATTAGGGATCTCGTCTGCAGAGGTCCAGACGGTGATGGCCCATGTAACCACGATGAGCCCGACGCCGGATCCACTAACGGTAGCCGCAGATGAATTTCGAAAAGAATCCATGGCGGAGAATGGCTATACCCCCACCGAGGTTAAATATCGGAATGGCGTGGGGCTTATTTCCCCGAAAGACTCAAATATTCAAACGATTTTAGAAGAAATGACCCGCGCCGGCACCCTTAAAAAAGGGATGTCTGAATCGGATATCGCGGCGGCCGTGACAACCTACGTTCAGACCAATTTTAAATATATTTCAGATGGGGTGGCGGTGGAAGGGAAACCGGCGGATCACTGGAACACTATTAACGAAACGATGGCTGCTCGGGGAGGCGATTGCGAGGATTTGTCGGTTCTGACTGCGTCATTGCTGATGGGGGCGTTGTCTAAATCAGGGGTGTCTGATGCGGATATCCATAGCAAAGTAACATTGGCCGCAGGATATTTGGTGGACAAAACGGGGGCCGCCAAAGGCCACGCAACCGTCAAATTTGTATTGGATAATGGAAAATCTCTGTCGTTGGACGCGACTACTGATAAGCCACCCGTTGCCTTTGATTCCTTAAATATGCTGTTGGTGCTGGAAGGCAACGACACGACATTTAAACAATATAAGGCGATTGATGAGTTTTTTGAGACGGCGTCGAATGCCAAATATTTTGATGTTGAGCACGGCGTTGAAAGTATCAATGAGAAATTAACGACTTTAAAAGCCTTGTTGGAGAACCCGGTGGAGGTGCCCCTCGCCAATGCCGATGGGACTGGCTTTACCTATCTCGATTCCGTCACCGGAGTCGAAAAAAATATTACCCAACATCCCGGATGGGATGGGACTTCGGTGGATTTTGGGTTTTATACACTGACCAAGACGAGAATTGCAGATTTTGGAAATTCCTGGCATTCCGACATGTATGTGACGACGCTGAATGAACAGGCATTTTATGACTTTATGACCCAATCTCGGGATTTAATTAACCGAGCGGTGATGATGTTTAACGTGATCAATATGGTGTTGGAATATGACGAACACCAGGCGGCTGAGATTGCGGTGTCCGGGTTCGAAGATTATCAAAAATCAGAACTTTTAGAGACCATGGGGTCCACCGGTAAATTCAAAAATCGCTTTGTCAACGCGATGAACAATTCCTTGGGGAAAATTAGTTCGTCCATTGAGACGGTGGTTAACGAAATGTTCATATTTATTTCCGGGACGAATGGGGCCCAACAGGCCCGAATTAGCGCCGAGCTGGAAGAATACGGACGGGAGAATCTGGCGACCGGAATTTTGTCAGGGCTTGCGGATGAAATTTCAGGGGCGTTTTCGTTTGTTCGGGCCACTGCGTCGCTGGATCTGAACGCGACTATGGCGAAGGTCAATTTAGAGAACGCGCAGGCATATGTTCGGTATACCATGAAATTTGGGGAGGGTATTTCGCTGTGGGACAATGATGCGTTGAATCCGACGGAGAGATCTAATCTGACCAATACCGATAGTTTTTTAAATTTTGGATCCAATGCCGTTGATAATATGGATGGCTTTTCGGCGATCAATAACAAGACCAAGATCCAGAACACGTTGCAACGCGGGCTCGATCAATTAGAAGCTATGGAGAGCCATTTTGATTCAACATCGGGGGACTTCGGGGCGTCTCTGGGGGTTGGGCAGGATGATACCAACAGTAAATCAGCGTCGGTTGCAGCTAATAATTTAAATTTACTGGGGCGAGCTGGGGATCAAGGCCAATACGCAGAAATGGGGATGAATTACATTCTTCGTTTACGCGATTATATGGTGGATTATCAGAATTTTATACGGTCGACGTATATGATTACAGAAGCTGAGAATTCCGCTAAACGGCAAGTTGCGGAACAGATTTCTGCGACATCGGGGTTGGAGGAAGGCGCCAAAAATACCAGTTCTACTACCCAGACAAAGAGCGTGGTCGTCAATGCAATGTCGACTGAAATACAGCGACAAAGCGCGGGATTGTCCCAAATTGATTTTGCGACTCGGCCATTTGTCGAAGCGGCAAATGGGTACATTGATGGGCGATATAAATACGCGCGGTGGTACAAAGATCTCGCGGCCAAGATCCAGACGGTGGCGGAGATCGCTCTCCAAGTTGCATCGGCAGTTTATGCCCCCGTTGCATCCCTTTCAGCGAAAGCGGCGAGCTTGATTGTGTTTGCCCCTCCCCCCCTCTTTGTCCCTATTGATCCCGTAGGTTGGGTGTTGTTCGGGGAAATAAACGGCGATTATTGGTCGAATGCGGTTCCCGATGCGGCATCGGCAGGTATGAGCGCGATTGCCCAAGGCATTTATTATGATTTGGAATTGAATAAGATAAAGGAACGAAATACCAATCTAATGGTCCAAGAGGGCGATTTTTATGGAAATAGCGCTAATGCGGAGCAGTTGCTTAAGGATGCGAACCTAGCGAAGCTCAATCAGGACAGTGTGAATCCTTACGATGAATCCACCGCAGACTATTACATCGGAAAAATGGATTCGTTGTTATATGACTCACGTACCCAATACGATAGCGCAAAAGGGGCTAGCAGCCTGGATGCAGGTGGCGGATTTACGTATTCGTTGCAAGACGGAAAAAATGGCGAAACAAATATGTCGACCACCGACTTTATTGCGACTCGTGGGGATGGCAGGGCGGTTCTAAAGGGGGATGCGATGGCCTCCCATCAGTTAGCGACGTCGACAAACTATATGAGGGTGTCTATCTATCTGAGTATCCTGAAGGTCCTCCAGGACGCAATGGAGGGTGTGACAGCAACAATGTTTGGTCGTGGAAAAACGTCGACCGTATCCAATTTTGATGGCCAAGTGGATGCGATTATTGGTAAAGAATCGAGCATTATCGATACATTTCGGTATGAAACCCAAACCCGAGTGGCGACGATTAATAGCCAGTGGGCCAAAGAACAAAAGGAATACAACCAAACGGTTGAAATGGGACGAGCCACCGCAAAAGCAGTGGTTCAAACCGCCAGGGCCCTCGGCGAATTTTTTTATTCCATTGTCCCGGTACCTTTGGGAGAGGCCGTGTTGTTTACAACGTATGTTGCGGTTGAAGAGGGCCTTAAATTTGGGTTTGCTGCGGAAGAAGCTGCGATGTTAGCCAATAGAACTTGGGGGAAATTTGGATTCACGAACATTGATTATGATTCCACCGACCCATACAAGAATTCTGCGGTGAACAAGGATTTTGTATCTCGGCTGGAGAACGCAGACCCCGATAAATTTGATCAAGAAAAGACCTCGAACGCAAAAATATTTGAAAATTTAAATATGGATCCCAATTTGTTCCCGTCTCCGGTGGCGTCCGGGACGGTCGCTCGGATTGCCTCTCAGTATGGGAAGTACGCCAAGATGGACGAAGAAGAGGCTCAGATACTCAATAGTATTAAAGATCCTAATACGATTTTGACGGATTCGAGTAGTCTTGCGGGCATTGGGGGAAATTTTCAGCAAGTAGATTTTGAAAAAGTACTTGATGCGTACAAACAAATGACCCAAATCAATCAAGTCCGAACCTTTATGACGATGATTGATCAAGCAATGTATAACGCGAAGCAGAATGCGCTGAGATCAATGTTCGGGGGGAATGCGGGAGGGGGACATGGGGCATTAAGTGTCATGGCCTCCGGGATTGATCGATATGTGGGGTCGATCATGGGCTCGATGGTCGGACAAACGGGCATATTTCAGGATTTTATTTCGGAAGCTGAGTCCCGCATGGGCGCGATTAATGATCGGACTTTGGGCGAGATTAATACTTCGATTGAGGGGAGTCTGATTGCGGCCAACCTTATCTTTGCGGGTGTTGCGGGGGCTCGGACGTATACCAAAGCGGTGAAATTGGCCAAGTCAGGGGGGTTGTCCGATGCCAGTTATTTGAAAATGGCACGGAAGATGGTCAGCGGCACAATGATCGCGGGGTTAGCTGCGAATTTTGCAAGAATTGCGGTGGGCGTTGCCATGATGAAATCCGTTGTTGCGAACCATCCACAAATTACATCCGAACTATTGAATTATGAAGAGGATCCGGAAGAGGCGCCAGTCAATCCCAATGACTCTGAGGCGGAGCAGAAAAAAAATGCCAAGCTGAGGGGGACCCCTGCGGATAGCTCGGTTAATTTTGATGCCAAAAACCCGGCGGATGGCGGAACAAAGACGGGGGCGGCCCCCAATTTGGGCTTAGATGGGTCTGGCAGCAAGGAATCCCAAGGGATTAAACAAAAGGTAAACACCGGAGATCAGGTGCGAATGGAGAAACTGGTGAGTCGAAAGTCCCGCTCCATCCAGGTATTGCGAGATATTTCTATGGCCATGTCGGATGCAAAAGGGGACGCTGCAGAGGATATGGGGGGCGGGCCGTCGGCTAAAAATGTGTACCGGGGGATGAATTCTATTCTGAGTCAACAAACGAACTTAGAACAGCAAGCCGTTGGCATTATTTTTAAAGCGCTAGGCGCTGAGGTAGAGTCGTATAACCGAGGCGTCGACATGATGGTAAAAGGGGTGACGGGCGTCATGACCACCGCGGTGCAGGAGGGGGCGAAGGCAATGGCCAACAAGGCCGGTGACCTGCAACAAAAAGCCAAACAGCAAACGGCGACGAAAACCGGTGGGAGTACGGAAGAGGCTGGGGTTGACGACAATGTAGAAGGATCTCAGGACACGGAAAAGCCTGCCGAGAAACCGGCGTCTACCGATAAAAAGGCGAGTGGAGATATTTCTCAAAATGCCAAAAAATCGAGTTCTGAGCAATTAAATGCGCAGGCACGCAATTGGGAAATTGCCGCAGATGTATTGGAATTAATGGGGCCAACGTTAGCCTTGATCATGGTGGAAGCCCTGTCTCAAGCCCTAGCGCCTGACAGTCTGATGGGCGCGCAGTCCCCCATGTTTTCGACGGACGAGGCCGATTTTGGGTTGCAAGAAGGGGATTATTTGAGTGACGGGGGTAACATCCAACAACAGGGGGGAGAGAAATCAGGGGCGCCAGCCAAAGGAGGAAAGACCGAAGGGAGCCTGGGCTTTTTGGACACTGGGCAGCTTGAAACCGCCATGTTTGCCAATTCATTGCTCCAGTTTGGGTATCAGGTCCGGCAGCAGCAACTTTTGGACTTGGGTCAAATATATGACCAGGCGGGGGCTGCCACTGCGAATAAACTGAAAGGGATGGCAAAAAAAGCCATCCAAGATCATGTGCAGAAGAATGCCAAAGTAGAAGAGGATAAAGCGGCAGATAACTTGGTAAAAGAGCACGGTGAAGAGGCGTTAACCAAAATGGTGATGGACGCAATGACACAGACCGCGGCCCCTGCTCCCCAACCGGGTGGACAAGGACTTCGACTTGGGGAGCGTGCCAGCGTGGGGCGGAATATGTTTGACGTCTTGAGCGGGAAGGGCGGTCCCTCGGGTCAGTCAAACGCGGAAAGACGGTTGATTCAGAAGCTGATTATGGGGGTGGCTGATTCAGTCGCAAAAGAGCATATCGAAGTCGCGAACCTTAACAAGCAGAAGAACGATAAGACGGACACGAAGAATTATGACCCGAATTGGGTGAATAAGACGGCGGGGGGCTCAGTTACGGCCAAGGCCGTGGTCGATGATCTTCGTGCCGGGGTGATGACCCGTGCGAAAGCGCAGGATGTTCGCAATGGAAGTACCCGGTCTGAGGGACAGATGGGTGCCGCTGAGGCGGGGTTGGTGGGGATTATCCAGGGCCGAGATGCATTGGAGAAGATGGACGGATTTGAAAAATCGATTAAGGGCCGGGAATTGGATGCACCTGAGGCGTTGGCGGCGTTTAAGGATGCTAAAAAAGATCTTCAAGTTCTATTAGATACATCAACCGGGAGTAAATCAGGGATTATGCGCGCGGCGGCGACGCTGGGCGCGGATGATACCGTAGTTGCCCTTGCCTTAAAAAATATGGCGGTGGGATCCAGTGCGCTTCCGGAATTGAAGCCGGTGACGGCGGGTGTTCGGGGGGCATTGAGCCTGGGTCGGGGGGTCTTCAGCCTCGGTGGCGCGGCCATTCGCGGAATAGGAGGGGCCGCTAGCGCGATCGCAGCTCCCGGTGCAATGGGCCGTGCGTACGGTGCAATAACTGCGCCGGGTGCGATGAGGAATGCCGGGATGTCGGCAATCGGCGGAATACGAAATGGTCTTGGGTCTGTTGCGGGGGGCCTGTGGCGTGGCAGTGGGGCGGTCGTTGGGGGAATGGGTAGTGCCGCATCTTATGTTGGCGGAGCGATAAAGAATCAAGCAGGGGCGTCGACTGCGATCATGAAAGATGGCAAGTATACCGCCTATTTCATGGGGCTGGATGCGGGTGCGAGGACCCAATTATTGGAGGCCGAATTTACAAAGGCTGGCGGGGGGACGTTGTCTCCTGGGCTTAAAGCCTTGGCATCGAATATGGCGGAATCGGCGGATCGAAAAGGGTTTCAAGCAAAAGCCGATGCATTGCTCGCGAAGGTGCAGGGGGCGAGTGCAAAAATCCAGGACTCGATCGCACGAGGAAATGCTGCGACGACGGTATCACCGACTGGATCGAAAGTAACCGTTGTAGATTTGGATGCTCAAACGAAGGGCGGGGCCGCTGCCGCTGCCGCTACTGAAGTTCATATGGAGGCGGGGCCGCGGGTGTTGGCGGGGCTATTTGCTCAAACCCATGGTGCGGCGGGGGCGGGTGTAGGCGATGCTCCGATCGTGCAGATGGTCCAAGGTGCAAATGACAAGATGACGGCACAACTGGTGGATCGTGTTGATCCCTCAACTCATACCGAAGTCCTAGTGACTAACCCCGATAATCCGGCCCAACAGATTCGTGTGGCGGTACCTGGCGGCGCTTCGGCAAGTGCCGTTGCCGAAGCGCAAGGTAAACGATTGGGGGAGGTTAGGTGGGATCTGGCACAGTTAAGGCGTGAGGCTGAGGTACATACGAACTTAACGGCGGCATCGGGTGTTTTAAAGACCAAGGAAGGTGAACTGAGAGCGTTGGAAGCGGCGCTTCCTGCGGGGGGCAGCGGAGGCCGGGGAAGTGGCGCTCAAGAAAAATCGTTGGGTACGGCGCTCGCCATGGAGGCCAACGCAGCCAATAAAACGTTACAGGGGATGACGCAACAATTAGCGAAGGATAAATTACAGTTAAGACTTGCTCAGAGGAAATCCGAGAAGTTGGAGGCGATTGCAGCACAGGAGGACGAAAAAGCAAAACAACTTAGAGCAGAAGTCACAGCCGGTCGCCCGAGTGTTGACTTCGTTGCATTGATGAGAAGAAACGCGGACGGGGCTGATTTAAAGGCGGGACAACATCTTGCCGAAGCCGCTGAGCATGGCGCCGATGCCCTTAAGCATGGTTCTGCCGTCAAAACTCACCAGCAAGCGGTTACGGATCTCAACGTCAGATTCGGAGGCCTTTCCGAAGCGGAGGTCGCACAGAAGAAGGAGCTTAATCAGTTAAAATCGGATTCTGAGACAAGGCTTAATGCGGCCAAAATAGAATTAAAACGGGCAGAGCGTTCACTACAGGCCGCCAAAACACCTGCAGATACCTTTCGCCGGCAACTCGATGAAAAAAGGGCAGAGGAAGCTAAACTCAGAATTGAAGCGAGCGTATTACGAACTAAAGGTAAACCGGATGTTAACGGCGCTATTAAAAAGGAAAGGGCAGCCGTAGTAGCTGAGCAACATGTTATTCGTCTTCGTGGGGTTCTCATAAATCTTGACGTAAGTAGCTACGAGGAACGTAAGACCAGGGAGAGGGAGGTTGCGAAAGCAACGGCAGTTCTTGCCTACTTAAAGCAGAAGGCTGAATTAGAGGTCTCTGCTGTTAAAAAAATATTAGATGATACAAATAAAGAATTAAAAACAACGAACTTAGAGTTAAGCAAACAACTGACGAAATTATCGAAATTTCAAGGCAGAGAACGAGACTCTTTGGCCAAGGCAGTTGAATCCCAAGGCCTGGCGGACGATGCTGGCACAAGAGCCACCCAAATGAGGGCTGATGCGTTAGACTTAGAAGCCAACGGTGTCGCTAGAGCAGGGTTAAGGCTGCAAATGGTAGAAAAGGCTGAGAGTGACGCTGCACAGCATCGTACCAACGCCAATGATCAACGGGCAGTTGTATCAGATTTCGAAGCGAAAGTTGCCAGGCAAACGAATGAGATTTCTACAAAAACGGAAGGGATCGCGGATGTAGCGGCGCGTTCTCAGGCACACTTGGATAAATCCAAGGAGTTGTTACAAGAATATAAGAATTCCCCAGAGGCCAGGGCCATTGCGGAAAAAAAAGCGGAAATTCGTTCACAACAGATCGTGGTAAACACATTGACTGCAGACTCCAAAAAAACGTCGAGTACGGAGTTAAGCTTAAAATCTAGGATTGAGGAGTTGTCCGCCGAGGAAGTTCATCTATCCAAGCAAGTAGTTGCGTCTCAAATGGAGAAAGAGTCAAGGACATTGGCTGTCGCTACAGGTACTGCAAGTACGTTCTTAATGGGGCACGCAAGTCAAGTAGCGCAATTGGTTGCGGCCGACAGAGAATTGCGAGGAATGTCGGTTACTGTGGGTAAGGATGCCTCCGGCAACCGAACTCTGACGACCAAGGCGGGGTCGGACAGTAGTCTCTCATCGGTTGCAGTCGCCCTCTCTGAGGAACTTGCGAGCCCTGCTGTCAGACTGGCTGCATTAAGGGCGGAACTAGCTGTGGTTCGCGCAGATGGCGACGCTGCTTGGGATAGTGGACATGCTACTTCTGCAGAGCTTAGCTATGTAAGGTTGGAGCTTGTTAAAAAAGAGGAACAGGCGGGTAAAGATGCGAAGTTCACTATTGCCGCAAACGGACATCGTGCTGCCGGGAATGAGGAAGCGCTTAGGCTGGAGGGTGTCGCTAAACTCGAGATGAATGCATCAAAGGACGCTCAACGCCGGATTGACAAACAGGAGACGTTAGTCCAAGAAATAAAAGAGCTCAAAGAAAAAGAACAACGTCTCCATATTGCGACTGAGGCATTCTTTGATAAATCGACGGAAAAGGACCTTCGTTCCGCGGAGTTGGGCGCCAAGATCGGCCAATTAGAGGTTTCAATGGCCAGCGATTCGGCGGCCGCTGCGGCTGCTACGGGCACCGCGATGAAGTTCTTGACTGGGTCAGCCAGCCAAGTCGCTCAGATGCTGCCTGTTCGTCGAGAGGCCGAGGATCTCATCGTTACTGTGGGTAAGGATGCCTCCGGCAACCGAACTCTGACGACCAAGGCGGGGTCGGACAGTAGTCTCTCATCGGTTGCAGTCGCCCTCTCTCGTGGAAGTGCCGTAATTGACGTACAGGCGGCTCATGACGAAATGGATGGGGCTAGTGGATTCTTGAAAGATCGTGCTCTGGAAAAAGAGGTGGTCGCTCACGCAGAGTCCCATTTGCAGGGGGTCGCAAATACCACCGCCGGGACGTTTGTTGTGGCGACGGTGGATAAAGATGGCAAAACCATACTGCGTGCGTTGGATCCCAAGAAGGATGGTGACTTGAGTAAATTTGTGGGGGTGACGATGGCCCGCCCAGGGGGAGCCCCAGGAGATTCTCGGACGGTATTGATGGAACGGGGCGTTCATGTCGACTTGGCGTCGGATGAGGTTCAGGCCCACTTTGGCGTTGATGTAAAAGATCCCGTGGCGGCACGTTTTTCGCTGTCACCGGAGAGCCAGGTTTTGATGGACCGCCGTACCGCTGCGTTGGCCCCAACGCAGAATTTGGAGCGTGCCAAGGTATTGACCATGGATGCGACGGGTAATCCGGTCCTTCGGGCACGGTTAGAAGGGGAATCCCTATCGAATTTTGAGGCCCATACTGTAAAAGAAAAAGATCATACTGGTGCCGATATCCCAGGGAGCGAACGGACCATTTTGATCGAGAAGGGCTCATCCTTAAATTTTGCAGATGCCAAGGTTCAGGCCGCTTTGGGGCCCAATGGTGCGGGGAATAAATTTGAAACAACCGGGGACGCGTTGTTCCTTCAGGACAGCAAATCAAAACTCAATCTTCAACGAGATATTGCGGTGGCGTTGAGTAGTTTGGAGCAAACCCTTATCGGGATGTCGAGCTATAACATGAGTTTGGCTGTGAGTGCACGGCTCGCGGGGACAACCTTGGATCAGTCGGGATTGTCTCGCGCTGATTTAAAAAGTGCTCAGGCGGTGCTCGATGCCAACGGGTTGGGCGATTCCCGCAGCGTGGTCCCTACGGACCTCAGAGGCGTTCAGACGGCCGGCCGTGGATTTTTATCGCTAGTGACCTTGAACCTGGCAGACACTGATTCTCGAGGCAATATTAGGGTAGGCAGTGGCCCTATTTCGGCGGTCGCATCGGCGGTTGGATCGGCGGTTCGGGGGGTAGGTCGAGCGACTGGCAATTTAGGGGGTCGAGGCGCTCAATTTAAAAATAAAGGGGACTCTGATGTTGGGACCCATGCGTTGGATGAGAGAGCGCTTGGAAAATTTAAAGGAGATGCGGCTGCTCAGGCCACACTCATGACCCAGTTGAACGACAAGTTTAAAGGGGATAGTGCAAAAGCCCAACGGGTGATGGATGTCTTAACCGGAAAAGCGACTCAAGATCTGATGGACCGCCTGAAAGTATCGGTGAGCAAGGGGGACTTGATGACGGCTCAAAAGGAACGGGGAGAGAAACTGCTTGCGATTGCCAAGGCGCATGGAAACGAAACTGCGGCGGCGTCCGTTTTGGCACTTCTCGTAAAAGTGGAAGATACGGGGTTAGCCGTGCGCCAAAGTGCACTGGAAGCGTATTCGTTTTCTTTGAAAGAGAATGCCTTGCAGAGAAGTGATTTGACCAATGTAGCCTTCCGTTTTCTTGCCCATGATGGGCGTGAGATTGGCAAACAACGCGACGATGCATATGCCGCCGAAGGACGTGGGTTTGATCGCCGGCGAGCGGCGATTGGTTTTTTAGATTTTAAAGATTCTGCATTGGGTACCACTCGATTCGAGGCGCGTGGGAAGGATCTTGCGATTGTATTTGCAGACGCGCAGGATGCGGTAAGGAAGCTCGACGGAACCTTAAAGGAAGGATTCCGTGATGGCGGGGTGTTTAGACTGGATTCAGAATCGGTTCTAGGGGAGGGTAATCGCTATACCACCACCCAGGAGATGGAAAAAGGTCGGGATCTCAACTTGCACATGATGAATCACGTGGAAACCGTGTTCCGGGCAGAGCTAACTAATTTAATTGTGTCTCGCGACGAAAAACGGGCATCAGAGATGATCAAGGGAGCCTTGGGTGCGGGCAAATCGGGACGAGAATTGGTGTCTCGGGTCATGCAAGATCTTGCGGTTCAAGACAAGGCGTACGGGTCCGCGAGGTTTAAACGGATGATGGAAGTAACGATTGCTCGATATTCCGGTAATGACGAGGTAATGAGCGGTTTGGGAGAAGCGGTGTCTACTGCCGTTGAAAAAGCCAACCCGAGGGCGGAGGTTGGCCGAACTGCGGGCTTAACGATGGCTGCTGGCGTAGGGACTCGGATCAAACGCTCGATTTCCGATGTTGTTTTTGGCGGAGGATCTGAAGTTACCGCGGATGATGCTGATGTAGGGACTCGGATCAAACACTCGATTTCCGATGTTTTATTTGGCGGAGGACCTGGAGTGAGCGCGAAACAGGTCGGGGACACTTTTGCGGATTCGTTAGGGTCGGGGGGATCGGACGTCCGTCGGGCGGCTATGGGAAGAGGGTGGCGTGGTCAGGTGGCCGATTTTGTTTTTCAGCGGTCAGCGGTTACTGATGGTGAAGGATTCGTCGATTCATCCAATGTGCAAGCCGTAGAAGCCCGAATGGCCGGAGCGGTTGCAAGCCAGCTCAGTAGTATTGAGGGCTTTGGTAAATTAGCGCTGCATATGGAAGAAACGGATATGGACCGGATGACCAGCGCGCTTGATCCACGCGCAATGACCCAGTTGATGCAGTCCGTAGCTGCGGGTGGTACGGGGGCGGGTGGAATGGATCGTGCGCAGGTCTCGTTAGACAAAGCCGTTGCGGCGTTTGAGGCGGCTCGTGACCGGGTAGATGCCCCGACGTTGTCGGGCCGCTACCTTCCATCACGGCTGAAGGGGGCTGAACAACTATTTGCAGTAAACGCGTTAGCGGAGGCGGAGAAGAAATTGGATGCCCAGTTAATAAACTTTGCTAAGTTTGCAGTGACTGCGGGTGCTGAAATCGTTGGGCGTGAAGTGGGAACCGGGGGAGCTGAGGGAAATGGTCGTTCTAGAGATTGGGGGGCAACCGTAATCGAAGATGCTGTTGCTCGAATTAAGGAGATTAAAACTCAAACTGGAACACTAGGGACGGGGCAGGCGACGCAGGTCGGGGAACAATTGGTGCAGATCGCCGCTAAGGTGAGGGAGTTTTCTGTATCAGAAAAGCCGATGACCGCGGAGTCGCGAGAGGCGTTTATCAGGGGTATGGCGACGGCTATGGGAGGGGCAACAGACGACGTTTCTGCGGGGGCTGATCTGAATACCTTGCTTGATCATATTGATAATCAGGCTGCAGAGCGGCAGATCCACGCCAGCAACGATTTGCCGAGTCAGTTTCTAAGCGATATGGTTTCTGGAATTTCGAGGGCAGGGCGTCCAGCAACTCTGGCAACAACGTCAGGGGAATCGATGCTGGCCCTTCATAATTTAGCCTTATCCGCAGATAGGACGGCGGCGGGAGCCGCAGTTCCTGATGAAATTCGGGCCCGATTGAAGCGCGGCGATACCCATGGGGTCGCCGACATGGTGATCGAAATCAAAGAAATGATTCAGCGCGGAATCGAAAAACCCTTGCGTGTGGAGACAATGCAAGACCGAATGATTCTTAGAAAAGAACAGTATGAGGCGTATTCAAAAGACACCAAGATGCACCTCAATAGCGATTTTAGTTCCCTAAGTCGCAAATTCAACACCGACCCAGTGGCGGCCAATGTTGAGCTGACCAAGCGAGCGAATGCGGTGGCGCGACAGGTCGTTGAATTATCGTCGTCCGGTGATTTTGGCTCTATTACCCAGTTACTGGGAAATATTAAACGAACCGGTGGCGAAGCGGGCGCAATGGTGATTCAGATGGTGGGATTTGAAGTGCGTCGATTGGGTAAGCAGCAAGAGTTTGAGCAATATTTGAGACAAGCTGATGTTCGGTCCGAACAATTTATCAAAACGGTGTCATTGGACAAAAAGGCGCAGCAAGAGGCCAGGGCCATTTTCGCGGATGCGCTGAGTGGGAAATCGGCACCTGACGAGCTGCATCAGATGAGTGACGACCATTTGACGGAGATGCGGGGGACTCTGGATCGCGACGAAGCGTTGGTATCTATGGCAAACGAGTTGGGGGGATCCCCCGCAAAGTTGGCGGCGGTAATGACCGACCCAGAGGGCGCCGGGTTATTGGCTAAATTATTAGCCGAAGGGTCCGCAATGTATTTGCCCGGTGCAAAACGCCTTCTCGAAACCATGCTGAAATTGGAATCTGGTGATGACACCGTTATGCATAGTCTTGAAAAACTGGGGTATAAAGTCGGTGCGGAGGGGCTTCGCATTGATGAAGGAAGTAGTGATCCCACCCTTAATACACCGGACGAGTTCAAAAGAGTTATCGAGCAGGTGATCGCGGCCCAATCTGATCCCAACGTAAAAGCGGCAATGTCGAGCAAGGAGGAAGGGTTTGTGACCGCCATTAAGGTAGGCTACCAGGGGGACCGACCCCTTGCCCCGATGTCCAGAAAAGATAGGGAAACGACGGCCAAAATCATGTTGACGGGTGGGCCGGCGGCGGTCGATAAAGCGCGGTCTGATTTTCAAGATTTTGCCAGAGTCGACCCGAATGGCGCGGCAATTTTAATCAAGGACTTAGACACCGTTGCGCCGAATTATGCAAATACGTTGTTAACCGGGCTCACCAAAAATTTGGCACCGTCGGATTCCCAAGGGTTGATGGGATTGTCGAAAGCACTGGGTGCGGCCTCAGCAGCGTCGGGTGCAGATGAGTTGTCGATGGACACATTGGCTACGGTTGACTCGACCAAGACGATGGTGGATTCCTTTATTGCCCAAGAACGGATGGGACAAATCGCTGATTTTGATACCGGCAGAATCACTCAGAATGTTCTTGCGCGCGCTCAGGGTGATCTTACCCCAGACTCATTTAATTTTAGGGCCGATGTGCGCACTCGGGCAGGTGATTTGAGCGAACAGATTGGGGACGGTCTCGATCCTGGTCCATTGAAGGACATGAAGACATTGGTGGATCAAATGGTGACCGGCGGCGGGACAATTCCGAAGACAGAATTACAAACCTTTACCGCGGGTATTGACGGATTGGCGGCTGAACTCCGACCCGCCGCTCGGGAATTGGCCCATTTGGCACAGGCGGAGACCGAACCGAATCTCTTTTTGGCGGAGCATACCCGTATGGCAGGGCGTAGTGACGTATCGACGATGTTATCAAACGATAGCATTAGAGCGAATTTAAAAACGGCATTGGCCGATACCACGGTTCAGCTGGGCACCCGGATGGACTGTGCGGCGATGTTGGTTAAAGGGGCGATTTCGGGGGGCCCCCTCATTAAAGATATGGCGGAAACACTCACGAATTTGGTGAGTGGGGCACCTCCCAGTACCGCGCGAAGTGAACTGTTGAAGCCGGGATCTGCATCTGCCGCAGCGATTAGTACGACTCTACAGGGTAAGCCAGTTGACGATGCCGGTGCCGTCGCATTGAGGGAAGAAATGATGCCGGTCGCCCAAAAATTTGAAGGGAAGACCGATGCCGAGAAACTGGTATTTATGGCTGATCCTGATTCAGCAGATAGCTTGGCGACCCAATCACCCGCAACGTACGTATCATTCTTGCTGTCACCGGCTGCGGATGAGGTGGGGAATTCTGACAAAGATGCGCTACGAGGTCTATTTGATGGGCCTCCTGAGGAGCTAGGTGCGCGAATTGCAGGGGCATCACCACGAACATTGGTATTGGCAGAGTCGGGTCGTCCCGGGCTTATTCAATCCAGTATGACGATTGCGATTGGAACCGGTACCGATGCCGATGCCAAAATTTTTACAGATGGGTGTAAAGCGGCAGCCAGTGGTATCGCGGGGGCCACAGGGACGCCTGATTTGGCGGGCTTGGGAGAAATGGCGATTCAAACCGTGTCCGCACTCGATAGGGCGGGCCAAGTGGTGGCCAAGCGGACTGAATATGCCGGCGGCGCATTGAAGGGAATCGCAGAAGAGATTGAGAAGAAACAAATCAATAACGGGAACTATAGTATGGAGCTACACGGATTTTGTGCGATTGTTTCCGGTCGAGATCCTGGACTAGGGGCGACGCTGACGAAAGCGATTGAGGGTACGGGGACCCAGGTTGAGGGATTGTATACATTGATGTCGATGATCAAAACGAATGGGGGGGCCTTACCGGAACGAGAAGCGATCGGGCAGATATTATCGAGGGCGTTGGGGGATGCAATTTTTAAAGGGCAGGTGGTAAATAGCTGATGAACGGCATACCAGGCGCAGATGTTAGAGCGAATAGTAATAGCCACTTAGCGGTGGCGTTGGAGATGGCGTCCCGACATAACGCGATGGCGGGGATGGGCGACAAGATGACCTCGGTGCATTTGGAGCGATTGCAGGACACCGTCAACGTGGCGTTTTCCAATAAGTCTCAAGGCATCAATGTCATGGTCGGGCTTATCCGGGGGTCTGGGCTCTTGGAAAGCGACACGGCGGTTGCCAAGGCCACTGTGACGGATATGCTTCAAACGTCACCCGATGTATTGGCGGGGGTCATTTCAAACCACCAAACCTCACAGGCGATGGCGACGGCGTTGAATAATTTATCCAAGACCGTGATTGATGCAGAAGAGCCCCCGAGTCGGGTCTACTCTGTCATTGGGGATTTGAGCCCCCGTATCGCAGATGGCCAACCCCGACAGTTATTTTGGCAACAAATGTTTACCGCGGCGGATAGCGTCCCCAACTCTTTTCTGAGGGATGAGGCCGGTAATCTTGAAATCCAAGGACTTACTCAGCTGTTTCAACGCATGGCGCCGGAGCTGAGAGAGGGGTTGGTTGAGCATTTGGATGCAAATCATCCGTTGGATCCAGCGGATCTGCCGGCGGCAGGGGGGCCATCCTGGGGTATGGAGCTCCACGACCGAATGAGTAATCTGGGGATCATTGCGGATGTCCGATCTTTGAAGCCCACCGCGGCGTTGGACTCGACCACCCAGTTATTGATGGCGGCAGAAAATCCGAATCTACCCGCCGATGCACTACTCCAGCCGATGCTTCACATTGCACAGGATCCCGCTATCAGTCAGGCGGTATTGCCGACCTTATTGTCATCCGCTAACGGCGCGTTGGTACTGAGTCGCCTCGCAGCGAGCAGCCCAGAGTTGGCATCTCATCTTGCGGAACGCTTAGAGCAGGGTGAAATTACGGGGCCTGCGGCGAAAATGCTCCGGTCAATGGCGGGGGTTAAGACCCAGGTTACAGAGCGGATGGATGCGTTGGTTCAGGGTGGGTTGGCGGGGGTCGTGGGGCCATCGGGGCCGTTGGATGTCGAGGGAACGATCACCTCAGAAACCGATTTAAGTCGAAGAATGGATAAAGCGGGGATTACGGATCCCGTGGTTCGTGCCGATGTGACCACTCGTTGGGTCGGCGTGGTGAATGCGTCGTCTCACTCGGCGTTGATTATGGCCGAAAATTCACCGGAATTGATCACCCATTTAACGCCGGGTCATTTAAACTTATTTGTGGAAGCCCATTTTGCCGATATTGAACGATTTGCATCGAAGGTGGCGACCAATCCTCATTTTAGGGCCGAAGCCTCGGCGGCACTACAAGCGCCGGATGCTACACCTGAAGCGTATCGATCCCGGGTACTGATGCGGGCGGTGACGGATTTAGGAACCGCTAGGGATGTCATCAAGGGCGCGGTGAAGCCGGACGGATCCAATATAAAAGAAGTCATCGAACGAACGATTGAGGATCCTCAGTTTTTGGGGGGACCCGATCGGGCTGGGGCAATCAAGACGTTGGTGGAAGACCTTATTGCATTGCCTGCACCGGCAGGGCAAGCGGCGGTGGATCGGTTGGCGTTAGTGGTTGGGGGGATTAGTGGGGCGTCCCAGGATCTTAAGGTTGTTGTTGGAAAGGTCCTCATTGACGCCGGACGCGGCGATGAATTGAGTGGAATATCCTTGTTGAGCACGATGAAGAGTAACGGATTTGTTCCGCCTGTGATTTCCATTCGAATGGCGGAACACATGGTCGGGTTGAGTGCATTGACTGATTTTGCACGGCATTTTCCTGATTTGGGAGATCAGTTGCGGGACAGATGGCCGGTGGGTGCGGGAGCGCCGCCGGTTCCTCCAGAATTGACGTTAGATCGGCTGGGCCCTGATCGTGTGGCGCCAGATCAAGGTCTTCAAAAAATGGTGGCTGCGGGTCGTGCGGATCAACACGCGGTGGATATGATGGTCTACGGACTTAAGGGGAACCCTGCGGCGATAGGGAGCACCCTCGCCGAGGTCGAAAAACAGGTGAGCGAAGTAGTCAATAAGGTCCCCAAGCCGTCGATGGACGAAATCTTGGCTAGCCCGGTGTTTAAAGTACTGAGTACCCGTACGGACACTGGCGCGTCGGTATGGGATCGGTTGGCGGGGGTGGCGGGGGACTTGGGTAGAACGGGGTCGTCGTCCGAGCTTGGGGATCGCGCGGTGGCGTTTGTGACCAAGACCCGTGTCAATTTGGTAGCTCAGTTTGTGGGATCACGCTCAGAGGGGTTAGCGGAGCGTGCGGAGACCATGACGTCTATCTGGGCATTGTGTCCCGGGGAGGCGACGCCGGGGTCAGAAAAGTACCGGATGGTATCGTCCTTGTTGGAAACTGCGGGAAAAACCAAGAATGTGACCCAGGCGGCGCAGCAACTCATGATGGCATTGCAGCCACTGGTCGGAGATCCTACGGGTGGGCAAATGGTAACTGAAACCCTAAAAGGGTTTATGGGCAAATCTGATATGCAAGCGGCGGCGGTATTCGCAGGACTTTCAGGACATCCTGAGTTGGCGTCAGCGGCATTGGATGCGTTGAACTCCCTGCATTCCGATGGGCCTCGCGTGGGGACGGCATTGCAGCGAGAGGTGTCCCGCTTTGTGTGTATTGAGATTGGGTTTCCCGACAAAATTGCCCAGGGGAAGTTGGGTAGGAAGGCCGATACGACGGATAAACTAATGGCGCTGGCAGACCAAATCCTAACTACACGGATGAAGCAGGACCCGGATATTTTTTCCAAAGACATGGCTCGATATATGGCAGATGGCCTTGCCTATCCGGCGCCCTTGGCGGCGAAGTCAGCGACAGCGCTTTTTGGAAAAGTGGTTCGGTCGACTCCTCAAATGACAGAGATGCGGAATGGTAAATCAGCGCAACCTTGGGTCAGCGATACATTGTCTGCCCTTACGGAATTGGATGCGGGGTCGCTTTGGGGTACGTTAGGCGGATTGGGACCCACTAGTCCTGCGGTTCGTGCGGCATTGGTACAGTTGGAAGAGTTTGGACTGGCGGTCCCAACGAATCAGGGGAGGGTGGCTTCGGGAAAACGAGATCACAAATATACGCTGACTGGCGACGGACTTGCCGCCCTAAGTAAAGATCCTCTAGAGGGGAATATAAAGAGGGTTGTTGACGGTTTGATAACGGCCTTTCCTGGCAAAACAGAGGACCAGGTGAAGGCGGCGTTACTTAAGGGAAGTGCGACTTATGATGCACTCATTGCCTCAATCGTGCCAGCTCCCTTGGACCAAAAGGCCAGTGACGCGGATAAAAAAGCGTTTCAAACTGCGAAGGACGGGGCCAAGACCGCGTTGCGGGGACTATTACTCCATGACCCGACCGCATCCGTGACGGTGGGTGAATCGATGAGACATACATTGGATCCGTTGTTCGGCGCAGATTCAACCGATGCCGCGAAAGCGGCGGTTAGATCGGCAAATAGAGAACGACTTGCGGCATCGGTGACGAAGGCGATGCCTGACGAGGCAGCGGAGATGACCCGGCTTTGGGATGACCAGCCGATGTTTAAATGGTGTCCGGATCTTAAGACCGGATTTAGAGGAGATCGCTGGACTCAGGCGGGCACGGTTATGGTTGGGATTACGAATCAAATCTTGTCGGGAGGTACCCCAAGTGCTAATCACGGTACTGGCTGGGCCATTGGTGCGATTCTGGGGACAATCGTTGGGGCGGGGCAAGCGGCCGTTCGGGCGACTCGAAATGCGATGGGGGCCCCGGAGGTCCCAAAAAGTCTAAATCCTATGAATTTAGACACGGGAACCGCCGAACTTATGGCGATGGTAGAGAGTGACGGGATTACGGAAGTGACGCTAGATTTTGCAGCGGTTCCTAAAGATATGCATGGCGCAGCTGCCCAGTTTGAGGTCCCAATAAAGGTGATCGAGTCGAGCGTGAAGGCGGAGGCTGCTGCGGATACCCCTAAAAAGCGGGCCGCATTGGGAATGCTGATCGCAACCGGTTTAGCGGAAGGGGGGACCGATGCTCGGACTTTAGTCGCGACTCCCGCTCATTCTGACGTCATGGACAAGATGGGATTGAGTTTAGATCGCTTGGACCGGGCGGAGGTGCGGATGCGACAGCTGGTCGATTCTGATACTTCGACGTCGTTGGACGGGGCCCGCATCTTGAAAGCGCTCTCGAAAGAAGGATTTTCATTAACGGAGATATTGGTCACGTCTCGGTCGCTGGAAGTTCGGCACCCGGGTACAAACTGGGCGCAGATTGAATTACATCAAGCGTTGTTTTCAGTTGGGCCAGAGGAATTGGTGGCGGCGGCGTTAGTCGGTGCGGACGTCCGCGCGCGTGCACCCGGTGCTGATGTAGGGCGTATTAAACAGCAGTTGATGACGGATATGATGATGATGGGAACGCAGGTTAGCAATCATCGGGCTCATCCAGATTTTGATAACTTGACCAGGGTCTTGAATGATCCGGCGACTGCAGGCCCTAGTGATGTCAAGACAAAGGTCGATTCTTTGGGACTTGCGATTGCACCCGATATGGCGGCTCCGATCATTGCGAACGGTATGTCCATTGCTGACATCTTGGCGGGATTGGGGCAGGCTGGAAAAAGTTCGGGGCATTCTTCGGCGCCTGCGACGACGTTCGTAGCACCCCCTAGAATGGCGGCTGCCGGTCCAACTGTGCTCCCGTCTGTAAGGTCCGTCGTTCCCCCTCCTCCGATTCCTAGGGCGATGCCTAATTATAACGCCGGACAAGTGGAATTCACTTTCCCCGACGGGGCTAATGGGAGGAACATCGCCGAACTTGCCAAGACGGATGTTCCTACAGTGTTGGATGGCAGGCGTGTATTGTTCGACAGAGAGGATACCAATGGTGATGGATCTTGTGCGTTACATGCATTGGTTGGCGACACAACGGACGCTTTCGGCCAATTGTTCCTTGGAAACGCAATGCAAAAACGTCAAGAAATTAACGGGGCTGTTCAAAATTTGGGTACAGCTTCCCAAGACTTAGGAACGGGTGATGATGGGTTAGTGAAGTCCTTGGTCGAAGATGTCGTAAATTTCAGAACCGGGCTTGATCAGTCGGCCAATCCCATATTTAAGGGAATAATCGATAGGTATCCGGTTGGGGTTGGGCCGGGAGGGGCGTTTTCACCTGAACAGAACCTTCAAATTGCAAAAAAGATATTTTTAAAAATTGTAGGGGTACAAAGTGGGGATGTCGGCCAAAAAGAAGGACAAATTACGCCACCCGAACTTAAATTGATCTCGGTGTTGTTCCGCGTAAACGCTCAAATACTGTCGCCAACCCAAGAAGGGTCTGCAAGGCGTATGAATGTTTGGAGATCTCAACCTGATAACCCAGGACCCCGTGTTACCATCGTCCATTCCGGGGACGAACATTGGGAACGATGGCAACAACGTCCGGATGGGGCGGTATAAGATGGTGCGATTGAGCGACTTTACCGACGAACAGACCGCAATTTCAAAGGCCATTTTGGAACGAATTTTTGTGAGGTTGGAACGCTTTGTCGGGCTCCAACCAGAGGCGATTGATGTGGTTGTGGCAATGATTGTCGAAGCGGAAGATCATATAGCCCGATTGATCACTCAGGCATTGGGCATGGCCGCATTGATTCAAATGGCCCCGGCGCTCGTCGAATCGCGAGGGCTGGTCTGGCTGGAGTGGGTGGCCCCCGAGGTCTTGACCGGGATGTTTTCAGGATTGCGTGTGCCGCTTCAGCGAAAGATATTGGAAGATATATATACCCAATCGCCCTATTTATACGATGTGTTACGCCATCATTCGTCCGGGCAAATGGTTCGCGTTGGGAACGCGTTTGTATCCAAAGCCAAGGGGTCGGTCATGATCGAAACTCGGGTGGATCGGTTACTTTCCCTGATAATGGATGATACGGAGGCCCCCACCGATATGGAAGCGGCCGCTCTGGTATTGCGCCGGGATTTTGACTGGGATGATGTGGTTCGTGTCGTCGCGGAGGTGGTTGCGGAAATGACCCGATTGGCACTTCCGTTGGTGACCGCAACCGATTTTAAGAAATATTTGAAACTTCATTGGATGTTGGCTTATCTTCCCCGGTCCTTTCCGAATGAAGGACGGGTACCGTTGGACCGTATTGTGGTGGACGCGATATATCGGATGCCCGATATTCAATGGGTGTTGAAGGTATTGAATCAATTTCCTCGGGAAACCATTGCGCCCGTCCTTGAATTGATTCGAGCGGACAAACTGGATTCAGATTTGTCTAAACGAAATCGTGCGACCAAATTGATGAATGACGTGACGGCGGCCATTGACATGCCGAATTTTGAAAATGTACGCTGGGTTCTTGATTCCGTACCGGTAGTAACGAAGGAGTGACCATGATTTTTGGAGTATCCGCAGTCTTCGTAATCACGGTTTTGATTGTCGTTGATATTGCATTATTGCTGTTTCGGTTTCGCTATGTGGAGAGAAAACGAGAAGAACTTCGACTGATGTGCCAAGATGAAATTCGTCAGAATGAAGACTTCATGGGTCGCTCGATAAAAGGGATCATGGCGGGCCGCCAAGAGGTGTTTGACTCGATACGTCGGATGTCCGAGCTCACTGAGCAATTGAAAAATAGTGATGACGACCCCAAGTCCTGACGATTTATTTAAGATTGATAAAGAGATGTTTCAACGCTTTCGGAAAGATCCTGAGGCATTGGGGCAGTATTTTGAACAATTGGTGCAAGCAGTGGCGCGTCCGGTTCGGGCGGCGGTTCATGCAACACGGGTAGAGCCAAAATTTCCGCCGGTGGTTCCCGCTCCGAATATGGCGGTGGACTCTCTATTTCCGATCTCGGTTGAGCCCAAAGTTCCCGAGGCGCCAGTCAAAAAAGCGGCGTCACCAGTAACTCCCGTTGTCGCCACTCCAGAGCCTTCCATTCGACCGCGACCGATGGCATCCTCACCGAAGGCCCCTACCCCGTTGGTCGACAATAGGGTGGATTCCCGTCCGACCACGGTGCGTCAGGTCGACTATGCCGTTCCTCAGGCCTTGCCTAAGGTGTCCCCGGTAGTCGCGGATCTCCCTAAAGAAATTTCAAAAAAGAGTGGTGTGGCGTCATCTGTGCCCGTTGCTTCCCCAGTGGACGATGTCCCCAACCCGGCACCCTCGGATGGGGTTCAATCGAAGGACATGGCGGCTGCAGAAAAGCGCAGAAAAGAGCGGGAAGAAATGTTGTCGAGCGTGATGAGAAAAGATCAAGGGAATGTCTTGTGATTTCTGGCGTTGACGAAAAAATCACGTTTTATATCGCGGCGTATCGATATGCGTATCGATATGCATATGGATTGACTCGGACGATGGGCGGGGGGGAGCGACGTACGGGCCGACTCATTTCTAGGATGCGCGCGGTCACCGCTTGGCCGGTTTGGGCGTTGAGGTGGGCGATGGTTCTGATTACAACCGTGGGGCGAAAGGCCGCCCGTTGGCATGCCCAATGGGCCTATATTCGTCGATTTTGGCGGTGGTATTTTGCGCATCGAGAGTGCTCATTTTATACGACTCAGGAGTTGGGGGAGTCCTCAACTGGCCGGTTAATTTTGGCGGTGAGATCCCACTTTATGGAAGGCCCTTTTTTACTTCAGGCACTGGATTGCCCGGTGATTATGCCGATTCCGAAAGGATTGGCCCGATTTCGACTCATTCCATGGATCAATACCCCCAATTTTTATAAACAGCTTAAACCGGTGTCGATGGATGATCTGGGGACAGATGCCCAGTATCATAATATTTTGAGTTTGATCCAACGGGGCTATAGCGTGGTGGTATTTATCAATCCAGAAATCACTGATCGCAAGTTAGCGATGCAGCTCGACTTTGAAACTCAGGTGCCGTCGCTCATCCGGCAAGTCAAGGACGTGATCTTGCTCGACCATACTGAGTTTGTGAAGTATCCATTGGCGACGGCGGACGCCCCTGTCATTGTTCGGGTGCGGGTGACCCCGTTGTCGGATGTCATTGACCCTGAGGGGCGACCGGATTCCCAAGTGATTCAGCAGATTGCGGTGTGGTTCCGCTTTCGCACCGGCTCAATAATCCGCCGGGGGTAAAAAGTCCGATCTGCACAATTTTCGGCCTGCTTATGTGGCGTGTGCCACACCGCGCAGACCGATAAATTGCACATCTCGGACTTTTTAGGTTTAGGTTAACCTAGGGAGGTTTCTTTTTTTTACATCCAGCCCCCATAAGTAGCGCGACGGCCTTCTTCAAAAAAGCGTAGTGTTTGGGCTTCCTGCTCTCGTCGACGGTTTTCTGAGTTAAATTCGGCGAGAAAATCATATTCTGGGCGAGTGTACGTATAGACAGGTGACGGAGCTGTATAAACCGTGGGACTACTTGCATAATTAGGTATGATGTCACTAGGAGATGGCTTCGTAAAGGCCATGGGCCAAGCCGCCTCGAGCCGCGCTATTTCTGCAGTTTCCTTCTCTCTTTGCAAAGCTGCTACTCGCGCCACTTGCGCCACTCGCGCCACTTCTGCGGCCTCCTGCTGCTTTTTTAATTCAGCTTTATAGGCTGCCACTGTGGCTTCCGGGGTCATCCCAGGTTTCCAATGTTTATCGACATCGTGGGAGCTACATCCCAGGGCTTGATACTGTTGATGACGGGTGTAAATAATAAGGACATCCTTCCCCGTAAGGCCTTCCTTCCAATGGTTCGTATCGAGTTTGAGGTGATCAGATTCAGGGATGCTGTGGAGATTATAATGTCTTCTTCTATCCATGTAGCCTCTACACTGCTCAATTTGCTCTTTACCGGGCAGTTTGAGCCACCGGGCTTGTATCCTTCTGATTATGTCATGGTCCCAAATTTCATTAGATGAGAAAATGCAGGCGATGTCTCGACGGTCTTGTTCTTCCTGAATTTTTTTCTGCTCTTCGTTGGTTTTCACAGAAAAGCGCTTAAGAGCTTCTTGGAATTTTTTTTCTAACGTTGGGTAATTGCCTTCGAGACCATCGTAGATCGAATTAATTTGCCAGCAGTCCCCATCACTATAAATATAACTATCACTGGCCAGCTTAAACTTACAATAGGACTTAATGGCCCTATATGCAGCTCTTTTGGGGTCGGACACCATGATCCCACTAAAGGCTGTTCTACCGATCTCCTCAAGGTAGGGAACCTCGGTTTGTGAAATTTTTTCCATCTCGTAAACCTCCCTTCGAAGTTTGAGGGCCGCTTGTGCTTGGACGGCGTCTAAAAAACGGCGAGTATGGGCTGTTTTTGATTCGCCTCGCAATGGTGCAAATTGTACGAATTCCGATTTGCTTTTATCAAAATCAATACCTAATCGGGTATATCGCTCTTCGCGGAGTGTTGCCAATGATCGACCCAGGTTGCGATCAGAATGAGCTCGAATAGACTCGTCGGGAGTGCAGATCGGAAGGGTGGCTTGAAGAAGACTCATATCATCGGGGTGGATTCCTAATTCCCGATATATGGATTGATGGTGATCCGATTGATGCTGAATATAGTCGGACAGAGCGAGGGTAAATGCGGTCGGTGTACGGTCGACTATGGAGTGGTTGTAGTTCTCTGGGAGGATCAGTCTTTGGGTGAGATCATGAGCGTCGACGAGGGTTTGGAACCGATTTTCAAGCCATTCGATGCCGGTGTCGGTGATTCCAATGCGTTGCCATACAATGCGACGGGGTCTTTGATCATCGGTGACCAGTGCGGAGAGTGTTTTGATATATAGAACCAGATCTTTGGGCGTAATTGCATACGGGGGTGCGTAATTTAAACCGATTGCCCCTTCAACGATATGGGTCCATTTCTCAGAGACGTTTTGTGTTGAATATATCGATGTTCGTTCTTCCCTCAAAGTCATTTCTGCGGCGAGATATTCCGGGTTGGGGTGAGGTGAAGCGTCGGCTAGAATGGCGTGGGTACGATTTTCCATGGCAGTGATTAGCGCAGGAGAAAATTGGTTAAAAAATAACCTGCGGACCAACCGGTGAACGCGTGTCTCTGACAAATCCGGAGTGAGGTTTTTTTCGAATTCGACAATTTGGCGGATCGAAAAATGAAGTCTAAAACACGCTAAGGCGTGACGTTTAACCGTAGCTAAATCAGGGTCAGCGTGATTCGATAATCGTCGGAAGTGGGCCATGAGCGTAATCATTCTGGCCTGCCCCGCGGGGACATCTTTAATTTCTTGGGCAAGGCGGAGCTCAACTGCATGCGCTTCGGGGCCCAATTCAAGAATATAGGGTAACACCGTTGCTTCTGGGAAGATGGCTTCCTGACAAAGATCATGGAACAACGGACCGACGGCGACAACACGTTCGACGGTCCATGGGGACCCGTTTTTAGCCGATATTTTTTGGTAAAGGGCTTCCAGTTGAGCGCAATCGTCAGGGTGGGGTGTAAATTTGGGAAATGTCACCAAAAGTCGACAGGCATCGTCGATGGAATAGCCTTGATCCAAGAGAGGGTTGACTCGGTTAAACCAGAATACAATATCGGTATGCGGTGGGAATAACGCCCCATTTTCTGCCGTCGTATAGCCTGGGATGGCTGGGGAATTGGGGCGAGAGTCCTCATCTGTTTCCTCGTCGGGATAGGGGCGAATTTTGAAATCCGTTCCGGACTTTAATCCGCCATCAAAAGGGTTGCCCATGCCATGCTTAAATTTGACAGGGGTACTTGGCCGGACGTCTGGGAGTGGAGGCACGGTTGTTTTGGGAGGAAATAGGCGAGGGGCAGGCGGTGACGGGGTGGCCTCCTTTGATCCCCACGCCGATTCCTTACCCACAAGTAGGCCCGCCCGATATAGGTCCTGGACTCGGGTTTCTAATTCATGGATGGATCTGTCGGGAGTGGATTGTCTCCAAATTGGGAGGAAATGAGTTAATTCGGGTGAGCGATTGAGGATAGCTGCCTCTATTCCATGTTGGATTATAGAGGGCGTCGGGGACATTTTGAAATCGATAGGGGTCTCTGCCTGTCGGCACGAGTACAGAGTATGGGTGTGGATCCAATTCTCGGCGTATGCTCCGTCTTGAGAGGCAAGGCCGGCGGCGTGATAAATGTGAGTTCGTTGGGTGAGTAGGTCGTAAAATGGGGCGTCGATTAAATGCGATCGATGGAGTGTCCTGACCGCGTTATTTCGGAATTCTTGCCATGCCGCGATGATTGGCTGAACGTCGACGGAGGGATTAAAGGAATCGATGATTCTTTTTTCGATATGATTGAGCAGAAACTCTCTAAATATATCAATCGATCGCAACTCAGTGGGTCGGCGCCCTTTAGGACCTATTTCGACATGTTCCACCGCGGAGTCGGTTTGGTATCGAAGTACATACTCCCGTGCTTCGGAGTCACTGAGCGAGGTTTTAGCACTCAATTGGCCAATTCTCTGGTCCCAATCGGTCGCTGTCTTCTCCTTGTCCCTTATGAGCCAGGCGTTTCGCCGTTTGAGTACGTTTTTCAACGGGGTATAGGCTTGAATTTGTTTCCAATCCGGCTTGGCTTTATCAAATGCGCTGATAATGAGTGGGACCAGTCTATGTACCAATGTTGCGTGATCGTCCGAGAATCTCCCCATCGTATTGGCGGCGTGTAATGACTGGGCGAGTATTTCTTGGTGTGTGGTGAGAAACTTAGGTAGATCTGTTTGTGATATGCCCTGAGGTCCGGTGGCCGATTGAATCCATTTCCAAACGTCGCTTTCTATTCGGCGTTGTACTGGGCCCAAGGGAAGGGTGCCGATAATCAGGGATACCCAGGTTTTTGTGACAGGTGTCAGCTCGTTTCGGTGGGCGACGTATGCAGGAATAGCGGATTCAACCGTGGGGTATTGGGCCTTACGGGTCGATTGGAATTGAACGATTTGGGGTAACGCGCCATCCTCCCATAGCCCTTGTTGGGACAATAGATGAAAGAGTATCGCGGCGCGGGAGCCTTTTTTGATATTGAGTGTGGTTTTAATGTGATCGATAAGGTGTGCCTGATGCCAATCGATGCCGAGTCGGACTGTCCGATCGTGGAGATTTTCTGAGAAGTGATACCACTTTTTGGGAGTGACAGCGGGTAAATCGGGGTATCGTTGTGGATCTAGCGGTGGTAACGATTTTTTGAGTCGAACAGAAATTCTACGAAATAACATAAGTCCCCCTTGTTGCTATTTTTAGAGTGTATTTAACAATAAGTTACATAATTATTTAAATCAATGGGAGTGTCAGCCTCTCTTTACTTTCCAAGTGTTGATTATTTAGGATAAACGATACGAAATTGGTTTTGGGGGCAGAGATTGTGCGTTCCGATTACCTCGATATCGAGGTCGTAACGACTCTGATTGTCGAAAAATAAATGAAACTTTGTGGAGGATAATGAATGTTTAAACGTACGGTATCAAGTGGGCCCAAGAGATGGGCCCCGGGAAATAAAAAGGTAGCGCCCCATGAATCAAATTAATCAAAACTAAACGAATCCCGAACCTTTGAAGTGACCAATCCCGTGATGAAGGCGGTTGCTCGGGCGGGAAACAATCCCTTGTTTCCGGAGTTTTTAGCCACACCGACACCCCCAGCGGTTTCAACAGTGACTAAAGCTGAAATCGAAGTCGCGGAACGGGCGGTGGTGGAGTATGCCAGACACGCCAACTGGGTACTTCCGACGCACCCTGCGCAAGCTGCGGTGGCGAGTGCACTCCAAATTCAGCGAATGAATGTTGCGCAGATTGCGACCCGGGCATTAGCAAGCAGTGCGGGGGATCCGTTCTGGGATTTGTATCATCTGTTGGAACCTCAGGCGCCGGTAGGGACGCCAACGACTCAGCCGGACCTTCAGGCACTGGTTAAAGCCGGAGAGAAAGAGAGGTTTCTGACGACTTATTTGATGGAGACATTGTATAAGCATCTGGAAGGGGATGCACTGACCCGGTTTGCTCAGGTAAAGGTACAGACGAAGAGTGATCGGCAGGCTGCAGCCGCTATTCGGCCTGAACCTCCCCGATTAGAATGGGAAAAGCAGATTTTTCAGATATTACGGATCGTGGCAGATTATTGTATGGGAAAGTCAACGATAGCGGCTGAACTTGCACGTGATCCGAAGCACGCAGAAACCCTCCAGGACATGTGGAAAAAAGGGATTGCCTTGCCGGCCTGCACTTGCCGGGAGGGGGATCGCCTAATCGAACTGTTTGGCAGGCAAACATCTGAGTGGTCAAAGACGGCGAGCCAGTGGACTCAACTGATGCGGGTTTCGGTATTTGGTCGTCGGATCGTATCGGAGTTCTTGGCAGATTGGACAAAGGGAGAGGCGGTACCCGGTGAACGGATATCTTCCGATCTTTGGAATCAGACCGTTAATGTGCTCGGGGCGCATCGGGATGTCGTCGCAGAGCATGGATTCCCTGATTTTCGAGGTGGATTTTACCAACCGAATCGTAGCGGACTTGATGACCCAAAGAAGTTTCATGACCAACTATATTGCACCCCGTCTGGGATTGTGGAATATTTCGGAGATCAAGGGGCCCATTATCCTAACCTCGGATATGCGGTCAATTCTCCGGCAGGTGACGGACAAATTCGAATTATGCCGGTAACCACAGAAAAGGGTACATCTCTACTGCTTGTTCGGAGTTGTGGTGTGACTGAGGATGGAATTAATCCTGTAGCCGATGCCTTAATGAAGAATTTGTATCTTCGTGCGCGAGCCAATGGAAACCCCTATTTATTAGGCGGGAATGACCTTGAGGATGCCTGTGTGGACGTCAACTCTGATTTAAAGAGCCATCCCGAATTTGGGAAATTGGGGGCCGATGCGTTTGCGGTGTGTATTAATCATCATACTGGGGTTGGCTCCGGTGAAGCCTTAAATAAAAATATCTATTACCGGCCATCGGTATCCGAGCGGACGGACGATATGTTGAGTGGCATAACGACGGGTCGGGATGCGTTATACGCGAGTTCGATTGGGCAGTTTCCGGTGGGGCGTGTGGTGGGTATTCCTGAAGATCAGTACACCCACCGAGGGACGTTGCAGAAAAAACAGCTGAACGAGGAGACGGGGCCTTCGTTTATTTCTCGGAGGGCCGCAGGGTTTCAGGCCAACTGGATGTTGACGGCGAAGGGGAAGACCGATTGTTTTCTGGTCAATCATCGGTTTGTTATTGCGGTATCACCGGGAGTAAAAAAGGCGGTATCGGATACGGAAATATTTGAAATCGCAAATCAATTTCGGGCGCATCCCACGGATGAAATTGCCCGGCAAATTCTCAAGGGTGCAAAGGAAAAAGGGGCGGATTTAAATCATTCCTATGCGATTGTCGCAAAAACCAACGCGTTGCCCGGGTCAATGTATGAGCAGATGACGGGCTGCGGCCTTGGATTTTCAAGTCGGGTTAAGGATTCTCCGCCAGCGCCATACCGGTCAACGTCGCATGATATTGTGCCCCGAGCCCACCGCCCCGGGGAATCGACCCACCCATGGTGGACCGTTCCGGTGGGGCCCAATACGCTCGCTGCGCCATTCGGAAATTTTGTAGCGGCGAGGAGCTCATCGTTTGTCACCTATTTAGCGATGCATCGGGTTTTGGGTATCGCAGTCTCCGCGATAAAGGCGGCCCAATTTTACGATGTAGATCAGACGGATCCGACTAGGGCGAAGCCATTGGTCGTCCCAAGAGTAACAATGTCGGCCCAGGCCATGCTAACGGTGCCATGGAACACCGCCTCGGTGTCGATTCATGGTGCGGGTGGGGAGGGGTTTCGGGTAGGCGTTGTCGGGACCTCGATATATGTGACGCAGTCGTCCCCAACCAATGGGGATAATGCGCAAGACCTAGCGTCCCGAATGAGTTGTCCGGAAGGGTATTTCCCGACGAACCAACGGGCACTGATAAAGATAGAAGGCCAGAAACTCATGGAGCTCCGACGGGTGTTTGTTAGCTTTATGTCCGTTCCTGACATTACAGAAAAGATGACTGTAGCAGCGATTGACCTGTTGGTGCATGATAAAAAATATGCGGCTGTGGGTATTGGTGATTTTGTGGTGGCTAATTTGACGAGTAGCCGGCAGGTGAGTTCGGGTACCAATACCTATTTGGGGGAGGATTCTGCTCGTGGTTACGGATATCCAAAAGACACCGATGTCTGGCGAGCGGATGCGACGCTTGGGGATAACCAAGTTTTAGCGGTTGCACCTCGGTCAACGTTTGAGCGGTTGGGGGGCCTCAAAGTGCTGTCGGCAAAAGTTCAGGAGCAACTGGCAACGTCGCCAATGAGCACCAGTCGGTCAAACGTGGCTGCGCTAGTGCTCTGTAGACCGGCGACCGATTCTGATGGATTGGTATTAATTCAGCGACCATTAAAGCGCTAAAAATACAGTCCGTTATTAACCACCCCACCGCCCCATGAGTATCCGTGGCCATAATAGTAATCGGGGGGGCCTAATTTCCACTCGTAGGTGGGCGTGGGTTCCCACTCCTTGGGGTGGGGGGAGGGCGGCCTGTAAAGGGTATCGGGTCTACTTGCATAAAAGTTGATAGCGTCCCTAACGGTTTGTTCCCCCTTTTTTTTGAATGCTTCAAATCGCTGGATGGCGACGTCGAGTGATTCGGGCTCTCCGTGCCAAAGATGGTCGATGGTCGATAGGCATAATTCGTCGTAGCCCTGGCTTTCGTAGTAGGCATATCGCGTATGTCTTTTGGCCGATTCGTCGAGAAATTTTTGGTCGATGTCATACTCCTCAATCGTTGCGGTGGCCGTCATCCCTGGTTTCCAATGGGTATCGATCATTGGGCACACCCTGTCGGAGCGCCCCAACGCTTTGTATTCGACAAAGCGAGCCTTGGCGCCTTGATATGCCGTAATGGCTTCCTCTGGGGAGCGGCCTTCCTTCCAGTAAGTGGTATCAACCAGGAGGCATTCACTTTCGGGGATTCCAGCGTCTTGGTACACTCTAAAGCGATGCCATGAGTCGTTGTATTTAATAAATGCCTCCGGGAGGGGCAAGAGGGGCCATCGGGCTTGAATCGCGGGAATATCGCTTTCGGAAAGTCCGGCTTTCCGATAGGTTTCAACAAGTTGATCATGTTGTTGTGTAACGGCATCGGGAAGGGGCGGCTTTAGCTGTTCCTCAGTAAGTCGAATTTCGGTGGCGATACTGGATCGTACCGCGTCTAAAAACTGGGTAGTTTGAGCGGTTTCTGATTCGCCCACTTGGGGTGGCCAGGTTTGAAATTGGTTTTCCCAATAGGTCGAATCGGTTTGCATTTTGGCGTACTCACGCAATCGAAGTATTGTCAGCCCCAGAGTCAGGTGATGGTGGGTCTTGGCTCGGATAATGTCGTCAGGGGTGGAGATGGGGAGATCTGCCTGGAGGCGGCGCATGTCTTCGCGGTGGATTCCTAATTCGCGATAGATGGCCCGATGGTGATTGGATTGATGCTGAATATAGTCGGACAGCGCGAGGGTAAATGCGGTGGGAATGCGCTGGCGGATTGAGGTGATGTAGTGCTCGAGTGAGGGGGCGACTTCCCTGAAATCGGGAGATGTTTGAGTGATAGTCTGGAATCGGGATTCTAGCCAATCGAGGCCAACAGAGTCGATTCCGAGGCTTCGCCATACGGTATACCGGTGCATGAGTGCCTCCTTTTCATCGACTTCGGCGGGCGACGCGTCGGCGGTGTGGGTCGGCAACTTGGTTCTGGGGATGAAAAAACGGGCACCTGACATAAGTTTACCGTCAAAAAGGCGTGGGGGGTCTGGATGTCGGGGGGTATCAATCGGTCGCGGGGGAGTCGCCGGTGGGGGTGGCGTGTGGCTGGTTTTGGGGGTTGTTTTTTTTATCACGAATTGGTCCGTGCGGTGCTGAATCCCTATTTCTAACGTGGGCTCGGATTGAATCATTTTCCAATTGGGTATCGCGTCACGGAAGGCCTCAATAACGGTCGGGATGAGTTGATGTAGCACTGTATCTGTTGGATCAGAGAATCGGCCGACTGTATTGGCCGTATGTAACGAACGGATAAGGACCTTTTGATATTTTTGGAGAAAGTCGGGGAGGTCCGTTTGGGACAATGGGGTGGGGCCCATGGCCGATTGAATCCAGTCCCATAGGTCATTTTCGAACTGGGGTTGTATGGAGGACAACGGCAATGCACCGACGATGAGAGACACCCATTCTTTGGTGGTGGGAACGAGGGAGTCTCGGTAGTCGAGATACGCGGGAATAGCGGATTCGATTGTCGGGCAATCGGCGTGATGGGCCTGGTGAAATCGGACTATTTTTGGGAAGGCCCCGTCTGCCAATAACCCGTATTGGCATAAGGTGTGATACAGGGTGGCGGCACGGGAGCCCTTGATCTTGAACAACGCTTTAATCTGATCCACGGTGGGGAGTTGATCGGGTTGGACGCCGAGTCGGGTTGCCCGAGATCTAGGGGATTCGCAGAGATATGCGATGACAGGCTTCGGATGACTAATGGGGATGTCTGGAAATGCTCGTCGGGGGAGGGGGCGCAGGGGGTTCTCCAATCGAACTGAAATACATCTAAATAACATTGGAGGCCTCCGCTGGCTGTGGATCATATGACCACAATTGATTGTGTTAATAGCCTACACGTATATTTATATTGCCTCAATGTTTATGGGGCTACTAGGAAAATGAGGGGATGTTTAAGCGCTGTTAATGAGGGGAAAATACAGTCAATTCAACGAAAAGAGGTTCCTCATTATGGAGACCGTATTGCTTGCGTGTGCTGTAGAAACCGAGGCGTTGGCGATTCGGGAGACGCTGAGTGTTGATTTTGATGTGATTCAATTTTCGATGGAAGCGGCGTTGCTTGCTTATCTGACCCACCACCCCGATCAGTCGGATCTGATCATTTTGGATTCGACGATCAATCCGAATGGAATGGTGTCGTGTGTGGAATCGGTTCGGCGAAAGAGCCCCATGGTCGAAATTATCCTCCTGATGGATCGGGATCAATCCGAAAAAATGGTCGACTCCGTTAAAGCCGGGGTGACCGAAATCATTACCAAGCCCTACTACCACTCCATCTTGCTGTTGGCGGTCCGGCATTTGTTTGAGCAATCCACCTTGGTGGCGCATCTTCACCGTCAGTTGGCACGGGTGTCCGATGAAAGTATCCATCGTCGGATTGAGTCGTTCTGTGAATTTTTGACGAGTCGGTTGCATCTCCAACAGTCCGTGACACCCAGTGAAATTCAACTATTTTTTCCGGGGGCCAAGACGCCGTTGGTACCGCTGGAGGAATTACTCCAAATACTTAAATCAGACACACTGAAAACGCTCTCGAAGAGTTTGAAATATCGACCCAAGGCCATTGTTGTCGAAGATGAGCCCGTCGTGAGAACCCTTTTGACCCGTGTATTGAGTCGAGAATTTGAGGTGACCGCGTTTCCAAATGTCGAATCTGCACTTGAAAAGCGCGATCAACCCAATGGGGGGCGGATTGATTTGGCATTGTTAGATATTGGGTTGCCAGGGGGATCTGGCGATGACTGTATTCCACAGTTGAAGGCGCGGCAACCGGATATTTCAATCATGATGGTGACGGGGTTTACCGAACATCGGTTGATTGTAAAGACCCTCCAAGCGGGGGCCGATGATTACATTACCAAACCGTTTAATAACCATGAATTATTAGAGAAAGCATCGCGCCATGTTCAAGCCCGCCTGACCGTTCATTGGTTGGGACACTATTTAGGAGGGTTTTAAAATGAGCGATATTGTCATTGTTGGCGATATTGGGTTTGCCATCGGGCGGCTTCAGAGGGAAGTGGATTCGAGTCTAGAGATTGACTGTGAGACTGAGCTTGAATCGCTCTTTTTGAACCGTGCGGAACGGATTAATAACGCCAAGGTCATTCTTCTCGATTTGGACCGTCGGGACCTTCTGGCGTCCTGTGAGTTTATCGAGGCGGTGCGCCGATGGAACCCCATGGTCGAGATTATTGGGTACACATTCTCCAAAAATTCAGAGATTGTTATTCAGGCGATGAAATCCGGTGCCTATTGTGTCGAGCCTAAAACGGGGATGGCGGATATCACTGGCCATTATGTGGCGCAAATCGTAAACGACCTGGATTTGTTTGCCAAAGCCCAATTGTACTGTGATAAAAAAATGCTGGAGGAATTGGCGGTCCATGTCACGATTGCGACGGAACTCGTCCAGCGCCGACAACAGGATGGGGGGCGGCTGGGACATGAGCCACTCTATACGTTATTGCCGACCCAGTCGGGTGAACAAGGTGCTGAGATCACGCCGACCGTCTTGATCGTGGAGGATGAAACGGCGTTACGGACGTTAATCTCTCGATTGGTGGCCAAGTTAAATTGTCATGCCATTGTTGCGGGGTCGGGTACCGAGGCGCTGTCTAAAATAAGCGATGTCGACCGAGTGGACGTGGCCATTTTGGATATTGGCTTACCGGATATGAAGGGATTTGAATTGATCCCGTCGATTCTCGAAAAAGACCGTCACGCATCGATTATGATGTTAACGGCATTTACCGATCGCGGTGTAATTATGGATTGTTTTAAGGCGGGGGCGATGGATTATTTGACCAAGCCATTCCATTTGGTTCAGTTTAACCAGACGTTGACCCGTATTTTGGTTCACCAGAGACTGCGGCAATTTTTGAATTCGGGGGTTATCCCTTCGAATGCAATCGACATTCCCAAAGAACTTTTGGAAGAGCTTGCCGAGGGGCGTGCGCTCAATGGGGATGCTGTGTTGGTCAAAGAGGTGTGTTTATTTTATCCCGAGCTGCGTCGTTTAGGGCTGGCCGGGGATACTCCCGCGATTCAAATTGAACCGGGGCAACGGTTTCATGAGGCGTTTGTGGAGCGGTTGGAGGGGTTGCTGCTTCGCGTTCGTGGGTAGTCGTTTTCAGCGCTTTGTTTTTTTTGTGGACAATGTAGGAATGCATTACTAATAATTTGACTTATATTTAGTAATGCATTCCTATATAATGGCGTTATGAATGATCTTTTGCAGCTTTGTTTTGAAGTGAGTCAGGCGTATCTTTCTTCCAAGACCACCGAATTTGTTCGGTATTTTGCTGAAAAAAATGCGCCGATTTACTCTCATCGTCTGGTTATTGTTACGGGGCCTAGAGGAGTGGGAAAGACCACTGCCTTGCTTCAAATTGTGCGTCAAAACTTAGGCAGCGACCCCCTAAATCCGTTGGCCATTTATATTCCTATTGATCATTTTAAGCTTAAAAATGTATCTATTTATTCAATCGGCGAGGCATTCTCTCGGGTGGGTGGGGAGTTGGTGTGTATTGATGAAATTCATAAATACCCCAACTGGGCGCAAGAGTTAAAAAGTTTATTTGAAACGTTTCCGAAACTTAGAATTTTAGCCTCGGGGAGTTCGGGGATTCAGTTGGAAAAAGCCGCCTACGATGTTAGTCGGCGTGCGATTATTGATCGGGTTCATGGCATGTCGTTTCGTGAATTTTTAGGACTTGCCTATGGGATTCATTTCAAGCCGGTCACTCTGGGTATAATTTTGACGACCCACCCTGAGTTGGCTGCAGATATTGTCCGGCAAGTTAACGCATCCGGGCATTCGATTTTGTCTTGTTTTCGTCGGTATTTAGAGGTCGGATATTATCCCTATTTCTTGGAATTTTCAGACCGGGCAATGTTTTATCGGACATTGGAGCAGCAGGTAAAAGTCACATTGGACTCGGATATTCCGACTCTGGTGCCGACCATTACCGGGGCAAGTATTAAAAAAATTACCAATTTATTGGCATTTATTGCGCGATCAGTTCCCTATACCCCCAATTATCGACAATTAAAAACGCTGATGGATGTGAGTGATGAGCGGACGTTAAAGCATTATTTAAAACTACTCGAAGATTCCGGTTTGATTGTGGAGTTGCCACGCTATATTAAAGGGCTTAAGCGATTAGAGGAAATCGGAAAAATTGTCTTGAATGACCCTAATTTATTGTGGGCGCTCAGCCCCCGGGTTGAATCTGGAACGGTACGAGAAACGTTTGTAGTCAGTATGTTGCGATGCCTATATGACGTTGCGTTGCCCGAGCGGGGTGATTTCTTAATTGAAATGGCGGGCAAGCCCATTGTTTTTGAAGTGGGAGGAAAGCAGAAGGGTCGCCGACAGATTGGTAGCGTAGAGGATTCTTATCGCTTGTTGGATGATATTGAGGTGGGCGTGGCTGATAAAATTCCGCTTTGGCTGGTGGGGTTTTTGTATTGATTTTGTTGTAGGGGTAACCCGCCTTTCGACCCATCATAAAAAATGATCTTATTTTTACAATTGATTAAAAAATTTCATTTTATTATGGTTGACTTACGTGGCATCAATTTAAAAGGGGTTTTATCGTATGAAATGGGTTTCTAAGTGCCTAACGGCAGCGTGGGGTCTGGGTCTTGGATTAATGGTTGTCGGCTGTTCTAGTCTTCATCCAACAGCGGATGGCATTTCGGTACCCAAAGAAAAAAGTGCTGAAATGAAAGAATTTGATCAGAAACTCGGCGAGATTACCGATTCCAAATCGGCTGAAAATGCGGTGGATTTTTTTGTTGCGCATGTGCGGAAAAATCTGAATAGCACGGTTTCTGGGAGCGCGGTCATTCAATCCACGCAATTTAGAAATTTGGTATCTAGGATGGCCGCGGTTGAATCGGTGGCAAGGGGACATTCTACGGCAACTCTCAAAATTCTCTCTGAAGATGATCTCGTATCACCTGAAAAATTAGCTGAGGTATTATCCGAAACGGCAGGTCCTGGGGAGGTCCAACGTACAATTTCGGAAGAAGAGATCAAGATAACTCAAGAGGTAGTCCGGAAAAATATCCCCCATCTGGCTACCAGCGATGATCTCAATATGACACCGTTGGAAGCGTCGGTTTTGGCCTACTACATGATGACGGGGGATATCGGTGACCCAGCGGCGGATGCAACAAATCAGCTCCACGCGTCGGACGACGATTTGGCAACGTTTGCGTCCAAAATTCAAGACGGGGGTATTCAATAATGAAACGAATTTGGGCGATTGCGTGTGTGCTGGTTGCCCTCTCATCTTCGGTTTGGGCGTTTGATGTCTCGAAGGTCGTAGAGGCGATAACGGATACGGTTGTTGGATTTGTCGAGACTGTGCAGTGCGGAAAGGGTGGATGCAAGTCCAGTTTTAGGCCTGCTCCGGGATATAGCGCGTCAGATCAATATTGGACGGCAGCGGATCTTGAGGCCCATTATCGGGATTATAAGGACCAATATTCGTTTGATAATGCATCTCCTCCTGTAAATGCGATGGCCTATCTTCCCGGGAATCCGGATCAGTATTCAAATGTCGCGTCTGCGGGTGGGAAAATCCGTATTGCGTCTGGGGCGGTGGCGTTTCCGTTGGAGGAGGCTAAGAGCAGGCTCCGAAAAGGGGATATATATTTTACGAGGTCGGCTACAGTTGGGGCGGCCATAGGGCAGTATATTACCAGTTGGTTTCACAATGGTGTTTTTATCAACCCTGATTTGGGTTCTACCTTTGAATCTCAGATTTCCGGCGGAGTACAACGGTCTAATATTGGCTTTTTACACCCGGCCTATAGCTGGTCCGTTAAGCGTGTTCAAGGAAAATATTTGTCTCCGACGCAAGTAGATGTCGCCATTGATAATGGCGTTAATAAATATCTAAGGAAACCCTATTTTCCCAGGGTACTATCTAATGTCATACGAAACCGTTTTGTAGGTAAATGGGCAGACAAAAATGATAACGAAAGTTATTACTGTTCAAAATTGGTTTGGAAAATTTTTAAAGACGCAGGAATTAATTTGGATTCCGAACGTACCACCTCTAAAGTGTCGGACTCGTACGTCAGCGCCAAAACGGGTTATGGATCGAGCAACCCAAACGCGTGGATAGGTGTATCTAGTGATGACATCTACTATTCTCCGGTCTTGTCTGAAGATCTTGTCTTAATCGGAGCCGAAAATTTGGTGCATCCTATTCCGGGTATTGCAATACAATCTCGGCGTTTATGATAGGTAGCAGATTTATATATTGCGCTTTAAGTCTATTCCTATGTTTATCCGGGTGTGCTTTCAATCGCCCTCATTTAGACTTTAAGATCAATCCGGAGACACAATTGGTTGTCGGTAGATATAAAACCAATGAGAATGCTTGGCATTCCTATCTGACGCGAATTGATTTAAAAACGAATAAAATCCTGTTGGAGACCCCCCTTTTCGGCAACCCTGCTGGCGATATAAGCGAACTTTCAGACGGAACGGTTGCCTTTTCTTATCTCCGAGCTCCCGGTACTGTTCAACACAAAGTGGGGTTAATTGATGCCACCGGGCGATATCGGAATGTTAGAACCACCAACGATGATGCCTCATTTATACTTGGATATTTAAATCGGGTTACTATTTGGTCTGGGGCCAACTACGACACGGGCGAGTTTATTGAATGGATGGACTCGAAAGGAAAAGGTCGATCAAAACAAACCATAGAAATCCATTCACAGGCGATGACTCGACGTGAAAGTATTACCTTTGACTCGAAAAATCACCTGTACTTGATTTGTATTCGGTCATATTTGCGAAATCATGTAGTAGGGCTTGCTCCTTTTAGTCCCTACGGAATCTTGATCCGGATTGACCCTTACACGCATTCCTTTTCAAAACAGGAATGGCCTTATTATTGGACGGATCCTGCTTTATGCATCATTCCTTCGCAAAAAGCCCTGTTGGTTGCACCCAATATCGATGGAAGATACCCGGTGGATACTCCCGAGCATGTTACGCATCAAATCGACTTTGTGACATATCCTGGCTTTAAGTTAATTCAATCGATCCAATTGCCTGGAATGGCATGGGAAATCACCTATGCGCCAGTTCAAAAAAAGGCATATGTTCGAGTGCAAAATGCGCTGGGTAACCAAAAAAGTGGAATCGCAGTCATTGATGTACCGACAAAAAAAATGGTCCGATTTTTGGAGATGCCATGTTCATCAATTCGATATGTGGGGCTCAACCGATTGGCGGTTTGCACTTGGGATCAACGTAAAGAAATAACAAAAGATCCTAGGGAGGCCTGTTCTAATTACCGATTGCTTCTTTTCGATACTCAGACGGATAAAGTGGTGGCGACATTCCCCGGGCAATACGATCGGATTGGGCATGATTCTGAGATTGAAACTGCCGCTTATTAGTTCGGGATTGGGGAAAT
>CAIPHK010000040.1 GCA_903864835.1 uncultured bacterium | reverse complement strand
TGTTTTTAAGATTAATATATTTAATATAAATATAGTATTAAGTAGGGGGCTGTTAATATGTGTAAAAGTAATTTTTTATTTGGTTTTTCAATCAAAAATCGATATTAGGGGTGTGGAAAAAAATGTGGAGAAAATACAAAAAATTTAGTTATCCACAATCATCAACAGGTTATGCGCAGGTTATCACAAAAGATATACACCGGGTACTATTCGTCGTTTTTGATGTTAGATATGAGTAGATTTATAATACTTTTTGTTTCTGGATCGCTAATCAATAGCGTTTTAACTTTGTCACAGGCGTGCATAACGGTGCTATGGTCGCGGTCGCCAAAATTCTCCCCAATTTTAGGTAAAGAGACGTTGGTTAATTCGCGAGCCAAATACATGGCTATTTGGCGTGCATAGGTCAATTCCCTAGTTCGACCTTTTGAGCAGAGATCAATGGTAGATACATTGAAGTAGTCACACACTTTTCTCTTTATATAGGTAATGGTGACTGGTTTCTCATTTTTAACGCCAATCATATCCCGGATAACATTGCTGGCAATGGACAGTGTGATTTCGGTGTTAAGTAGCGACGCATATGCAGAAATTTTGGTTAAACACCCTTCCATTTCTCGGACGTTGGTTGGAATTTGGGTAGCGATAAAATGTAAAATTTCATCAGAAATTTGGATGTTATAGAGTTCAATTTTTTTTCTTAAAATTGCGATTCTTGTTTCAAATTCAGGGGGTTGCATATCGGCAATTAACCCCCATTCAAATCGGGTTCGAAGTCTAATTTCTAAAGTAGGAATTTCTTTAGGTGGGCGATCTGACGTTAAAATAATTTGTTTGTTGTTACTATGTAATTCATTGAATGTGTGAAAAAACTCTTCTTGGGTCTGTTCTTTCCCGGCAAGGAATTGGATGTCGTCAACTAATAGAATATCGACATTGCGATATTTTGTCCGAAATTGGTCCATTTTTTTATCTTTTATTGAATTAATAAGTTCATTGGTGAATTTCTCTGATGAAACCAGAAATGACTTAAGTTTCGGATGTTTTTTCTTGATCTCATTTCCAATGGCGTGAAGAAGATGGGTTTTTCCAAGTCCAACAGATCCATATATAAACAGAGGATTGTAGGCCTTCGCAGGGGCTTTTGATACCGCCTCCGATGCCGCATGGGCAAATCGATTATTATGGCCGACGATAAAGTTATCAAATGTATATTTTGGATTAAACATTCCAGGGGTTTCAGTGGGCTTTGAGGTACTCGTTAATAGACTAATTTGCTCGTCTTCAACCTTGGGAGACGCGTCAGACACCTGATAGGAGATGATTACCGGGTAATGACCCTGTCGTTCAAGCGAATCTCGAATCCGAGTTTCACACTTTTCTTTGATCCAATCCATTGAAAATCGATTGGCCACTTGGAGGGTAAGTACATTGTCATCAAATGAGAGAGGGGAGGTTGATGAAATAAATGTCTGATATCCAGGGCCAGAGAGATCGGATTGGAGGGTTTCTAGAACTTTAGACCAGATATCCACTAACATTTCAACAGGTTATCCACATTTTATTAAAAGAGTAAGTTTCCGGCTATAGCCACAATAATTACGCACGAATTAAGTTCAAATTAAGTCAAATTACTATGGTATGTGGGGACTTTTCGACCCGTTATCTATAAGTTACTAACAGGTTATCCACAAATTTGATTTAGTTTCCGAAGTCGGTAACTGAGGACGCGGAATATTACATTAAAAGAGGGCTGGTTTCAAATGCTTCAGGGGTGTTCGTTGACACTATTTTTTGAGGGGGTGTATACTCTCGCGGCCTCGCCGGTACATATTTTCTACGGCAAACGCATCAGGAGGAAGTCTCATAAAAAAATATTTATTGAACGATAAAATCAAGGCAAGATCGGTACGGCTTATCGGTGACGATGGCACCCAACACGGCGTAGTCGCAATGGACATTGCGTTGAATATGGCAGCAGAAGCCGGGCTTGATTTAATGTTAGTTTCTGAAACCTCCGATCCTCCCGTGTGCAAAATTGTTAATTTTGGACAGTTTAAATATCAACAACGAAAAAAAGAAAAGCTCTCTCAGAAAAAGTCTAAGGGACAAATTATCAAAGAGTTGAAGTTGAGTCCCAAGATGTCGGAGAACGATTTTAATACTAGGGTAAACAGAGGAAGGGAGTTTTTGGAAAAAGGGTTCAAGGTGAAAGTGTCGGTGTCATTTCGAGGCCGAGAAATTATCCACCCAGAGCTTGGTAGAAATATAATGGATAAATTTGTTGAACAGACTAAAGATTTGGGTTTACTAGAGGGGCACGTTAGTCAAGCTGGAAGGTCTTTGTTGGCATTTGTTAACCCCAAATAGGGTAGTCTATAATGGCCCTAGAAAAAGGGCTTAGTTTTTTGAAGAAAGTAGTCGATTATCATGCCGAAATTAAAAACAAAAAAAGCAGCCGCCAAGCGGTTCAAGATTACCGCAAACGGAAAAGTAATGCGTAATCTGTCTGGGCGAAGGCATATATTGGGAGATAAATCGTCAAAATTGAAACGAAATAAGCGTGGATTTTTTGAAGCATCAAGTTCAGATATTAAAAAGATAAAGGCGTGCTTGCCATACGCGTAGAGCGACCGGGTAGTTAAAAAGAGTTTGGATTAAAGTTAAGGAGATAGTGGTGTTATGGTACGCGTAAAACGAGGAAATGTAGCAAGAAACCGACGTAAGAAAATTTTAAAGTTTGCAAAAGGATATAGAGGCGGCTTATCAAAGCTATATCGGCAAGCTCACCAGGCTGTATTGCAAGCCATGCGGCACATGTATGTGGATCGTAAAGATAAAAAAGGTGACTTTAGGGCGCTTTGGATTACACGTATTAATGCGGCAGTAACCGCAGAAGGCGTCTCGTATTCAAAGTTTATTGGTCATTTAAAAACCAAAAATATTATTGTGAATAGAAAAATGTTGTCTGAATTAGCGGTTTCTAATCCAGATACCTTTCGAAATATTGTAGAATTGGCATCGAAGTAGCTGTTAGCGATCTCGATAAAATAAGGTTAAATGATGGTTGAAATGCAATTGGGTGGGCTCGGATTTGATCCCAAAAATATGTCTCCGATCGTGTTGTTGCGCGATTTGGAAGAGCGTAATTTTTTGCCGATCTGGATCGGTATGTTCGAGGCTGCTGCGATTGCCATGGAACTTCAAGAATTTAAGCCTCCCCGTCCGATGACCCATGATTTATTGACCAAAATAATCGGATTATTTAACGCCAAGGTTCATCGGATCGTTATCAACGAAATCGTAGATAATACGTTTTATTCTTATATCGAGTTGCAACCGGCTCAAGGTGCCCTTATTCGGGTCGATGCCCGGCCCTCAGATGCAATTGCCGTTGCAGTTCGTACAGCCGCTTCCATTTTTGTGTCAGAAGCAGTCATGCTGAAGGCAAAAATGGTGAATGCGGAGAAGGACGAAGAAGAAGCTCAGAAATTTAGGGACTTCATCGATAATATTAAACCCGATGATTTTTCTAAATATTTTGACGAGCGTTAATGCGCCTGTAGCTCAGTTGGATAGAGCAACGGACTTCTAATCCGTAGGCCACAAGTTCAAATCTTGTCAGGCGCACCAATTTTTGCTGAGCAAAAAATTGGTTTATCGTAAGGGGCTCACGTCGCCCCCTCCAACTGGCGGAGCCAGATTGGAGCCTTCCCCTCTCGCTCGGTGAACTCGCTGTTTATTTAGCTTATTGTATTTGATAGCGATTTTATTTTAGAGTACATAGGAGGTTGATCCAATAATGATGCTCGATTTCTTCTTAAAAGGCGGTCCAATTATGTGGCCGTTGTTGATCCTCTCTGTGATTTCCGTATCGGTTGTTGCGGAACGAATTATCTTTATTGTTCGAGAAATTCGGTCCCGGGATGCGGCGGTTATTGAGGTAATATTGGACAAAATGGAGCAAGGAGATATTCCTGCTGCAATTCATGCCGGAAAATTGAGTAATGATTTTGTTGCACGCGTTTTGATATATGGGTTAGCCCATAGGGAACACTCGTTTTCGAATGCACTACTGATGGCGGCTAATCGCGAGTTAAAACGATTTGGCAAAGGGTTGTCGACTCTCGATACAATTATTACATTAGCTCCCTTGCTGGGGCTTTTGGGTACCGTTACAGGCATGATTCATTCCTTCGGGCTTTTAGGTGCAAGCGGTATTGATTCGCCCACCACGATTACCGGTGGAATTTCGGAAGCCCTTATTGCTACCGCGTTTGGGCTTGTTGTTGCGAGCGTGTCGTTGATTCCGTTTAACTATCTGAATAAACGGCAGGAAGATGCGCGCCACGAAATTGAGGAAGCGGCGACGCACCTCGAGATTTTGCTCATGAAACAAAGCCCTAAGACACCATGAGGATTCCGTCCCCTTCCCATCTTAGACGGGCTCGGATCGAAATTATCCCGCTTATTGATATTGTTTTTTTTCTGCTGGCTACATTTGTGATGGTGTCTCTTTGGATGATCAAAAATCAAGGGATTCCGGTGACGCTTCCCCGGGCGGCGAGCGGTGTCGGAAACACCAAAAATGATCCGGTGACGATTACTGTGAAAAAAAATGGGGATATTTATTTGGATAAGACGTTGGTATCGCTGACTGAATTGGTTCAGCAGTTACGGGTGGTAAAGACGACCCATCCGGAGGCCACGATTATCATCAATGGGGACGATTCTTCTCGGTTAGGCGCTGTTGTAAGCATTCTCGACAAGCTTCGGTATATTGGATTTCAGCAGGTATCGATTCTTACCCGAAATTAGGCGCAATGAGGTATCCGACAGAGATCCCCGGTGATCGAGACCGTAAAATTGGTGTTTTAATTTCGATAGCGTTTCACGCGGCGGTTATTTTTGCTGGCGGTGTGGTGATTCTCTCGCCGCCATCGGCGATGGATATGGGGACACCTAAAGCTACAATTCAGGTAACACTGGGGGCCGCGCCTAAGTCCGTTGGGCATCCCCGACCGCCAAGTGTATCTGCATTCAAACCGTCTCTTTCGGAGGGGCTCTCAACTCCCTTAGAACCCGAAGCGTATGGACGGCAGGTCGGAAAGGCGGTCGAAGAGCCAGTGCCCCAAACCGACGGCGGGGGCCCTGTCGAGTCGAAGTCGTTGCCATCCGCTATGGGGGACGTGGACGCGGAGCCCGTGGGCAATGACAATCCGATTCCGAGCTATCCCGAAGTCGCCCGCCGCCGCGGACAAGTAGGGACGGTGGTATTAGCTGTTGAGATCGATAGCAATGGGGTACCCACACGGGTTGAGGTAAAGCGGAGTTCTGGGTTTCGCCTACTCGATCTATCTGCAACGAAGACCGTAATTAAATGGCGTTTTTCTCCGGCGAAATTGGGAGGGCGTCCAGTGACGTCTACGCTTGAATTGCCGATTCGGTTTCAACTTAAAGAGTAGGTTTGCCGCCCTGGGGCGGCACTCGGTTAAGCCGTCGTTTCGGCGAACTGATCGACCAGTCCCAGTTCAACTTGCGCCTTTCTTTCTAATATTTGAAATTGCTCGCCGACCAGCTCCGCGACGCTTCGGACGACTTCATTTTTTTCGTAAACACGATTTTGGATTCGTCCTGTCACCAGAATCGGCATTCCTTTTTTAAGGAGGAGGTATGCAAGTTCTGCACTTTTCCCCCAAAGGGACACCGGAATAAAATCGGTATCCTGGTTCTCGTCTGCTTTGCGATAGCCCCGATTAATTGCGAGTGTAAAGTACGTTTTGTTGACGGTATCGCTGATTTTTTTGGTTTCAGGATCCCGAGTGAGTCTTCCGATTAATGTTGCGTGATTATAATTAAATGCCATTTTTCCGCCTCCTTGAAGATAGAGCTACGGATAAAGTATTCGAATAAAAAACATACGTCAAGTATTATTTTGTTCTAAATTAACATAAACATTCTGATGAATGATTTGAAGCTGCTTTCTGCTGTTTTCCAATCGGATTCGGTCGTATCGATGGAGACGAAATAACCGCTATTCTTTTGAGTAAAATAGTATTCAACGACGACCCGCTTGCTCAGTGTATTATTTGGTTCCAGACGATTATGCCCATAAGCGACAATTTCACCCATATCGGCGTTAGCTCGACGTAATTCATTGGGATTTAGATCTCGGTGAAAAAGGGTGATCCATCCATCGTAGTGTTCCGAAATCTGAATATTTTCGATGATGCCTGGCGTAGGGACTGTGTCAAAATGGTAGACACCAACGGAAACGGTAGCGATTTTGGGGATCAGAAAAATCCGGCGAGTGACGTTGGCCGTCGCGGGTACAATGGAAATCCATCCGTACGGCACATCTGTCTTGAATCCCATTTGAACGTCTTGAAGCGGGGCCGCGTATAGGGGCGCGATGGTTCCCATTGTTACTGCGAATAATAAACCGATCAACATGATCTTAAACATTGGTATCCTCCGCAAAGCGATTAGGTTGTAAAATCACCCGGTCTACAGTTATAATTCCCAGGCCTTAGATAACATTGGGGGCGTAGTTCAGCTGGTTAGAACGCCTGCCTGTCACGCAGGAGGTCGAGGGTTCGAGTCCCTTCGCTCCCGCCATATTCGATTATGGCAAGTTATCATTTCCGGTTATTTTGGTGTACCCCTCCAGATATTTTTGGGTGACCGTTTGAACGATCACGTCGGGTAACGCGGGCACGGGATCGGGTTCTTTCCATACGGAAAGAAGATAGTTACGGACGATCTGCTTGTCAAAGCTAGGTGGCGTTTGTCCGGCGATATAGGTTGATTTCTCCCAATACCGCGAGGAATCCGGTGTCAGCGCTTCGTCAATGAGCAAAAGGGTATTGTTTAGCCACCCAAATTCAAATTTGGTATCCGCTAGAATGAGACCTTTGGGGGCCACCCAATCTGACGCATATTGAAACAGGGCAATACTTGCGGTTTTCATTGCCATTGCAGTCGGTTCGCCGAGGAGTTCAATCATTTTAGAGAACGGAATATTTTCGTCATGACCGGTATGGTTCTTAATAGCGGGGGTAAAAATGGGTTCAGGAAGGCGTTCTCCCATTTGAAGACCCGACGGCAGCGAGATCCCACAGACGGAGCCGGAGGTTTGATATTCGGCCCATGCAGAGCCTGCTAGATATTGCCGAACAACGCATTCCACATCAATCGGGCGTGTCTTGATTACGACCATTGATCGTCCCTTTAACAGGTCGGAATAGGGGAGTAGTTCAGTCGGAAAGTCGGTGATCGTTGCCGTTAAAAGGTGGTTTCGAATAATGGCGTCTGTTTTTTTGAACCAAAATTCTGAAATCGTGTTGAGGATAATGCCTTTTTGAGGAATTGGGGTCGGTAAAATATGGTCAAAAGCGGAGACCCTGTCACTTGTAACGAAAAGTAGATAGGCGCCGATGTCATAGACATCACGTACTTTTCCGCGACGGAATAGAGGAAATGGGAGATCGGTAAATGTTACTGGTGACGCCATTGTCATGAGTGAATGCTGCTCCTTATTAAGGTAAGGGGGTCGTTGAGGTATCCGTTGGTGATCATATCACGGCCGGCGCGTTGATAGGTGGGATGGAATAGTGCCGGTGCGGTGCTTAATCGAGTGGCACCCGATCCTGAGTACACTGAAAATGGACTGTCTCCGCCGATAAGTATCGGGCTATGGATTACGATGAGTTGGTCGACAATCCCACTATCGATGGCATTGGACATGACCGCTGTGCCTCCTTCCAATAAAATTCTGTAAATTCCGAGCTGGTGCAATTGAGGTAATATCATTGCCCATTGATGTCGTAAGCTTGGGCTTGGAATGGCTAAAACTGTAGCGATTTCCGACAGTGCGGATACCCTGGCGTGAGGGGCCGTATTGGACACGACAATCACGATATTTTCTTTTGACGTGTTCGAAAAAAGTCGACTTGTTAGCGGTGTTCTCGCATGGGTATCGAGTATTATTTTTCGAAAAGGGAGGGGGGATTGAACCTCCGTCCGAATGTCGAGTTGAGGATCGTCGGCAAGAACGGTTCCGATTCCCACCATAATCGCGTCACATCGACTCCGGAGTTGATGAACAAATCGAAGGGCGATTTTTCCTGAAATATATTTGCTTTCGCCGGTTGAAAGTGCCGTTTTACCGTCTAAACTTGCCGCGACCTTTGCCGTGATATAGGGGCGGTTTAACGATACGTGAGTTAGAAATTCTGCATTTGCAATGGCCGCTTCCCGCTGAAGAATGCCTGATTCTACCTCGATCCCAGCCTCAATTAATTGGGTGGTTGCCGGGTGGGCGCTGACCAATGGGTTAGGATCTGCAATCGGGAAAATAACCCGGCGAATGCCACTGGCAATAATGGCTTTGGTACAGGGTGGATTTGCACCCCAATGCGTACAAGGCTCCAACGTGACGATAAGCGTGGCCCCTTTGGCTTTTGGTCCGGCGGCGGCGAGCGCTGCTACCTCGGCATGGGAGGTTCCGGGTCCATGATGTCTTGCGATCGTAATTTCAGTATCATTGGTAATCACTGCAGCAACGGCGGGCGGGTTGGGCCGGGTCTCATGGGCGTGCGCAGCGGCAATTTTTAATAATCGACGCAGAACTTGTCGTTCAAAAGGGGAAATCATTCGTTACTATTCGTGACCACATCCTTGATGGAGTGATGGTATGCCGTGCGGCTATTGAAGTAAATCGTTAAATCTCCCGACATATCGACGGTGTATGTCAGATTCGCGGAGTCTCCTGGGGCGATGACCTTTGTATAAAGGGTCTGTAGCCCATTGGACTGTTTGATGGTGATCTTTACGGTCTGCGCCGGCCAGGTCGGTGCGACGGAGAGTTGAATCACGAGGGTACATTTTGGTCCGGAGGGGGTCCCTTGGACTGAAATCGGAAATCCCTTGCTTAGGGTTACCGAAATCGGAGTTTTTGCGGAGACTATCGTATTGGGCGTCGGGAGTTGGGCTAGAATTTCTCCTTCTGGTGCAGACAGAGAATGGACTTCTTCTGTCACGGTGATGGGTGACTTGGATTCGGTTAATAGCGCCTGCACTTCGTCAATAGAACGGCCCACTAAATCCGGCATTGCAAATTCACTGTTGTGTTTGGCGATATACAGTAGAACAATTCGATTTTCTTTAACCGAACGGCCGCTGGGCGGTCGAGTTTCCAATACCGCTCCTGCGTCGACGGTGTAGTCGACCCGAACCCCGCCGACTTTTCCTCGCAAATGGGCGGTTTCTAGCATTTTTATCGCTTCAGTTTGAGTGAGGCCATGAACATCCGGAACCGTGATTTCGGGAATAGCGGTGACATAAGACACGAGCCCGTAATTGACGATTGCCAATAGAACAATAACGGCAGCAATCGCACTTGTCACAACCGTATGGCGCCGAGACCATCGTCTCATCCAGCTTTGGGGTCCCTCGGTATTTTTTGTGGGTGGAGGGCTGGTCTTTTGGCTGGCTAAATTAGCGCTGTCATCAACAGGTATTTCTGCCGGCTTGGCCGAAATGGGTGTGGCCGAAAATCGAGAACTGAGTTCGGTGATCGATCGAAATCGTTCTGAGGGATGTTTTGCCATGGCGATCGCAATAATTTGATCTAGATAGGGGGGGAGTTGGGTGTTAATGGGGGTAAATGGTCGCGGGGGCATCGTCGAAAATGACCCAACACGGTCCATTTCGGTCGTAAACTCATAGGGCCAAGTATTTGAAAAAAGCAGATAGGTGAGAATTCCAAAACTGTAAATGTCCGTTTGAAATCCACCTGGGGTTCCTTGGAGTTGTTCTGGAGAAAGAAATAATGCGCAATCCAATTTTGTGAATGACGCGATACTGTGGCATATAACGGTTTCATGAATGAGGGTATGCAATAGAGTGACGCAGTCTGTTTCATCGATATGGATCGAATGGAGACTGATGTTGCCGTGATATATCCCATGTCGTTGAAGCTGGTTGAGGCCGGTTAAAATTTCGGTACACCATTGGAGCAGCTGCGGGCTGTCAACGTGACCTGTTTGCTTGAGTCGGTTTAAAAGTGGGGTGATCATGCGATCTCCCGAGTAGATACAAAAAAACGATGTTCCGTCGAAATGATAGTCAACGAGTGGGTTGACCTGCGGGACACGAATTTTGATAAGTCGTTCACACAACTCAATCAGCGGCTGAATGAGCGGGGATGGCGTGAATCTCGGATCATATTGGGTAACCAGTACGGGAATGTCGCTGCTGCCCGTCGCAGAGAATGTGCGGGATAGCGAATCCCGAAAGAGTTCCTTTTGAATCGAATAAATACCTTTGAGTCGCCGGGTCATTGCGGGGCTCGGCTAAATGCGTAGGCTATTTTTTTTCGAGATACAAACGACAGGACATCGTGGGTATAGCGCATTCCGAGTGGGGGGGGATCTGATTCGTCCCAGGTGACAGCGCCTAATGTCCTCCGAATGTGGGAATCCCAAATCGTCAGGGTATGATTGCGATCAAGCACTGCCAGTAGCCCATTGTCCCACCAGACCGACCGCCACGACCGATCTGGATCGATCTCTTTCCAGTCCAACACGGGTTCCCTGGTCGTGAGATCGATCACCTTTACCAAGGAAAAGGATAATGAGATTTCCATCAGATACGGATACGAGATGATCCATTGGGGGGCGGATGTTTCTGATCCCGTTACGGCGATAAGGTGGCCGTCGTAATGGTGATGCGGGGTGGTTTGTGAGCCCATTGCAAAAAGAGGCGTGACTGACGAAGTTCCTGCCCTTGCGATGATATTGTTAGATGACATTAAGATGTGCGCGGGGTCCGTCTGAATGAGCTGATACCCTTTGGGAAGCGAGGTTGAAATGATCTTCCATTGGGTTAATTCTTTGGATGATTCGGCGATCGATGAACTTCCAACCGCCATGATTTCCCCGGAGTTTCCTGGGCGAATTGTGAGTATAGTTCCTAGCTCTTTTGGGGGGGCGCCCGAAAATAAAAAGACACCGCTGTTAAAGTCAAATGCAGAAATCTCCCCGTTTTGGCGGAGCGCATAGGTGATCGGGTATTGAAACACTAATGACTTAAAGTGCCCGGTGTCTGATTTCCAGAGCCGAATACCAAAGACGGTATCTCGACACTCGATAAATCCATCGCCGTTTAACGTGGCCATTCGATTGAATACAATCTGAAGCGTCTGTACGGGTGGAAGTTCGGGTGTAACGCTCCAAAATTTTTGCCCGGTGACGGAATATTTGCTGATCGTATTTTGAGAGCTGATCCCAAAAAAGAATACGTCGTAAAAAACGCCAGAGTCAGACGCAAGCGGGATCGGCGCGACGGTGAGCTCGGCCGATATCGGAGATGTTAAAATAAAAAGGGAAGCAACAGACAGAGTAAGTGTTAAAAAAACGAAATTAGCGACGTTTTTTCGTAATACCCTGCTTGCTCTTAAGATTACGGCGAATATCAATTTGCTTTTCTTCCGATCGCTTTAAAAACGATACCATTCGGTCCTCAAATGCGGCATTTTTTGACTTTTTAGCCATGAAAAGCCCAGTATCTTCTTCAAAATCTTCTTTGGCCCGTTTGATGGAGAGCTCTAACTTGTTCTTTTGGTTTCGGGCCATCACTTTGACGGTGACTTTATCTGCAACATTTACGAACTTTGAAATATCGGTCACATATTCGTTGGCAATTTCCGAAATATGGACGAGTCCTTCTTCACCATCTGGGAGCCGAACAAATGCTCCAAAAGTCGTAATATGCGTTACGTCGCCTTCTACAACAGTTCCTATTTTTTGGTCATCCATTGATGCTGATTACTTCCTTTTACTCTCTTTGGGAATCACTTTGTACACAACTTCACCGAGGTTAACATACCCCAAACGGGTTTTCGCTTGGAGTTCCCAAAACCTAGGATCTTCCACTCGAGATAATTGGTGCTTATATACCTGGTTTGTGTGTGTTTCAAGGAGAAGTAAGCGCCGTTGTTCTTCGAATTCAGTACGGAACGCATTATATCTAAAGATATTATTAATTCCAATGGCGCAAATATAAAAGAACACCCCAATTGAGATGCAAAAGAACGCATTATGAACCCATTTGTGCTGCATATTGCCCGTGTCGAATATTGTTGAACGCGGAGAGTCCAGGATAAATACCGTTCTGGTCCAACAATTCTTCGATTCTGAGTAGTTGATTATATTTTGCAATTCGATCCGTTCGACACAATGATCCGGTTTTGATTTGCCCCGCGTTGGTAGCAACGGCTAGATCTGCAATAAAGGTGTCTTCACTTTCTCCGGATCTATGGGAGATTACTGCCGTATATTGCGCTTTTTTAGCCATTTCGATCGCGGCCAATGTTTCGGTAACAGTCCCGATTTGGTTAACCTTAATTAAAATTGAGTTGGCAACTTGTTTGGAAATCCCCTCGCTTAAAATAGCGGTGTTGGTTACAAATAGGTCGTCACCGACAAGTTGTACCCTGCCGCCGATGGCTTGAGTGAGTGTTTTCCATCCGTCCCAGTCAGATTCAGCAAGGCCGTCTTCGATCGAGATAATTGGGTACTGGTCGCAGAGGCGGGTGTAATAGGCCACCAGTTCATCGGATGTGCGAGATACCCCTTCGCCTTCAAGCTGGTAAATCCCATTTTTATAGAATTCAGAAGAGGCGACGTCCAGCGCAATATGAAAGTCCTCACCAGGGCGATATCCGGCCTTTTCGATAGCCTGTAAAATGAGTTGAATGGCTTCTTCGTTGGTGGCTAATGACGGCGCAAATCCGCCTTCGTCGCCCACTGCGGTACTTAGCCCTTTCGAATGAAGGACTTTCTTTAGGGTGTGAAAAACTTCAGCGCCCATGCGAAGTGCGTCTGAAAAACAGTCGGCCCCAGTGGGCATAATCATAAATTCTTGAAAATCAATGGTGTTGTCGGCATGTTGCCCACCGTTAAGAATGTTCATCATCGGAACGGGCAGGGTACGGGCGAATGGCCCCCCAAGATAGGAGAATAACGGTAAACCTGTATGGTCAGCTGCGGCGCGTGCTGCGGCCATTGAAACTCCCAACAACGCATTTGCGCCCAGTTTGGATTTGGATTCGGTGCCATCCAAGTCAATAAGGGTTTGATCAATGGTTAGCTGATCACACACATCGATTCCGATCAATTCAACGGCGATGAGATCATTTACATTCTCGACAGCGGTGAGGACTCCTTTTCCAAGATATGCACTCATATCGCCATCTCTGAGTTCCAGAGCCTCCCGAGACCCCGTGGATGCGCCTGACGGGACAATGGCCGATCCACTGGATCCACTGTCGGTGTAAACCTCAACTTCGATAGTGGGATTTCCACGAGAATCCAGGACCTGGCGGGCGTAAATATCGGCGATGGTTGACATGATGAACTCCTTTTTAGAATAGCTTGCTATTGGAAAGACGAATGGTGGCCCCGTTGGGTTTAGATATACGAATGGGCTCACCTGAATATTTTAATTCATGGGCCAATTCTTTACCCTGAGTTCGAATCAATAACTCGTCGTAATCCTCTGGATCATCTTGTTTTGCCCAAACAATGTGTTGATATTCCATAATTTGGCCTGTATTGATTCCTTCGAGATGAATTCCTCGGCCAATCGAATCCCATTTTTGAGTAAAGCGGCCATTGGACTTAATCGAAAATTCTGAACAATATTCGCCGATGCATAACCCCCATGCGGGTATTTTCCAGGTTACTGCGGGTACAAATTTGTCTTGGAATCCAATCGTGTTATCGATCACCCAGCCGATTGGCGTACGACCATCTTCTTGAGTCACAAACACCCAGAATCCGCGGCCCGTCGAATTTTGTGCCGATTTGTCGTCCAATTGATAAACGACCCGGATCCGATATCCTGGCGCCAGCATGCGGATATATCGAGAGTGTTCGGAGGGTCGGGTATATACGGCGGTGGGGCTGGCCACCAAGACAAATGATGTCCGAGAGGAGCGAAAATGAAGCCCCACGGGTTTGCCTGTAAGCGGCTTCCCGTTGATCGATGGAATCTCAATCCCCCGTAGATTGGGAGAGGGGGCCTTAGTTCCCCAGAATTTAAAATGATCAACCCAGTAATAAATATATTGGAAGGCAACGCCGACATGGGGTTCGTTAGCCAATGGGGAACGGAGCGGTCCGATGATGGCCGCGACAGTAATGATACCTAGTATCCAGATCCCCCTTGGCGATAATCTGATCTTCATTATTGCAATACTAGCATTTCGGACGGAGTTGCGTGAATGGGGTGGATTTGACATAGAATTGAGGCGCCATATATTCTACCGTTCCGCTGTCTTTATGACAGGTTGTGGAGGGATGGCGGAGTGGTCAATCGCAGCAGACTGTAAATCTGCCGAGCTTAGCTCTACGTTGGTTCAAATCCAGCTCCCTCCACCATTACAAATTTAACGAAGTTAAATTTGTAATCCTTATTCCTTATCCTAAATTCCTTACACTTTTTTATGGGCTCGCTATTATTGAAGGCTCTTGATAATCGCCGCTCCGGTAGCGATATTAATAAAGAATTTTGATAATTCGAAAAATCCGCCTACCCAATCTACCGGTGCTTTGATTTCTTCTGGGACATAAATAGTGTCTCCGGCGTCGATTAAAATACTTTCTCCACCATCCCTTAATACCCGACCATTGGCTTTTAGAACAAATATATCGGATGTCCGAGCAAATCTAGAGTACCCGCCGCAGAGTTGAATATAGGCGCCGACGTTTTTACCAGAAATAAAGATTTGAGCACTGGGATTTTGCACGCCTCCAGCCACTTGGACGGCGGTTGGTGTTTCGGGAATGTATATCTCATCACCGTTATTGAGCTCAAAGTCGTATTCCGAAGGAATATGGTCCAGCGAGGGGATGTCAACTACAATCCTACCTAGCTCAATATTATCAAGACCTGAACGGACCCCTTTGAGAGCTGTGTCGTAGGTCTCCCGGTATTGTGATGATTCAAGTGATTTCATTCGGGTTGCGTCAAATAGTAATCGTTTTTGCTCGTCGGCAACAATTTGCTGCTGAGACCGTATTTGAAGGCTTCTTACCGAGTCTCTTGTAAATACAAGCCCTTGGGAATACGCGCGCTTGGTTGGGCCGCCCGCTCGGCGAATAATGTCGGTGAGCCGTTCGCCTGCTTTAACCTCAAATGAGCCGGGGTAGATCACTTGGCCTGAGATCTTGATTGTTCGGCTCTCTGATTTTTGAGTATCGGTGCGCACAAATAACTGGTCTCGATCTTGCAGCAATAAGTTGTCCGTTGATAGTGGGTCTTGCAGCAATATCTCTAAATTGACTTTTATAATCCGCAGAGAGCCATCGTCCGTTCGACGAACAAGTTCAGCGTGCTCCCGGTCTGCAAGGGGGGATATCTTCGCAAGGTAGGCGAGGTCTACTATTTTCATCCCATGGAGCAACCTGAAATCGCCTCCATTTTCTACTGCTCCAAGTACCTTAACGGTCTTTTGGCCCTCAATATCTAGTTGGGAATGGACCTTGACAATATCAAATTCGCTAAGCCGAATTTTTGAAGATGCCGTGACGTTATAATTAACGGGAATAATTTGTTTTTCTGTTTCTGATTTGGTTCTATAAATTTCGATGTGTTGCAAATAGGTATCTTTGAGCAATCCATCTGCTTTTCGAATAAGATCTCCCAACGTCATCCCGTAGGCGTATTCATAGGTGCCCGGGCGAGTGACATTGCCCTGAATTGATACGTCGTTGAAACGTTGGCTCCCAATAGGAAACAGCGTAATAACGTCTCCGTTTTTTAATTTCTCAGCTTTAAGTTCGGCCTTAAATTTTGAAGGGTCATTGATATCCACATCCACCATAATTCGCTTTTGTCCCTCGACAATGCGCTCTACTTGGATTCGTTTTCCGTAATAGGTGGGGCCAGCGCCTCCAGCCAAAGTTTGTACGGCATCATAAAGCGTCTCGTCGGCGCTGAATTCATAGATGCCGGGCCGGTTGACGATTCCTTGAATTTTTATTGTATTCCCAATGAGTGGGATAAATATCGTATCAAAATTTTGGATCATTGGGTCCTGGCCTTGGTTTCCTGACATGAGATAGTCGTAAAGGTCTATGGTTTTTATTACGTGTTTATTTCGAATTAGTTGAACCTTGCGAAGGGAACCTGTTTTTAACGGACCGCCGGAACTATATAGAACGGCCATAAGTGTGGATTTTGCTGGGACGTCGTATGCGCCTGGGCGTACGGCTTCACCTAGTACGAATACTTTAATACTACGCATGCTGCCAACCGTTACGGATACTTGGAAATTGACATAGTATTTTCCGAGTTCCCGTTTGATTACGGCTCCGATAGCGCCGTAAGAAACACCTGCCACATTAATTACGCCTACTTTCGGTAAATAGATTTGGCCATTGGTGTCGATGGTGACGGAGAATTGTTCCTCAATTTTCCCCCATACTCGGATAAGTAATGCATCCCCTGGGCCCAATATGTAATCGGGGTTGGTGGGGGTATTTACGTAGGCACTGTTGGATCCCCCGAGCCCTTGAAAAAAAGAATATCCATATTGCTGAATCTTAATTTGGGGTGACGTGGTTACGGAAGCGTCGCCTATCTTCGGTGTATACAATGGGGCCTCTGCTTCCTGGGAATATTGCTGAGGCTTAATTTGGGGTGACGTGGTTACGGAAGCGTCGCCTATCTTCGGTGTATACAATGGGGCCTCTGCTTCCTGGGAATATTGCAATTCAATCGCAGATGGAAGGGCTCGAACCGAATCCTTTGGATTGGTGATTTTAGGGGTTTCAATTTGACTGTCTGTCGGATCGGGGGCTGCCGATTCCGTTTTTTTTGCATTCGCTTGCTGGATGATGGCGCCTTTTGCGGTGTCGGGTAACTGATTAAATTGTGTGATTTGGGACGATGATGGTGCGAAGGAACTTTTATTTTCGGCAAAGAGCGGATTGGTCTCAATGATCAATAGTCCCAAAATAAGACTTGTCACGATTGGGAATACGTTTAAACGCGTAATACTCATTATTTTTTCCTTCATAGCTTTCTGAACGTCGGGGCATACAGGAATTCTTTAATTTTTGCCTATTTAGTAGGGTATATGAACGCCTTGACCCGTTGCAAGTAGACTCCCCCAGAATGTACCATACCCGAATATGTCTCATTTTGTTGTTACCGGATGTCTTGGATTTATTGGATCTAATTTGGTTGCGTCCTTATTGGAGTCCGGTGAGCATGTGGTGGTTGGATTGGATAATCTTTCAACCGGATTTAGAGACAATCTTTCTCAATTTTATACTCATCCTTCATTTACATTTGTAGAGGGCGATATCCGAGACCTCTCTGTATGTCGGAAGGTATGCGAAGGCGCTGATTTTGTATTGCATCAGGCTGCACTGGGCTCAGTGCCTCGTTCCTTAGAAGAGCCCCTTCTATACAATGAAAACAATATTACGGGTACGCTTAATATGTTAATAGCGAGTCGGGATGCGAATGTGGCCCGATTTGTATATGCGTCGTCGTCGTCTGTCTACGGAGATACTCCCACCTTACCCAAAATTGAAGCCATGACCCCCCGACCCAAGTCGCCGTATGCGATTAGCAAGATGACCTGTGAATATTACGCGAATGTATTTAATGATACCTATGGATTACCCACGATTGGGTTGAGATATTTTAATGTCTTTGGACCGCGTCAAAATCCCAAGTCCCAATATGCGGCAGTTATTCCTAAATTTATTACCTCATTTTTAAAAAACGAAGCGCCGGTTATTTATGGCGATGGCGAACAGACCCGAGACTTTACGTTTATCACCAATGTCATTGCTGCGAATCTAAATGGATGTACTGCACCTCTGTCTTCCTGTGGACTTGCCTACAATATTGGATGTGGTGATCGGATTTCTCTCAATCTACTGGCGACAGAAATTAAAGAACTGACGCAAAGCACGGTGAGCCCGAACTATGCGCCATCCCGAGCGGGGGACGTTCGGGATAGTCTGGCCGATATTGAGCTCTCTACCGGGGGCCTTAGTATAACCTCCCGCGTTTCGCTTCGGGACGGATTGGATATTACCATTGCTTGGTATCGGGACCAATTGAATGGTCTCTAATATTTTGGCTCGGTTGAACACTCATGATACTCATATTGCCGTCGTGGGCTTGGGGTATGTGGGACTTCCGTTGGCTTGTGAATTTGGAAAACACTATTCAATGATCGGATTTGATATTGCCGATGCCAAAATTAAATTATTGCAATCTGGGATTGATCCGACTGGCGAATTGTCGGCGGATGAGTTGTCTCGGGCCACTATAAGATTTACGACGGATCCCAAAGAATTGTCCGAGGCGTCGGTGATTATTGTTACCGTGCCCACTCCCATTGATTCTCACAATAAGCCCGATCTACGACCGTTGGATGGCGCTAGCCGATTAATTGGTGCACATATGAAACCGGGGACCGTGATTATATATGAATCCACTGTATATCCTGGCGTGACGGAGGATTTTTGTGTTCCGATCTTAGAGGCGGTGTCTCAACTAAAATACGGACGTGATTTCACGGTTGGATATTCACCTGAACGAATGAATCCGGGTGACAAAAACCATACCGTCGCCAAGATTGTAAAAGTGGTATCTGGTAGTACCCCTGAGACATTAAAATTTGTATCGTTGTTGTATGGCCGGATTATTGAAGCCGGGATCCATGAGGCCCCTTCGATCAAAGTGGCCGAAGCCGCTAAGGTCATCGAAAATACCCAACGCGATTTAAACGTGGCCCTCATGAATGAGTTATCGATCATCTTTAAAAAAATGGGAATTAATACTCTGGATGTAATTGAAGCGGCCTCCACAAAATGGAATTTTATTAAACTGTTTCCGGGATTGGTCGGGGGCCATTGTATTGGCGTGGATCCCTATTATTTGACCTACAAAGCAGAGGAACTGGGGTATCACCCTGAGGTGATACTTGCAGGTCGTCGGATCAATGACAGTATGGGTAAGTATATTGCCGAGCACACGATCAAATTGATGATTAATGCCAACATACCCATCAAAGGGGCCAAGGTATTAGTGTTGGGCATTACTTTTAAAGAAAATATTTCCGACATTCGAAATAGCAAAGTCATCGATATTATTCGTGAATTGCAGGGGTATGGGGTTGATGTGATTGTTTCTGATCCGCATGCCGAGTCGGCCGCGACCTTGCATGAATATCAGGTGCAACTTACCGATCTGGAATTGATTGATCGTATTGATGCGGCAATCATTGCAGTGCCCCACGCCAAATTTAAACTCGATTCGTTTATACCCAACTTGATGTCTCGCCTCCTGGATCCAAGCACCGGTGTGATTGTGGATGTCAGAGGAGGGTTCCGTGCCCTTGCGGATCAGTATCGCTATTGGACGCTGTGACGATGGAGGTCAAGAAATTTGGATAGAGTGTACGAGGAAAGCTTTAACTACATTAAAGTTATTAAAGCGGTGTGGGCGCTTAAATATTTTATAGTATTTCTAACGTTTGTTTTTACAGGGTCAGCGTATGTCTACTATTGGCGAATTCCCGTCATTTATTCTTCAAGCGCAAGTTTTTTTATTCCATCCAGCGAGCAGTCACTGGGACTATCCGGATATTCTGCTATTTTGGGCAGCGGAAGCGCTCAGTCTAATGCATCGACCCTTATGCAGCCGCTGGTTCAAAGTCGACGAACTCAGGAAACGATTCTGAATATGATCCAGGGTCCGCATGCGACTACAATTCAAGCCAAGATCAATCAATTGTATAGAGGGCCTGAGTCCGCCTCATTTAAAGAAAAGGCGGAAGCTGTTCTAGATTTTAGTACGAATCTATTGATCGAACAGAAAAAAGAGTCGGGTGTATTCATTCTCTCGTTTAAAAGTAAGGATCCCCTAGTCTCCAAATTGATGGTTGATTATTATCTGGTCGCAGTGGAATCGCTGAATATTGAACTTGAGCTTGGGTCGCAAAGAAAAGTGATCCAAGTGTTGGATCGTCCACTTGTTCCGACAGAGTCGATGCGCCCTAAATTAGTAGTTTACTTGTTATTGGGGGGCCTTTTTTCGTTCATCATTAGTTCAATACTATGTATTTTTATTAAAAAAATAAGAGACGATTTTCGTAGCGATAGCGGGTGAAATCCCCTATGCTAACATTTTTTGACGCAACATTATTTTTCTTGATTCCTATCTATGCGTTTCGGTCCGGTGGATTCCAATTGGCGGACCTATTACTTGTTCCTTTGGGTGTCTACCTAATGACTAGGCGCGGGCTATGTCGTCAGTTTTGGGCGGATATCGGTGGGGATTTGGCCCTTCAAAGCATTTGGGTCATTATATTTTTTATGATCATTAGTCTTTGCGCACACAATCTTTTTTTTAATGCACCATTTGATGGTTTACAAGTTGAGGCTGCCTATTTTGCATTTTTATTTTATGCACTACTCCTCTTTTTTTATCGACTATTAAATGAACCTCGCCCCCAACACATTGTTTTAACAATTTTATGTTTAATTGGAGCTTCAACGATTGCTCCGTTGGTAGTGGCTGCACAACTATTTGTGTCGGGAAGCATTCTTTTTCGGCAAGCGCTAACGTTCAATAATCCAAATCAGCTTGGGATTTTTGCTGGGCTTTGTACGTCAATTTTAGTGCTGAGTTATTTTGTGTTCTATCCGTATTATTCACGTCGAATGAAGGTGTTTTTGACAGTGATTTTACTTGCGCTACTTACTCTCATGATTTTATCAGGAAGCCGAGCTGCGTTATTTGGCATATTTAATTATCTGGCGTTAGCCATTCACTATATAAAGACCACGCGCCACGGAAAGCGCAATATGCTCATTTTCCTTGTTGGGCTGATCCTCATCCTGACACCGATTGTGAAGCAGGTGACGACCCCTGAAAACTTAAAAAAAATAGCGATTTTGGACCGGCTTACTAACCAAGAAGCGGAAAATTTTGATTCCGATGTCTCATCAAGGTCGGGGCATATTATCACCGAATTAAGTGCCCCATCCGTTCTCTTTTTGGGTACCGGAAAAAATCGAACTTCAATGGAAAACTTAGAGGTGCATAATGATTTTTTGGGATTGATTTATCAGACCGGAATTGTGTCGGGCATTCTGTTTGTTGTTGCGTGTGTAGGTATTTTATTGAATCTCTATCGACAGAAGCCGTACCATGTCCTGACATTTCTTCCGTACATCGCGTTTGGAATGTTTCATTACACATTTCGACCTAGGATTGTATGGGTGTTTTTGGCGTTTTTTATTCTTTTATCTAAAATTCGTTTTTCTCCCCGTGAATCGATAGCGCTTCCATAGCAGCTATTACTCGATGGGTGCCGTCTCCATCAATTATTTGTGAGACGCGGTGACTATTTTCTATTAGCAAGCCCGGTGATCTCATCAGATTCTCCAAAGTAGAACTTAACGAATATTTGTATGTCTGAACATCGCAATAAAAGATAAGATTCATGTCAGTCAGATGCGAGACCACTTCTCGTTGATTGTCCGCGATGATGCTAACTATTGACGGCAGTCCCAAACAAAATCGTTCCCAGGTAGTAATTCCGCCGCTGCCAATTGATAAATCTGATTCTGACATTAGGTTCGCCATGTTTTTTACGTTTGTGAGGTAATTGAACCCCAATTGGTTGCATCTGGTCTCGATTTCCTGTTTGTTACTGACCATTTTTCCGACTACGACATCCACCCGGAGGGAAACCAACTTGAATTCTGCAATGCAATTGATCGCTTCTAAGGTTAAGTTGTAGGGATCAGTGGCCCCCATAAATATAAAAATATGTTGAATGGAACCTGTTCGAACGTGGTGCTTGAGACGTGTAAGCTTAAATTCTGGTCTCAATAAGGTGTATTTGGGGCCCAAAAGGCAATGGCAGATCTTGGGAGTCAATAGTCGATATAGCGCTTCCAGATTTGGAATTAAATTTTGATTTAATAGCAAGTCGCAGTCTAGAGGACGATTTGCCAAATCATCGATAACCATTAATTTATGGGTAAATGGGCGTATGTCTGCATGCCACCGATGATCCAGTTGATAGTGATCTACAATAATCCAATCTGGCGCTGAGGCAAACCAAGGAAAACGTCCAGTACATTGCGCGATGTCAATCATTGATTCGTCATCGGGGATACGGTTGTGATTTGGAAGCGCGAGGACCTCGAACCCTTTTTTCGTCACTAGGTCAATCATGTTTCCGGGGAGGGCGCGCATTAAAAATGCAATAGTATTGCCCAGAGAATGAAGCCTTTCGGCAAGGGTTAGGCAACGCATAACGTGGCCGGATCCAATGCTATCTGATGCGTCTACCCGAAAAATGATATTCATTTTGAAATTAGGGTCTTTTGGAGGAAGGTGGCTTGATTGCCTCTTCGTACCTTTGATTACGTTTAACCGATTGGTTGATAGCCAACAATTCCGAATGTGCCTCAATGTATACTAGGATTTCTTCAAGGTGGACATATTCTCCATGTTTAAAACGGCCGTTTATGACCTGGCGTATAATCTCTAGGTCGGCGGGTTCATCCAGTGTCAGGCGGATATGCGATACGTTTCTGTGATAGGGGAAATTTGCAATTTGGAACAAATCTGGATGTCCGTATAAATAAGGTGTTACGTGTTCACGGTCTGACGGTAGCGTTGCATTCTCAAAAGCCGTCCTTAAAGCCGTCATCGAAAAAATCTCTGCATCAAATCCATTGGGATAGGTGGGCTGCAGTGCATTTGCGGCATAGTCGATATTGGAATTTAGGTACTGGGAAACTAACCGGTCGACGACTTCATAATCCTGAAGGGGGCAATCCCCAGTCAATCGGACAATATGATCCGCATTGAATTCCAATGCGGCAGCGTAATATCTAGACAAGACGTCAGCTGAGCTTCCACGAAAACAGTGAGCCCCAATACGAGAACAAGTGGCTTCAATTGGATCATCTTCTTCAAGCGTCGTTGTAGCTACAACAATCCGGGTTAATGTCGTGGACGGTTTAAGCCGCTCAATCATCAATTCGAGAGTTGTCTTGGATTCCCAAAGGGGCATCAGTGTTTTGCCAGGTAAACGCGAGGACCCAAGGCGGGCTTGAATGATGCCGACAATATTAGGCGTCAAGGTAGTCCAAACTGAGGCGATCTCCCAACTTGAGGGCCACTTTTGAACGTTTTCCGATGATTGCGTCATAATATCGGGGATGTAGCCCCCAACTTGGTCGAACGGATTTGACGTTTTCGGGGGTAAAAAGGTCTCCCTGCTTAATCGGTTTGGCGACGTATAGGGAACGACGAATCTTGAATTTATTTTGGAAATTGCCGGGCACCTCATAGCTAATTGAGCCGAGTGCTTTTTCAACTTTTCGAACTTCGTCAACCATTTGATAAAATTCTTCGGGTTCTAGTGAGAAAAAGCTATCAACCCCTTTTTCGGCGCGACTCAACACAAAATGTTTCTCTATTATTTTTGCGCCCAGAGCCACCGCCGCAATGGGGACCCCGACCCCAAGCGTATGATCCGAGAGGCCTGCAATACAGTTAAATCGTTTTGCCATATCTGGGATCGTTCGCAAATTCATAGTTTCCGGTGGCGCGGGGTAGCTGGCGGTACATTTAAGTAGCGCAACTTGTGAGCATCCGTTCTCCCGAAGTGTTGTTACTGCAAGTTCGATATCGTCAGGTTCCCCCAATCCAGTCGATAAAATTACCGGTTTCCCAGTTTGAGCTACCCGACGGAGCAAAGGGATATCTGTAATTTCTGGGGAGGCAATTTTATAGGCGGGGCAGTGAAGTTCTTCTAAAAAGTCAACGGCACTTAGGTCAAATGGAGAAGAAAATATATCTATCCCAACCGCCGAGGCTTCCTCAAATAGGCGGGAATGCCATTCCCATGGTGTATATGCCTCTGCGTATAAATTATATAAATTGTGTTTATAGTGCCAAGGATCGCCTTCTGGTAGCAAGAAATCAGCCTGCGTGGAATCTAGGGTTATGGTATCAGCGCGGTAGGTTTGAAGCTTAACGGCATCGGCACCACAGGCTTTCGCCTCACGGATAATCTGTACAGCCTTTTCAAGGCTGCAATTATGGTTGCCCGACATTTCCGCGATGATATAGACCGGGCTTTCTCGATCAATAATATGACTTCCAATGTTCATGTTGGTGAGCATTACGCTACTGGGATTTCATGATATGGGCAAGAGGCGGGTGCGGCGCTTTTAGTATCGGTGGGTGGAATTGTAATTCTAGAGAATGTATTCCAACGCCCCTCGGTAAAATTTGGTGCCAGGGGTGGGGTGGGAAAATGGAGATATAGGAACGCCTTTTAGTGCTTGAAGCGACCAAATGAGATCCTCAAAACCCATGAGATGTCTGAATACTACGGTACTTGAGAAACGGGCATTGATTTCGAACGCTACAGGGCCTCTTTTGGTCATTCGAAGTTGCACATTAATGCTTCCGGAAAGATTTAAGCCTTCCGCAATCCGAGAAAGGTACTGAGCGATCTCGATGTTTTCCACCACCTCACCACTTCCGGTTAGGCCGCCTGTCAACTTACGCTTCATTATGATGCATCGAGTTGAAGTTTCGGGAGATCGGTAAAGGCCACATGTATATTCTTCATCGCTCGGAAGTAGTAGTTCTTGCCAGATATCATTTGGCCTAGTCTGGGTATAGTAGGAAATGAGGGCGGGATCACTGACAATCGAAACGAATTTGCTACCCTGACCATGCCTCATTTTTAATATACAGGGCAGCTCTGACGGAGACCCTTCGGATACCTTGGTTGTCCATGGGAATGAAATGCCGATATTTTCCAAAAGCTGGGAGGTTGCAAATTTATCCAAGCCCATTTTAATGGAGTCGGTATTGGCCATTAAGGTCGGAACTTTGAAATTGGATTTGTGCGCTGCAGAGTCAATTAAATATGCAAGTTCCGCTTCGGATGTTGGGATAATTAAGTCGATGGAAAAGTGGTCAATAATCTGAGAAATTTGATTCGAATAACCTGGATCAGATGCCCTAGGGACGATTTCGCACCGGTCAAACAATAATGACCCCGCATGATCGTTGTGGATATCGCAGCCAATGATGACCTTCGCGGCTCCCGTTTTTCTAAGAATTTTACATAACCCTTGGGCGATATCGCCTGCACATCCGGTAACCAAAACCGTGCTAAATAACAAATCGTGTTTATTTTCAGACATTAGAAATATTCCTTAAAAAAATTGACGTAAGATATGGCAGGTTGGGATCCCGAATGGCAACTTCCGTTTGAATTCGGCGCGTGTCGAATGGAATCCGTTTGAATTGAATCGTTTTGTTCGTGGTATCAAGGATAGCGTAGCTCGCCATATTTCCAATGTCCCGGGGTTGCCCCACCGAGCCAGGATTAACGACCGTAGTCTGATCGATGTGATGGCAAAAAGGATAATGTGAGTGGCCCACAAAGACAAAGTCGGGAATGGGACTATATTGAATGCATGCTTCCATAACCGATCTTGGCGTGTCCGGGTACAAATATTGATCGGGGTCTGAAGGGGAGCCATGGGCTAGTACACAGAATAGACCATCGATCGATACCGACAATAATTCGGGTTGAGTTAATAGGGTGTTTTTTTCAGAATCAGATAATGTATCAATGGCGGTTTGGATTCCGTGCCCATATTTGGTCGTAATTTTTGCCAACGCCTCAGGCGAACGAATCGAGTCACGCAACATTCTCTCGTGGTTACCAATAATAAGTTCGACTCTCTTAAATAAAGATAGTGTTTTAAGTACCTGACTTGGCCAATAGTAATACCCAACCATATCCCCCAATACGAAGAGCGTATCGATCCCCTCTCTGCGGATGTCATCTGCAACCCTATCAAAGGCTTCCGAGTTGCCATGAATATCCGCTAAAATCGCAATTTTCATCGTAATATGTGGGTGGCTACAATGCCGTTAGCGACGGCTTTTGGATCTTTAAGTTGGCGGTCATTATGATATGCGATGAAATTTGACACTAGGGGAAAATCCTTTTCATCCGACTCCCGGATTTTTTTTTGCATTTCGGTATCAAGAACGCCAGGATCGATATGAGTGAGCTCCACGTTGGGATGATCTTTTGCGAGACAATCCAAAAACATCCTGATCCCACATTTGCCGGTGCAATAAACTCCCCACCCTGGGATAGGCGATAACGCGGCCCCCGATGAAATATTGATTACTTTAAATGGGAGTTTGTATTTGAGCGTGGCGTGGACAAGAATGCTTGTAATTTTGATAGGAGAAATCAGATTGGTATGTAATGCATGGTCAACCTCATTGACATCGAGGTTCCCTATTTTTCCGATAGGATCAATGGTGCCGGCATTATTAATCCAAATCAGTTGAGTCGTGGTGGGTCGAATCCACAATGACGGATCAGGAAAAATGATGTTGTCTTGGGCCAAATCGATATAAAAAATCAGTTGGTTTTCATTTGTATTTATGATTTCAGAATCCGAAGGTCGAGAAATCCCGATTAAGAGAACGTCAGGCATCCCCGTTAAGCAAGTAAATAACTCTTTCCCGAGACCTCTGGACACACCCGATATAATGATTGTTCTCATATCTATGGCGACTGTATCCCCTGATATATTAATCTGCCAAGTTTAACGGGGATCTAGCGAACCCTATTGCAATGGTTTACCTTCGGGATTTATACTCGACCGTTTTGTTGTCAAAATACCTTTCTGTGGAGGGATATGCTCTGGAACCGATTATTTACTATCTATTTGGGGGGTACGGCGCATTATTTCGGGAAGTATCTATTGTTTTGGCGGATCAAAAATATGCCACTCAATTTTATGGGATGTCTTATGCCCGTACAGTGGATCTTGAGCACCCACTGTTTAAAAATATTCACTATATATCCGATTTTATTAGGCCACCCCATCAGCTTTTAGAGCCTGTGGATTTGGGATTCCTTCGGGATATGGAAATAACTTATGGGCTTACCATTTCCGAAATGATTCACATGGACCGGCACATAATGCGCTTGCCCCCTGAGCAAAGGATGAAATTGGCCGAATTGATATTAAAACAATTTTTGGACGATATCCGAAATTTTAAAATTACATTGGTAGTTGCATCGGCATTGGCTGATTTATTGTCCTGTTTTGCGCATGCCTATGGAAAAAAGACTGGGTTACCGGTGGTTCATCCGGTTGGGGCGCGTATGGGTAGAAATCTTTGCTTAAGTACGACGCCCAATACGGGGCCCTATCGGTATGCAGAAATCTATCAGTCATGTTACGCCAGTTTTTCCGAAAACAACGAATTGGCCCGACCCGTTAGGGAGTATATTCATCAGTATATTTCGAAGCGGAGGCAGCCACACTACGTACAAGGGGCGTCATCTCTCTTATTCCGAATTCTATCATTGGCCGATTTGGGTATCATGTGGAAGCTGTGGAAACTGTATCTTCAGGATCGTTACGGACTGCACTATACGACATTCCCATTATGGGTTCCGTTTCAACGAGTGAGGCGTGTATATCGTGCCGTGATGTATAGCTGGTTTTTACGACGCCACGAAATAAATTTAGAATATCTAAAAGAACGTCGGTATGTGATCTATCCCATCCATTTTCATCCTGAAGCGTCTACGCTTGTTCAAGGGCGCTTCTTTAACGATCAAGTCCGTATCGTCGAGATGGTGTCAAAAGCGTTGCCCGCGGATGTCACGTTGGTCGTTAAGGAGCATAAGGTCAATGTCGGACGAAATCCCATCGGGTTTTACCGGAAATTTCTTAATTTCCATAATGTTAGGTTTATCACCGATAAAGTAAGTGTGTATGAGCTCATCAACAACGCCGTTGGGTTAGTCACAATTTGTTCCAGCATGGGGCTAGAGGCGATGATGTGCAAAAAGCCAGTAATGGTCTTTGGTGATGTTCACTATAACCTTTCAAAAAATGTGATCCGTGCGACCGATTTTACAAAGATGGGGGCGTATTTTGATGATCTGGTAAGCCACAAATTTGATGAAATAGATCTCTGGGCGCTTATCGAAACTACCCGATCGCAGATGTTTGAAACGGGTGACCTAAATCCCGATTCAAAAGAGGCTGTTCATGCACTTGCTGGTGCGATCGTTCGATTTGGATCCAATCCGTAAATTTGTCGGTCAATTGTGTATGCGATATGCTATCTTTCCCGAGCAAAAAATGGGCTCAGGGGGGCATTTTATTTTGCCCGGCAATTAGGCCTCTAAATTTTAAAGTCGACGTTTCTTTAACTATAGAATAATAAGGGGAGTATATGATCAACCGAAATTTTATTGATGATAAAGTGGTTCTTGTCACTGGTGGTACAGGGTCATTTGGAATTGCGTTTATAAAACGGATTTTAACCGAATTTTCACCCAAAAAAGTAATTATTTTTTCAAGAGATGAGTTAAAGCAATTTGAGCTCCAATATCAAATTCCAAATGGCGGTAAAGTACGCTATTTCATAGGCGATATTCGCGATCGGAGCCGGTTGTCTCAAGCATTTAATGGCGTGAACATTATTATTCATGCTGCGGCGATGAAGCATGTTGAAGCGTCGGAATATAATCCGTTTGAAGCGATTCAAACCAATATTATCGGGGCCGAAAACATTATTTCAGAAGCAATCGCCCACAAGGTAGAACGGGTCATTGGGTTGAGTACCGATAAAGCGGCAAGCCCCCTTAACCTATATGGGGCTACTAAATTATGTTTCGAGAAGCTATTTGTTGCGGCAAATAATTATGTCGACGAAAATACACCGACGTTATTTTCGTTGGTGAGATACGGTAATGTTGTAGGCACTCGAGGGAGTGTTATCCCGTTCTTTATGAAAAAACGGACTGAGGGAGAATTGCCTATTACGGATCCTCGAATGACTCGATTTTGGATTACTCTTCCAGACGCAGTGACGTTTGTCCTTAATGCATTACAGGATACTAAGGGCGGGGAAATATTTATCCCTAAATTACCGGCTATGAATATTGTCGACCTTGCAAATGCACTTGCGCCGGAGTGTAAGCATCGAATTATAGGTATTCGACCCGGGGAGAAAATTCACGAGGCCATGATCACAGAAGATGAATCTTATAATGTGGTGGAACAACAGGATCGCTATATTATACTTCCTAATTCTAAATTTCGAAAAATTGGTCAGCACGACGGTAAGCGTACCGAAACACCATTTTGTTATAGCAGTGGAACCACTCCAGATCAGTTAAATACCGACCAACTACGGGCGATGATTTCAAAATTGGAACTCCATAATTCGTGAAAATCATTCCTTATTCTTGTCAATCGATTAGCGAGGAAGATATCCAAGTTGTTGTAGCGGTTCTGCGATCAGCCTGTCTGACACAGGGGCCATTTATCAATCAGTTTGAATCGGAATTTGCCAAAAAAGTGGGTGCTAAATATGCCGTTGCAGTAAACAGTGGTACGGCAGCTCTGCATATTTGCTATATGGCATTGGGCCTTACGACTGGGGATGAATTAATTACGACGCCGAATACATTCGTAGCAACCTCCAACGCTGCCCTATATTGTGGTGCGATACCCGTGTTTGCGGACATTTTTCTCGATACCGGGCTCATTGATCCGGCCGAAGTTATTAAGCACATTACGCCGCGGACCCGGGCCATTAGTCCCGTTGATTTTGCGGGGTGCCCAGCTGATTTGGCCGCAATCAAAGCCATTGCTGATCGATACAAGCTAAAGGTAATTCAAGATGCGTCCCATTCTTTGGGTGCGCGTTACCGCGATTCCACTGTTGGAGATTGTGCGTATTCCGATATGACTGTGTTTAGCTTCCATCCCGTTAAGCCAATTACCACCGGAGAGGGGGGGATGGTGACCACTAACGACGAGACTTTGTATAAAGCGCTTCTCAAATTGCGGACCCATGGGATTACTAAGGAAAATTTAATAAATAGCCCAGGGCCTTGGTATTACGAGATGACAGATCTCGGGTATAACTATCGAATGACGGACCTTCAGGCGGCAATGGGTTCCTCCCAATTAAAAAAACTGGATTCGTTTATTGCCGCCAGGCGGCGTATTGCGAGTCAATATAACGACGCATTTTGTAAATTAGAATTTGTACGGCCGTTGGGCGAGTCACCTGATTGTGAGTCGGGGTATCACTTGTACGTTTTGAGTCTAAACTTTCTTAAGCTAAAAAAGTCCCGTGCCGAGGTGATGGTCTACTTGAGGGAGCGAGGCGTGGGGTCCCAAGTTCATTATATTCCTGTATATCACCACCCTTATTACATGGAAAAATTTAAAGATCAGCCCAAATTGGCAGGAATGGAAGGATATTATGCGACGGCATTGAGCATACCAATATTTCCGACAATGACCGATGTTGATGTTGTCACTGTAATAGATGCGGTGGCCTCTTTAGGGGGATAGTTTATTGCTATCGAAGCCGGTCATGATATGAAAACGCGCATTGTCGCCTTTGGACCCTCGCTTCAAACGGCATACTTACGGTTTGCGACGGCGGCCTTCGGGGCCTCGTCTTACCAGGCCAGCCCCAGGTAACTTGAATGGCTTTACGCGGATAACCCTTTCCCTTCCAAGCGCGCCGATGATTTTTTAGTCTTGGTGACCGAAGCGGATACGGTGGTTGGGTGTATGCACAAATTGCGGCAACCCTGGCAGGTCCACGGGGAAATTCACGATGTTCCCGCCATGCACAATCACTATGTCGACGAGGCTTATCGCCGGGGGCCGGGCCTTCAATTAATGATTAAGTCGCTGGCCAACGACTACGGCGTTCTGGCCCCGGGGTGTGAGCCTAAAGTAGGGGACATCTACCGAAAATTGCGCCGGTACACGGAGATTCAGGGGACTTGGTTCCGAACGGTGCGGAGGCCTATTCACACGATGATTAAATTTGGGCTCGAAAAATGGTGGCCCCAACCGATGCGTACCCGGTGGATCCAATTGCCGACAACGCAAGGCTCATTCCAATTTACCACTGCACCCGACGCCGAGTTGCTTCAAAGCCTCGTTGAGAGTTATGCCGTCCACGCAGCGGTGTTCGACGTGAAACAACACTACACGCCCGACGGGTTAACCTGGCGGTTTTTTTCTCCCGTGGGACCCCAGCATGTTCTCGTGCATCATCGGGCGGCGAACGGGATGTTAAATTTTCTCATTGTGTCGATTGGCCAGCATCGCGGGGTGACATTGGCTCGAATTGTCGAAGGGGCGTTTACCCCGGAGGCATTTCCGGGGTTACACGAGGCCGCTCAAACGGTCTTGCGCATGAATCATGTCGACGTAGTAGCGACCTTTACGGCGGACCCTGTTTTAAAAAATAGTTTGGAAACACTGGGGCTCAAGGCGATCCCGGCCCCGCCCCAAACCTTTGTCTATTTTGCCTCTCCGGTAGAGTTAACCCGCGTTCGCCTGAATGGTGCCGCCGGTGATTTTGGCTTGGATGCCATTCCCCGAACCTGGCAATGACGGCGCAATGTATTATCAGTTTTGATTGTGAGGGGAAATGGGGCATCGCCGACTGTATTGGCCCTCACCACCTGGCCGATTTTACGAACGTTAAATTATAACAGACCTACCGAGACCTCATTGCCATGTTGGATCACCATCACATCAAGGCCACTTTTGGGTTTGTGACTGAGTTTACTTTTTCGAGGGAGCAATACCATGCGTTTGCGGCCGATTTTAGGGATGTGATGATTGGTTCTCACGTCTGGCGGCACCAACTCCACCTCGATATCCAAAATGACACGGCGGATGGCTGGTTTTCCCCGGAAAGTTTGGCCATCGTTCAGGCGGCCGGTGTCCATGAAATTGCCTCCCATGGATTTACCCACCTGCCATTGGATGCGGCTTCCGTTACCGAGGATGAATTTCTACATGAGCTGGCGATGGTGGCCAAACATTCCCCGATCGCGGGGCAACCCCATCCCACATTTATTTACCCACGTAATTTAACGGGGTATGCCGATCTTCTGCCCCATTTTGGGTTTATTGGATACCGGGCTGAGCTCCCGGAACCGGTTCATTTTACGCGATTTTTATCACTGGTGAACGAATTGCGGCTCTGGGAATCAGCGGATGCCCATTCGGCGGACCATCGAATTCCAATTGCCATTCCCCCCGGCCGATTCTTAAATTGGCGGAGCGGATTACGCAGACCGATTCCGTTGGCGGTGACGATTCGCCGATGGGCGCATCTCATCGACGACGCCATCGCCAACGACGGGGTGGTGCATTTGTGGACCCATCCGCATAATTTTATTACCGGGTCCGATATGTTTGTGCTATTTGATGCCATTTTAAAGCGCATTGCTACCGCCGTCGCGGAGGGGAAACTCCAAGTGGTGACCCAACAGGAATATTGTCTTCAACGGTTGATTTAATATTGCCCTGGTCTGCGGTAGTATGGCAGAAATGAACCTAAAATCCCCTCAAATATCGGTTGTTATGACGGTCTACAATACGGTGGATTACCTGAGTGATGCCATCGACGCGGTACTCACTCAAACCTTTACCTCGTTAGAATTGATTATCGTGGACGATGGGTCGACCCTGGCCAATCAGACGGCGATCAAAGCGCTCATTTCCCAAAAAAACGACCCTCGAATTGTCTATGGTTTTAAACCCCATATTGGGCGGTCCAAGGCCCTGAACGAAGGGCTTGCTATGGCACAGGGCGAGTGGATCTCTATCTTAGATGCGGATGACTTGTGGCCTCTCCATAAACTTCAACTGCAATGGGACCTGGTCCATGAACACGAGATTTCGTTTATATCGGGGGTCGGCGTGGCCTTTCAGAATGGGGAGGAAGTTCAAGCGTTGTATGGCCCCACATCGTCGCGGATTACCCCGATTTCAACGGCGGTGATGTTATTGGAAAATCGTATTTCCCACGGGGCCATTTTAGCCAAAAAATCCCTGATGCATTACAACGAAACGCTCACCTCTCAGGTGGATTATGACCTGTGGATGCGGCTCATTGAGCAAGGGGAAACGCTGTATGCCCACCCCAATCCGGTGTTGTTTCATCGGATTCACCCCCGCCAATCGTTTGAAGGGCGGCGTATTTTTAGATATCGGTTTAATTTTTTAAAACGTCGGCTGGTGTATGCCAAACGTCTTAACCAATTTCATTTTATCCCGATTATTTTGGCACATTTTGTGATCGGGCTGTGCGTCAATCGCCGGCGGTTTCAATGGCTGTTGACGAAGTTATCTAGCCGCTAGTTGTTCTTTAACCACACAAACCACTAACGGTAAATTTAACATTTCCATCATTTGTTCGTCGCTAAATTGAATGTGAAACTCTTCTTCAAGCGCCACAACCAGGTTCATGTGCCCTAAAGAATCCCAATTTCCCACTGTGTCCGGAGACGCATCCTCCGTCACCGTGGCGACATCCACGGCAAATACATTGGACACTACTTGTTTAATACGCGCATCTACTTCTATTTCGGTGGTCATCGGCCCATCTCCTTAAATTGAATAAACTGAATCTTTGGGGTGTTGGGTAAGCCCGTGATTAACCCCCACGCCACGCCCTCACGATCCTCAAATACACATCCGACGGCATCTAAAAATTGTTTTACCTGGGCATTTTTAGCGGTGGGAACAAAGGGCACCGCCACCGTAGGGACGGCCCACGACCGATGCGCCAGGTCGATGCACTGGGTTAAAAATGCAAACTCAACCCGGCGAGATAAAATCCGACAGCTCATGAGCAGGGTATCCATCTCAACACCCTCCGGTGTGTGGGCCAAGATGGCCGCGCCGGTTAGTCCATACTCCCCAAACCGGTCTTTGACCCACAACACCATCACTTTATGCTGGTCTGATTCTACAAACCGGGTGATATCACCCTCGGAATAGCGACGGCCCCGCAAATTAAATTGATTGGTTTTTTGGGTGAGCTGCGCCACCCGGGCAATCTCGGTGGGGAGGCATTCGTGGATATCTACTTCCAACGCCAGGGAGGCGAGGTACTCTTCGACATCCGCAAACTGTTGCGCGGTATTTTGGCGACGTTGCTCTTGTTGGTATCCTAATGTGCGCGTTTTATCTTCGGCACTGAGGGTTAGGGTGTCAAAAAATTGGCCTTTTAAAATCAACGCGGGCAATTGGGATAAGTCTTTGGGAACTTGGACCACCGTGACTTCCGGTAATGCCTTGGCCACCCAGTCACATTCAATGCCGCTGTCGTCGACAAACACCATGCTATCCAAGCCAATGTTAAGCCTCTCCGCCAATAGTCGGATATTGCTGGCTTTGTCCTCCCAATTAATTTGAAATCCTGACAAATGGGTTCGCTTAATCAGGCAGTCGGTATGCTGGTCGAGCACTTCAAAGATATCGGCTTCATTATTTTTGCTACACAGGCAAATCATGACGCCCCGGTGGGCCAGCCCAATGATGATTTGGTGAAAGTCGTAAAAAATTTTCCCCGGGTATTCATTTTTATCGAGTTTAATTCCAGAGACCCCGTCTTCTCCCACGATCCCGCCCCACAATGTATTGTCGCAATCCAAGATCAGACATTTTTTTACCTGGCCGACCAACACCTTGGCGACCCGAGCGATATCGATGGCGTAGTGGGATAAAAACGTTTTTTTAAGTGGGGCCTTGTTGAGGTACCAATATCGAGAATCCAAGGCGTCTTGCGCCCCCACCCGTTGGATATACCGTTCCCAATCCATGAGAATCACCCGAGCGGGGTGGGCGGCGCATATCGATCTCACGGACCGATTAACATCCTCAAAAAAACGGGGGCGGCCTCCAGATTCCGGACCCGTTTCTACCAAGTGCGGCCACAAGTCGGGGATTTGGGTATTTACCAAAATGGTGGCGCTGGTTTTTTCGAGTGCGAGTGCCACCAGTCCCGGTGTGTCATCTTGGGTTTGGGCCTCCAAATCGCAGGAGTCAAAATACTGAGAGAGGATAATAATGTCCGGTGACGACGTGACAATGGCCGATTCCGGATCCAACAACGCATGCCGCAAATTTCCATAGTCTGAATAGGACAAAATGGGTTGAATCCCGGCTTGATAACAATAATATTTGAGATACGGCGCAATCGGCTCGATCGTAAAGTTTCTTAAAAAGTGAATGCGGAGGGATTTTTGAAACGCGCCCCCTGATTTTTCGACGTCGTTTACATAAGCCAGAATCTGATTAAAGGTAACCGCCGTGAGCTCCGTGGGTTGGCCGGAGTTCATAACATCACCTGTCCCCCATTCACGCGAATGGTTTCACCGGTGATATGCCGTGCGGCGGGGCTTAATAAAAAGGCGATAGTCCCGGCAATGTCCTCACATTGGGCCAGGCGGCGTAACGGGGTTTGCATCTTGGCGAGCATCCGGGCTTTTTCAGGAATGTCGGCGATCAGGCCCGTGTCCGTCATCCCCGGGGAGACCGCGTTAAACCGAATGCCTTGGGGGCCATATTCCACTGCCAGCGATTTAACCAACGAGACCAACGCGGCTTTGGATGCGGTGTATCCGGCCCATTTGAGGGGCGGCGTGCCATCGGCCGCAACACTACCCAACACCACCACAGATCCCCGCTTATTCTGACAAAATTCGGGAAGGACGTTTTGGATACAATGGAACGCCCCTTTGACTTGGATATCCAAATGCGACGCCATGTCCGGCCAAGTTAAGGATCCAAAATCCGTGGCGATAATTTTACTGGTGGCACCAAATACCAAGTCGGTCACGGTGCCGTATTGACGAATCACTGCGGTGACCATTCCCGCAACAGCGACAGAATCCCGTACATCCGCGCAGTACCCAGACGCCTGCCCACCCTGCGACGTAATGGTGGCGACCACCTCGTCTGCACCCGATTTGTCTTTGGAATACACCACCGCCACCCGGTACCCCGCCCCGGCCAACTGAATGGCGGTTTGGGCCCCGATTCCCCGGCTTGCGCCCACTACGATGACGACAGGGGCCACGGGGGTGTCGGTCGATTCGACGACGGGTTCCGCCTGTTCCATTTTTTTGACTTTGGCCACACCGCGGACCACCGTTTGTTTATGTTGATTCACGATGTCGGTTTCCAATACCAACATCCGTTGGGTATCGTATTTTTCGATAATTTTGGCAGAGATCGTTAAGGTATCTCCGATACGTACCGGAAGTAAGAACTCAAAACTTTGAGAGACCCACAGGGCCCCATCTCCGGGGATATGTTTGCCAATGAGTGTCGAAATAAAAGAGGCCCCCAACATTCCGTGGGCAACGGGTTCTTTAAAGACCGTGGTTTTAGCGTACTGTTTATCGACGTGAAGGGGATTATCGTCCCCGGTGAGCGCTACAAATTTTTCAACATCGGATTAGGTAATTACGTGGGTTAATTCAGCAATTTCCCCCACTTGAAATGTTTCAAATAATCGTGACTTCATGGGTGCCAAATTTGTCATACCCGCCGGGAATGAGTCGACTTTACACTCAAAAGCGGCTACACTTTTCCGACATTATTCTCCCCATTTCCACGCCCCCCTGCGGTCTTGAAAGGCGATCTTTTGAATGTGCCGCATTACTGGCTATCGAACATTTAATACGCCCCCGGAACATCCTGAAACGGATGTCTGCCAAATGCGGGATACCCTATCGGCCGGTGGCCCCGACGATGCGGGTGTATACATCGATTTGCAGGGGCAACTCGGGCTCGGGCATCGACGGCTATCGATTTTGGATCTCTCCCCCCTCGGCCATCAACCCATGGTGACGGACCGATTTGTCATTGTGTACAACGGCGAAATTTATAATTTTAAAGAAATCCGGCACCAATTAGAGGCCGAAGGGATTCAGTTTAAAACCCACAGTGATACGGAAGTGTTGCTCAAGGGATTTGAATTCTGGGGCCAGGACATTATTTCCCATTGTCGCGGGATGTTTGCCTTTGCGATTTGGGATCAACAGACCCACCAGCTGACCCTCTGTCGGGACCGGGTCGGGGTAAAACCGTTGTATTGGTATTTTAAAGACGGTGTATTTTTGTTCGGGTCCGAACTTAAAGCCTTAATGCAACATCCTCAATTTGATCGCACCCTAAACCTCGATGTGTTGGGCGGATATTTTAAAGTTGGTTATATCCAAGGCCCCGCCAGTATTTTTAGACATGTTCAAAAATTGGAACCAGGCTGTTTTCTGACATTAGATGCCCAGGCCGCGATCCAAATTAATCGATATTGGGATCCCCGGGAGGCGCTGCATCGTCCCCCCTCAGTTCAATCGTATGAGGAGGCCGTCGAAGCGGCCCAACCCCTATTGGAAGAAAGCTTTAATCTGCGGATGGTCTCCGATGTGCCTGTCGGCGTATTTTTGAGCAGTGGCATTGATTCCTCTCTGGTGGCATCCATTTTGTCCAAAACCCAGCCGTTACAAACCTTTACGATTGGGTTTGAAGACAAAGCCTACAACGAAGCCGGCTTGGCCAAACAAATCGCGGCCCATCTGGGCACACAGCACACCGAATATTATTGTACGGAAGCCGATTTTTTATCGATTATCCCTGAACTCCCCCATCGCTACGACGAACCCTTTGGCGATTCGTCGGCCATCCCAACCACGGTGGTGTCTCGGCTGGCCAAACAGCAAGTCAGTGTGACGCTATCCGCCGACGGGGGCGACGAATTGTTTGGCGGATATACCAAATATCAGGCCGGACTGTCGTTTTTTCCCAAATTGCAACGGATTCCCCGGGGACTTCGCCAGCATCTCCAAAAGGCATTGGGGCCCATTGATCCGATTGCGTTAGAACGGTGGATTGGGGCGCTCCCGTATTTTAATCGATTTGGGAACATCAAAGACAAATTTTCAAAATTTCGGGATGCCTGTGATGCCGATACTTTGGGTGAGTTTTTTAAAAAGTCCGGAGAATATATTACAGACAGCCAATTGCGTTCTTTGTTAAATTTCTCCCCGCTCCCCAGTGTGGACCATGGGATCACACCGACGGAGGGCCATGGGGTCTCCTACATGGGGCTTATCGATATCCAGACCTACCTACCCGGCGACATTTTGACCAAAGTAGACCGCGCCACGATGGGCGTTGCGTTAGAAGGCCGCGAACCGTTTTTGGATCACCATCTCATCGAATTTGCCCTCGGACTTCCGGACGACTACAAATTTAGAAATGGGCAGAACAAGGCCATTTTGCGGGATATTTTAAATACCCATCTGCCCACTGAGTTAATTGATACGGTGAAGCGTGGGTTTGGAATCCCGGTATACAGTTGGTTAAAAGGCCCGCTTAAGCCACAATTACTCGCCCTCCAAAATGATGCTGAATTTTTTAAGACCTTTCAATTAAATCAAACGACGGCCACCCAAATGATCTCCGACTTTTTATCCAGCCGCCGGTTTGTAAGTGCCCATTTGATTTGGTTTTTGTTTCAACTATGGCAATGGAAAAACACGTGGCTCCCTCACTAAAACCCAAGCTCATTCGCGTGGTGACCTTCCCGATATCCTTTCGATATTTATTGCGCGGCCAATTGCGGTTTATGGCCCAGCATTTTGAGCTGATCGCGGTCTCCACCCCTGGTCCCGAACTCGCAGATACTGGCGCAGACGAAGGTGTGGCGACGGTGGGCATTGGGCTCACGCGGAAAATAACCCCGTTTCAAGATCTGGTGTCGCTATTCAAGATGATCCGTTTCTTTTGGCGCGAAGCCCCGGATATCGTGCATTCCCACACCCCCAAGGCGGGGTTGATCGCCATGATGGCTGCCAAAGTGGCGGGAGTGCCGACGCGGATCCATACCGTGGCGGGAATGCCCCTGATGGTCACCAAGGGATTCAAGCGACAGTTATTGCTGTGTACCGAGAGACTGGCCTACGCCTGCGCTACGGTGGTAGTCCCCAATTCCCAAGGCCTCAAAGACTATCTTATGGCGGAATCACTCACCCCGTCGGCCAAGATTCATTTTTTTGAACCGGGCAGTAGCAACGGGATCAACCTCGCCCACTACCAACGGACGCCCGAGGTACAGGCCTTGGCGGACACATTAGCCCATCAACTCGCCCTCCAAGACCGCTTTGTATTTTTATTTGCCGGGCGGATGGTCAAAGACAAAGGGGTCGAAGAGCTCGTGACGGCCTTTGTGAAACGGTACGAGGAAAATCCCACCGTGGCGTTAATGATGGCCGGGGATTTTGATCATGGCCTGAATCAAATTTCCGAGGCCACACATCACCTATTACACACCCATCCGGGTATCCATCTATTGGGGTTTACACCGGATATCCGTATCAGCTTGGCCGCCTGTGACGTGCTCCTATTACCCAGTTACAGAGAGGGCCTTCCCCAAGTGTTGCTCCAAGCCTGCGCGATGGAGGTGCCCTGTATTACCACCGATATCATGGGCTGCAACGAAGTCATCCACCCCGAGGTCAACGGGTTGATCGTCCCTCCCCGAGACTGGGAGGCATTGGCGCATGCCATGAAGCGACTGAGTGAGGACACGGGCCTTCTAAATCGTGTCACGGCCCAGGCCCGTTCGTCCGTCCAACGCTACAATCAAGTGGCCATTTGGGGGCAATTATTGGGGTTTTATATGAAGCAACTTCCTGTCAAAAATCCAGATGGTGTTCTTTAGTCGGCGGAAAACCAGCTGCATCGACACCCCAAATATCCGTGATCCGTTGGGGACCAAGCGCACTAACGTGAGAACATTCCCCACCTGATACGCCAAAAAGAGCCCCAAGAATGCGGTTGGCCGTAAGAAAAATCGCGTTCCTAAAAAGACCCCCACAAACAAAATGGCATTGGTGACAAAAAAGAGACTGAGATGTTTTTTTGTACCGTTATAGTTGAGGAGCATTAACAGTGGCGCTCCAAACGAATACAAAATATAGAAGGCATAGATAAATAAAAAGATGTGAACAGTGCTCATGTATTGGGTCAGGCCCCCCACTTTTAAGATGACATTAGACAAGGGGATATAAAAAAGTAGACCCGCGTACAATACCGTAATTTTGAGGTAATGACGGCTGATGATTTTGGATAGTTTGGTGATCGACCCCAATTGGACCTTCGCTAATTCGGTGGCCAAAATGCCTTCGAGTGGACGAATAAACAACGACACAAATGAGGTCACAATCAATATGTTAAAGGCATAGCTTCCTAAAAAGTCAGCCGAAAAAGTAGTCTTAATTAGCCATTTATCAAAATACCGGAAAAATTCAAACGGGAATACCACCAAGTATAAAAAAATTAAACTGAGGTAGGACGGGAAAAAATAGCGCCATCCATCCCACTCTATTTTAAGTTGGGAGATCACTTTACGGTATCGAATAAACAATACGGGCAGAATGCATAGTGCATTGATTGCCCAAAGGCGGAGCAAAAATTCCACCGAAAACTGATGGCCAAGCAGAAGAAAAACCAGGCAAGCCAGGTTCCATATCGACATCCAAACAATCATTTTATATTGCTCTGTATACTGCTCTAACGCATTGCAGATGGTGGTAATGATGCTCACAATCACGGAGACCGACAAAATAACTACCAATTCCCCCCAAATTCGAGGAGATTTTGGAACCGTAAAAAAAACAACTCCAAGCCCGACAAAAAAATTGACAAGGGGGATTAAAAGATATGATCCCGCGAGCGTTTTCCCTTTTGCAATTTGGCGACGGTAATACACGATCGCTCCCAACAAAGAGAACGACCCAAAATATACAACAACCGACGTATAAAATGAAAAATGTCCAAACTCGGCCTTGCTCATCATTTTGACGACGAAAAATTGAAACAAAAAATAAAAGACCGTATAGGCAAATTTGTAGCCGTAAATTTGGAGTAGCGTATTGGATTGTTTAATTGAGTGGAGTATTTTTTTTTTCATGGACGGGTTTGCTATCGTAAGTAGTACGCAGGTGGGGGATAGTACTCGAAAATATTGTTTACCTCCAATGTGTTCTGTAGGATGCCTATCCTTAACAACGCACAGAGTCGAGGGAACAAGTACGTATTATGGCCACCGACAACGTTGATCGATTTCATCAATTTTATGATGATTTAAACATTCCAAATGTCATTGCTATTCGCCAGCTCTTTTTCAAACACGGCCCGCTGGCCATGGCCGCATGTTTTAACCCGTTGGTACCGAGTACCTTGACGGAGTCGGACTGCCACTCCGTCCGGCAGTCGTTAGGTACCTTGGGGGTGATTGAATTTAACGCCGCCCCGCCATCTGGGGGGAATTGGTATTATTTACACCGCGCTGAACCCATCGATCTGGAAAAAATACCCGCTAAAAAACGGTATGACATTCGAAAAGGGCTTACGCACTGCACCGTCGAAAAACTATCTGTTTCCGACTTTTTGTCGAGAGATGGGCTATCGGTGGCTGCACGCTGTTCTCGCAAAAGAAAGACTTCCTTTTCCAAGAAAGACTTTTTAAATACCCTTCAAGTATATGTAAATTTTCCGGACGAGGTTCATCTCTGGGGCGTGTTTTTTGAAGGGAAAATGGCCGGGTTTAGCATTAACTATATTTTGCCCGATACCCAGTGTTATTTTCACCAAATTGATTTATGCCCCCTTTACCTGGATAAGCAAAGTTCCTATGCCCTGGTGTACGTGATGTCCAATGCGTACCTCTGTCAGGGATACACGATCAACGCCGGGTTTAAGCGAATTTATCATCCGACTGAATTTCAGGAATATTTGGTTTCCAAATTTGGATTTGAAAAAAAGGCAATTTTAATGACATTTTCTCCAAATAAAGTGCTTCTATTTTTTCGACCGATAGTTTTAAAAGTTCGGGATATCTTTAAGCTCTCGAGCGGGAAGGTCGCCGGATTGGCAACTCTCTTTGATGGCATGGCGCAACCGTGGAACTAACCACACAATTTAGTCATCAACTTTCTCAATTTACCGGGTCATCCAAAAACCTGCGGCTATTCTGGAAAGGACGGGGTGCCCTGTATGCGTTGTTAAAATCCGTGGGTGTGGGGCCGGGAGATGACGTCATTTTGCCCGCATATACCTGCGTTGTTGTCCCCAATGCCATCTTGTATACGGGTGCAATCCCCATCTATGTCGATGTAAATCCCGATACGTTTTGCTGTAATGCCGACGATCTTCAAGCAGCAATTACACCAAAGACCAAGGCGATAATCTGCCAAAATACGTATGGATTATCCTGGGATGTCGACAAAATTGCCGCATTGGGAAAAAAATATGGGATCGTAACCATCGAAGATTGTACCCATGGATTTGGGGGAACTTACCAAGGCCAACCCAACGGGAGTTTTTGTGATGCCAGTTTTTTTTCCAGCCAATGGAATAAACCCTTTTCTACCGGCCTGGGGGGCTATTTGCAACTCAATCGCGAGGCGTTAGTGGTCGGTATCGATGAAATGACCGTGGATCTGCCTTCCTATAAGCAGCAACTCGAATTGGCCTGCCAACTTGCGGTAAAGCGCTGGCTTTTAAATGACCGGACGTATTGGCTACTGCGAAAAATCTACCGGGTGCTAAGCAGATTTAATATCGTTACCGGTTCATCTCAGGGGGACGAGTTAACGAGTGTCACGATGGCCCCCCATTTTTTGCAGTCAATGGGGCCGGTTCAAATAAAAGAAGGCATGAGGGCGTTAAAAAGCTTCCCTAAGTTGCATGCCAATCGACGCGTCCATGCCCTACAGATTCATGCGTGTCTCAAAGAAATGAAGAAGACTACCGTGCCCGATTCGGTACTCTCCGACCATGGATTTTTGTTGTATCCGGTTCGGACATCGGATCGCGCGGCGTTTTTTGCGGAAGCGGAAAAATCAAAAATTAGAATAATCGACTGGTTTACGTCGCCACTGCATCCCGTTCAAGGTGACCTATCCGCCTGGAAATTTGATCGGACGCAGTATCCCAACGCTGCTTACTTAGCCGAGGTCACGTGTGGGATCCCCGTTCATGACGATATTCAAAAAGTAATTGATTTTCTAAGGAGAATCGGGAACTTTTTGATATAATGGAGTGTCACAAACTATCTGCTCATATGAAAATTCCATCGTCGCAACCCAATGACCCAACCGTCCCCTCATCAAAAAAACGAGTGTTAATCACCTATGGATGGAATCGGATGAGTTATATCATCAACAAGAGCCTGCACAACCAGGGTTACCAAACTTTCGTTGTGTCGACGGCATGGATGACCATTAATCGGTTGTCTCGGTATACCTATAAGAACCTGATCATTTCCTCATTTGCCAAAAATCCGGATCGGTATATCGACCATATTATTGCTATTTGTAAAACCAACGATATCTCAATTTGGATCCCAAGCCACGAGGAATCGTTTGTCGCTTCTGCCTACAAGACGAGGCTGAATGACAATGGAATCAAGATATTATGTCCGTCGCTATCGATACTAAAAGTCGCCCACAAAAAAAATTCATCGGGTGCCATTGCGGAGTCAATCGGTGTTCCTACTCCTCGGTCTTGTTTTCCGCTGACCCATGAAGAGGCGTTTGATTTTTTTAACGCCACCCCGAAGCCGGTTGTCCTAAAGCTGACTCAGTCCAATGGTGCAAGCGGCGTATTTTACCTCAATTCCAGTGATGAGCTGGCTCCCTTTTTAGGTTCCATTCGACACTGGATTTTACAAGAATATGTCGATGGAATCGGGTACGGAGTTTCTTGTCTTTTTTCGGAGTCGGGACAATTAATTGCTCAATTTACCCACGAAAGACTGGCGGAGAAGTTAGTGTCAGGGGGTACCAGTATTTATCGCCAAAGTGCCAAACTGCCGCTGATTGAAGAACATGCGATTCGATTGCTCCGCCACCTCCAATGGCAGGGGGTGGCGATGGTTGAATTTAAGGTCAATCCGGATACAGGCCAGGTTTGGTTTATCGAGATTAATCCTCGGTTTTGGGGCTCCTTAGCGTTGCCCTATTATTCCGGGGTCGACTTCCCTTATTTGCTATGTCAGTTGATCGAGGGAAAAACTCCCTCTCCCGTGCTGGAGTATCGTGTGGGTGTCAAGGTGGGGTGGATATTGGGTGCAGGTATTCGATTGGTTATTGCCGGCCTCAATCGGAAATCAAGGTTTAATCCATTTACTATGCGCTGTGACTTCTATGATGATTTCTCGTGGGAGGATCCATTCGCATTGTTGGGGGAAGGCCTATATTACCTTAAAAAAATGATCACTTCGGGTGGTGTTAATTCTGATGAGCCTGTATTTTTTAATATCGACGTTCTGTGACGGTTTACTCCTCGTCAAGATTTGCATTCCTGGATCTTGATGGCACTCTGACGACCCGGGATACCTTTTTAAGCTTCTTACTATTTTGGTTAATCCGGGGAAGACTGCGCTTCAGTATGGCATGCATACCCTATGTTGTGTTTAAACTGAAACTGATCTCTCCGCAACGATATGCCGACACAATTTTTTGCTGGTGCCTGAAGGGCATTTCGCCCCATAATTTAGATGTGCTGATCCAGAAATGGGTGCTCGAAGACCTTCCCTTCCGCCTACGAAGACCTGCGAAGGGTTTAGTTCACGCGCTTAAAGACAATGGGTATACTCCAGTCCTTTTGAGTGCAAATTTTGATATTTTGGTGCATCCAATTGGAAGAGAATTGGGCATTTCTGAATCGATATGTACGACCACCTGCATCGGGAATTCCTCAAACCGGCGGGCTGTGTCGAAGGTGGTGCGTGGTATTCAAAAAAAAGTCGAAATTATCGCAAGATTTGATATTGAAATTCTAAGAAATAGTATCGGTGTCGGGAACGAGCCCGCTGATATGGCATTTCTTTCGGCGCTGGGCGGAGGGTCCCTGATTCATGGCGATGACGATCTTCAAAAGATTATTGATACGCTGAGCACCGTACCCACTGTGCCTCATCTTCATAACTGAAACCGTTACATGCTATCGTGAATAGATGCTGGCTATTCCATTTCACAAAGCCCATTTAGGCGAGGCGGAGATTGACGCCGTTACCGATTCAATTCGATCGGGATGGCTGACAATGGGGCCCAAGACGATCGAGTTTGAAAAACAATTTGGGGCCTATATAGGGGCCGATTTTTCGGTTTCAATGAATTCTGCCACTGCAGCGCTCCACTTGGGGCTTAAGGCCATCGGGGTGACGGCTGGGGATGAGGTTATTCTCCCCACCCATACATTTGTTGCGACGGCCGAAGTGGTCACTTATTTTAATGCAATACCGGTGCTCTGCGATGTGGATCCGGACCATTTTTTAATGGATGTTCGGCAGATGGAGTCCTTGATTACACCTCGAACTAAAGCCATTATTCCCGTCCATTTTGCAGGCGCGGCATGTGACATGGATGCCATAATGGCCGTCGCAAAAAAATATGGAATTCGAGTAATTTGCGACGCCGCGCATAGCCTTCCGACTTCGTATCGGGGACGCAAAATTGGAACCATTTCCGACGTCACCTGCTTTTCGTTTTACGCCACAAAAACGCTAGCTACAGGGGAAGGGGGAATGGCGACCACTGCTGACCCGGACTTGGCCAAATCGATGAAGATTAATCGGCTGCATGGGATTAGTCGCGATGCGTGGGACCGGTACTCTGTGCCGGGGAGTTGGTATTACGAAGTGGTCGATAACGGCCACAAATACAACATGACTGACCTCAACGCGGCCTTGGGGCTGGTTCAATTGGCAAAATGTGATTGGATGAGGAATGAACGATTTCAAATCGCTCAGAAGTATTCCTCTGCCTTTGAGGGTACAGTGGTGAGGCCCCTGCTCGAGCCCGAGTATGGTGAATCGGCGTGGCACCTTTACGTTATCCGAGTGGCTAATCGGGATGAGGTCATTAATGCGATGACGCTTGCCGGTATTGGAAGTTCGGTACATTTTATACCCGTTCACCGGCATCCTTATTATCAACGTACTTACGGATTTTCAGAAGCGCAGTTTCCGGTGAGTGATAATGGGTATCTTGAAAGTCTGTCGCTTCCCCTTTACCCAGGATTGTCGGATACAGACATCGATCGGATCGTGACCTGTGTGTTAAGCGTGGCTAGGTAGGGTGTATCCGTTATTTTTTAAACGGTGGGTAGATTTTGTACTGGCGCTAACGGGGCTCGTTTTTTTGGCTCCGCTTATTGGGATTATCGCGGTATTGATCAAGGCAAGTTCCGATGGTCCTATTTTATATTCCCAAAAAAGGGTCGGACGCTACTTCAAAGAATTTGATTTTTATAAATTTAGATCGATGGTAAATAATGCCGATAAGGTGGGTCCAGGCGTTACTGCAGGGAAAGATTCTCGTATTACACCCATTGGGGCGTGGCTACGTCGAACTAAATTGGATGAGTTGCCGCAGCTTTTTAATGTTTTGAAAGGGGACATCGCTCTCGTTGGTCCCAGGCCCGAATTATTGCGGTATGTAAGCTGTTTTCAGTCTGAATACACCCAAATACTGACCGTTCGACCGGGGATTACGGATTATGCAGCCATTGCATTTCGTGACGAAGAAATACTATTGAATCGGTATTCCGATGTTGAGGCGGCCTATATCAAAATTGTTTTGCCTCAAAAAATTGAGTTGTACCTAAATTATATTCAAAATATATCGTTATGGACGGATCTGAAAATAGTAAAACAGACGATTGTAACGATTTTTAGGAATTGAAATTTGGCAATGGGCGCAATAATTTAGAGTGGCGAATGTTCTCTGGTGTTCTGCGTTGCTCTTCAGAGTACACTCAACTTATCAGGTACCCCAAAAATAGCGAACGAATCGGCAATTTAGCGGGTATCTTTAAAGGACAACCCTTATGCAAAGCGAAAAATTAACGATCAAGACCCAAGAAGCCATGGCGGCAGCACAGGAAGTGGCGCGGGAATTTACGCATCAGGAATTGGGGGACTTGCATCTCCTGTATGGAATATTGGTGACTCCGGATACCATTGTTCTTCCCATGATTCAAAAAGTAGGGGCGAGGCCGGATAGTCTGTTGGCGGATACCAAGGCGGCGCTAGCCCGGTTACCTAAAGTGACGGGGAATACCCAGTTGTATTTGGGATCATCGGCCAATACCGTCCTCCAAACGGCGCAGAAGATCGCCACCGAGTGGGGTGATCACTATGTGAGTTGCGAACACTTGCTGCTGGCGATGGTGGATACCCAGACCGAGGTGGGCCGGTTGATTCGACAAGCAGGAATTGCCAAAGCCCAACTTGCCGCTGCGATCAAAGAGGTGCGCGGTGGCGCAACGGTGGATAGCCAAGATCCCGAAGCCCAGTTTCAATCCGCAAAAAAATATACGGTGGATCTCGTGGAGCGGGCACAAAAGGGGAAACTGGACCCGGTGATTGGTCGGGATGAAGAAATTCGGCGGGTGATTCAGGTGCTGTGCCGACGGACCAAGAACAATCCGGTGTTGATTGGGGAGCCAGGAGTCGGTAAGACGGCGATTGTAGAGGGCCTGGCCCAACGGATTGTGTCTGGCGACATTCCCGATCTATTAAAAAATAAACGGCTTTTGGCGTTGGATATGGGCGCGTTGATCGCGGGCGCCAAATATCGTGGGGAATTCGAAGAGAGACTCAAAGGACTTCTGAAAGAAATTCAGGGGAAAGATGATGTCATTCTATTTATCGACGAACTGCATACTCTCGTTGGGGCCGGTGGGTCTGAAGGTGCAGTCGATGCCGCCAATATGCTAAAGCCGGCACTGGCACGGGGGGAGTTGCGCTGTATTGGGGCGACGACGTTGGACGAGTATCGAAAATACATCGAAAAGGATCCCGCTTTAGAACGTCGATTCCAACAAACCTATGTGGGCGAGCCGAGTGTTCAGGACACTATTGCGATCTTGCGGGGATTAAAAGAAAAATATGAAATTCATCATGGGATCAAAATTCAAGATGATGCGTTGATCGCAGCGGCCACCCTGTCCCATCGGTACATTACGGATCGGTTTTTGCCGGACAAAGCCATCGACTTGATGGACGAAGCGGCGTCAAAACTTCGGATTGAGATCGACTCGGTTCCTGAGGAAATTGATGAAGTCGAACGCAAAATTATGCAATTGGAAATTGAGCGCCAAGCGGTCAAGCGCGATGACGACGTTTCCGCCAAAGTAACGCTTGAAAAATTGGATGCCCAATTGGCCGATTTGAAAGAAAAATCCGGGGTGTTAAAGGCGCATTGGCATGCAGAAAAAGACGCGATTCAGGCGATTCGGACGACCAAGCAACAGATTGAAGATGCAAAATACCAAGAACAGGTTGAAGAACGGTCGGGTAACTATGAAAAGGTATCGGAAATTCGGTTCAAGACTTTGGTTGAATTGGCGCAAACCATCGAGACCCTGACGCAGAAATTGGCGGATGTCCAAAAAGACCACAAGATGTTGAAAGAACAGGTCGACGAAGAGGATATCGCTGAAATTGTCGGGAAATGGACCGGAATTCCAGTCTCTCGGCTGATTGAGACGGAGAAGGAAAAATTGCTTTATACCGAAGATCGGTTGTGCCAACGGGTCATCGGGCAAGAGGACGCGATTGTCCGGATCTCCAACGCGATTCGGCGGTCACGGTCGGGATTGTCGGACCCCAATCGGCCCTTGGGTAGCTTTTTATTCTTGGGCCCGACAGGGGTGGGAAAAACCGAATTGGCCAAGGCCCTGGCGGAATTTCTGTTCGATAGTGATAAACATATGATTCGGATTGATATGTCGGAATACATGGAAAAACATTCCGTATCCCGGTTGATTGGGGCCCCTCCCGGGTACGTAGGGTATGACGAAGGGGGACAGTTGTCCGAGGCCGTTCGTCGTCGTCCGTACAGCGTGGTGCTATTGGATGAAATTGAGAAAGCCCATCCGGACGTATCCAATGTGTTGTTACAAGTATTGGACGACGGACGGTTGACCGATAGCCAAGGGCGGACGGTCGACTTTAGAAACACGATCGTGATTATGACCTCCAACGTTGGCGGCGAACTGATCCGGACCACCACGGATATCGATCAACGAGACCTTCAATTGATGGTTAAATTAAAAGAATATTTTAGACCTGAATTTTTAAATCGGATCGACGATATCGTTGTGTTTAATTCGCTTGGCCAGGCCCAATTGACCCAGATTGTGAGTGTTCAACTGAAGCACCTGGAGGCCCGGTTGGCGGAGCGCGGGTATGAGTTGGTGGTGACCGATGCTGCAAAAGAATATTTGGGGCAGGCTGGATTTGATCCTGAATTTGGGGCGAGACCTCTCAAGCGGACGATCACGCAGAAAATCGAAAACCCGTTGGCGACTCAGTTGTTGCTAGGTACCCTGACTGGGGCGGTCATTACTGTGGATTATGTGAACGGTGCCATTGCCATAACATCGGGGCCTGTTGTTTGATTGAGTGATGAAATTAACGCGGTATCTTTTATTGTTGGGGGTCGCCATGATGGTGGCCCCGACGGGGGTGTGGTCGATTCGTGATGCGGCGCAACCGCCGATGGGGGAACGGGCCCCGGCAAAGAAATTTATTTTACCGGACACCCCCAACGTTCCGGTGATGCCGAGCATGCTGTTGGATCAGGATAGTGGGGAAGTGGGTGTGAGCGATAATGAGGAACCGTTTGTCCCGCACGCGAATTCCCCGTTGGACTATGAGTCACCGATGTCTATTTATGATGAGATAAACCGAACCACGCCCCATGCCTATCCACGAACGGGTAATTGGGATGGGATTCGGGACGGGTATTAACGATATATAAGGGCTGCCGCCCCTCAACTGGCTGAGCCAGATTGAGCCTCCCCGCCGGCGAGCCGCGGCTCGCTACGCCTTCGGCTACCTATACCAGCACCGATTAAAATGGATCGAGTTTGGGATGGAGACGAGGCGTGGACCATCAAGGAGCGGAGCAAGTGCGAAGCGGTAGGGTAAAGCGCCTGTGGCTAAGCGAAGCCGAATTTACTTCGGCGTAGCGTGTTTCATCTTTGCGTAGCGAAGTGAAACAAATCTAATATAAAGTTCCGCCCCGAAATCGCCCATTTTAACTCGGTGCTACACCCGGCCTTTGTACTTGCCGTAGTCGATATTCAGATTTTGGATTTTATATCCGATGATCCGTTGGGTGGTTTTTAACAAATCGGCGGCTCTGGATTTGTTACCCTTGGTTTTTTTGAGGGCATCGATAATGAGTTCTCGCTCAAAATTGCTGATGAGCTCGTCATACGAAAGATCTCCAGAGACCGTGCTGCTGGTGTCAGACCGTTGGAGTGTAGCGGGTAAATCCGTGGCTTGGATGGTGTCGGTCCGGCATACTAAAACGGCCCGCTCCATACAGTTTTCAAGTTCGCGGACGTTGCCTGGCCATTGGTAGCTGGTGAGTAGGTCGATTGCCAATGACGAGATTCGGGTGATTGTCTTGGAATTTTCTTTCGAGAATTTGTCCAAAAAGTGTTCCGCTAAAAGGAGTGTGTCCGTTTTGCGCTCTTTGAGTGGCGGGAGAAAAATGGGGAATACGTTTAATCGATAATAAAGGTCTTCTCGAAACCGTTTGGCTTCCAGTTCTGTTTCAAGGTCGCGGTGGGTGGCGGTTACGACGCGTACATTGATCTTGATCGGCTTGAGGCCCCCCACCCGCTCGACTTCCTTTTCTTGAAGTACCCGTAGCAGTTTGACCTGAACTTGAGGGGTTAATTCGCCGATCTCATCCAAGAAGATCGTCCCGCCGTTCGCGGCTTCGAATTTTCCCATTTTGGATTCTTGGGCGTCTGTAAATGCCCCTTTTTCATATCCAAAAAGCTCGGATTCAATGAGGGTTTCAGGAATGGCCCCACAATTAATTTTGATAAACGGTTTGCTGGCCCGAGGCGAGTTGTAATGGATGGCATGAGCGACCAGTTCTTTTCCTGTACCGCTTTCGCCTCGGATTAGGACCGTGGCGTTTGAGTTAGCGACTTGGATGATGCTTTCGTAAACCTGATGCATCGCATTGCTATTACCGATCATGTTGTGGATGTTGTATTTTTCTTTGAGTTCATCCCGAAGCAACACGTTTTCTCGCCGAAGGGCTTCCTTTTCCATTTCCAAGAGTTTTTTGAGCTTAATTTCTTGGGCGATTAATAGGCAAACCGTGGATAGTAAATTAAGGCGATCTTGGATTTCGTCGACGGTGCGAGGAATCACTACACTCAGTGTTCCAATTTTCTCGTCGCCCAAGATAATCGGTAGGCAAGTGAGGCTGTGACCAGGCATTTCTTCGTCGTCGTCGAAGGGTACGTCGTAAATTCCGGATTTTAGTTCGTCAATTATGGCGACCTGATTAGAGTCTAGGACCTGGGTGGTTAAAATCTCTAACAGTTTAAATATGGATTTTCGGCGGTCTTTTTCCGTGAGGCCGTATCCAATTTCGATATAGTACTCGTCGGTGTATGAATCGCGAAGAATGAGGACGCCTTTTTTTAGCTCGATATGGTCTTCGAGAAGGCTAAATATATTGGAGAGGGTATCTTTTAAGTTCAGGGTCGAGGTGAGGATGCTACTAATTGAATGGAGGAGTTGGAATTGATTGTGTGTTGGGTTTTGTAGCGAAGTCATTAAATCACCTGTGTCTGCTGTTGGTGCCGAGGGCCGGACTTGAACCGGCACGACCGGATTAGGGTCAACGGATTTTAAGTCCGTCGTGTCTACCAATTTCACCACCCCGGCAAAGGAGTTTGGGAAGGGCTAAAGCATAACACCTTTTAGGGGATGGCTAAAGTCGAACATCAATACTTAATTGATGCGCGTCGAACCCCTCCATACCGGTCAGCTCTCGTGTGGTCGATTGGATCGCTGCGAGGGCATCCTGGGTATATTTGCAAAATGCTGAGTATTTCAAGAAATCCATGACCCCGAGCGGTGATGAAAATCGTGCCGCTGCCCCGGTGGGAAGGACATGATTGGGACCGGCTATATAATCGCCCAATGCCACCGGGGTATAGGGTCCCAGGAAGATTGATCCGGCATGTCGGACGTGAGTCATGATGGTTTCGGGCTGATCTACGAGGATGACTAAGTGTTCCGATGCGATGTGATTGATTAACGCAATGGCGGATTTTTCCGATTCGCAAATTACGATTGTGGCGTTGCGAACCGATTGGTGAATAATGGCTTGGCGACTACATTGGGGGAGTAACTCGGTAAACGCGGACTGAATCGCCTGCGCGCAATCGGCGGTTAGGGTTAATGCGACGCCACGCGCGTCGGGATCGTGTTCCAGTTGGGCCAATAATTCGGCGGCGGCAAACCGGGCGTAGGTGGGATCGGTGACATAGACCAATACTTCCGAAGGACCGGCGGGTTTGTCGATATCCACGACGCCATAGACCCGTTGCTTGGCGCCATCGACGTATTTGTTACCGGGCCCGACGATTTTATCTACTTTGGGGACCGATTCCGTCCCGTAAGCCATCGCAAATATCGCTTGGGCGCCCCCCGATTTAATAATGGTGGAGATCCCGCTAATGGCGGCGGCGGCCAAAATACAATCGGGGATATTTCCGTCGGATTGAGGGGGGGTACACATGACAATTGAGGACACGCCCGCGATCTGTGCCGGGATTGCATTCATTAAAACGCTCGATGGATAAATCGCACGGCCGCCGGGTACGTATAAGCCGACGGAATCGAGGGGCGTGTAGCGAAGCCCGTAGCTGACGCCTTTACGGGGGCGTCGGGACCATTCTTTGGGCCGTTGATAGGAATGGTATTGGGCGATCGCGCGATGGGCGGTTTTGAGAGCGCGTAAAAAGGGTTTTGGGACCCGTTTGAGCGCGGCATCAATCTCACCGGGAGCAACTTTGAGTTGAAAGGTCGTCGGATCGACGCGATCAAATTGGGCGGCGTATTGAATTAATCCACGATCTTTTTGGTCTCGGATGGTCTGTTGAATCGCAGTGATCGTGGATTGAACGGCAGGGTCGGTGGACGACGCGTCATTCCCATGGGGCAAGTTGAGGAAGTCGTGATCCGTCAGAATGACCGGGGATGTCATAGAAGCGCTGCGATTTGGGCGAGTAAAGAGTGGTGTTCAGCGTCGAGGGTGGCGTGTTGGTCTTTTAATTTATCGATGACGTGAGTCGGTGCTTTTTCGATAAATGACGGTTGATTCAACTTGGCAGCGGTTCCGGCCAAATTTTGGACAATCGCATCAATCTTCTTTTGGAGCCGTGCGGTTTCCTGGGCGACATCAATCAGCCCGGCGAGCGGGACATACAATTGAATGTCATCGACTACGCCGCCCGCAGACTGTCCAGGAGGGGCGTCAACGGATGCCAGAATTTCGAGTGATTCGACTTTGGCGAGCTTTGCGATATAGACGCGCGATTGGGTGAGGATGTCGCGATCGATGGCATTGGGCACGATGGCGATGACACCGATTTCTTTGCCCGGTGCAATTACCAATTGTTGCCGGATATTGCGGATTTCTCGGATGACGGGGATCAATCGGTTGACTATTCTTTCTGCATCGATGTCCAGTTCACCGAACTCCGGCCAGGTTGATGTAACAATCGAGTTTGATTCCATCTCGCTGACTTTGCCGCTGGCATAAATCGACTGCCAAATCTCTTCTGTGATAAACGGCATGTAGGGGTGCAGTACTTTGAGCGACCCCAACAATACATAGATTAAGGTCGGTAAAGACTCGGATTTGTGAACCTTACTTAATTCAAGGTACCAGTCGCAGTAGACGTTCCAAATAAATTCCCAAAGTTGTTCAGCAGCAAGTGCAAAATGGTATGTTTCGATTCCTTCGTTCAATTGTTCCAATAGCCAATTAAATTCACTAAGTATCCATCGATCAACAATCGTGGTGGGTGTGGGGGTGGTATACGCGACGGGGGATTCCAATGTTTCCAGTCCCATCATCACAAATCGGGATGCGTTCCATACTTTATTGGCAAAATTTCGGCTGGACTCGACTTTTTCTCGGCTGTATTTGATGTCTTGTCCACCCAATGTCGCGAGTGACGCGAGGCTATATCGCAATGCATCCGCACCAAATTCGTCGATCAATTCCAACGGATCTACCGCGTTGCCGGACGATTTGCTCATTTTTTTACCGTGGATGTCTCGGACCAATCCGTGGACGTACACTGTTTTAAAGGGGGATTTCCCAGTTAACGCGAGGCCCATCGTAATCATCCGAGAGACCCAGAACGTTAAAATGTCGTATCCCGTGACCAGCATGGTGTTGGGGTAAAATCGCGATAGATCGATGGTCTCGTCGGGCCACCCAAAGGTTGAGAATGGCCACAATGCGGAGGAAAACCAAGTATCTAAGACGTCGGGATCTTGAACGTACTGGTGCCCATCGGTGGGCATCGTTTCTGACACAACGAATTGCTCAGCGTCATCGACGCGATACCAAATCGGGATGCGGTGACCCCACCAAATTTGACGGGAAATACACCAGTCGCGGATGTTCTCCATCCAATCGAAGTACAACTTGCCAAATCGAGGAGGGACAAACGTAATGTCATTTTTTTTGACGGCGTCAATCGCAGGTCCGGCGAGTTTTTTCATGTTAACGAACCATTGTTTGGACAAATAGGGTTCGATGACGGTTTTGCATCGGTAACAATGGCCCCGGTTGAGGGCGTGGTCATGGGTGGCAACGAGTGCGCCACTTTGTGCCAGATCTTCGACGAGCCGTTTTCGGCACTCAAATCGGTCGAGTCCTTGGTAGGCGACGGGTACGTTCTCGTTCATCGTTCCGGTTTCGGTCATGATGAGGAGTGCTGGGATATCGTTTCGTTTTCCCATTTCGTAGTCGTTGAGATCGTGAGCGGGGGTAACTTTTACCGCGCCCGTTCCGAAGTCAGGATCAACGGCGGCGTCCCCGATAATCATAATCTCCCGATTGGAGAAGGGCACCGTGACGGTTTGTCCGATATGGGCTTTGTATCTAGGATCCTCGGGATGAACGGCGACGGCCATGTCCCCAAACAAGGTTTCGGGACGGGTCGTGGCGACGACGATGCCTTGCGATGGATCGGCGGTAAATGGATAGCGAATATGCCACAAGTGGCCTTCGGCGGGCTCGTGTTCGACCTCAATATCGGATAACGCAGTGGTGCAACGGGGGCACCAATTGATGATGTATGCGCCGCGATAAATGAGCCCTTGGTTGAAGAGTTTAATAAACGTTTCGGTCACTGCTTTGGCGCATCCGGGATCCATCGTAAATCGTTCCCTCGACCAATCGACGGAGGTGCCGAGGCGTCGCATTTGGGTGGTAATTGTGTTGCCGTATTGGTGCTTCCATTCCCATACCCGATCCACAAATGCGTCGCGGGTGAAATCGTGGCGGGATTGGCCTTGGGCGGCCAGGGATTTTTCCACCACGTTTTGCGTGGCGATACCGGCGTGGTCAGTTCCCGGAAGCCATTCCACGGCGTGGCCTTTCATCCGTCGTTGCCGGCAGACGATATCGATGAGCGTGTGTTCTAGGGCATGGCCAATATGCAGGGTTCCAGTGACATTGGGAGGAGGAATGACGATCGAAAATACGTGGCCATCGGACTTGGGTGCAAACTTGCCAGAGGTTTCCCATTCTTGGTAGAGGCGCGATTCAATTGATTGGGGCGAATATGTTTTTTCCATAGGAACTCAATCTAAATATACATTGGGTATTTGGCAACATTGGTGCAATCACTCACCCCCACCTCCTCGCCCCCGTCCGGGGTTGAGGAGGGGCCCCACTCTCTACGAAAATTCGTATAGAGGGGGCAAAACCAATACACAAATCATTCAAATAGTTTAACTGGACATGGTTTAGCGGGCTGGAGATAATTGGTTCATGACAATAGAAACTGCAATAGAAGATGCCCGAAAGGGAAACGGAACTCGGATCGATGTTCGGACTCCAGAAGAAGTGGCGGAAAGTGCGGCGCCGAATGCCATTAATATTCCTCTTGATGAATTGCCCCAACATTTGGATAAAATTCGAGCGATGACGGCACCGGTGTACGTATTTTGTAAATCGGGCGGTCGTAGTGAAGCGGCCAAAAAATGGTTGGTGGCACAAGGCGTGGCGGATGTTACCAATATTGGATCTTGGAAGGTTCTACTGTAAAAGAACCTTCGAATACCGGGGACCAGATAATTCCTGGACATCCACGGTCACTTCGATAGGGGGGGGCGTGGGAGTAAGTAAAGTCGCCATCTGATCCCGAAGTGCGGGACCTACTTGTCGAAGTAAATCGTCGGGACGACCTGGCATCACCCAGACCTCAATTGCGATCAATAGATGGTCGCGTGTTGGGCTTCCGTCACCGACGACACTTTCCACGGCGGACACCGTACGTGCTTTGCAGTCACTGAGCTGAAAGGTGGGATTGAGTCCGGCCAGCGTTCGACTGAGCGAAATCAAGATGTCTCGCCAAGGTCGGGGAGGGGTGTAATTCGGCGGGGTTGTGACGATGATATGAGGCATGTGATTCTCTTTCTCGGACAAGGTAAACTGATCCGTCTATCATACTAGAAAATGTGTGTTTTTTAGAGACTAAAGCCGACTAAGGAGATGGTTACCATGAGACTATTGCACGTGATGTTGAGGGTCCAAAATTTGGAAGAAACCATTTCGTTTTATGAAACTCATTTTAAGATGAAGGAACTTCGTCGGAAGGATTTCCCGGAAGGGAAGTTTACCCTAGTCTTTATGGGGTACGGGGATGAAAGCCAAGAAACCGTTTTGGAATTCACCTTTAACTGGGGCGTGGAGTCGTATGATATTGGAACAGCCTATGGGCACATTGCCATCGGAGTGGAAGATGTTTACGCTATCTGTGACACTATTCGTCAGGCCGGTGGCAACGTCGTTCGTGAGCCGGGGCCGATGAAATTTGGGACGACGGTGTTGGCATTTGTTGAGGACCCTAATGGGTACAAGATTGAATTGTTGCAGAAGGCGTAACTAATCAAATGGACGACTATCAATCAATTTTAGACGAGATTTATACCGAGCTCTCACCGCGATTCGGTGAAGGGCATGTGGCCACATATATCCCAGAACTGGCAAAGATAGAGCCCCAAAAATTCGGGATGGCGGTGATCACAGCGGATGGGCGATTGTTCCAGGTGGGCCGGGCCGATGAGCCGTTTTCGATCCAAAGTATTTCGAAATTGTTTACGTTGACGATGGTGATGGGTGAGCCGGCTTTATGGCAACGCACCGGTCGAGAGCCCTCCGGTAACGCGTTCAATTCGTTGGTCCAGTTGGAATATGAAAATGGAATTCCACGAAATCCATTTATCAATGCTGGGGCGCTGGTGGTGACCGATTTGATATTGTCGAAGCACGGAAACGCTAAAGAAGTAGTGCTTAATTTTGTGCGACGGATATCGGGGCAATCTGATATTTCGTTTAATTTTACGGTAGCGGCGTCTGAAGAATCGGTCGGATTTAGAAACAAGGCGATGGCCTATTTTTTAAAGAGTTTTGGAAATATTAAAGGGGATGTTGAGGTGGTATTGGATGCCTATTTTCACCATTGCTCAATTGAAATGTCCTGTGTGCAACTGGCGAAAGCGGGGTTGTTTCTCGTGAATCATGGGAAGTCACCGTATTGGAGTGTCCCAATCTTAAATGCACGTGAAACCAAGTATATTAATTCATTGATGCTGACCTGCGGGACGTACGATGCCGTGGGCGATTTTGCCTATCAAGTGGGGTTGCCTGCAAAAAGTGGGGTGGGCGGTGGAATTTTGGCCGTAATGCCCGATCAATTTGCGGTATGTGTGTGGTCGCCGGGGTTGAATGACGTCGGGAATTCATTGCTAGGAACCCAGGTGTTGTCGTTGTTTACCACCAAAACCGGTATGTCCATTTTCTAGGCGATCGTTCAAAATACCCCATCTGCACCATTTTCGTCCGGTTTATGTGGCGTGGCCACACCGCACCGACCGATAAATGTCACATCTGTGGCATTTTGAACGATCGCGGCGGTGGTCACAAGGTCAACTTTGACTTGAAATACATCCTCTAGGAAGAAGTAGACAAATAACCCAATGCGTTTGACCCCAAATGATTTAATTCATGAATTATTCAAATATAGCGGATGATATGGGCAAAAATCCAAAATTGACAGGCATTCTACTTCCCCAACGGTTCTGTCCCCTGATTTAAAATATCCAGATAGTCTTGATACACAAATATCTTATGGCGGCCCTTTCCTGTGATTTCGTGAACCATTTTTAGATCGGATAAGGTCGTAAGCGCTCTTAAGATAGTGGGCAACGATAGTCCTGTTGATGACTTGATGCTGGTTGTGGTGCCCTTGTAAATATGAAAACACCGTGACGATTGCGCCCGTGGAACGCCCTGAAGTTGCGATGGTGCGTTGGTCAACGGCGAACTGATTTAAAACGGTTCGTGCGGTATCAACCGCCTGTCCTGCGGTTTTAATAACGCCTTCCAAAAAAAACGTAATCCACGCCTCCCAGTTTCCGGTTTCTCGCACGGATTGCAGATGGTCGTAGTAGGGTTGTCTGTGGGTTTTGAAATATAAGCTCAGATATAGAAGGGGAATGGTTTCAAATTGGACATTGGCCAATGCGGCTTTGATTAATATGGGTAACGTTACTGATTCATCATTCAAAAATAGTTCGAGATCGCCCATGGTTTCCATGAGTTTTTCGGGGGGGGGCGTCTGAGGTTTCAGAAGATAATAAGTCAGATAATGACGACTGTGTTCCTTCTATTTAGGACGATAATACGGCTTCTTTTCGGATATACATGTACAGGAATAGTGATGTGTCCGGCAAAATGGAGCTCATTCCATCGAGGCGTCCCAATGCCACGTTGGCGCGATCTGATAACGAATACAGTGCTTCCATATCAATCGGAGGTATTTGGTGGTAATGGCTTAGGATCTCCCTAATGGTTAACTAACGAAAATCCCGCTTTATGTTACTTAAGTTGATTTAAGTAACATTCGTGAGAGTAAGAATTTCGAACCCCCCCCCCATTTACCCCATTTATACCGTGGATCTTTTACATCTTTTTTGTAATCATATTTGTGGCCGCCTTTTTTGGGGTTCAAAAAAAAAGGGAGATTATCTATGAGTAATGAAAAAAAATGCCCAGTCATGCATGAGGGGAACACAAGCGCCGGCACAGCGCACATGGCATGGTGGCCAGACGCCCTTAACTTGGACATCCTGCATCAACACGGACCCAAGACAAATCCATTTGGAGATGATTTTGATTATCATGAGGCACTCCAAACATTGGACATCGCTGCGCTCAAAAAAGATATGCATCACCTCTTAACCGATAGCCAAGCATGGTGGCCCGCAGACTGGGGACATTATGGGGGACTTATGATTCGTATGGCATGGCATGCTGCGGGATCCTATAGAATTGCCGACGGTCGCGGCGGTGCCGGAACAGGAAATCAACGGTTCGCCCCCTTAAATTCCTGGCCAGACAATGTCAACCTAGACAAAGCCCGTCGCTTGCTGTGGCCGCTCAAAAAGAAATATGGCAACACCATCAGCTGGGCGGATTTGATTGTGTTGGCGGGCACCATTGCTTATGAAAATATGGGCCTCAAAACCTTTGGATTTGCCTTTGGAAGAAAAGACATTTGGCACCCTGAAAACGACATCTACTGGGGCGCTGAGAAAACATGGCTTGGAAAAGACCGCTACGAAAGCAGCGATCAGACGTCGTTAAATGATCCCTTAGCCGCAGTTGAAATGGGCCTCATCTATGTCAATCCCCAAGGCGTGGACGGAAAACCTGACCCCCTCAAAACAGCGATCGATATCCGGGTGACCTTTTCCAGAATGGCCATGAATGACGAAGAAACCGTCGCACTCACCGCCGGTGGCCATACGGTGGGCAAGTGTCATGGAAATGGACAAGCAGACAAGCTGGGACCTGAACCTGAGGCTGCGACGGTAGAAGAACAAGGCTTGGGATGGATAAATAACACGTCTCGCGGCATTGGCAGAGACACCGTCTCCAGCGGCCTTGAAGGCGCATGGACAACTCATCCCACAAAATGGGATAACGGCTATTTTTATATGTTGTTTAACCATGAGTGGGAATTACAAAAAAGTCCTGCCGGCGCTTGGCAATGGGAACCCGTCAGCATCAAAGAAGAAGACAAACCCTTGGATGTAGAAGACCCCTCAAAACGGTGCACTCCCATTATGACAGATGCCGACATGGCCCTGATTAAAGACCCTATTTATAAAAAAATATCCGAATATTTTTATCAAAATCCAGACTATTTCTCAGAGGTTTTCGCAAGGGCCTGGTTCAAATTAACCCACCGAGACATGGGCCCAAAAACCCGCTATTTTGGTCCAGATGTCCCGAAAGAAACGTTGATCTGGCAAGACCCCATCCCCGAAGGCCCCAAAAACTACGATATCGCAGCCGTAAAAGAAAAAATCAAAGCAACGGGTTTGTCGGTGAGCGAAATGGTGAGTACCGCGTGGGATTCCGCACGAACATTCAGAGGCTCTGATTTTCGCGGTGGGGCCAACGGCGCCAGGATACGACTGTCTCCTCAAAAAGACTGGGCAGGCAATGAACCTGAACGCTTGCAAAAGGTAGTATCCCTGCTAGAAAAAATAGCCAAAGACAGCGGCGCCAGTATCGCAGATGTCATCGTTTTAGCCGGCAATGTGGGCATCGAAACCGCCGCAAAAGCCAATGGTATAGACGTCAGCATCCCATTTGCAGCCGGTCGCGGCGACGCCACAGACGCCATGACCGATGCCGACTCCTTTGCCCCACTCGAACCCCTTCATGACGCCTACCGAAATTGGACCAAAGAAGAGTATGGTGTCAGTCCTGAAAAGCTCATGGTGGACAAAGCCCAACTCTTGGGACTCACCGCCGTTGAAATGACCGTCTTGATTGGGGGCATGCGGGTTTTAGGCACCAACTATGGCGGCCGAAACCATGGCGTTTTTACGGATCGCGAAGGGGTTCTAAGCAACGACTTCTTTGTAAACCTAACCGACATGGGGCTCATGTGGAAGCCTGCGAGCAAACATCACTACGAGATCATTGATCGCAAAACGGGCGCCAAAAAATGGACAGCGACTCGGGTTGATCTTGTATTTGGGTCTAACTCCATATTGCGCGCTTATGCCGAAGTCTACGCACAAGACGATAACAAAGAAAAGTTTGTGAGAGACTTTGTTAAAGCGTGGACAAAAGTCATGAACGCAGACAGGGTTGGGTAAGTACCGCTAGTCGGGAGCTCACTAACGAAAATCCGGCTTTATGTCGCTTGAGTTTTTTTTTGATCATCGTTGTCCCTTATAAATACTAGTGTGGCCCGATACGTAATATCCGACAAAGCAGGCGATTACTGCGTAAGGGCCCACCCCAAATCCAAATAGCTCTATGGCCATAACGGTGCATGCCAACGGGGTGTTGGATGCCGCTGCAAATATGGCCGCAAACCCCACGCTGGCCAATAATTGACGGGACATCGGCCAAAAGAGGCTTAACGCACTTCCCAGTGTGGTCCCCATAAATATCAGGGGAATAAACTCGCCGCCTTTAAATCCAGACCCAATCGTAAGTGCGGTAAATCCGAGTTTGTAGAGTGGGTCAAGAAACGAGACCGGGAGATGGAATGCCTGCATGATGACCGGCAATCCCAATCCGACATATCGATAGGATCGTTCTATATAAAATGCACCGGCAAGAATCGCTCCGCCAAGGAATGGGCGAAATGGGGGATAGGGTATATATCGATTGAGCGTATGCTCGACGCCGTGGGTAAGGGAAATAAATAGCCGGGCGGTCAGGCCAAATAACACTCCGGCTCCAGCAACGATAAGTAGTGGCTTGAGATGGAGGCCTTGCCAATGGAGTTGCGGGTAATGCGTATGTGGTGCCCCAAGGAGGCGCGTGACATAGGTGGCTGTGAACGACGCAATCAGGCATTCCACCATCGCAAATATCCGAAATCGTCCGCGGTGGATTACTTCCATCCCAAAGATGGCACCAGCAAAGTTCACGCCAATGGCCGCCCCAAATCCAGCTCCCATGCCGGCAACCAGGAGGATTTTGCGGTCTTCGGGCGTGATATTAAAAATTCGAGATAATTGGTCGGATAACGACGCCCCTATTTGAACGGCAGTGCCCTCTCTGCCTGCAGACCCCCCGAAAAGGTGAGTGACAAGTGTCCCAATAAAGACAAAGGGGGCCATATGGATTGGGAGTGTTTTTTTTGAATCATTGATTTCATCGAGTATTAAATGGGTCCCGCCAGCCACGTCTTTTCCAAAATGATGGAAGAGGATGCCAATCAATAGCCCGGCAAAAGGGAGGAGCCCGATGATCCCTAGGTGGGCGGTTTGATAGCGGGTGATCCATTGAAGGCTGGTTAAGAAGAGCGTCGTAGAGACGCCTGCAAATACGCCGCACAAGGCACTAATTAAGGCCCATTTTGGGGTTCGGGTGAGGAATGTACCAGCGCTCACGGGCGTCTCTACAGACTCGATGTGTCGGGCATTTTGCAATTGAGCATGATGACTTTTGCGGTTTCTCGGCCCAACGGGGTTAAGTGCATCAATCGACCTTGCCGAAAAATCAATTCTTTCTGTACCGCCAGTTGGGAGACGCGTTTTGCGAAGGTGGCTTTCCAGCCCATATGGATAATCATATTGTCGATTGTGGCTTCTTCATCGGAATCGGGTTGGTTCTCATGGGAAAAGAGCTGGACACATAACAAGCGAGAGGCAAACAGTAGCCGTTGGGAGCGTGCTTTTAATAGTTTCATTAATAGTCCGCGTCCCGGCGAAAAAATTAGGATCAGTGTAAATAAGACGCCGCACATCGTCGCCATTGATCCCGCAATAGAGGCATCCAATGCGGTGGCCAATCCAAAGCCAGATACCGCTGAAAAAATGCCAATTCCGACGCTCAGTCCAATCATGGTGGAAAGTCGCTCGGTTAACAAATATGCGCAGGCCGCCGGCGTAATCATCAAGGCGACGACTAAGATCGACCCGACGGCATCAAATGCCCCAACGGCGGTGATGCTGGTTAATGTCATGAGGAGATAGTGCAGCACTACCGGATAAAATCCCAATGCACTGGCGAGAGAGGAATCAAACGTGACCAGTTTGAGTTCCTTATAAAAAATGCTGACAAAAAGACTGTTAATGAGCAAGACGATGCCCATGGTCCACATCGCATACGGGCCAATATCAAACCCAAACGCAGTCAGACGATGAAACGGAGCAAAGGCCAATTCCCCTAAAAGGACCGCGTCGGTGTCCAAATGGATATTGCCCGCGTATCGGCTGATGAGAATCACGCCGAGAGAGAAAAATACGGGAAATACCAAACCGATCGCGGCATCTTGTTTGAGACGTTTACTTTGAACCAGTAATTCCGTCAGCGCGATGGTTAAAATTCCCGCCAATGACGCGCCCACCATTAACAGAGGAGAATGCAGATCCTGGATCCAAAAAAAACTAACGACGACTCCCAGGAGCACGGCATGACTAATGGCATCACTCATCAACGCCATGCCACGTAACACCAAAAATACACCCGGTAGGGCACAGGCAGCGGCTACGATGGCCGCAATCACCATGATTTCGAATTGTGCAGACATCATTTGGAACCCCTCCGAGATCTAAAGAATCGTAATTCCCATAAAATGCCACGTTGAGGTGCAACTAATATCGAGATCAACACAAAACAACTCATGATTAACACAATAATTGGCCCCGTAGGGAGCCGCGCCACTAAGCTACTGAGAATCGATCCTGTAATGCCAGATATCGCGCCAAAAAAAGCGGATAATATGACCATTGTAGCGAGGGAGTTGGTCCATTGCCGGGCGGCGGCGGCGGGCGCAATCAGCATGGCACTCATTAAGACGACGCCTACCGTTTGAAGCCCAATTACAATCGATATTACAATCAACGTGGTCAGAAAAATATGAAGCCGTTGGGTCGGAAATCCCAATACCTGTGCAAAGTCGGCATCAAAGGTTAATAGCTTGAATTCTTTCCAAAACAAGGTGAGGCACACCAAGGTAAATACCCCCAAAAACACCATGTTCCATACATCGCTGATGAGCAATGTCGAGGCGCTTCCAAATAAGAATTTATTGAGCCCCGCTTGATTGGCGGTGGGGAGCCTTTGGATAAAGGTTAACAACATCAGGCCAAATCCAAAAAATACCGACAAAATAATCCCGAGTGCGGCATCCTTTTTGAGCGAGGTGTATTCTGTGATGACCATCATCATTAGTGTTCCGACCCAGCCTGACAGGGCGGCACCAATTAAGAGGACCCAACTGGTTTTGCTCAGGGTAACTAAAAATGCGAGGCAGATTCCGGGTAGCGCGGCGTGGGAGATCGCGTCGCCCAAGAGGCTTTGTTTTCGCAGCATCGCAAATGCGCCCAATGCACCCGACACGATCCCGAGGATTAATGTCCCCAATATCACGACTTGAACGGTATAGTCCGAGAAAAAATGTAACATTAGACGTAGGGAATAAATGCCGTTCGGCCACCGTATGCAATTTTTAGATTGGCCTCGGTGAGGACGGTATCAATCGGGCCGCATCCGACCAAATGAACATTCAACATCAAAATCCAGTCAAAATACTCTTTGAGTGTTTGAAGATCGTGATGGACCACAATTAAGGTCTTGCCCTGCCGTTTTAATTCTTTAAGTACCAATACGATGGCGGCTTCTGTGGCGGCATCGACGCCGGCGAACGGCTCGTCTAAAAAATAGATATCAGCGGCCTGAACCAGCGCCCGGGCCAAAAATACCCGTTGCTGTTGGCCCCCGGATAGTTGGTTGATTTGTCGATTGGCAAAATCCGCCATCCCCACTTTTTCAAGCGCATCCATTGCCAGTTGGAGGTCGGCTTTGGAGGGGCGACGAATCCAGCCTAAATGGCCATATCGACCCATTGTTACCACGTCCCATGCGGATGTGGGAAAATCCCAGTCGACGCTGTTGCGTTGGGGGACGTAGCCCACCTGTCGCCGTTGCTGGGCGTAGGGTTTCCCCAAAATTAAAATGTTTCCGGATGCGGGGCGGATCAGCCCCAAAACCGACTTGAGTAAGGTGGTTTTTCCTGCCCCATTGGGGCCCACGATGGCCATCATTACGCCGACCGGGATTGTGACATCGATATCCCACAACACCGGGGAATCCCTGTAGGCGACGGTCAAATCTTGGATGGTAACGGCGGGAATAATCGGCGTCATATTGGAAACCGGACGGCGCTCCCGGCGCCCAAAAACCACGATGAATTTCCGAGTTCTTTCCCTATTCGGATATCGACTTGGAGGTTGGAATTAATGAGGTAGGACAACCCTGTATTAAAAACGTGGGTAGAGTCGCCATTCTTTTTCGTTGGATAAAGTCCATAATATTCGAAGTACGTGCCCATTGTATCCGAGATGGAGTAGCCCAGAGACGTGCTCCCGGCCCATTGGGTACATCGGGCGTCTCCGCTACCGTTCCATCCCACATTAATATTCGAAGCAACCGACCATTGGTCTGAAATATCCCAGCCCATGCAGAGTTTGCTTGTGAGCTGGATATCCGCTTCGCGAAATGCGGAGACCCCGGTGAGTATGCTGCCGAGAAGGATGATCGATGTCGCCGGGATACCCGAGGCGGTGTCCTGAAGAAGGCTGAATTTTACCCCCACGCCACTATCTGTAAATCCGTTGATATCTCCCTCAATTTGAATGCTCGGCGGGGAGAATCGGAGCTCAACGTCGGGCGTAATTCCCCATCGAATTAGCCATTCACCCATTGTATGGGAATCGGTGGCCCCATCTTGTGAATACGTATATCCGTTTTCAATCTGGAGATATCGAAAGGGGACGGTCGCTGCGCTCTCTGTAAAGTCGGGGCGATCGGTGACAATCGGATCGAGGGGGGCCGACATCGTTGCGGAGGCTATTCCCAGTGTAAATAGCAGTGTCAAAAATCGGGTCGTCGCTCTCATTAAAATAGTCCTTTCGGGTTAGCGTTGAAGCGCGGATACAATAAGGGTTACGTTAAAGCTCACCATTCCAATATAGGACCCCTCTGGGGTACCGGGACTTCCCATGGCGTCTGAGAATAATTGTCCCCCGATTTTGACATCCCATCCTCGGGATTTGACGGCGGCTTTAACCGCTTCGACATTCCGACGTGGAACTGATGACTCGACAAATATCGCTTTTATTTTTCGCTTGGCGATAAAATCGGCCAATCGTTGAACGTCCTTGGCACCGGCTTCTGATTCCGTACTGATGCCTTGGAGCCCCAATACCTCAAACCCATAGGCCCTGCCGAAATAGCCAAATGCATCATGGGCGGTGACCAATACCCGTTGGTCACTGGGTAATGTGGATACCTTTTTTAAAATGTCCTGATGCAGAGTATTGAGCTGGGCACGGTAGGCCTCCGCCCGTTGGTCGTACTCGGCCCGATGGGTAGGGTCCAATTTGATCAACGCATCCCGGACCTGATCAATGGTTTGCGCCCACATGGAGACGTCGAACCAGACGTGAGGATCGGGGTGTCCTCTAAATTCTTTGGGAGACCGAAGCTTTTCGGGTGAAATTCCCTCCGCAACAGGGACTGTCAAAATCCGTTGGTTCATCTCTTCTAACACGTCGCCCATTTTGGCTTCGAGATGGAGTCCGTTATAGAACACGACGTCTGCATCCGATAGGGTTTGGACGTCACCGGCACTTGCCCGATACAAATGGGGGTCCACTCCTGGGCCCATCAGGGCTTTGACTTCGACGCGGGCCCCGCCAATATGTGTCGCCAAGTCAGCGACCATCCCGGTGGTAGCAACGACTCGGATTTTTCGGTCAGCGATCGGTTGGGTTTCTTTGGCTTTTGCACAACCGAATGCGGTGGCAAAAACCCCGATGAGAAGGATGGAGAACCAGGTACGTTTTAAATGGATAGGAATCATTTTGGCTAAAACTCCTTTACAAAAATATGGTCGGCGGTAAATGGACTAATGGTCTCTTTTCGGTCTCCGATTTGGATCACAAAGGAGCCGTCAAACGCGCGGGCCTCTAGGACGTGAATCTGTTGGTTCAGTCCGATTCCGGCGACGTCTAAATATTGTAAAAAGGAGGAGTCGCCGTCGCGGACGCGTACGACTACTCGGGTGTCCCCTTTTTTACATTGGGACAATGGAATGGATTTGGGCGGTCGCGGCAGGGTGCCATCTTTAGCTGGAATAGGGTCGCCGTGGGGGTCAAATTGAGGGAACCCCAATGCCTCTTCCAAGCGATTAATTAATTCGTCGGAGGAAGAATGTTCGAGCCGTTCGGCTTCGTCATGGACTTGGTCCCATGGCATTTTTAGGATTTTATTCAAATACATTTCCCATACCCGATGACGACGGACCATGTTTTGGCCTTTTTCCAAGCCGATTTTGGTGAGGCGAACACCTTTATACGGCACGTAGGAAATATAGTTTTCTTCCGCGAGTTTTTTTAACATGTCGGACACGGCGGCGGGGGTCACGTGTAAGGTCCGCGATAGATTAAGGGGTTTAATATACCCATCTGCCTTGAGTTGTAATTCAAACAATATCTTTAAATAATTTTCTGTAACCTGACTCATAATATAGTTATATATACCATAATTTAAAGTTTAAGGAAGCTTAAATAAAGTTAGCCAAACGGAGACACTATTCGTCTACTTTTTTCCGAGAATTTTTTTTGGCCCCATGATGGCTTTTATTATCGAGCATTTTGTTTTTGGCCCGCTTACTCCGTTTTCGTTTTTGCCGACGAATTTTCTCAATCGCTTGTTGAGCTGCGCTTTGGGTCCCCCGCGTAATGGTGTCAATTTTTTCGACGAGCAAAAGTCTCGCATAGTATCGATTGAGTAACTGGGTGCGGCTCCGCTGACATTTGATTTCGATTCCCGATGGCGCATGGGTGAGACGGACACAGGTCGCGACTTTATTGACGTTTTGGCCGCCTTTTCCGCCAGATGTAATGAAGGTTTCTGTAATGTCGCTTTCTAGGATGGTGAGTGTTGCCATTTTACTGCGTAATGCAGCGGTTTTGGATGCGCCGACCCCTAAATCAATCATGGGATATTCCGTCCTCTGGGCGCTTAATCACGATATGTGCGTCTTGAAATTGGTCGAAGACTTCGGAAATACGACGGATATCATGGTTCATAATAATCATTTTATCTGAAAGTAGTTTGATATCCACTTTGTGGTCGCTGTGTATCACCTTGACCTCAGCTTCTATTCGTAGAAGTTTTTCCCTTAGAATTTCGTATTCAGGTTTTGATGTAATTACCCGTCGAAGGTCGACGAATGTACGCATAATTCGGATATTAATTTCGATGGCGATTTTACTTTTTAGAACGGTGGATAGCATTGCGACACCTTGTTCAGTGAAGGCATAAGGCATGTATTTTAAGTGCTTTCCCCGTCCTTGACTCTCTAAGATCACAATTTGTGATCTTAGAGAGATCCATTCTGCTTCCGTTATCTGAAACATAAAATCTAATGGAAATCGGTCTGGATTCCTTTTAACTGCTTGGTTTAGGGCTCTCGTGTCAACGTGATACAGCTCGGCCAAATCTCGGTCGAGCATGACCTTCATGTCCCGTAATGTATAGATTTTTGTGCCGATAAACTCTAAGTCCGTCATTCCAACCCCGCCTTATTAAATATAATGAATGTTAACTATTATATAGTAATAAGTGAAATTTTCGCTATTGAGTAAACGGCAAAAATGGAACACTATCCTTCATCATGAGTCCGAACGCCACGGTGGGGGACTGAAAACTCCCCGAAGGAAACCATAAATATCAACCGCGACCAAAAGCAAATGTTTTGAGCATTAACGAGGGATTTTCTACGAATGACTATGCGGTTTCGAGAAACGTAATTTTTAAAAATCACCATTGCAAAAAGGCGACGATGGCGAGCATGACAAGATTGAGGGCGATCACCCACATTTTGATCCAGAATCCATGTCCGATCTCAGAAGAAAAGATTATAGAGATTATATTAATAAAAAATGACGCTAAAAACCACAACGAGAGACTTTTAAACGCCCTCTTGATTTGCCGTTCTGATTTGACGATTTCTCGGAGTCGGTGGCCACAACAGGTGATGATGTCATCAATCGTATTGAGGGGGATGTCGTTCAGGAGTGCGTAGTTATGGATGACTTCAGGGAGAGGTTCGTCGGGGTCCAATTGATGGTCATCGTCTTCAGGAATTCCTCCATTGATCTGATGCAATGCAATCAATGCGCGTTTATGGAAGGGGGCCCTTCCTATTTTGATCATTTTTTCTTCATCAGTAATGGTGTTTAATTTGCTGAGCGCAAAGGCTGCGGTAAGTGCGTAAACTGACGAAACGACCTGGGGAATCGTGCTAAATGTATATTGGAGCGCGGATTTATCGATTAACATGAGGATGCACCGCTGAACTGGGGTTGGTTTGTCATGGGCGCAGCGTAGAGCGGTTTGGAGGGTTTGAGGAAGGGGGGGATTTTGTTGCATTTAGTTGGCGGTTTTGGGGGGCGAAATGGCCAAATATTGGTTTAAAACTCGTGAAAATGTGGTACTATTCGCCTATACCCCTACAGATTTAGGTCTGTAGTCCCGCTTAGTCTTCGGACGGCGGGTTTTTTTTTGGAATAATTTTGGAACAATAATGAACAGAACCGTTTTTTTTATTGATGGATTTAATTTATATCACTCCCTTTGTACCAAGGAGCGAAGTTGCTATAAATGGTTAAATCTTCGACGACTTGCTGAGCACTACCTTCAAAGTAAAGATATTTTGACGGATATTTTGTATTTCAGCGCTTTGCCGACTTGGAATCCCCAAAAAACCCGTAGTCATGAAGACTATTTGGAGGCCCTGGCCTGCGAAAATATCCAAGTTATTTTAGGGAAATTTAAGAAGGTAACTCGACGTTGTTTGGTTGGCTGCAATTCGAATAAAATTAACACCTACGAAACTTTTGAAGAAAAAGAAACCGATGTAAATATTGCCATCCATTTGCTGGAATATGGGCTGACTAATAAATTTGATAAGGCGATTATAATTTCCGGCGATAGTGATCTTATTCCACCGGTCAAGCGTATCCGAGAATTGTTCCCAAAAAAAATTATTGGATGTGTCATTCCAAAAAATGGGTATGATTTAGGTAAGAACTGCCATCAGCAAACTCGACTCAAAGAGAGTGTCTTGAAGAAGTCGCTTTTTGCAAAAGAGATCAAATTTAAAGGGAAAACTATCATTTGCCCTAAGTTGGAATGGTTGCCTGAATAAGCTAGCCAACCCGTGCCGTTCCCCGGGTGTGAGCTCAGGGCTTGTGATGTATAGCAAACATTTGAACCAAAAGAATTAATCGAAAAATTTGGTTTATTCACGGTTTTTACGATGGAAATCGTGAAGGTGTTTGGTTTTTTAGTCGTTGTTCACGATTTTTATGGATTTTTCGTGAAATTTTGTTGGTCAAATACAGAAGGTGGAAGGGGCGCCGCTAAAGCCGCTATGCCCCTGTCCCCCTTCACCCCCATCCCCTCGGCTTAACGGCCAAAACTCGGCCCAGTCGTCACGCCTAACGGCGCTCCTTCGTGAACCTCGGACAGTTTGGCCTGATTTTGTGGTCGAGGGAGTAGGTGTTTAGGAATGGGGTCGCGGATATGCCTACAGGATCCGTCTATTGAGCACGATTTAAATGATCCAAAAGCTCAAGCGCCCATTGTTGTTGTGGCCCGAGGAGGGCATTTAAAAAATGGATAGTTGCGTGATACTTAGAGGCAACAGGTCCTGCAAAGTCTCCCTTTTTAGCATATGACAGTGATCTTGTTCTTAAAAAAGAAAATGCACGAAGATCCGCAATCAAAAGCTGAGTCCAGACATTCGGATCATCAAGATCTTGAATATGAAAATCAGGGTCTTTGGAATATGAATTCATTTTTATAAATGGATTTAAGAGTAATGTACCATCATCCCTGCACAGCCATGCGTGCTCGTCTTCAAAGAGTTTCACCAGACCAGGCTCCTCAGCCTCAAATGGTTTCCATGCCGAGGGCAGGATAGTGATCCCTATCCATTTTTCTTTTTGCTCAGCTTGATATGCCTCTAAAAAAGCATCTCCAAAGTAGATTGTTTGGAATTGTTCATTTAACGTTTCCCAAAAATGAAAGGGCTCAAGGGCCTCATTGATAAGATCAAAGATTTCTTCGCTTTTTTTTTTCTTTTATAAGCTCACTAAATCCCAATATATCCAGGTATAGCACATATCTTCCGTTGGCTAAAATAGAGTCGTCCATTGTATTGCGTATTTGTTGCCTTTTGAAAATAATATGAGATGAAGACTGGGATGAAAATCCAATTTTTGACACTTATTAAATGGCGGAGATAAAGTCCATTTCCCAATCAATTTCGATGAGATTCTCGATTTCTCGCGGCGGGAGTTATCTGCATCGATAACGACCAAAGCGAAAATCGGGAAGATCGTGAAAGTGATGGAAATAGTGGTGCGCCGTCCGTGATTTGAACACGGGGCCCGCTGATTAAGAGTCAGCTGCTCTACCAACTGAGCTAACGGCGCATTTCGAGGCAGGTCATTCTATCGAACCTCCCCCACATGTTCAACTTCGCGGTACTCCAACCACAAATAATACCCGCACTTTCGAGATCGGGGGGGACTTGTGGAAGTGGGTTTGCGTCAAATTGCGGTAGATTGTACCGGGTTGAGAATATTTAACGTAATTACTCAGCCACGGAGGCGGCGTCTTTTGCCCCGTCAATTCTTCGATCAGGCTTTGAATTGACTCCAATATTTCCAATCGTGCGATGGCTCGCTCGGGGGAGTTAGGATTAATGACCTGGTCGATGGATGGAGTCGTTATACTGTTTCTCCCGTGCGCTGAAAAAAATGGGGCGCAGTGGGTTTAGAAAAAGGGAAGAATTATGAATACTTATGCTGGAAACGGCGTTCACCGGACATCGTCCAAGGGAACCGGTTCCTTCCAAGCCAGCCTCCGGGTGGATGGGGCGTTGGCCAGTCGTGAAAAAAATGGATGGATGGACCCATTTTCGACCCAGACAAACCCCGAGACGTCCGATAAAAAAGCCGCTATTTCTACTGAGGCTCTCGAATTTGGCAAGGTGTTGGACACCTGCTGCGAGGCGGCAAAAGACATCCGATATGACTATCCAGGCCAGATTGTGCGATCCCAGGCGTTCGCGACCCCGACGTCTGGCAATACCCCATCGTTTTCGAATCTCTTTTTCTCTTCCATCCGCTCTTGACTGATGGGACCCATTCCGACCTAGAATAGAGGCGTGAATAGGTTACAAATATCCCCCATTTTAGTGTGTAGCTGATGACCCTTCATACATCGACCTATAAGGGTAAACGCATCCTTATTATTCTCAACGATGGCACCAAGTTAATTGGCAAATTTAAGGATAAAAAAAGTGGGGCAGTGTACACGGAAGAACATGGACGTATTCCGACGTCGATGATGAAAGCCATGACCATCTACAAGTCCCCCCAAGAACGAGTCTAACCGAGATGAACTACCGCGCGTGGGTTCCAGTGGGAATTGCCTCGTATCGGCGTTACGAAAGCGATCGTTTTTCCGATGGCAGTGTCCTGTGGGGAGTGTCGCAGGTCGCGCTATCGGTACGATGGACACTGGGGGGGTCGTGTCAGTGGGTAAAGAATTTGTGTCCGGTCAGGAATCGACCGTGGGCGACGGCGCATTTATGACGGTCGGTGGCCAGTGGTGATGCCGTCGATTCTCGTTACCGGGGGTGCGGGGTTTGTCGGATCGCATGTCTGTGAGGCCTTACATGCGGCGGGGTTTTTACCCGTGGTGTTGGACGATTTATCCTCTGGATTTCAAGACTTTGTACAGTGGGGGCCGTTTGTTCAGGGACGCATCGGAGATCGGGACTTGGTGCGCCAGATATGTAAGACGCATCGTCCCGTGGCCTGTCTCCATTTTGCAGGGTTGATCGAACTGGGGCGGTCGGTGACCCATCCCGATCTGTTTTACGACACCAACGTTGCAGAATCAATTGCATTGATCGATACGCTTCGGAGCGGAGGGGTTAGTTCGGTGGTTTTTTCATCGACGGCGGCGGTGTATCGCGCGCAACTGACGCCATTGGTTGAAACCGCCGCCTTAGGTCCCGAGTCTCCATATGGGCGTACCAAGTGGATGATCGAGCAGTATTTGTCGGATTTGGGCCACGCGTATGGGATGCGTTCCATTGCGCTACGTTATTTTAACGCGGCGGGCGGGCATCCGACTGTGGATATTGGCGAGTCGCATTATCCCGAAACCCATTTGATCCCCGCCTTGCTTGATTTTGCCGTGGGGCGACGTGCCGCCTTCACCGTGTTTGGGACCGATTACCCCACCCCGGATGGGACCTGTATTCGTGACTATGTCCACGTGACTGATTTGGCGGCGGCCCATGTAATGGCGATTCGACATCTGTTGGGTGGCGGGGGATCTGCTGTTTTTAATGTGGGGACGGGACTGGGGCATTCCGTAAAAGAGGTCGTGGAAGCGGCCCAATTCGTAGTGGGGAAATCGTTGGCGGTGCACTACGGAGATCGTCGGGCGGGCGATGCCCCGATGCGGGTCGCCAATTGTGACGCAATTCGATCGGAATGGAGCTGGCGGCCTCGGCGAAGCGATCTTCACACCCTGATTGCGGATGCGTGGCGATGGCGGGGCCGAGCAAACCCAATTTTGGATCGATGACGGTTCAGTTATCGTGGCTGGGAAAAGACGCTGCGATTACAATGGCAAGTATTCCTGGGGCAGGGTGCCTGAATACTCACGGACATCCGGTCACCGTTGATGGCGGAAATTGGATTATTGAAGGGGATAATTTGCCGGTGCTTCAAGCCCTGCGTCCCACCTACCAAAACCGGGTGCGACTGATTTACATCGACCCGCCATACAACACCGGGCAACAGTTGATTTATAACGATCGCCATTCCGGTCGGGCCGATTGGCTCAATATGATGATGCCGCGACTGATCCTGGCCAAAGAGATGCTGCGGGACGATGGCGCGATTTTTATCTCGATTAGTGATGACGAACGTGCGGCACTGGAATGGGTGTGTGACGAGGTGTTTGGAGAGACCAATGCGTTGCCCAGTTGTGTTCGGGTTACGAAGCGGACGTCCAATAAAGGAAAACATTTTTCCCCGTCCCACGATGTGGTGTTGGGGTATGCAAAAGACCTTCGCCAATTGTCTGAATTCAAAGATCCGCTGACCCAGAACTCGCCGGAATATCGGCGATTATTTCGGTATTCGGATGCCAAAGGGGCTTATAATCGCGTGGCCCTGTACATGCCCAGTTTAGATACGCGACCCAATCAGCGGTACTGGATTACGTGCCCGGATGGGTCACGAGTCATTCCCCCGGAAGGAAAAATATTTCGGTGGACGGAGCCCACGTTTTTGGACAAACAGGGGTTAGGGTACGTGGAGTTTATTCAGACAAATCGCTCTCCGTTGTGGGACGATGCTGGGGGGCCTGCAAAATGGAATGTCTACACCAAGTTGTACCTGGAAGAACGTTTGGAAAAGGGATTGCGGCCCACCACCGTGTTGTCTGACAACCGATTCACCAACGCGTCAGGGTCGAAGGAACTGATCAAGATGGGGATTCGGTTTCCGTTTTCAAAGCCTCGGGCACTGATTCAATATCTTGCGGCGATGATGGGTGTCGCCAGTGGGGATGTGGTGATGGATTTTTTTGCCGGATCCGGGACGACTGCTCATGCGATGATGAGTTTAAATCCATTGATTGAGTGGATTCTGGTTCAAAATTCTGAACCGATTCCCCGGCGGTATCTCGTCGGAAATCCCCAGGTCGAAACCATTGCGGATCTCTGTCGATATCGGGTGAATTTGGCTTGCGAGGGTCTGCAAGATCCGTTGAGAGATCCTATCATTTGGAGGGAGGCGATCTATGGGTAGAAAATTGATATTTAAGCATATTTCAACTCGGCCTTATTGTGTATGGGAATATATTGCTGACTCCACTGTGAAACAACTGGTGCTTGTTGAACCAGACGTACGACAGCGGCTTTTGACTGACCTATTGTCAATGGTGGGTGAACGGGGATGTCGCATCGAGTTAACGCGGTCTGAGAATATTGAGACGCTCTTAAATATCGTTAAAGGGCATGGTGTATCTGCTGTGGAAGCGGAGTTGGCCGCTCAAATTGTGATGCGGACCTATTCAGGTGCCGATCATTCGGGACGCGATGTAGTCCATCTCGCACTCGCATTAGTTGTTGATCCAAAAATGACTCCCGAAATAACCAACTGGGCGGCGACGAAGCTTGCGTACTTTATTTCATTGAATGGAAAAGAACGTCTAGTTATCCGAGCGGCTATTCGGTCGTTAATTGCAGTACTTAAGTCGGAACCGACGACCCGGCAGGGCGTTGCCGTGACGGAGGTGCTGTCAAAAATAACGGAATTGAGCGTTGTGGATCAGAGACTATTTATAGACTCGGGTGGACTTCCTCTGTTTGTTTCAATGCTGAGAAATTCCGATACTCCCCTCAACTCTAAGGAATTGATCGTTACCACATTTTCCCAAATTGGGCTCTTTTTCCGCTCGCGAGAAGCGATGAGTGAGGCGGGCGTCATTTCAGCGCTCGTTGACCAACCTCCGACGATTGAGCTGGCAAAATCCACACTGAAGGTGTTTGTTCACATGTCGTATTCACCGGATATGCACCACCGTCTGATTGATGCGGGGGTAGTTCAATCGATTCATCGGATAATTGCGCAGCAGGGTGTGACCCGGAATTGGAAATACAGCGCGACGTGTGTTCTTGTGGAACTTGCAAAGCGTCCGGAAACTCGGGAGGCAATGCCTCTGGTTTCCACGGTGGATTTGGCACTAGCGCTATTAGATTATCGAGATGATACTAAACTAGCCCAAATAACCGCCTTGATTGCAATGGGGTATTTGGCGGAAAGCCGACGGTTTGCGACCCAAATTATTCAACGAAACGGCCATGTTCGGGTTCTCCGATATTTGCAGGATCCGTGGTGGCATCGAATTGCTTTAGAGCCTGCGGCGAAGGTAGTCGCCAACTTAACGGGGTATCATATGGGGCGCGTTGCGTTGTTGCACGCAGGCGGCTGGCCGGCGCTTCAGGCGCTTCCGTGGATAAACCCGGATCGGCGTTATGGGCTATTCAATTTAACGATAATGCCGATCGTTGAGTGGTTGGTGGAACACGGTATTTTAAACAATGCCAGCAAGATTCTAGGGAAAACAGGCCCCTTCGATTTTTAAGTCGTCCTATTTTCGAACCTCAATGTAGTGAATAAAGCTTCCCTCAGGAAAAGTGCTGATACTCTTGATGGTGCCTTTTCCCGTATATTCCCCGGTGACTGGAATAAGCCCGAATCGAATTTTGTCCCAAGGGACAGCCTTGAACATGACGCTCTCTTGGTTCGTCTTGGTGTCGAGGTTTAACAGGGGCTTTTTATAAATGGTTTGCGCCACCGATATTGGCGTCCCCGGTCCCACCCCTTCCTTGGTGTGATACGTCCGATTATAGGTGAGGAGAATCGAGACCGGATCGGTATCTTCGGGTTTCTTTTTCCATCCAGGGAAGAGCACGACAAATTGTTCTTCGTTGTCTTGTACGACAGAAATTCCGCGATATCCTAGACCAAATCGACCTTCGATATATTCGGTATCGGGACCCATGGCGCGCCGCAGGCGTCCCCAAGTGGTGCCTAAACGGGCCGGGCCAATTCCTTCTGGTGATATTAACGTTGATTCCGAGTCGTACCCCACCGTTTTATAATGGAGTTCGGTATTCGCATATTCATTGGGGCTGGTGATTTTTTCCCGATGGCGCGCCGCTAACGCTCTGCGTGTTTTGGGGTAGGTTTCCAAGGGGTCATAGATACACCCACTGTTAAACCGATTCCCTCTAAATGTGCCCCATTCGACCGGGCCTTTCCCGTGGAGGGAGTAGCATCTCATGACCTTGTCGGCCCCGGTGGTGACCAGGTCCAAAATTCCATCGCCATCGACATCGGCGATTAACGGGGTGGTTTCGGAGCCGCTGGGGAGGTCATATCGAGCGGCCACCTCGCCATTGGGCAATAGTACCCAGAGTTCTCCGTCTTCCGTAACGACCCAGGCTTGGGGTTGGCCGGTGCCTAATCCGTCGGCAATGGTAGCCGTTGCAGATACCTTCCCTGTCGAATGAAATACCGGGGCCGCATTGGAGGACGGGATGACCCAAATTCCGCACTCACCGGCAATCCATGATGATCCGATGACGATGCTCCCATCTGGAAATGCGGCGGGGCTCGCAAATAATCCTTGGACATCGGGCTCCTCTGCTAACGATACGATCCGTTTGGCTTTTCCTTGAAAATCGATCCAGGTCACTTTGGAATAGGACTCCGCGACGACAATCATGTTTCCCACAACAAGAGCCGAGGCATGCACGCCCGACGGAGTTAGCGTTCTGAATTCCCATAAAATGGTTCCGTTTCGACCGTCAAATGCGTAAAAACTTCCGTTCCGAGATCCAATCACGATATCTCGAGTCCCATCATTGTTGAGGTCAACGAGGGTGGGGCTGGCGATAAATGCCTTTCCTTTGGGTAGGGTGAAATTGGGCTTAAAATTAACTTGATTAGACCATAAAACGTCGCCGGTTTTTCCGTTGAGTGCCGCAATTTCTCCGCTTACGGTGGCGGCGACAACGTCGTAGGTCCCGTCCGAATTAAAATCTTCTACAGCGACAGCCCCCTTAATTGCGCCACCCATCTGGTGTTTCCAAATTCGCTGGCCTTCGCCGTAAATTCCATAGGCGTAGACCGATCCCTGGTGATTTCCAAAAAAGAGCGTGTGCGGGGAAAGGGCTAATCCATTGACGTCGAGATCTGCGGTTTCGGACCAGTTTATTCGCCGGATAATATCTCCGGTTTTGCCGTCCAACACGTAAATGCCGTCGGCATTGTCATTCAACGCATCGCTGAGATTTCCGTTGGATCCCACCAAGATCGCACCACTCAAATATTGGATCGTGGTTTTAAAGCTGGTGAGGCCCACTCGGCTTTGCCATTTGAGGGGTAGAAAGTGGGGGGCTGCGGAGATTGGGATGGCTAGCATGACCAAGAGCGCGACCGTCCAGCGTTTCATAACCCCCCGCCCCCCAACCGCGACTTCCGATGAACTTCTTTTAATCGCTCAGTCGATACGTGGGTATAAATCTGAGTCGTATCCAGGCTCTGATGTCCTAATAATTCTTGGATTGTGCGCAAATCGACGCCGCCTTCGAATAACGCGGTTGCATAGGAATGCCGAAATGTGTGAGGCGTGAGCCGCCCATGTAACTCATGGATACCTGCCCACTCCCGAATCCACCGTTGCACACTGCGAGGGGTAAGTCGTTGACCCCGTTTATTAATGAACAAGGCGGATGTTGGCCCCTTGGCCCAATTCGATCGTGCCTCCCGAATATACCGTTCTAACCAGTGTTTTACGTTGGGGCCAAAGAGACCAATGCGTTCCCTGTCCCCTTTGCCAATCACCCGGAATTCGCATTGTTCAAAGTCGATATGGTCGATGTCGAGACTGATCATTTCGGCGATGCGCAGGCCCGATCCGAATAACAACTCACAAATGGTTCGAAACCGAATGCCTTCGGGGGAATCGATGGCGATCTGATCCAGCAAATTCCCCATTTGGTCCGCATGGACCACGGCGGGTAATGATTTAGGAAGGCGGGGTGTGGGTATTTTTTTCCAGGGATTGGCCGTAGCCCCACGATGGGTGACTAAATAGTGCCAGTACGTTCGTAGTGCCGCCAATCGACGCGCCACGCTTTTGGGCTGGAGGCGCATAACGGCCGGTGACGATAGATAGTTATGGCAATGACTAACGGTGACAGATCGGGGTGCCACCGGGGAAACGGAGAGGAAATGCCGAATATCGCGTCCGTAATTGGATACGGTATGTTCTGAAAGCCGACGGCTAGTCGTCAGAAAGGTCAGAAAGCGATTCAGCGCGGGATATGAATCCAGGTTGGGGTTCAGGGAGGTAGATGGCTTTGTTTGAGGCGTCGATCGGGATTGCGACATGATGGTGTTCCACCCACAATATGGGCTCAGGGGCTTTTCGGGTATCAACGTGAACAAATTGCTCATCTAAATTGAGGCAAATTCCTTTGAATTCTGGAATTTCAGCGGCAATTCGAAAGACATCTTTGGGATCCATATTGTCGACTGTTACATCGGCGGCAATCCCCATCGTATAATAGTTGCGTTTAGTGGATCCTAATTTTTCAGCGGCATCGTGGCACATATAGGCTCGAATAATATTGACGCGGTTTCTGACGATGGTTCGAAGCATTTCCAAACCACCGATTAATCCCAGAGAAATTCGGATGGCACTTTCACATTTTCCACACCGGCAAACAAAGTCCCGTTTGGCAAAATGGGTCGAAATTTTGTTGCTTGGCCGACGCTGCTTCTTCATCGCCCAAAGTGTATCATCGTGACGGCGAATTGCGCTAACTATTTGGGGATTTTGGGGACGAAAAATAGGTCTCAAATGCGTGAGAGGGATAGTTCTCTGGCGGGGACAAAGTGGCCCACCATTTGTGCATTTCACTTGCGGTAGGGCGTCGAGACGGGTCCTCGTCTACGGCCCTGAGAATCCATCGGGAAATGTCAGGGGGTAATAGTGGCTCGTGGTGAGCAATGGTTTCAATAGATCGGTGGCTTAATACCCCTGACTTTGGTTTGGCGGAAATTTTACCCATCCTGAAGGGGTTTTGGTTAGTTTCTGTAAAATAAAGTGTCGCGCCTAAACTAAATATGTCTGATGGGTAGTCGGGAATCTGGCGGTCACAAATTTCAGGCGATATCATTTGGGGGGTACCCTGAGTGTGATACCGACTGGGGTCATGGTGGAGCTCATCTCGATTTTTGGAGAATCCAAAGTCAGTAATTTTAAGTAGCCAACGCCCGTTTTGAACCCCCACAACGAAGTTGTCGGGTTTAATATCTAAGTGGAGAAATCCACGGGCGTGCACGGACTCAACGGCGGAAATGGCTTGGCGTTGGAAATAACGAAGTGCGAGGATGGCAAATTCGGCGGGCATCTTTTGTTTTATTTTAAATACGATTGTTTCCAATCGACCGTAAAACGCGGACGCTAGGGGTGGGGGAACGAGCGGTTCCATTAAGATGAGAGGATTAGGCTTGTTTCCCATAATAATAGTGGCGCCGTGACATTGGATCACATGGGGTTCATTGGATAGGGCACGATGGATCATGACTTCATTTACAAAGTCTCTCCACTTGAACTTGTGGCGGCGTATTGTGAACTTTTTGATGGCCACTGCGGTGGGAGGAGAGTCTGTTTGAAGCCATAATACTTGTCCAAAACTGCCTTCTCCCAGAATGGGGTGCTGTCGGCTGATGAGGTGTTGAATTGAAAATGGGAGCTCTTCACGCAGGCGTGTTGTATCGTCAAGGATGCTTTCTGTGTTTGGGGGCCCTCTTTTTTTTAGAATGACCTTAATTGCGCCCTGAGTTGCAAGTGCCAATGACTGAGTGGCCCACTCGTCCAATTCGGCGCCAAACCCAGGGGGGAGAAAGAGTTTCTGCGTCTTTACTATTGTGTCGATCATGTCCCATGGGGGTGTATTTATGGACTCTAAAACCTCTCGTACGTGTGGGCGGATGTACAAATGAAATGGCATAAAGAGGGCTCGGGTTCGGTGTTCCAATAGGCGGTAGAAGGTCTTTAGGCACTCCGGTTTGAGGTGTGTTTGATGCCATTCTTTTTCAAGTGCAGTCCATGAATCATGGGCACGGTATACCATTTCCATCTGATGGAAATGGACGCCGCCACCATGAAGCCGTCGACCTTGTTGGATGACGTCATAACAGTCCGAAAGTACCGTTTCTACTAGGCGGTCAATGGCGTGGAAGACTTTGCGACAGGGGTTCAATGCCTTGGTTGCGAGGCGATATTCGAGGTGCTCTGGAATTGTGACGTCTGCGTCCAGAATGATCGCGGGTAATGAGGCGATCGCAACGCGTCGCCAGTATGTCCGCGATACAATAAATAGGGATGCCATGCCTTAGTTATCGAATTTTTTAAAACAAAATTGCAATTAGACGATCGGTGCAAATCCCCCGCCGGCTGTTTGAAAATTCATTAGCTGACCTTGGAATAGCCGAGCGCCTATTAATTGAACCTGGCCCTCAAACGCGTATACCCGAATATCGTATTTGTAGTCGATGCCATCCCGGAGCACTGTTCCCGCTGGAAAATACGGTTGCGCGATCGTCTCCGTATCCCAAAATGACTGGAACACTTTGCGGGAAATGCGCTCTCCTTTATAGGCTGCCTTGGATCCAAACGAATGGGCGGGCTTAAAAAATAGAGATTTCCGTCGAGCCCAAAGTGCTTCTGGGTTTTCTTGATTCACGTGAATCACCGGTGGGATTAATTGGCGGATCAACGGAGATTGGGATTTGGCCAACTGAATCATGACAAATTTATCCGCCATCCGGCCGTATTCGTCGGGATTCGGGGTGACGGGAAATCCTGCAGCGAGTGCGGATTTTAGCGCGGCGGCACGGGGCGTTTCCAGGTAAAAGTCGCAAAATCGGTTGTATACCAGGTCGATAGCGAAGCCGTCAGGTCCATGCAATTCTGTTCCGGTCCACGTTAATTCGCCGGGATCGATAATGACGCAATCCCATCCCCACGATTGAAATAGGGATTGGAACATTGCAAATTCAAATCGCGTTTTTTGGAGTTCCGGGGTTTCGTCCACAATGGCGATCCGGCGAATCGAGGTGACTCCAGCCTGAGCGGCCACCGTCTCGAACATCGACCGGACTGTTGTGAAATAATCGGCGCCACCGAATCCGTGGTATTGGCCTAACAGGTAGACAAGTAATGCCCCGGCCGCGTTGGTATTAACCTCAATCAGTCGGGGACCGTCGGGGGTGAGGTAAAAGTCAAAACTGGTGAATACCGAGGGGATCGTTGTTGGGGTTGTTCGGGTTTCTTGAAAAATGGCAGCGCACCCGTTGGTAAGTAAGGTGATGATTTCCGGGGATAGGGCGATGGTGTGTGGGCTGACCATCGATTCGGATACTCCAATGTCGGTGCCAAATTTGCCCAATTCAGCGTAATTGTCGCGGACCCACCCCGAAAATGTGTCGAAAAACGACGGCGTCACCCCGGCCGGCCTTGGCGAATTTCGTCAGCGATAGCGTCAGGATCTTTAATGCACGGGGTCAGATTTTCGCAGCCCGTCTCCGTAATCAATAAATCATCTTCAATCCTAATCCCTAGGGTTTCGTGGTATCGAGTGCCATCGATAATAAGTTCGATCTCACCGTAAATTCCAGGTTCGTTTGAAATTATATTTCCCGCTTGGAGTGGGCGTGTCCGATACTCCCGACTCGGATCCCCATCGTGAACCTGATGGCCCAGTAGGTGACTGACATTATGGGGAGCCCCTGAATAGGGGAGCCGGACGGTGCCGCCCTTTTTGGCCACCTGCCGCTCTAGTTCCCGGTTGATAAACGCCCAACAATGATCGTTGATGTCTTTGATGGAGACTCCGGGCTTGGCATGCGTTTGAACCTCGGATTGGGCCATCAACACGATATCAATTACGAGTCGTTGTAACGGGGTGTAATGTCCGCACGCCGGTGCCGTTCGGGTAACGTCTGCGTGCATGGCGTGCCAGCGGACCCCAAAGTCGGTCAGGAGTAACGAAGTCGGGGAAAGTGGCTCGTTATTTTTGGTGTAATGAAGAATGGCGGCGTTTTTTCCGCCAGCGACAATCGAAGGGAAACTGGTTCCAAAGAGGCTTCGAATCGCGATTTCATGGTCCAAGATGGCCCAGGCAGTATGTTCATTTTTGCAGGTGGATAGACGATGCAATAATGCCAGGTAGGCGTCCGCCGACAAGGTGTTGGCGATTCGTAGGTTTTCAATATCGACGGCGTCCATGACGAGTCGTTGTGCCCACATGGTCGGGGCATCGTTGACGATAGTGAGCCCAGGGTTTAGTCGTTTTAGGGTTCGGTATATCGGTAAAATATCTTGCCAGGTTTGATCCATCCGGCGGCGCCCTTTGGTGGTATTCCAGATTAGGCCTAGTGGACGGTCCGACAGCCGGGTTTTTACCCAATTGCCGATGACGGTGTGGGGCAGTACGGCGGGTATTCCAGTGATTGACGAGGCTTCTGCCAGAGCGTCCGCGGAGCCACTTCCCAGTTGAAGGCCTTCCCAAAATTCAAGTTTGGGGTTTTTTTTAGGTAAAAAAAGGACGGTTTCCCGTTCCCGAGGATCGAGCCATAGGGCGACACCGGTTTGATTGATTCCGGTGAGATATAGAAGGTAGGGATCTTGAAATACAGTGCGGTGAATATGGGCCCAAGGGTAGGTTCCCGATGGTCCGTGCGTGGGGCCAATGAGCAATAATGGATGGTCTAGTTGATCCAATACCCAATTGCGCCGTGCCTGATACCGATCCCGTGCCTGCGCAAACGGTAGTCCATCGGAGATAAATACCCCGTCGTAGGCGGATTCTGATGCAAATAGAAGTGTCATGGAGTTCAAGAGAGTAACGCAATCGTAACGGGTTGATCCAGTAACCTAATGTCGACGTGGATGTTTAGACGGCCTATACCGGTGGGGTTAAAGGTAATGTTTTCATGTAGTCCAAAAAACTTACGATTCTCTTCGCATCACTTGGATTGAATACAAATGGCGTTAAATCTTCCACTAGTTGATTAAAGTCAACCTGCTTTCCTTCGGTCTGAATATAAGTTTGCAATTCGTCGGCGTGAGAGATCTTTTTTTTCTGCGCAAGAAATTTGTAATTGGGGGTTGTTTTTCCGGCCAAGAATATAATGTCGTAGAAGTCGCGGCCCTTGGGTCTTTTTCTGCTAAATGCGGTGACTAGTTTCTGAGAAAGTAAGATATCGATAGGGGTAACTAAAATGGGTCGAAATACGTCAAATTTATTTATAAATACTTGATCTGGAACAAATTCGAAGTGTTGATCTTCGGTATCTAATTGAATCAGAATTTTTTCGTGTTGATGTGGGGACAGCCCTTGCTGATAAAGCAAGTCAGGTATCCGAATGTTGCATCGAAAAGCGGTTTTTCCAGAAAAAGAAATGTCGACTTCATACCCTTCATTTTTTAGTTGTTGTTGTATCGTTAAGGATAGGTGTTTAAATTCCTCAAATGTGATCCCCGTCGTATCAAAATCCAAATCCTCGGAAAAACGATTGAGTCCATGGACAATGCGTAATGCAGTCCCCCCAATAAATCTAAGTTTTTGCCCCTCTGGGCTAGAAAAAATAAAGTCCAGAATTTTGTATTGTAAATACTCACGCATCATATTGCGTTTAAAAATTCGAAGATTTTTAGGGAATTCTTTTTCGATTTCTGTGATATCAAGCATGGAAAATATAGGCCTTCAATTGTTGAAATCTGTTGTTTAGAGTGGGTGAATTAAATGCTACCAGATACCGGTCACACTTCTCCCAATCTATTTTTGATTGCATTTCAACGACATTAAATCTCATTTCTTGAATCGAAGAGAGATCTCCAAGTGTTTTATTAAAGTACAGAAAATCTAACACGGCCTTTTCGGGCGACGCTGTTTTGTATGTCAGCGCGGATGTTTTTTCTAAATGATATCCAAACATCAAGTCTGTCTTAATGTTCCGATACAAAAAAGTTCCGATGTCGGTAACGATTGTCTTTGTTTTTCGTGTGGAAATGGAGGTTATTGCGTAAACACTTTCTGGAATAAACCCATAGTGTGCAAGAGAAAATTCCAGTGAGACATACGACGGAGAATAAATTTTATTGGCGACGATGTATAAAAAAGACTCATCCATCACCGTGTCGGAAAAAAAATAAAATCCTTTTTTAAGCTTTTTGATATAGCCCTGCCTAAGCCATCCGGTTAATTGGTTCCGATGAAAACCGGGGTCCAAGATATGAATGTCGGCCAAAGAAAACAGGCTTAGCTTCTGTAGTTTTTCTTTGAATTGAATAAATTTCATTTCTTTATCATATAATAATTAGGTCGATAAAGAAACGAAATTAAAATACTCCCGCAAATGACCGATCGCACACCGCCCCATCGCGAGAACCGCCTCGACCGAATTTCCTCCGATATGCGGGGTGCAAATGAGGTTAGGCAATTGAAATAATTCGAAGTCCGTTGGGGGTTCATGCTCGTAAGTATCCAATGCCGCCCCGGCGATGATCCCGTTTTTCAATGCAATTTTGAGGGAGTTAAGGTCCACAATGCGGCCCCGAGCAGTGTTGATTAAAAACGCGGTGGGTTTCATTAATGCCATGGTGTCGGCGGTAATTAAGTGATGAGTCTCAGGGGTTAATGGGGTATGAATGGTCACGATATCCGATTCCCTGAATAGGACGTCTTTGGAGACCGCTGTCGCACCCACCAACGCGATATATTCGGATTGATCGATTATGTCGTTGATCAGAATTCGGCAATGGAACGGGGCGAGTAGTCGGATCAATTCCTGGCCAATATAGCCTGCGCCGATAATGCCGACCGTTTTCCCACCCAATTGAACCCCACCGTTTTTATTCCAGATGCCGGTCTTTAATTGTTGGGACGTGAGAAATAGATTTCGACACAACGAAATCATAAACGCGAGAGTCATTTCTGCAACTGCGGTTTTGTTGACCCCGCCGGTCCAGCCGACAGCAATATTATGTTTTTTACACGCGTCCAAGTCGATATTGTCCATTCCTACGCCATATTTGGAGAGAAATTTTAGCTGGGGCAACTGCGCGAGTAATGTCTCCGTGATGGGTTCGGTCCCGACAATCGCGGCGTCGGCACCTTGTAACATATCTAGCAGTTCCGGCTCGCTTAATGTCCGTCCCGTGGTGTTGAATCTGGGGTTTTGGAAATCCTGACCGAGTTCCCTGACGAGAATCTTGTTTTTTGAAAAGCTGAGGGCGGAGACTGCGATTTGGGGAGGGTGTGGCATAGTCCCCTCTAGCCTATGTGATTTAGGGGCTCGCGTGAATACTGCGTATTGAGGTATAACACTGCCCAATATGTCGGGAATCGAAGGGATTACTTCTTAATGAAGAAAAAGGCACTTATCACAGGGATTACGGGCCAAGACGGATCGTACCTTGCGGAACTACTGTTGAACAAAGGGTATGAAGTCCATGGCATCATTCGGCGGTCCTCTTCATTTAACACGGGTCGGATTGATCACCTTTACCGAGATGTCCACGAGTCCGGCCTTCCGATGTTTCTACATTACGGCGACCTCCAAGATGGCGGTGCGTTAACGAAGCTGTTGCACCAAATTATGCCCGATGAAATTTATAACTTGGCCGCCCAAAGCCATGTCAGTGTGAGTTTTGAAATCCCGGAATACACCGGCGATACTACCGGCCTGGGCACGACCCGGCTTTTGGACGCCATGTTGGATCAATGTCCCGAGGCCAAGTTCTACCAGGCGTCCTCCTCCGAGCTTTATGGAAAGGTGGTTGAAATTCCTCAAAAGGAATCCACCCCGTTTTATCCCAGAAGCCCTTATGCGGTTGCAAAGTTATATTCCTATTGGATGACGGTGAATTACCGCGAAAGTTATAACCTATTTGCTTGCAATGGGATTTTGTTTAACCACGAATCCCCGCGCCGTGGCCGGACCTTCGTGACCAAAAAAATCGTCGAAGCATTGGTGAAATACAAGTTAGGATTGGGTGGAACCTTGTATTTAGGGAATTTGGAAGCCAAGCGCGACTGGGGATTTGCGGGGGACTATGTGAACGCGATGTGGCTGATGCTTCAGCAACCCACCGCTGAGGATTTTGTGATTGCAACCGGAAAAACCTATTCGGTTCGCGAGTTTTTAGAATCCACCATGGAAAAATTGGGGATTAAGGCCCAGTCCAATGGATTGGTCGGGGATAAAGAAGTGTATGTGGATCGAGCGACGGGGAGGCCGGTGGTTGCGGTCGATCCCAAGTATTACCGTCCGGCTGAAGTCGATTTGCTGATCGGTGACGCCTCTAAAGCGAAGCGGGTCTTGGGATGGGAACCGACGGTGGATTTGAACGGATTGATCGACTTGATGGTGGCGGATGACCTAGAAACGTTTAAGTCACGCTAATGAAACCGACGGATCGCGTCTATGTTGCCGGGCATCGGGGAATGGTGGGATCGGCCATTGTGCGAAAATTACACGATGCTGGTTTTACCACAATTATTACACGGACCCATGCCGAACTTGATTTGACGGAGCAATCCGCAGTCCGTGATTTTTTTGACAAGGAGCGGCCGGACTATGTGGTGTTGGCCGCCGCAAAAGTGGGGGGCATTTATGCAAATTCCACCTATCCCGCTGATTTTATTTACCAAAATTTGATGATGGAAACCAACGTGATCCATTCCGCCTATCAAACGGGGGTCAAAAAGTTATTGTTTTTGGGGAGTTCCTGTATTTATCCAAAATTTGCGGAACAGCCGATGAAGGAATCCGCATTGTTGACCGGGGCATTGGAGCCGACAAATGAAGCCTATGCGGTGGCTAAAATTGCAGGAATTGTGATGTGCCAATCGTATGCTCAGCAATATGGTGTGTCCTTTATTTCGGCGATGCCAACGAATCTCTACGGACCCAACGATACCTATGAACTCCAAAATTCCCATGTATTACCGGCATTGTTACGAAAAATTCATGAGGCGAAGGTGACGGGGCAGCCAGAAGTGGAGATTTGGGGAACCGGAACACCACGTCGGGAATTTCTTTATGTCGATGACTTGGCTGATGCGTGTCTGATGTTACTGGATCGGTATTCTAGTTCGGCTATCGTCAATGTTGGGTGTGGGGAGGACGTGACGATTCGCGAGTTGGCAGACTTGATTGCGGATGTGGTTGGGTATACCGGTACCTTTCGGTTTGATGTCACAAAGCCCGACGGAACACCTCGAAAGCTGTTGGATGTTTCCAGAATTAAGGCGTTGGGATGGGAACCATGTATTTCGTTGCAGGAGGGGATTGGGATGGTATATTCAGAGTTCAGAAGGCGGAATTTTAAATGAAAATCGTACTACTTGCAGGTGGGTTAGGCACTCGTATATCCGAAGAAACAGGGTTAAAACCGAAGCCCATGATCGAGATTGGTGGGCGGCCGATCCTGTGGCATATTATGAAAATCTATTCTCACTATGGATTTAATGAATTCGTGGTTTGTCTGGGCTATAAAGGCGAGTCCATTAAAGAATATTTTTGTAATTATTATCGACATTGCTCTGATTTGACGATCGATTTGGGGGAAAATACGACTCGGATTCATAGCTCCAAAGCCGAGCCATGGAAAATTACTCTAGTAGATACCGGCTTGCATACCATGACGGGTGGTCGTGTGAAGCGGATCCAAAAGTATATTGGAGATGAACAATTTTTAATGACGTATGGCGATGGCGTTGGGAACGTGGATATTCCGGCGTTGCTCCACTTTCATAAATCGCACGGAAAAAAACTGACTGTCACAGCTGTCCAAATTTCGGGGCGGTTTGGGGCATTGAATTTAAGCGAAACGGATCAGGTTCAATCGTTTTTTGAAAAGCCAAAAGGGGATGGTGCCTGGGTTAACGGTGGTTTTTTTGTGTGTCAACCGGAGGTCTTTGACACGATCGCAGGAGATGAGACTCTCTTTGAGAGAGAACCGCTGGAATCCTTGGCTCGAAACGACGAAATGATGGCATTTAAACATTACGGGTTTTGGAAGCCGATGGATACATTACGAGATAAAATAGAATTGGAATCCATGTGGGTAAATAACGAGGCCGAATGGAAAGTCTGGTGAGAGTCAGAGGCCAACTCGTTTTTGTAACTGGGCATGGTGCGAGTCAATTGGCGCGGGATATTCAGGTATATTCGAATGGTTGATGTTCTTGTGTTAGGTGGTACCGGTTTTGTCGGGTCGCATATTGTGGATGCCCTTAAACGGCATACGCAATTCTCGGTTTGGATTGGATCCCATCGGTCGACGGGGCCGGATGTGGTCCCGATTGATCTAACAAATCTCAAGCCTTCGATTCGGCACTTTGATGTGGTGATTAACGCGGCCGGATATGGGGTCGTTAAAACCGAAAAGGACACCCAGAAGAGTGTTCAGATTAATTACGTCGGGCCATCGGTGCTATTTGACTCCGTGGCCGATTCAACATTTTGGATCCAAGTCGGCACAGGCTTGGAATACAATGTGGGTTATGGCCAATTGACTGAACAGACGCCCTGTCATCCAAAAACGATATATGGGATTTCAAAGTTTGTGATGTCGCATTATTTGTTGTCTCATCCCGCACGGTCCTCGGTCATCGTTCGTCCGTTTGCGATGTATGGCCCTCGCGAGCATGGATCAAAGATTATTCCGTACCTCATTGAGAGCCAACTCCATCGGCGGCCAGTGCCCTTGTCGTCTGGGGTCCAACGACGGGATTATGTGTATGTCGGAGATGTCGGGGTGTGGATTGCCGGGTTGGTTCAATCGCACATTGCCGGGCATTCGATTCCCTCCGTGATCAATGTGGGCAGTGGCCAGTCGACATCTATCCAGGAATTGGCGATTAAATTGAGTAAGGTCCTTCCTCGGTTTGAACCTGAGTTGTGGCAATGGGGTGCCGTTCCAGCACGGCCCAATGAGTCTGACGAATTTTATAACGCCAGTACTCTGGCGTCGGAATTTGGGTTTGTTCAATCGGATTCTGAAATCTCTTTACAATCGACGGTGAACTATTATGACCAACTCTAAAATGAAGTTTTTAATTACCGGAGGGTGTGGGTTTCTGGGTTCGAATTTGGCGAGCGAAGTCCTTCGCCGCGGCGATGAATTGACTATACTGGATAATCTCTGTCGATTTGGATCCGACCAAAACCGGTCTTGGTTACAGTCCTTGGGGGATTTTAAATTTGTTCATGGAGACACGAGTGATGCGGCGACAGTGGATCATGTGATGCGCGAGGCGTCCCCCGATGTAGTGTTCCACTTGGCGGGACAGGTGGCGATGACCACCTCTATTGAAACCCCGCGCTTGGATTTTAATACGAACGTTGTTGGCGGGTTTAATGTATTGGAGGCTGTTCGTAAATTTGCGCCCCATGCGACGGTGACCTATTCATCGACCAATAAGGTGTATGGTGATTTGGAATGGATTGCCTACGACGAGACAGATACTCGATATCGCGCCGTTGGATATGACAACGGATTTGATGAGCGGCTGCCTTTGGAATTTAGATCTCCGTATGGATGTTCAAAAGGGGCTGTTGATCAATATATGTTGGATTATGCTCGGGTCTTTGGTCTGAAAACGGTGGTGTTTCGGCATTCGTCGATGTACGGCGGACGTCAATTTGCGACTTACGACCAAGGATGGATTGGGTGGTTTTGCCAACAGGCTGTTCAACAAAAATTAACGCCAGATATGGCCCTTTTCACTATCTCTGGGAGTGGCAAGCAGGTTCGGGACGTATTGCATGCAGATGACATGATTCGATTGTATTTTTCGGTGGTACCTGTGATTGATCGAGTAAAAGGCCAGGTGTTTAATGTGGGTGGGGGAATGGCCAATTCATTGTCGTTATTAGAGTTGTTCGATTGGCTCGAACGGTATACGGGGATCTCATTGCGCTATACCCAGTTACCGCCGCGAGAGAGCGACCAAAAGATCTTTGTTGCGGATGTCTCGAAGGCGAGAGACTTGCTGAATTGGATGCCTGGGACAACGATTGATGAGGGGCTCTCCAAAATGATGGTTTGGGCGGGGCGGTTGTAGACATGACCTATTCGAAGTTCCTGATGACCCCAGGACCATTCAGCTAATTATGTGGGCACAAGCCATCATTGGGTGGATGCGCCGTTACCCCTCCCTATCGGCGGTGGGAATCGCGTTTTTTTGGCTGGCGTTGTTTGGGTGTGGTGGTATTTTTTTCTCTGGGCCCCATTTTCGGGACGACCATCAACAATTTCGAATTTTGAGTCAATTGGATGGGGGAATGCCGCTGGTAAAAGTACTCCGGTATTGGGTGGCGGAGGACATGAAGACCCGCTTTCGACCGCTTCTTCAAGTAATTTTGGTGCTTCGAACCTGGGCGTTTGGTGTTAATTTTTTTCCCCAGTTTTTAATCAGTTATGGGGCGGCCATTGTGACTTCGTTACTTGGAATGCGGATTGCGCGGCAAGTGGGATTTTCGAGATCCGAGGGGCTCCTTTGGGTATTTTTGACCATGATTGGGACACCGGACGTTATGGGTATCCCGGATTGGTGGGTTAGTGGGCATCGTGGTTGCAACTATGGCCAAGGAAAGTTTTATCTTAATGATTCCGGCTGTGATTGGCTTGAGATGGATGATGGGTGGGGCTTACAGGCGGTGGCCCGACGATCTTGCATTGGTGGGGTTTGGGATTGCAGAGTTGGTGTGGATTAAAGGGCATCTTCCTCTCGATCAAGGGGCGTATGGGGTTGCTCCGCTGGGAATCGCTGTGGTTGGCAAAGTGGGATTGACCGCCCTGGCATTGTTTTTTTCGGGAGGAATCGGGGCCGCAATACTTGGCATTGCGTTGTTCGTTTGGATCAAAGGGCATCGACGGGAAATCCCGAAGTTTGAGTTGACACCCCGGTGGGTATCGGGGGGAGTGATTGCGGCATTAATCATGATTCCTCAAATTTTTCTGTACGCAAAATCGGGAATATTTGAGCGGTATTTGATTCCTGGGCGGTGGGGGATGGGCTTGGTTCTGATCGGATATTTGGGGCATGTTCGACGTTTTTATTATTTCCCGACGGTGTCGGAATTAATGTGGCGTTGGATAAAATGGGGATTAATTGGGGTTGGTTTAGTCAGTATTGTGAGTGCGATTGCCCTGGTCCGATTGCAACCCTTGGTGTTGACGATTTTAAGCGTCCAGCGCCAGTTACCTATTCAACCACTTTGGGCAAGCAAGTTGGTGGGTATTCAGTTCATTCTGAGCTGGTTTGGGGTTGTTGCGGTGGCGATGGGTGTTCGGACGCTTCGGAAAGATGAGGACCTCGGTCGGGTTCTTTGGATTCGACTGGTCCTTCCCGTAATAATTTCCTTTAATTTGATGTTTGCGTTTGGTGCAGCCCGAATTTTTTCTGCGGAAGGGTACGCGGTTCAAGAGTTGGGCCGGGTCTGGCGAACGGCCCCTCCAACGACGGTCATAATGATGGATCCCCTCCTCCATTGTGAGCAATATTGTTTGCTCAAATATTATTTCCGCCACCTTAAGCCCGGGCAGAGTACTTGGGCTGCAATTTTGCCTAATTGCCGCAAGTTGTCGGAAGAAGAACATGGGTGGAGAGATGCCCTTGAAGTGGCATTTATCCCGGATCGGATAGCATCTCCCGATGAAATAGCGGGCCCGTTTAGTGTCGTGATGTTCCCTGGATTTTCGTCTCAAGCTGAAAGTTGGATTGGGGCCCGACGTCCGAGTCGCACGGTAGAAACTTCGGCGGGCTATAGCATTTGGATTTTTGACGACAATATTGGAGACCGTAATGGCCATTAGACACTTTGTTTTAGATGCCGACGGGGTGGACGCCGGGGATTTCGTTGAGGGATGGGATTTGGCGGGTATACTCCGAGTTTATTCCGAATGACCCGTCTTAAATGGATTGTCCATAGCTATAATTTCTTTTTTCTGATTTCAAATACGCTCTTGCCGACTTGGGTTAATCTTGGAATAGCGGCGATCTATAGCCTCTGGGTTGCAAGGGATGTGCGGCGTGGATGGCATGGATGGGCCGGCCGGTCTGCACGGGAATGGGTCTCTCTCTGTATTCCCCGGTGGAGTACCGTCGTCATGGTTCTGTTGCTGACGGTCATTGGATTTGGCTATTTGGTGAATGGCATGACGACGGTCCCAAATTGGGATTATTACAAATACAACACCCTTCTTGATGGAATATATCATGCGGTGTTACGCCCTTCGGTTGTGTGGGGGCAGGACGGAAAACACCATGAATTGGCCTATTATTACGCTATTTTCCTTCCGTCGATTTGGCTATCGAAGGCCATGGGTTGGGGTCATGCGCTGACGACATTTCATTTCCAAGCGATGTTTATCGGCGTCAATGTTGTGGTGGCGAGTGTATTAGTGAGTAGTGTGTTGTCTGAGATTAAAAATAGGTGGAGCTTTATCTTTCTCTTGCTGTTTTTGGTGGGGTTGGATGGGTTGTTTTTTCCGTTAATGGCATGGGGGGCGTTTCCTCAGATTATTAATGATATCCAAAATGGGGGTAGTCAATGGGTATTTAGCCCCCTTCGTATTCAAGATTTTGCAAATTATTTTTTTTGGTTGCCTGGGCATACCATTGCTGCGGTTGCGGCGATGAGGGTGCTGATTGGTATTGATCGAGGAATGGGTGATGACCGGCGATTCACCCAGTTTGTATCCGGGCCATTCTTATTGTATTTAGCAAGTACATCGGTGTTTTCGTTCCTTTCATTTGGAGTTGCTCTTTTCGTCATGGTTCTAATGAAAAATGGAGTCGATTTTAGAGGCGTCCAGAAAATGGTGGTTGCGCATCGCTATGCCGCCGTTAGTGCATTTGTGGTGATCGCGTTTATGGGCGTGTTTTATGGGTATCATCGGGAATACGCTAAATTTTCTATTTTTATCTCATTGCATATGCTGCATCTGGGTGTCGCAAAGTGGGCAATATTTGTGCTTCAAGAGTTTGGGCTGTTTATTGGCTTCTATTGGGCATATCAAATTCGGAAAGAATTTATTGTTTTTGTTGGTATTATGATTCTTGGGTCTCTAGGCGCATCCCGGGACCTTTTGATGAGTGGTTCTATATTGTTCTTATTAATGATGACTTACTTTGCTTCGGAACGGTGGAGTGTGAAAAATAACATCGTCGCGGCGGTGATAATCGGATTATTAGGCTTTCCGTCACTTGCGCTTAATGGTTTGGGGATTTTTGATTTTAGTCATGAATATTCTGATTCGATGACGTCTGCGGAAGCAAAGGGGGATCGGTTTCAGGCGGTGATAAACGACGTTATTAAAGGGTATATTCGAAAATGAATATCTGGGGAAAGTCCGTCCGATTTTATGTGATATTGAGTCTAGCTTGCATGGGGTATTTTTGGTTTTTATTGCCCTTTTATACGCTGGACTATTACGTTCCCGATTATTTTTTATATTGGCATTATGGCCATATTAATGTGCCAGCAGCCGATGCCTTTTCATCGTTATTTTTTGATCTTTCTCGATGGATTTTACCGTTCCCGAAGTGGGCTTACATCCTAGCTTTGTCGTGTTTGACTGGGTCCATATTTATCATTGTTTCAAGTTTTAGACAGTGGTTGGCGCGTGTCGCCGCCGACGACTATTGGGCCTATCTTTTTCTTTCAGCGACGTTCACCTTTGGTATTTGGTTCTATTTTTATGGGAAGTTATTTTACGAATTCCCGTTTACCGCTATTACATTTTCGCTCGCGCTGGCGGCTGTCGTAGGTGGATCAACAAAAGGGCGCCCCTTGAGTGGGAAATGGTGGGGTCTTTTCTTTTTTTTCTGTGGGTTTGGATTTTCGTGGAAAACCTACAATATATTTTTATTTCTGGGAATGCTGGGATTAGTCGGAATCGTGAGCTGGCGGACATTCGTTGCGGACTTCAAGAGAAATATGGGGTGGGCGGCCGTGGGATGTATTTTTGGGTATTTGGGAGGTAACTATCATCTTCTAAATGAACCAATTCAGGCCCTCCATGGGATCCGAGGGTATGGAGTGGGTGCGTCGATGATTCGGCTGCATCATTTTTTCCTGGCCGCCCCCCGATTTTCATGGGTTCAGATTTGTGATCACGTGGGGAGCCCCCCATTTTCGATAGGTGTGATCCCGTTGGTGTCGGTAGCCATGTTATGGGCAGTGTCTGCCATTGTGGGGTGGTCGTATTTTTTCCTGCTCGGAGGCTTGAGTTTGGTCTATGTGGTGTACATTTGGGGGTTCTCGCCGGGATATCTCTGGCACGGGTTCCCCGTTGGTTTGTTTCTGGTTCTGTTTTACGGATTTTTGTTGGTTGAAAGTTCTCAGCTTAGCAAACTAAAGCAGCGGGGAGTCGTTGTTTTGTCGATTATTTTAATTTCCGTCGCAGGGGTTAATAATTTTGGATACTACATCCCAACGCAAGTCGGGTTAGCTTGGTCCACGGCGCAAGCAATCTCCATTATTGAGCAACGGTCGGGGGAAATTTTTGACAAAGTAGCATTAGAAAACAGGGCTTCTACGGCTTCTACAATGATATTGGTGTCTCGTGCAAAAAGTGGTTTCGTCGGGGTCGGGGGAGCGATGTCCTGGGATGATCCAAGTATCAAGGATCCGTTATTGGTGGGGGATCGACGGTGGGGTGATGTGCGCCGCATTTATTTTGCTGGAGATAAGGTCTCTGATGTGATTGTCATTGTTCCTCGGTATTTCCGGGGAGATACTGGTTCTGCGGTTCAGATGTTTTGGTCCGACTATCTAAAGTCTCAGCTTGAACCTGTCCAAAAGTCACATCGTTTCGTTAAGGTGATTGAGAGTAACGCCGACTATGAGATTACAAGGTACTATTGATAAATGACTTGGAAAAATGGGTTAAAGCCTGCGATGGTGATTGGTGTCGTGAGCATCGGCGCCCTGATTGAATATGGACTGCTTCAAAAGGCCATGATCATGCTCGCCGTACCCATTCCGATATTTGCCCAATCTTTTTTGGTGTCGATTGTGGTGGGAATTTCAGCGGTACTAGTGGTTCCACGGTTCTTGGGGGACTTGTCAGGAATTACCCTCTTTTTTATTGGCGCAACCTATATTTCATTTTTGAATCTGTTTTCGGTGTACACAACAGTCTTTGTGGATCGATCATTAACCTATCACATGATTTTTTACTCGGTGGAGACGGGTCAAATTACTCAGTCGGATATCAAAACCCTATTTTCATCGGAAACCTACCAAGCGCAGCGGATTCAAGATATGACCGACTCTGGATTTGTAGTGGCCTCTTCCCGTGATACCAACGTCTTGATGCCAACCCAAAAAGCAAATCTATTCACTCGTATTTTAGTGACCTATTCCGATTTTTTGGGATTGGGTAACCGATACCGCGAGGCTACCCAACCCCTAACAGGGCGGGCCCCTCATGGAAAATAAACTCCAGAAATTTTTTCTTGCAGCGGGAGCGATCCTTTTTGCGGGATCAATTGGGTATCTGTGTTTTCAATATTCGGACATCTCGACATTGGCGGCCGCCGTTTCTGACGAATACGGCTTTATTCCCGTCATGATTAAGATGAAGCAGTCGTTACTGGGACATGACGTAAAAGGCACTTTTTCGTACGCCTTCTTTAATTATGGGTTCCTGTATTTTTTAGTAAATACCCTGTTGTCTTGGGGATTTGTGGGGGATAGCAGCAGTGTCGGGCAGGTCGTGATCCCCCGATTGGTGTCTGCGGCAGCCGCAGTCGGCACGATGATCGTTGTGTATCGAATGGCCCGGATTACAATGGATAAGATGTCGGCCCTGGGGGTTGTGGGTCTTCTGCTGAGTGCACCGGCGATTTGGATGATAGGGATCTGGTTTCATCCTGATTTCCCGATGACATTGTTCGTTCTAATTGGAATGCTGGCTTTACTAAGGGATGATTTTAAATTCGGGAGATCGTATTGGGTGGCCAGTGTAATCATGGGCGTGGCCATAGGGATCAAGTTTCAGGCAGTTACATTTTTGCCGGTATTTTTCTTGTACGGATTGGCTCATTTGGGGTCGGGTAATCCCCGTCCAGGACGATGGCACCAGCCCGTGTTAATGAGTTTGGGGGCTGTTGGTTTGGCAGGCTTGGTATTTGTCGCGACGAATCCGTATTTGCTTCATCCCCAAGGCTTGCGGGCATTTATTCGGTTTTTTGAAGGAAACTTAGTTTCCATGGCGTCTAACCATGGCGTTGTGGGAGTCATTCCGTTCCATCGTCGCCTAGACTGGTGCTTGTTTAGACCGTATTTGTCTGGGCTGGTCAGTCTGATTTTGGCGACACTGGCGGCAGTTGCTGTAATTCGTCATTTTAAAAGTCCAGGATTGAGACGGTATTGGGTCGTGGGACTGTCTGGGCTTTTTGTATTGGTCTATTCACTGGTTACCGTTAATAAAATGGAGGCTCACTATTATTTGGCGGCGGTTATTGTCACTGTAGTGGGGCTGTCGCCCATCTTGAACGTGGGGTCAGCACGACGGGGACTTTGGGTTCTGTCAGGTCTCATTGGGTTGAATATTGGGGCTCACCGACCCGAGTTTGAGTCGATGATTCATCGTCCCCAATACGATGCCTATGTCACCCATTGGGCGGAGTCTCGGCGTGAAATAGCCATTAAGCTTTCCGAAATTCTTGGTCCTAACGATTATCTATTGGCATCCCCCAAAGTCTTAATTGAGTTGAATCATATTCCTATTCCGATGTCGCATGTGATTCGGATTGCGGGGCCCATTGGGTTGAGAATGATCGAACCAAATGCACAGTTGCAGTACTTCAATGACTTACGTATTCCGCCGCAGCCCTTTATCCCCATGAAAGCAGTAGTAATCGATAAATCGGATCCGTATTTTGACGGCCGCCAATTGGATCATTTGGTGGATCGAACGGGATATGAAGACGGGGCACGATTGATTACCTCGCTTCGGAACGGATTTCTGGGGTATTCGGTGGTCTACGAAGACGGAAATGTCGTGATTTTTGTCCAGAAGACGCCCCAATGAAACAGCGATGGATGTCCGGAATGGGACGACTCAAAGGGTATCTTTCCCGGGCGGGGATCCAAGCGGCGGTTCGTAATTCGGGATGGTTAATTGCGGATAAAATTCTCCGAATGGGGATGGGTTTGTTCGTGGGCTTGTGGGTGGCCCGGTATTTGGGTCCAGCTGACTACGGATTGATGGGGTATGCATTTTCTGTGTTTGGGTTAGTCGGCATCGTCGCGGGACTCGGATTGGATGGGGTTATTGGACGGTTTTTAGTGAGATATCCATCCCGAGGTGCGGATATCTTAGGGACAGCGATTGTGGCCCGATGTGTCAGTGGGTTGGTGGTGTTTGTCACATTTTCCTCGTGGATATATTGGGGCCAAACCCAATTGCCAGTCATCCCTGGATTGGTGCTTGCCGTTGGGTTTCTGGTACTGCCGCTCAATGTTATTCGGTATTGGTTTGATTCGAAGTTAGAGTCGAAGCAACTGGTTATTGTGGAGTCCATCGCATTTGCGGTGAGTAGCGGCATTAAGGTTATTCTGATTTTATATGACGCTGGAGTCGACTGGTTTATTGGAATTAGTACCGTCGAAGTGGGTCTTGGAATTTTGGGGTTCACCTGGGTTTACCTCAAGAAAGGCACAGGGATTCGCTGGCGATTTTCGCCCACCATTGGAAAACTAATTTTGAGGGCGGCGCTTCCGTTAATTTTAGCCAGCTCGGCCATCATGGTGTACATGCGAATGGATCAGGTGATGCTGACAATGATGTCGGGGACGTTTGAAGCGGGACTTTATGGTGCCGCAGCAAGGTTGTCAGAGGTATGGGCGTTTTTACCGGCATTGATTGCGACCTCAGCGACACCATCGATTATCCAGTGTAAAAAATTGAATCCGGCATTGTATTTGGACCGAATCGGGCGGTTGATGTCAATTCTCACTGGGTTGGCCTATACGGTCATTATTTTGACGCTTTGTACGGCGTGGTGGATTGTTCCTGAATTATTGGGGGGCCAGTTTGCAGGGGCTGTGCCGATTTTAACGATCCATGTACTGGGATTGATTGGCATTTTTCAAGGGGCCGTATCCTCAATTTTTTATATCAACGAAAGATTGACCAAAATATTTGCGCTTAATTTGGGTATGGTCGCGATTGTCAACGTCGGGTTGAACTTGGTTCTGATCCCTCGGCTCGGAGGGGTGGGAGCCGCAATTGCGACGATGATTTCCTATTCGGTTGTGACGGTGGTCGTCAACGTGAGTTTCAAAAAAACCCGTCCGCTTTTTAGGCTCCAAATAGACGCTATTCGATTAAAGAATATTTTTTAGAAACTCTTGGCGGCGGGCCGCAATGCTTTCATTGGTCGGGTGGCGACGTCTAGAAATTTATGGGTTAGGCCAGAAATTTGTCGGCCGGCCCGAACAGGCTGCAGTGGATACATACAATATTTTGAAATCCAAAAATTTCAGAATGTACAATACTGGGTGGAATTTCGATCGTAGAGGTTGGCAATAATCTAAAAAATCGAAATCCCGGAAGGGCTTTTTTGATGTCTCTAAAAAAAACATGACTCATCACATTCATTTCGTTGAATTCGAGTTGGATCACCGAAATTTTATTTTCGGAAAGGAGTTGCTTTCCACCCAATAGGACGGCCAATTCATGGCCTTCGACGTCGATCTTTAGGAGGTCGATATGGTGTATGCCTAGTTTAAAAGCGATGTTGTCCAATGTATTCATCGGGATCTGAATTGCGCTTGACACTTCATTGTGAACGTCCGAGTTGATATCACGATAAACCGACGCAAATTCCGATAATGAACGATTGGTTGGAATATGTAATGAAAGAGTACCGGCGGTGTCGGACAAACCGATATTAAAAGGGGGGGTTGGGCTTTTCCAGTCCAATAATAACGTTTTGAAAACTTCTGGATTGGGTTCGAATGCGACGATATTTGCATCAGGGAAATGAGTTAATAAACGGGCGGAGTAATCGCCGATATTGGCACCAACGTCAAAAAAAATGGGGGAAGATGGGTCTCGAATAAAGTGATGGAGGCGCTTAGAAATAAAATGATCTTCACCACTTTTTTCGGAGTTCAATACGCCAATTCCACCCAAGGCGCACTCAAAGACGAAGTGATTAAACGGGGCAAAGCATCGATGTGCAAACATGAGTTTATAGATCGTTTTAAACCATTGTTTTAGTGTTTTTTTGATAATATTCAATGGGACCTCCTGAAGTGCGTCAGTTTTTGACTTTTTTACGATGCAATACTTTGTCATATGGTACATGATACCGGCGTAGGATTCGGACAATAACTCGCTTCAATCGGTCCCGGATCGAGACATCATAGAACGCTTTAAATTGCCGAAGGATAATGGGGTCAACATCAATGGTTGGCGGAAATGATTTCGGCGGGAGCTTGTCAACGACGACATCGTATTTTGTTGAAGTGCTTGTATAGTGTGTGCCGGATCCATCGGTCCCGCTATTTCTGACCTTAGACACAATGGGGTAGATGCACCCGGCGTTATTCGTGTAATGGGCATAACACCAACAGATGTCCCAGGAGTTGATGTGCCCTTCAACTTGCTGAGTTAGGAGGTCTGTGAGGTCATTCCCTCCCCGGTTAAAGGCGTGACGATCGCGCCGATTAGAAATGAATGTTGCAAAAGTAGATGCGGCCCAGTCGACTCGGTCCCATCGATCGGCCCAGGTGGCCCATCCCCAGGACGGAGAGCGGGGGGCCCAATATACTGGTTCGGTGTATGTGGCCCTTATTGGAATAGGGGGGCCATATCCTGAAATCGAAAATATACTCGGATTCTGTTGGTATGTATTTAACCCATCATTCATATAGTCAAGAAAATAGGGGCTGGTGACGATGTCATCTTCCACTACGATAGCTGTTCCATATCGGTTGATGATGTCCGAAATTCCGGTAATGATATTTTGAGTCAGCCCCATATTGTGGTCACGGTTTACAATGGTTACACGGGCAAATCCCTGAATGGTGCTCACAATATCACGTACCTCGTTAACCCGGTTTCGATCGCCATCGGTTCGCGGACCATCCGAAAATATAAACAGATTGGAACTGTGGGCCAGCCTGTTCTCCGACAGCTTTTTCACCGTCAATTGGGTGTGTTGAGGGCGATTGTATACAAATAGAATAATGGGTGCGGGAGATGATTCCATTGGAGGGTTCCTTGCTCGACGGATTGTTAACGGTTGAATTGAAAAGCGTGAGTAACTGTCGATGTCGCCTTTTTTAATAGTCGAAGTGCCAAAAACGCCCAGTCAAATTGAGTTCTGCCCGAGGAAATATAGAAGTTGGATATTGAATCCAATCCATACTTAGTGGCTTCTTTACATCCCAAAATAGACAGTAGAATTTGCGAGTTTAGAATCGGAATAAGATCGGGTCGGTATGTCTCCGCAAAATAAGCCCGGGCGAGATTATAGTGGAGGGTGAGTTTTTTCTCTCCGGACGTCATGCTGATTGCACCGTCGTGCACCCGAAAATGGATCAGGTTTTCTGCGATGACTGCATATTTGGGATATTTTGACGCGGTCAGTAAGTAAATTAACAGATCATTTCCGATGGCGTGTGTGGCGAAATCACTACCGACTTTATTAGGGATATCCACTAGCAGACTTTTCTTTAAATCATCCAGTCTAAAGACCGCATTTCCAGGAGAAACGGGCGTTGGGGAACCTGTGAAGTTTTTTAGAATATAGGCATTCGTTGGAAATATGCCGGATGGGCCAAAGTCGGTCTGAGCGTCGGAGTCTTTTGGGTGGTCGGTAAACGAGGAATAATTAGAATAGACAAACCCGATGTCGGCGTGAGTTTCTAAGAGCGGAATCGTTTTTTCAAGAAAATGAGCGTCCATAATGTCGTCAGACCATAGTATTTTTGCATACTGACCCCGGGCTTCATCAACACAACGGCTCCAATTTCGGACCGGTCCGAAATTGGAGCCGTTTCTAAATATGCGAATACAAGAGTGCTGGGTTGCCAGTTGCTGCAAGTAGTCCCATGTCGTATCGGTACTACAATTATCGACAACGACAATTTCGAGATCAGAGCGTGTTTGAGACAACGCCGACCCGATCGTTTCGGCTAAGAGACTGACACGATTATAGGTCGGTATCAGTATGCTAATCACGGGCGGGGGAGATGACCCTTACACCCACGCCTTCGCGTCTTCCATAAACTTTGCAATGCCACTTTCCGTCAGTGGATGTTTAAAGATCTGCATCAAAGTTTCTGGAGGGACCGTTGCCACATCGGCGCCAACCATCGCCGAATCCAACATGTGAAGTGGGTGGCGAATACTGGCTGCTAAAATTTCGGTTTCAATGTCGTAATTATCAAAAATCTGGCGAATTTGGGTGATCAGCTCCATGCCTTGGTGACTAATATCATCCAAACGACCGACAAACGGGCTGACATAAGTCGCGCCGGACTTGGCCGCGATCAACGCTTGTAATGGCGAAAAAATAAGGGTGACGTTGGTTTTGATTCCCCGTGCAGATAGCGCTCGAACGGCTTTCATTCCCTCAGGGGTCATCACCACTTTAATAACGATGTTCGATCCCCATGTGATATAGGTATCGGCCTCTTTGATCATGCCTTCCGCGGTATCGCTCAATGTTTCAACGGAAATAGGTCCAGGAACCAATGCGCTAATTTCGCGAATCGTTTGTTCGTGGTCGCGGCCTGCTTTTTTGATCAGTGATGGATTCGTTGTTACGCCGTCCACAAGACCCATTTCGTGGGCTTTTTTGATCGCGGAAACATCAGCGGTATCGATAAAAAATTTCATAATAACCTCTTGAAAGATGAAAACGGCATACCCGTCTCAAAAATTTAAATCTTATTAGTCGACCAGTGTATCAAAACTCTCGCGTTCCGCTAACTTGGAAACAAAATACAATGGCATGGATGTATAAAGAGGGTTTTCTTGATATTCCCGAGTCGAAAAGTGGATTCCTTTTGTTTCTATATTTTTGATTTTAATATAATCCACCAAACTTTTAAGGCCGCCGGTTTTTCCACTCTTTACTTCAATGGGAATGACTTGGTTCCCTTTTTGAACAAGGTAATCAATTTCAGCTTGGCTTCCCGGGGTTTCTCGATGCCAATAGAACAGCTCGGTTTTGACTTCGGAGTTGGCATAAGCGAGGAGCTCCTGACCGACAAACGCTTCTACGATCGGGCCTTTGTTACTGATTGCTCGATCAGGATTTAAAATCCATTCTCCGAGATCCAGTTTTAACATCGATTGAGTGAGGGCGATGTCCATCAAGATGGCCTTGAATTGCTTAGGGTTTATCCCAGCCCCAATCGGTGGGCGGTCGGATGATGAATGGTAAACCGGATGAATAACACCTGCTTTTGCCAATAAATCAAAACAGGGCGATAGTTCTCGTGATTTATAGTGATCTGAAATATTGGCATATTTTATTTTATGGGAAAGTAGACTCGGAATGCTATTGAATATGATATTGGCGTATTTCAATTGGTATTGAGTGACATATTTTTCGAAATCTTGTCGGTATGCCTCAATAATATTGGTATGAACACGTTGGCAAGCGCGAATATTCTGGGTGTAAATCCATGTATTGATGGCCTCCGGCATTCCCCCGACGGCCATATAGACGGCCAATTCAGACAGTAGTTGTGTATGGGCAATCAGCGGGAATTCTTGGCCCAGTTTAAAATCGACGATGAGTGCAACAAGAAATTGCTGGCCAGTCGCAGTGAGATATTCCAAAAACGACATGGGATAGAGATATAAGAATGAGACACGCCCGACAGGGATGCCGACAGATGCCAATGCAAAATCAATTAACGATCCGGCCGCAATAACATGAAGATCGGGGATGTGTTCATAAAAATAGCGTAGAGCAGTGATGGCGTTGGGAACTATTTGGGATTCATCCAAAAATAAAAGAGTTTTTCCCGGTACTATTTCCTTGCGGACAATAATGGATAGATCCCTTAAAATCCGATGGGGATCGAGATCCTTATCAAACACGCTTCGTGCAGAGGGGGTCTCCTCAAAATTAATAGTGACCAATTGATCGAAGGTCTTACCAAACTCTTTGATGAGATAGGTTTTTCCTACCTGTCGAGCGCCTCTTAATATTAAGGGCTTTCGAGAGGGGTCTATTTTCCATGAGTTGAGCTTTTTTTCTGCGGATCGTTTCATTTATTTTTCTATTGTATGTATATTATTGGCATAGTTCAATTGATATTTGTGTATATTTTTGGCATAGCAAAAATTGATTTTATGCACATTTTTAGGACACCTTTGAAACGTCAGTGGAATTGCCAGTACACATTATTTCCCGCACAATATGGACTATTATGGACATCGTAGAAATCAAAGGCATCATCCCTCATCGTTATCCCATGCTCCTGGTCGACCGGATCATCCAGCATGATCCCCGAGTGCGGATCGTTGGAGTCAAAAACGTCACCGCCAATGAACCGTTTTTCAGCGGACATTTTGAACAGGATCCGATTATGCCGGGCACGCTTATCCTCGAAGCCTTGGCGCAAACCGGGTACGTTGGGTTGATGAGCGACTCTGAATTTCGGGGACGTCTTCCCCTTTTTGCATCGATGGATAAGGTCAAATTCCGAGCGCCCGTCCGCCCCGGAGATCAAATCCGGTTAGAGATGGATATTCTCAATATTCGCGATCAATTTGTTAAAATGTCGGGAAATGCATTTGTGGACGGTCGCTTGGTCGTGGAAGGCACCTTTGTATTTAATCTATCGGTGGTCCCTTCCCGTCCCCAAATTCATTCGACCGCGTCGGTGCATTCCACGGTTATCTTGGGAAAAGATGTCGAAATCGGGCCCAATGTCATTATTGGTGAACACGTAATTGTGGGGGATCGGACTAAAATCGAAGCCAATGTCTTGGTCGAAAAATGGACCCGTATTGGAGCGGACAATCACATTCATTTTGGCTGTGTGTTGGGCTCGGATCCCCAAGACGGAAAGTACAAAGGGGAACGGTCTTGGGTCGTCATCGGAGATCGCAATATTATTCGGGAATATGTCACCATCAATCGGGCCACCGGTAAAAATGAAACGACTGAAATTGGGTCAGACAATCTCATTCTGACGGCATCGCATATAGCGCATAATTGCAAAGTGGGGAACTTTGTTACCATTGTTAATCAGGTGAATATTGCCGGGCATTGTGAAATTGCGGACCGCGCGGTGATTGGTGGGATGACCGGAATTCATCAATTTACGCGTATTGGGACCGGAGCGATGGTGGGGGCCTACACGCGACTTCCTCAGGATGTCCCTCCGTATATGTTGTGCGAAGGTAACCCGGCGATTATTCGTACGTTAAATTTGGTAGGCATGCGACGGGGAGGCCTATCCCGAGAGACCATTACCGAAGTGCGAAATATTCACCGTATCTATTATCAGTCAGGACGGAATGCGTCCCAAGCCTTGGCGGAATTGGAGACCATTCGGTTTCAATCGCCGGAGGCCACCCATTTGGTCGACTTTTTAAAAACCGATTCCCCTAGAGGGATTTTAAAACGGGCACCCGACGATGCACCATCGGGAGATGATGCCTAATCCCGAACGCCTGCTGGTCATCGCCGGCGAATTGTCTGGGGATCGGTATGCGGCGGCGCTGGTGTCTGAGCTTCGGAACGCGGGGCCGGTTGAAATTATGGCGATTGGGGGGCCGCTGCTCCATGGTATGGCCGATCGATTTTTAGGGGATTGTACCGGGTTTACGTCGGTCGGGGTCCGGTCGATGACGAACATGCGCTCCATATTTAAGGTGTTCGACGTGATGGAGACGGCGGTGGCCGAATCTCCGGTTCGTCAGGCGATTATTGTGGATTTCCCCCATTATAATTTTGAGATTGCACGGCGATTAAAAAAAAATAAAATTCCGATTACTACCGTGATTACTCCAAATTTTTGGATTTGGAATGATCGTCGGGCGGCCAAAAAAATTGCGCATTATTCCGATAAAATAGTCACGATTTTCCCTGGAGAATACAAGCTCTATCAATCGATCGGGGCGACTACTGCGTATTTTGGAAATCCCTTGGTTGACTTGATGCCGCCGCTTCCGGCTGGGGTCCAACGGCCCCATTTGAATGACGGGACGGACCGACCCATTCGGGTGGGACTATTCCCGGGGTCACGGGCCTCCGAACTCAAGTTGCTCTTGAGGCCCACGATTGAGGCGGCGGCGGTGCTTGCGGAACGGTCCCCGCGATTTGAATTTGTAATTCCTATGGCCAGAGATGAATTTAGATCCTGGGTGGATCAAGAATTGACGAGGTGTCAGCTGTCGTCGGTGACGGTGGCCCCTCCCCTGACTGCGGAGCAGATGGCGGCACTCGATTTTGCCATTTGTGCAACGGGGACCATGACCCTGGAGTTAGTACTTAACCGGGTGCCGATGATCGTGCTTGGGGCCTTGTCGCCGCTGTCGTATTGGCTCGCAACCCGGGTTCTTCGGATCAAAATTCCGTTTTGTGGACTTCCTAATCTGGTTGCGGGACGTCAGGTGGTCCCTGAATTTATGCAATCGGGCATTCAACCGATTCCCATAGCCGATGCAGTATGTCACCACCTTCGTCCGGAGTCTCAGGAACTGCAACAAACCCATTATTCGGAGTTAATCAATATTCTTCGAGGGGAATCGACGTCCTCCGTGGTGTCGCAGATTGTGTCTTGGATTACCCCATCTAACGGACCCCAGTCCATCGGGGTTTAACTCAAAAATCTTTCGGGAATAGTCGGAACATGACTTCACCCGGAGAACGATATTTAGCATTACTTAAAGCGGCATTTCCGGTGGATCGGACGACGCTTCCCGACTCCAATGTGATGCCGTCGTTTTGGTTCTCCGGTCTTCGAGGCTATTTGGAGTTGGTTCAAGTGGATGTGTTGGAGGTCGAAATTCAAGACGAAGTTCGGTGGGATATCCGAGTGTCCGTTACCGATATTTTCGTTCGAGATAATGATAAAGGGACCGTGTTTGTACTGGGGTTTGATTCTGGCGTAGCTATTTTTAATGACAACCCCTGCACATTAGACTATCTCAATAAGGTGGCTAGGGATATCGAATTGCTGATCGATTCAGGGAGTGACGTTGTCACGGGTCTCTATTTTTCGAAGGACCACACCCGGGTCCAAGCGGAATTAGGGGATTGGCCGTTTGCATCCCAAATTCTTCGGTTAGCGGCGACGGCGTTAACTGACTACAGTCAACAGGTGGTGGAATTACATACCCACGACGTGCAATCCGTGGACCGAGACGTTATTAAACGGGATCGACTATGCGCGTCGATGACCTTGCTCATGTCCTGCTTTAGGCCGACGCTGACGGATCGGGACGAGTTGCCGGTCCCGCAATTATTGGAATTTGCGCGTGCCGCTCATGATGATTGGATAGAGGAATCATCCCTTGATGACGAGGCACTGCCGCAAATGGCTGATACCCCGCCTACGATTGTACGGTTGGAGGAGGAATTGCCGCCTGTTCTCGAAGGTCCCGTAGTTCAAGAGATAACAGAGGACGCGTTTGGGGAATTTAATCCGATATTGGATATGTTATCGGTGCCTAAGGCATCCCGACAGGGTGAAATGGCGTGGATTGACGAACATGGACGGCAGAAGTACATCGATTCGGAACCCACAAAAGTGTTGAGCACGTTATGTTTCGAAAAAAAGAGACATAAACCCCCGACGGTCGTGGATTGGCCTGATTTGGTGGGGTAATGCCCAACTAATTAATGGGAATTGTGACTTTCGCCGTCCGGGACCCAGTGGCGGTAACTTGATAGGGTATATTAACGATGAGTCGTGACAGGTTGCAGGTGCCTTTGTCGTCGGTGCATGTGTACAAAGTGATTTCGAATTCCCATTCGCCGAAGACGGGTTGGGTGTCATCAATCAGCATATAATGGGGTGGGGATGTGCGAATCGAGGGCCAATTTGCGGCAATCGCGGTGGCGTCGGCCATAATGGACGGCGAGGTTCCCCCGAGCTGGATTGCATTGGGGGCCGCCGTGTTTAAGTGGAGCCCCTTGGGGAGACTGAACCCAAATGTGAGGTGGACGGGGCCATCGGATATGACTTGGAGGGGGAGTCGGAGGACGGTCACGCCATCGATACTGCGGGCGGGTGCGGATGCGGGGATTTTTACTGTGATGGATTCAACGGTGCCTTTGGTTTGGTTGAGTCGCCGTATGGCGTGGTTGTTAGTATCCGCGACGTAGATTAATCCGTCCAAAACACAGAGTCCGCCGGGCTCGTTGAACAAGGCGTGGGTTGATTTCCCATCCGCCAATCCCGATTTCCCGGTTCCGGCGATGGTTTTGATTTGGCCCTTTTCCAGAGTGATTTGCTTGATTTTGTGGTTATAACTGTCAGCGACATACAGGGCGGTCTTGGTCATCGAGAGGCCCAGAGCGTGCTGGAGTTGTGCCGCTGAGACCGCGCCGTCTTTATCTCCAAAATCAAACAACCCGTGTCCAATAATTGTTTCAACAAATGGGACATCGGAAATGCCCACCTTTCGGATCCCACTCACTTCGGAGTCCGCAACAAAAATATCTTTTCCATCCGTCGCGAGCCCGCTGGGTTGGGCTAACATGGCGACGGTCAGGGGGCCGTCTTGAAGGCCCTCACGACCACTTCCCGCGTAAGGCCGAGCGCTTTGCGTGTCAGTATTAATCACCCATATCTGATGAGATCCCGCCATCGCGACGTACAGCGCACCCTTAACAAAGGCAATGTCCCAGGGGCTATTGAGTGCCACCGTTGTCCCTGATCCCGGCACATTAAACGTGCGTGCTTGTTCACCGGTGCCGGCGAGGGTAGTGACTGTTTTTTTAGTAATATCAATGACCCGGATGGCATGGTTTTCCGTATCTGCGACGTATATTTTAGTCCCAACGACGACGGTTCCCTGTGGATGGGCAAACGATGCCGTGGTAAAGGATCCGTCTTCATATCCCCGTCGGCCACTTCCGATCACGCTAAGCACTCGACCGGTGGGGTCCATAATCAAAATCCGATGGTGATTCGTATCGCTGACGATCAGCCGGTGCCTCGAGGGGTCTGCCGATATTTTCCCCGGAAATGACAATGCCGATGCAGTTACCGTTGCCATTGTTTTTCGCTTGACCTGACCATTGAGTTGCCCTTTATCGGCGAAGTAAGGGATCGCGGCAGCCAGGGCTTTATCGATGGGGTCGAATACCTTCTCCCCGCTGTCTTGGGAGATAATATAGCCGTTAGGGTTAATCAATACGGTGGTGGGCCACGCTTTGACCCCATAGCTGGACCAAACTTGAAATGAACGGTCGTTAACGACAGGGTGGTCGATTTGATACCGACGGACGGCATTTTGGATGGCCGAGGAGTCTTTTTCGTTACTAAATTTAGCACTATGAACACCGATGACGACTAATTCGTTGGGGTATTTGGCTTCCAGTCGTTTGAGATCGGGGAGTACATGCATGCAATTGATGCAGCAGTATGTCCAAAAATCCAAAAGGACAAACTTTCCTTTTAGGTCGCCAATTCGTAGTGGGGAAGCGGTATTGATCCAGTCCAAGTCAGTCGGAAATTCCGGGGCGCGTACAAGACCTTCGTAGGAGGTAGGGATGGATGGCACGTTGCTTCCTCGCGTTATGGGGACTCTCGCATAGCCAAGGCCTGCGTGGGTGGGTATAGCAGTTAGGATGCAGAGCACCCCGATCAACCAAAATACGCGAATATGGGAAATCATAGGTCGTATCGTAGCATTTAAGAAATCGTAGTTAAATTGACGATGAGCGTTAGTGCACATAGAATGGCATTCCTCAGCCGCATGGCACACCTTCGGGGCGTAGCGCAGCCTGGTAGCGCACCTGTTTTGGGAACAGGTGGTCGCTGGTTCAAATCCAGTCGCCCCGACCATTTATTTATATTTGTTTCACTTCTTATTTATATTTGTTTCACTTCGCTACGCAAAGATGAAACGCGTTCGGACTGGCATAGCCAGATCCTCTCTTGGGCCGCAGGCGCTTTAAATTTCTATATTTGTTTCACTTCGCTACGCAAAGATGAAACCGTTCGGACTGGCATAGCCAGATCCTCTCTTGGGCCGCAGGCGCATAACCCTAACTCACGCCCACGTTCTTGAATTTTCTCCCTCTATCCGGTTAACGGAGAGAGGGAGATCCTCAATTTTCCCGGACGGGGAAATTGGGGGAGAGGGTGAGTTGCGCCGCTTCCACAGACACCCGTCCCAATTTACCTACCCTAAATTCGGCGATCAAAATCGACGCAATCTGTTCAATGTCGACTTTTCCGCCCCCCACAATAACCCCTCGTTTTTTCGCAATGGCTTCGAGCGTCAACTCTGCCGACTCTAGCGGAACCACCTTATATCTGGTTTCCAACGCCGTCGGATATCTCTCCGACAAAAATCGAATAATCCACAGTGCGAGCGTCTCGGAATCCAATCGATCGTCGTTAATTGCCCCAATCGACGCTAATACCATCCCCGTCTCAGGATTATCAAATTTGGGCCAGAGCACTCCCGGGGTATCCGCCACGCGGAAGGTCTCATCCACCTTGATCCACGTCAATCCGCGAGTGACCCCGGGTCGATTGGCGGCTCGGACAACGGTTCTGCCTCGCAACTGATTAATCACCGCTGATTTACCGCAATTGGGAATTCCCACCACTAACGCACTAATCGATCTCAGCGTCCGACTCGGATATCTGGCTTGAACTGCAGCAAGACACGCCGCGGCCAATGCCCCTTTTCGGTTCGCTTGAGTGGCACTAAAGGGAATGATAACCCCTTCCGATTTGAGTTGTTTCATCCACTCAGAGGTCCGTTGGGGGTCGGCGAGATCCGCCTTGTTTAGCACGATCACCCGAGGCTTATTTTGGCACAACTCCCCGATAATGGGGTTCGTACTGGCAATCGGTGCTCGGGCATCCCGAATTTCCAGGACAACATCCACCTTGGGAATCGTCGTTTCGAGTTCCCTTCGGGTTTTGGCCATGTGGCCTGGAAACCATTGGATATCCATGTGGGAGTGCGCTCCGACCTAACGGAGCGACTCAACCCATTGATGAATGCGTTGGAGGCCTTCGGTGATATTGGTCATTGAGGTGGCATAGGAGAGCCGGATATAGTCGTCCGCACCAAATCCTGATCCCGGAACGCAGGCCACCAAGGCGTCTTGTAATAATAATTTACAAAATGAGGCGGAATTCGTTACTTCGCCCGAGACGGACCGTTTCCCGTAGCATTTAGAGACGTTAGGGAATGCGTAAAATGCGCCCATTGGCATTACGCAGGAGAGATTCGGAATTTGGTTGAGTGCGGCCACCATGACATCTCGACGCTGGTGAAACTCGTTTTTCATGGCTGTAATTTCAGAGGCATCGCCAGTGAGTGCCGCCAAACTCGCCCATTGAGAGGGTGTTGCTGGATTCGATGTGCAGTGGCTTTGAATTTTGCCCATTGCATCGGCAATGGCCGCCGGTGCCGCCGCATAACCGATGCGCCAACCGGTCATTGAGTAGGCCTTTGAGACCCCGTTAATGACGATGGTCAGGGCTTTTACGTCGGAGGATACCTCGGCGATACTGACATGGCCTTCACGGTCATCATAAATGAGTTTTTCGTAGATTTCGTCGGAGATCACGAATAACGAATGTTCGACAACGACCCGCGCAATCGCTTCAAGCTCTTTGCGCGAGTACACCATCCCGGTCGGGTTGGAGGGGGAACATAGAATCAAGAGTTTGGATTTGGGGGTAATCGCGGCGGTGAGTTGCTCCGCGGTGATTTTAAAGCCCGTGGCTTCGGTGGTGGGTAAAAATACAGATCGGCCGCCAACCAGGTTGACCTGATCGGGGTAAGATACCCAATAGGGGACGGGGATAATGACCTCGTCGCCAGGATCAATGAGAGCCATTAGAGCGTTATAGATGGACTGCTTTGCGCCACACGAGACGACAATGTTAGACGTCTTATACTCAAGCCGATTATCCTGAAGTAACTTGGTGCAAATGGCTTGTTTGAGTTCGATAATTCCGGATGCGGCGGTGTAGGTGGTTTTTCCCTCACGGATAGCGGCAATGCCTGCATCTTGGATATAGATTGGGGTCTTAAAATCGGGTTCGCCGGCGCTAAAGCTGATAACGGGCTTGCCTTCTTTTCTCATTTGGACGGCCATTGCTGAAATGGCCATGGTGATGCTGTCTTCGGTTTGTGACGCGCGATGTGAAATCATGTCAGGTTTCCTTTTGTTTAACTTCAGAGTGGGGGCTACGCGATATCAATACTAGACCAATCACTATGAAAATCACAGATTGATGTGATGGGTTGGGGTGACGTGGTCGAGGCCGCTACTGACCGATGGTGGTTAATCGAATGTTTAAGTAAAAAATCGCCGGAAGTAGTCATCAAAATGGCCAATAGCACTAGGTATAAAAACCGAAATGCTTTTGTCACTGAAGGAACAGGATTAAAGATCCCAGGGTAATACTCACAATTCCGAGTGTTTTGTATCGATCCAATGTCTCGTTAAAAAATACACGCCCACCGATAATGATCGTAACAAAGCTAAAGCTCAAAAACGGATAGGCATAACTAAGGTCAAAACTTTGGAGTGCCGAAGACCATACCACCACATTGGCCGCCCCTAGGACGAGTCCAATCCACAAAAAAGGTCGGCGGAGTACGTTTGCGATCGCGCTACCGAGTCCTTTTCGCGGAGATAGATGGATCCCAAATACTGCGGCTTTAAATGATAAGTCGGACGCGGTTCTCAATATGACAATCGCGAATAATTTCCAAATCATCGGTCGGGTCTTCGTGTGAGCAATTTAGGTTTCCTTTTTTAGAACTTCAGAGTGGGGGCTACGCGATATCAATACTAGACCAATTACGATGAAAATCACAGAAACGTAACGGCTCCATCCAACGGATTCGTTAAGGATCCACTGGGAGCCTACCACTATGGATATGTAGTTAATACTGAGGTAGGGATAGATAAAGGATAGCTCATATTTTGACATCGCAACGAGCCATAAAACACCGCCCAAAGTGATAATGGTAACGGCAAATATTGCGGACACGTGGCGAAGCGGACTTTCTGCTGCGGTAGGAACGTGGGCCGATGTCGCAACGAGACCTGGGCTGTGGTGGTTGATGGAGTGTTTAAGTATAAACTCGCCTGAGGTAGTCATGAGAATGGGTAACAAGACGAGGCATAAAAACTTTATTAATTTCATTGAATCAAGAGTAGCAAGGGCGCCACTATAATGCACACGTCATTTTATCGGGTCCTAGAATGAGCCATTTCAGGTTCGGGAAATGTTTGATAGGCAAGTGACAATAATGTTTCCTTTAGTTGGGTGGATGGGACCCGATAACAGGAGTCAAGGAGTAGGCTAATTTGGGGGTCGAGATGATCGAGGTTGTGGTCAAAGGGCCGGGTAACAAATATTTTCTTATGCGGGGTATCTAACAAGACGCGTTTATCAAAGAACAATTCTTCATATAGCTTTTCTCCTGGGCGAAGACCTGTGAATTGTATTTTAATATCGGATTCTGAAAATCCCGATAGTTTAATCAGGTCAGCCGCCAAATTGACGACTTTGACAGGGTCCCCCATGTCCAAGATAAATAATTCGCCCCCTTTGGCGAGGGCGCCCGCCTGAATAATCAACCGAATGGCTTCGGGGATCGTCATAAAGTACCGGGTGATATCCGGGTGGGTTACGGTGACCGGTCCCCCATTTTCGATCTGTTGTTTAAATAGCGGAATAACACTCCCTTGAGAGCCTAGGACATTCCCGAATCGAACGGCGGTGAATTTAGTGGCGGGATACTTGTCCTGAGCGAATTGATAGAGCACCTCGCAAAGCCGTTTGGTGGCACCCATAGCACTGGTGGGGCGGACGGCTTTGTCTGTCGAAATGAGTACAAATTCGGCGACTTGGTGGTTCCCTGAAAGTTCCAATATCGTTCGGGTGCCCATGACGTTGTTCAGAATCACTTCTTCGGTATTTAATTCCATCAATGGGACGTGTTTGTAAGCTGCCGCATGAAAAACAACGGTGGGTTTGAGTTCGCCAAAAATCTGATTCAGCCGGAGTGTATCTTTAACATCGGCGACCACTGGGTGGATGGTCAGCGTTGGCGCGATCTGTCGGATTTCCATGTCGATTTGATATAAATCCGTTTCGGCATGATCGAGTAAAATGAGACTTTTGGGGGTAAAGTAGGTGATTTGACGGGCAAGTTCGGAGCCGATGGAGCCTCCGGCGCCGGTGATCAACACCGTGGCTTCGGAGAGGTAGTCTGAGATCGAGGAAATATCGGTTTCGATAACGTCACGACCCAAGAGATCTTCGATGGCGACATTTCGGACTTGGCTGATCTGAACCCGGCCCATGAGGACATCACTCAGGTTGGGCGTGATTTTGGAATGAAGGCCAGCGGACTCACACCGACTCATGATTCGTCGAATGAGGTTCCCCGATGCAGAGGGAATCGCGATAATAACTGTTTTAATATTATATTTTTCCGAAATTTCAGGGATATCGTCGATGGTCCCCAAAATGGGAACTTGGTGGATGAGTTTCCCTTGCTTGGAGGGTTTGTCGTCTACTAAGCCGACAACGGAATATACCGAGCGGTGATTTTTTTTGAGTTCACGGATAATTAGCTCGCCGCCATCTCCTGCGCCAATAATCAGTACAGGCTCCTTCTCAGCGGTAGAATCTCGATTATCCAGATGGATCAGGTAGTCACGATACAAGCGTAGAGAAAATCGGATACCTCCGATAGCGAGCAGATTAATCAGTGATTCAACGACTAAGACCCGTCCGGGTATTCGATGGGATTTGAGCACCCATTGGATGCCGATAATGGCAATGGTCCCGAGGGAGACGGCTTTAAATATTCGTCCCAACTCAAAAACTGACGCGTATTTCCAGATCAGGTCGTACAGTCCGAACCAGAAAAATATTCCGATACGCACGGCGGTTAGCGCAATTAATCCCTTGAGGTGAAATGAGGGGGGCTGGGTGAGAGGGATGTTGGGATATTGAATGACCAATGCCAAATAAAAGGATATTGTGGTTGCAGTCACGTCCAACATCACCAGAATTAATTTGCGTTGAAGTGGGGAGATTCGGTCAACGGTGACGTGGTTCATAGGGCGGAATCATATCAAAAGTTGACGCTTCCAAGAAGATCGGAGGTTTTAAACCCACACCTTGTGGGAAAAGCAGTCAAATGGGTAATGAGTCTGAGTACGAAATTCGGTTGTTTGAGGGAAAACTGGATGGGATCGATATCGCGATGAGCGTCGATCCCGATCGGGTTGTCATTCAAACGGTCGATGGGGCCGAAACGGTGACGTATGGGTATCGGATCGAGGGGGGCGAGTTCTTTGTGAATCAGGTGCCCGCTTTGAGTCATCAAATTCAAGAATTTCAAGCGTTGGCAGGTAAAATTAGTGACGCTGCGGAAAACGGTCAGGTCAAAGTTACCGTGATGGTGGAGGATAAGGGATGAGCGTGCGTGGTACCAGTCCATTTCGTCCCCAATTACGTAATATAGGGGTGACTCATTCGTCGTCATCGTCGATGTCGAAATCGAGTTTGGCGAGCCACGTAACAACCCAGGTCGCTGGCGGTGGCAAGACAAAAGAAGAGGTTCGGGGCCACGAGCGATTTAGGCTGGACGTAATCTCCAATAGTCCGCAGCCAAAGGATATCAAGGCCCTAAAATCGGTCAACCAGCAACTGCTTGCAATGCCGAGTAATACGACGATGATTGCAACGTTAAAAGGTAACCATGGGATAGAGCGTCGAACTCCCGAGCAAATTGGCCAAGAACTTGAGGTTTTTCAAAACAAATTACTTAACGCAGAGCTGAAATTGGATCAGAAAAAGTCTGAGTTGCAGGCAAAATTGGATGTGATTGCGGATAAGCGTGAATTGGCTCTGCTTAAGAAGGAAGAGGGAACGAGGGCAACCAATGAATTAAAGGGAATTAACACCGCAATTTTCAAGGGGGAGTCTGAAATTGCGTTAAAAGAGAAAGAATTGCCCAAAACGATAGAAACCTTAAACGAAGGTGCGGTAAAACTAGATGCTGCGGCAAGACGGTTGGACGTTGAAGCTTCAAATTTATCGGGCCAAGAAACACGCGCAAAAATAGAACTTGACAACATAATAAAAAAGGGTCCAGCAGTCGGAAAACGTGGGGGTGTTACTGAATCGGCACAAAAGAACTTTGATAACGCGGTCAAGACTCAGCAGAAAATAGCCAAAAACTATGCGTTGGATTCGAGTAAAAAAACCGAGTTGGCCGCCCAAAAAAGGACGGAGGCAGCTGGAAAGCGCGAGCAGGCAGCGGCACTTCCTGCGTCCGTTAGGGACTTTAAAGAAGCGAAGCTGGCGGAAATTGCGACGCTGAGGGACCGTATACCGACCCTTACTGCACAACGAGACGCTGCAGTCTCAATTGCGACAGAGACGGGTCGTGAAGTCGTCGGCCTGGATAAGGGTGTCGTGACTCTAAAAAGCTATATTAGCGTTCTGGAGGATCTAATAGGGAGCTTCTCCGAAGAAATTTCCCGCCTGCCTAGTGTGGCTGAGCAATTGACCAGAGCCGGTGCACCGGCGCCCCAGCGGGCATTGATGACGGTAGAGGTGGGTACTCCGAGAACTTCGCCGGGTCTGGGCGGACTGCCAGATGGGGCTTCGATGCATGTCGATGGGACCCCCGCAACGATGACCGGGGGTAAGCCGGTTTCCGATTTTGTGGACGATAACGGACGGATACTGTGGCAAGCAGTATCCGTCGATAGCGCGGTAACGGGTGCTTCGGGGCTAGAGGCAATTGTCACTATTGAAAAAGGGAGCGATGCCGAAACGACCGCATTGACAATTTCCAACAAGTTGATTGGCCAAATGCGGGAGGGGAAGGTAAATGGTGACAATCATCGACTGATGGCAGACGTGGCACAGGTGGCAACACTCTTAATCAAAAGCGGAAATATTGATCAAGCGGCTGTGTTATTAAACGCGAAGCCCACCGATCACAATTTTGGTACCAAATCATTTGCGACTCATATCGCTAGTCATCAAGAACCGCGTACTGCCTTGCAAGGCGCCCGGACTCAACTTTTTGTTGTGGGAATATCGTTGGGGTTGGCACTTAATACGGCCGCAAATGCGTCGGGGGATACGTCGACAATGGGGGCTCTGAAGGATGCAACGTCAAAGGTGGCCCAAATGTGTGACGATGTATTTGTTCATTTTGGAGGGGTCGCAACTGCGGCCTACAATGGGGAACTTAAGGCCGGCGAAGAACCAGGGGGTCTTAGAGAGGGGGGGGTTGCTCAGAGCGGCAACCAGGATCTGATCAAAGTGTTTTTGAGGCAAAAAATAGGGCCGTCATCGAGTCCTGTGATGTCGAGGTCGGCCCCGTTGCCGGTTATTGATCATGTCGACGTGGCACCATCAGGCGCCCCCGCAGCGAGGACCGCGCCACTTTTCAGTGGAACAGGGGATCCTCCTGAGATTATTGATACCCCCCCGCCGAAACCTTCTAGGCCGCAGCCCAGTTCGATGGGGCCCGTTGCGTTAGCGGTAATAGCCGCGCTTCCAAGGCAAGCTCCTGCGTCGGCTGTAGTTGGTCGGGAGGTCCTTACTCCTACCCGAATGCTACGGTCGATGTCGTCACCAGCGATCATGATGCCCCCCGCTCCTAAACCGTTGGATAGGGAGGTGGTGACCGATTCCCCCGTTGGTTTACCGACAGAGCCTCCGAAGGCGGAGGCTTCCGTATCTGTTGAGGCGGTTTCCGGGGAATCCAAGCCGGCTCCGATTACATTTTCGACTAAAACAGCCATTTCGATGGCGGTGGATGTTCGGCGAGTGTTTGATCGCGGTGGCAAAGATAATTCCGCAAATATGGCCCTTAAGTCTCATAAATTTATGGAAAATATGAATGAGATGTTGAAGGTAATGAAGCAGGACCTTCCGGGAGGAGAAGACAATGACAATTTTAAAGATTTAGAAGCCAGACTGGATGGATTCTCAACGGCGGTAACTACGGGCGATCCGATGAAGATCCAGGATGAAGCAAAAGGATTTTTACTTCAGATCAATGAGCTGGCCAATACAAATGTTAAACATGTGGATACCAATGATGGGACGGTTTGGGATAATTCGTTAGTTCAAACACCCGTTAATTCGAATATAACGTTGCGGGAACCCGATGATAATAGTCATGCATCGATCTCGACGGGGATGGTTTATCAAGTGCTGATGAACGTGGGGACCTCTGTCGTTGATATGCCTGCGGCGACCCTGCCACCGGAAATTCATACCGTGTCCGCCACTTCCGTCGCGGCTGTTTCGGGGGAATCTAAACCAACTCTTATTTCATTTTCCACCCAGATGACGGTTAGGCACGCGATGGATGTTCGGAAAGTACTGGATGGGGGCGATGCTAAGGCCGTGGACAAACTTAACTCACCAAGATTCGTGAAGGATTTGGGTAAAATGTTGGAACTGGTGAAGCAGGAACTCCCAGGAAACGTGGTTGCTTATCGAGAGTTGACGGCGGCATTGGACGGTATCAAAACCGGAATTGAAACCGGTCAGCCGATGGTTACTGCAGAGGCAGCAAGAACATTTTTGACCCAAATCAATGAGTTGATGAACACCAGTGAGGTGGGAGTTTCCCACAACGACGGGAAAGTTCTCGAGCGAGGGGCAAGTTCATTTAACCTTGAGGGGAAAGAGCTGGGCGTTCGGCCCGAAGAGAGCTCGAGGGACCAAATTGAGTCCGGAGTTGTGTTTAGGGCGTTATGGAATGCAGCCGCGCCTGCGGCGACCCTGCCACCGGAAATTCATACCGAGGCGGCCACTTCCGTCGCGGCTGTTTCGGGGGAATCTAAACCAGCTCCGATTACGTTTTCAACCCGGACGGCGGTGAAATTGGCGCTCGACGTTCGAAGAGTTTTGGATGGGGACTCTCGAGCAGAAGCAAACTTGGGAAAATCCGCATTTGCGGATGAGTTGGGCAAGATGCTGAATTTGGTGAAACAGGACCTTCCAGGCGACGTGGATGCTCACAAGGATTTGACGACGTCGCTCGAGGGATTCAAGACCGGAATTTCGACGGGAGAACCGTTAGTTGCGGCGGAGGCAGCAAGGGCGTTCTTATCTCGAGTCAATGAATTGATGGATACCAACGAAAAGGGTGTGAATCTCAACGATGGGGTGGTCTTAGGTGGAAGTGCTCTAAAAAGTGATTTTGTCGGGACGGGGTTGGCCCCACGTGCAGACGGTAGTTCTAGGGATCAAATTGAAGCGGGCGTAGTCCATCGGGTGTTGTTCAATGTGGCCACGCCCATTTCTGCCCCTCCTCCTCCGCCTCCAGCTGACACGCCCGCTCAAGTGACATCCGCCCCCATCCAAATGGCGCCGCCGCCCGCCCAAACTGTGCCGCTCCACAACTTGTCGACATTGTCGAAACAGGCGATGCCCGAAGATGACCATTTGCCCCTATTTACCCAGAATTTAGTGAAATCGGTGATGCAGAACATCGCGAAAATGGGGAGCATTAGTATTGATCCCGAAATTCGGCAGGCGTCAATTTCCCTGGCCAAGACGCTCACTGAAATTAAGTTTGAAGTAATGAAGGATATGGGGATCCCAACACATACGGATTCCGATGACTTGTTTAAAAAGCTGTCGGCACAAAGTTTGGATCGTCTATCGCAGATGGCGATGAACCCAGGGGGACCAAAATTATCGGACTCGCAATCGAAGGCGATGAGTACGCTATTTGATGCGGGTCAGCAGGTGACCGGTCAGATGACGGATCAGATTAGTTCAAATCCCCGCCAAACTGTCGATCCGCCGACATCTCAACCCGTTTTAGTATCGAGTGAACTTCACTCGGGTGTGGAGGGGGCTTCACCCCAGGAGGTCGCAGGCTTGGAAGTGTCGTCGGGAGTACAGAGAGCGGCGTTTCCTCAGGTGCAGACCAATCCTGATCGCGAGAGCCTCCGTAACCCAAACGACTAAATCGAGGGAGCGACTCGACTAAGTTTTGAAAGTTCGGAAATCCAGAGTTACACTGCGTTTAATTTTTTTACGCAGGTGACTCCACTATGACAACGCTTACTCCGTCTGATTCTTTTGTAACCCGCCACATTGGGCCCCGCGATGCGGATCTTGTGGCAATGCTCTCCACGATGGGTGCGACAAGCGTCGATCAATTGATCGACGAAACCATCCCAGCAGGGATTCGCCGACCCGACCAGCTGGGCATTGGCGATCCCATTTCCGAAACGGAGTTATTGGCAGAGCTGCAACGAATTTCGGCTCAAAATCAACTTTTTAAAACGTATATTGGAATGGGGTATACCGGTACCATTACCCCGCCCGTCATTCAGCGGAATGTTATCGAAAATCCAGGCTGGTACACGGCCTACACTCCATATCAGGCGGAAATTGCCCAGGGTCGATTGGAGGCACTCTTTAATTTTCAAACGGTAGTTTCGGAACTTACAGGACTGCCGATCGCCAACGCCTCGTTATTGGATGAAGGCACCGCTGCTGCCGAGGCGATGACGTTTCTCCATCGGGTGAGTGAGGGGACGTCACAACGGTTTTTTGTAGCCGACGATGTATTTCCTCAAACTATCGACGTCGTTCGGTTACGGGCGGAACCTCTGGGGATTCAGATTGAAGTGGGACCTATGGGGACGTTTGATCCAGCGGGTGATTATTTTGGCGGGTTGATTCAGTATCCGACCGGATTGGGCGCCGTCGAAGACTATTCGACCTTAGTTAAAAATGCCCATTTCCATGGGGTCAAAATTGCTGTCGCTGTGGACTTGATGAGCTTGGTACTTCTTGCTCCGCCTGGACAATGGGGTGCCGACGTTGTGTTTGGAAATTCCCAACGCTTCGGGGTGCCCTTAGGTTACGGGGGTCCTCATGCCGCGTTTTTTGCAACAAAAGAAGAATTTAAACGACAGATACCTGGACGGATTATCGGATTATCTGTGGATCGTCTGGGGAACCCTGCCTATCGAATGGCCCTTCAAACTCGGGAACAACATATTCGCAGAGAGAAGGCGACGTCCAATATCTGTACGGCCCAAGCGTTGTTGGCGATCGTATCGTCGTTTTATGCGGTGTATCACGGGCCCAGTGGACTGACTCGGATTGCAACGCGAATTCACCAGTTAGCGGCGAAACTGGCCGCGACATTGACCAAGCTTGGGTTTCAAAATCGTAACGGCGTCTTTTTTGATACCCTAGCGATTGAAGTGGCGTCTGCGGATGCGGTCATTGAATTGGCACTTAATCACCAGATCAATTTTCGGAAAATGAACCCAACGACTGTCGGAATAACCCTGGATGAAACGAACACAGTCGCGGATATTGAAGCGATTGTTCACGTGTTTGCGACGATTGCGGGCCAGTCGAGTCCGTCGATGGACGCTGATTTTCCGACAACCATTCCGGTTAAATTTCTTCGCAGCAATTCGTTTTTGGGACAAGCCGTCTTTAGCCGCGCCCACAGCGAAACCCAGATGATGCGGTATATCAAACAATTAGAAACTCGGGATTTGTCCCTAAATACCGCCATGATTCCCTTGGGGTCTTGCACGATGAAGCTCAATGCGGCGGTCGAAATGATGGCGATCACGTGGCCCCGATTTTCTCAGCTTCACCCTTTTATTCCTCAGTCTCAAGCCCAAGGTTACGCCGAAGTATTTGCGTATCTTGAAGATGCCTTATGTAAAGCCACCGGATTTGCCGCGACCTCATTGCAACCCAACTCGGGGGCCCAAGGGGAATATGCGGGTCTAATGGCGATTCGAGCGTTTCACGTGGATCGTGGCCAGGGCCAACGCAACGTGGCCCTCATTCCGTCGTCTGCCCACGGAACCAATCCTGCCAGCGCCGCGCTGGCAGGATTGACGATCGTGATCGTGAAGTGTGACGACCGGGGGAACATCGATGTGGCCGACCTTCGGGAAAAAGCCGCCCAACATCGTGATCGACTCAGTGTACTGATGGTGACCTACCCGTCCACCCACGGGGTATTTGAGGAAGCCATTCGCGAAATTTGTACGATCATCCACGATGCCGGTGGCCAGGTGTATATGGATGGCGCAAACATGAACGCCCAAGTGGGGCTCACTGCACCCGGAATTATTGGGGCCGATGTCTGTCATATTAATCTCCATAAAACATTCGCTATTCCCCATGGCGGAGGGGGGCCCGGAATGGGACCCATTTGTGTGGCTGCCCATCTCGCCCCTTACCTTCCCCAGCACACGGTCGTGGATTTGGGGCATGCCAAAGGGACGCGGGCGGTATCGTCTGCGCCTTGGGGGAGCGCCAGCGTTCTGCTCATTTCCTACGCCTACATTCGGTTGCTGGGGGATGCCGGACTGCGGCGATCGACAGAAATCGCGATCGTCAACGCCAACTATATTAAGGCGCGGCTAGAGTCTCATTTTGAGGTGCTTTTCACCGGTGATCATGGCCGAGTGGCCCATGAACTCATTTTGAATTTTCAATCCTTTAAAAAAGTCGCAAAAATTGAAGTGGAAGATGTCGCCAAGCGCCTGATGGACTATGGATTCCACGCGCCGACGGTGTCGTTTCCGGTGCCGGGAACGATGATGATAGAGCCGACGGAATCAGAGGGATTGGACGAGTTGGATCGGTTTTGTAACGCTCTTATTCAGATTCGTGCAGAGATTCAATCTGTGATTGATGGTCAGTCTGATCCCAACGACAACGTCTTGAAATACGCCCCCCATACCGCCGCCGAGGTGATTTCGTCGGAATGGAATCATGCCTATTCTCGGGAATCGGCGGTGTATCCGGCTGGGGTGTCAGCGATGACCAAGTTTTGGCCAGCGGTGGCTCGGGTGGACGGCGCGTACGGTGACCGAAACTTGGTCTGTAGTTGTCCGTCGATTGCAGTGTATGAAATGGAGACTGTGACCCACTAATGTTGTCCAAAAAAACAAAGTACGCGATTGGCGCGCTTCGCATTTTGGCGACCCAGACTCATGGAGACCCGATGCTTATTTCCGATATTGCAAAGGTCGGGGATATCCCCAAAAAGTTTTTGGAGCTGATCCTTCTTGAACTTAAAAAGAACCACATTTTGGACAGTAAAAAGGGGCAAGGCGGGGGCTATTTTTTAAAATTGACACCGGACCAAATCAGCTTGGGTCAAGTCATCCGGCAGATGTCTGGCCCCCTCGGGATGGTGTCTTGTGTTAACAAAGAAGGGTACGTTCCCTGCGAGGAATGCCCCGGCGAAGATGTCTGTGGATTGCGTTCAATTATGACGGAAGTGTTGTCGGCGACCTGTGATGTTTTAGATCATGAAACCCTGGCAGATTTATTGGAGCGTGAGGAGCAGCTTCAAAAAGTGAAGCGGGACTACATGTTTCATATCTAACGTGGGGTTGTGCTGTTTCAATCTTCCATATTCAATGATTTTGGTTGACGTATAATCCATATTCAATGAAAATGGAAGGTTAATGAATCCGTTCAATCGTCTTTTGATCTCTGAACTGCAGCGCCATCTGGGTCGAGGGAAAAGCATTCTTCTTCTTGGGCCTCGTCAGACCGGGAAAACGACGTTGGTTAAGTCGCTGGATTTTGACGAATACATTACATTTTCGGATACCGGGGTCCTGGTTCGGTATGAAAAGAACCCAGGGGTCTTAATTGCTGAAATTCGAGCGTTGCAGCAGCTGAAGCAACGACGCCCATTGGTCATTTTGGATGAGGTTCAGAAGTTGCCCTCTCTGATGGACGATGTCCAGGTTTTGATTGACGAGGGGGCCGGTCAATTTGTATTGACGGGGTCGTCGGTTCGAAAATTACACAATTTATTACCCGGTCGGGTGGTGAAGTTACAGATGGATCCGTTGGTTTATTCGGAGTTTGAGGACGCTAATATTACATTGGAGGCCATGTTGAACTACGGGACGTTGCCTGGGATTTTGAACGTCGATAATCCATTGGATCAAGATATCGATTTGAAATCGTATGTGGATATATATTTGGAAGAAGAGGTCCGAAAAGAATCGATGGTTCGTAATTTGGGGCATTTTGCGCGGTTTTTGAATCTTGCGGCGAGTGAGTCGGGGACGCTTGTGAGTTTTCGAAATTTGTCCCAGGATATTGGAATTGGGCATACCACGGTGGCGGCCTATTATCGTATTTTAGAAGATTGTTTGGTGGTGCAACGCTTTGATCCATTGGTGGACCGATCCTCCCGGCGACGGCTGATAAAATCGCCTAAATATGTGTTCTTTGACCTCGGCGTTCGACGCGTTTGTGCGGAGGAAGGGGCGGGGACAAATTCCAGGTTTTTTGGGCCGCTATTTGAACAATGGGTGGGGTTAGAATTACGTCGCTTGATGCAACTTAATTCTCAAAATGGGCAGGTAAAATTTTGGAGAGATACGGGTGGACCCGAAGTGGATTGGGTGATTGAGGCCAGTAGCCGGTACTGCCCGGTTGAAGTCAAGTGGACCGCTACCCCAACGCCATCGGATGTTCGACATTTGAAGGCGTTTATGAACGAGTATTCAGATCGGGTATCCCAGGGCTATGTCGTCTGTCGTACTCCGAAACCAATGATGCTGTCGGACAATATAACGGCCATTCCATGGCAAAATTTAGGACAGATTCCTGACCTTTTATTTTCTAAATTGTCTCGATAATGGCGGAGTAATAGTCAGTAATATTGTCGGGTTTTTGCAACCTCTGACCTGCGGTACAATGGGGGCATGGCTGAATTTATAACGGTTAATCAATTAACCAAAATCATTGGAACACGGACTTTATTGGAGAAAACGTCAGTGACGTTATCTACCGAACAAAAAATTGGAGTTATTGGTCGAAATGGTGCAGGGAAAACGACGTTTTTCCAAATAATATTGGGGGCCGATGAGCCCACCTCAGGAACCATCACGCGCAGCGGCGGATTGCGGGTTGGCCATTTGCGCCAGCACGATGATTTTACCGAGGAGGAACCGTCCCTACAGTGGATGGAGCGGACCTGCGGCGCTCCCGAATGGGAATGTGCCAAAGCCGCCCATTCATTTGGAATATCGGACGAGCGTTTGGCGGCATCCCCATTGGATATGTCCGGCGGATTCCGGATGCGGCTCAAGCTGGCTGCGATTAGCGCGGCGGAACCCAATATGTTGATGTTGGATGAGCCCACCAATTATTTGGATTTGAGTACGCTGTTGTTGCTAGAGCGGTTCTTGGGCACATTTGCCGGTGGGGTTCTGTTGATCTCTCACGATCGGGAATTTCTTCGGCGTACCTGTAACCACACATTGGAAGTGGCGTCCGGTAAATTGGATCTGTATCCCGGCGATATCGACGCTTATATGGACTACAAGGCGGAGAAGGTCTCTCATGCGGAATCGTTTAACCGAAACGTCGAAAAAAAGCAGGAACATTTAGAGAAGTTTATTACTCGGTTTGGCGCCAAGGCCTCAAAAGCGTCCCAGGCCCAATCCAAAATGAAGCAGCTTGAAAAGCTGCAAAAAGTAGAAATTGATGCACCGATTGCCACCGCAAAAATCCGATTTCCGTTGCAAGAGCGCAAAAAAGGAATGGCGCTCGATATCACCAAGTTAGTCATTGGATACCCCGACAAAAGGGTCGCGGGCCCCGTCAATTTATCCATTGATCGTGGCCGTCGCGTGGCGGTATTGGGTGACAACGGCCAAGGTAAATCCACCTTTCTGAAAACCATCGCAGGATCGCTTACGCCATTAGAAGGATCTGTAAAATGGGGATTTGGAACTCAAATTGGCTATTTTGCCCAACACGTTTACGAAGAACTTAATCAACCGTTAACAGTACTCCAATATTTGGAACGCGAGGCGGATACCTCGGTCACCCGGCAACAGGTGATGGATACTGCGGGAAGTTTACTGTTTAGCGGTGACGACATGCACAAGTCGCTTGCCGTCCTCAGCGGCGGCGAGCGGGCGCGCGTCTTGTTGGCCAAAATTATCCTCTCGAATCCCACGGTGATGTTGTTGGACGAGCCGACCAACCACTTGGATTTTGAGACGGTGGAGTTGTTGGCGGCGGGGCTTCGTGACTACGCCGGAACCGTGCTGTTCATCAGCCATGACCGAACCTTTATTGGGGAAGTCGCAACCGGCGTGGTGCACGTTTCGGAAGGGACCATTCGTAATTTCCCCGGGCTGTTTGAGGACTTTGTTTATTACTTAAAAGGAATTGTTGCTGCGCAATCCGGCGAGGAACCTGCGACGCCAGATGTCAAAAAAACCGCCCCAGCCGAGGTTCTGTCGTCCAAGGTAGCGCGAGAACTCAGCAAGAAATTGGTGACGACCGAGAAAAAGATGGAAAAATTAGAAGTTGAAAAGAAACAGCTCGTCAATTTTTTCGCCCTTGATCCATTGGGGGTCTCCGATGAAAAATCCGCAAGATTGTTGGGTATCGACGTCGAACTCAAAAAGTTGGAAACGGAGTGGTACGGTATCAACGAGCGTTTAGGGAACCCGGTATGATCCAGCCCCGGGAGACATTGAAAAATATTGTTCCCTACAAACCGGGAAAATCGATTCAACAAGTTCAATCCGAGTTAGGTTTGTCCCGTGTAATTAAGCTCGCCTCGAACGAAAATCCATGGGGGAGCCCGGTATCGGTAGACGAAATGGCGGACATTATTTCGACCGTTGCGATGTACCCTGACATTGGATCGGGGGCCCTATTGGGAAAGCTCGCCCATCGGCTCGGGGTGTCGGAATCGCATCTCATGTTAGGCAACGGCAGCGACGAAATTCTCACGATGATTGGGTTGGCGTATCTCAATCCAGGCGATCGGGTTCTAACGGCCAAAGAGACATTCTCCGAATATGGGTTTGTGGCCCATTTGATGAATGCCCAGCTCGAAGAAATTGCCTTGAAGGACTACACGTTTGATTTAGATGCGATGGCCGTCGCGATCAATGCGTCATCGACGGGTCCGGTCAAAATGGTGTTTATCGCCAATCCCAACAATCCCACCGGAACGATCGTAAAGTCGTCGGAAGTTCGACGGTTTATGACTGCCATTCCCGCCGATGTTCTCGTTGTTATGGACGAAGCCTACGCCGAATTTGTGGAAGATCCCGACTATCCTAATTCAATCGCGTTACTGACAGAGTATCCGAATTTGATCGTGACCCGGACCTTCTCAAAGCTGTACGGTTTGGCGGGCTTTCGTATCGGGTACGCGATTGCCTCACCTGAAATCATCGAGATTCTGTACAAGGTTCGCCAACCCTTCAATATCAATAGTCTTGCCTTGGCAGCGGCGACGGTAGCGTTGGATAAAACGGAGTTCGTATCACTGACATTGGCCAATAATTGGAGCGAGCGTGATCGCCTCATGACGGCATTGGTAAGTCACGGGCTGACGGTTATTCCGACTCACGCCAACTTCGTATGTGTTTTATTTGGAGAGGCCGCGCCATTGATAGTTCGAAAATTGTTAGAACGCGGTATTATTGTTCGCCATCTCGCATCGTTCGTGATGCCGGAGCACGTGCGCATCACGATTGGTACCCCGGAACAGAACACCTTGCTTATTGCGGCACTTGCCGACTCACTCACATAAGGACCCCCCATGAAAACCATCGCCCTAAAACTCCACTTTAAAAATTACCCGATTCACGTTGGGATTAACCTTCTCACCAAGGTGCCTGGTTTCCTCCAACACGAATCGGTGAGCCGTAAAATCGCCATCGTCACCCACCCGGAATTGGTCACAATGGCCCAACCCCTGATCGACGCGCTGACCGAAGCGGAATACACGGTTGCTGTTCAAACCTTCCCGTCCGGCGAACCCAACAAATCCATGGATACCGTCATGTCCTTGGTGAATGGATTTGTCGAGAATAAATTGGAACGCCGAGACACAGTGATTGCCTTTGGCGGGGGCGTCGTCGGGGATACGGCTGGATTTGCGGCATCGGTCTATTTGCGTGGGATTAATTTGATTCAAATTCCAACGACCCTTCTCGGTCAGGTGGATTCGGCAATTGGCGGAAAGACGGCAGTCAATCATCCCAGTGGTAAAAATCTGATTGGGACGTTTTGTCAGCCCTTGTTCACGATTGTTGATCACACCTTATTGGCGACTCTTCCGAAGCGGGAAGTCAAATCCGGGCTGGCGGAGATCGTCAAATATGGGGTGATTGGCAACGCGGGACTCTTTAAATATCTGGAAGCCCATGTCGACCGAATTGCACAATGTGATGTCGTAAATCACACAGATTTATGGGCGCATTTGATCACACGGTCTGCGGCGGACAAGGCCAAAGTTGTTGCCGCCGATGAAAAAGAATCCGGTGGCCGCGAACTGTTGAACTTTGGACATACGATTGGACACGCCATCGAAAATGCCTTTGGTTATGGGGCCTATTTGCACGGTGAAGCCGTTGCGATTGGGATGGTAGGCGCGACCCGATTGGGCGAGCAACTCAAATTGATCGATGGCAAAACCGCCACTCGGATTGAAACGCTCATCGAAAAATTAGGATTTGATATGACGGTTAAATCGACGGTGACTCCGGATCAGATTATGAAGGCGATGCAGACGGACAAAAAAGTTCGCGATGGCAAAATGAGATTCGTCGTTCCCTTTGGGATTGCCGACGCCGAAGTGGTGGCCGAGATTCCTGAAGCCACGGTTCGGGACATTGTTGCGGGGTTGTTTTAATGAAAATTCTAGTGATTCACGGTCCTAATCTGAATATGTTGGGAAGCCGAGAACCTGCGATCTACGGGACGACGACCCTAGAGTCGCTCAATGATTTATTGGAAACCGAAGCCAAGTCGCGTGGGGTAAGTTTGGATACTTACCAATCCAATAGTGAAGGCGAATTAATTAGCAAAATCCAGCATGCGCCTCAGTTGTACGACGGCATCATTATTAACCCTGGTGCATATACCCACTACAGCATTGCGATTCGGGATGCCCTATCGACGATTTCGATTCCCAAGGTGGAAGTCCATTTATCGAATATTCACGCGAGAGAAGAATTCCGTCATCGATCGGTAACCGCCGGGGTATGCCAGGGGCAAATTTCTGGATTTGGTACCCACAGCTATTTGATGGCGTTGTATTACCTCGTCGAACTATGCGAAGCCATCGAACGCAACTAAATGCCCGATCTGCACAATTTTCGACCGGCTTATGTGGCGCTGCCACACTGCGCCCGCCGAGAAATTGCACATCTTGGGCATTTTGGATCCAGGGGGAGTTAACCGAAAATATATTGGATAAACGACTTCACTCGTTGAGATAAGGGAACGTCGTTAGCGCGGCGTGTAGCCTCATGGGCCTTGTTTCCCATTTTTGCGGCTTCATTCCGACGGGAACGTTCAATTTTTTTGGGTGGGGGTGCCGGGGGCGCAACGGGTGGTGGGGCAGTGATGTCCTGGAGCAGTTTGTCGATGGTCCCAGGTTTGGCCAACGCAACCGTATCGGCGGTTTGAATATGCGCCATGAGTTTTTCAATGGCAGTGGTTGACCGTGGATCGGTCAATAATTGAGATAACGTTTGTAGTTTATCGGTGGCGGTGACGACATCGATTCGGGGCGGGGTGGCCCCAGCTTGGCAAGAGGTTGCCAGGCTGTGTTTGAGCTGAGATTTAAGGAATGCATCGGACGAATTTCTGGAGCTGTCGGCATTGGAACGATGTTCCGCCTGGTGGGCACTTCCGACAGCTGCCAGATCGTTTTGCATAGTTAAGTCGCTTTACGCGTTACGTCCAGGTCCCCAATCGCTGGCTTCAGAGCCGCCGCGATTAAATCCGTCGTTGATTCCCAAATTGGGACGTTGTGTCGCCATTTGGGTCATTGCCTCATCTGCTTTGATTACTTCTGTTTCCTTGCTCAAGGCCAGGTGGTCGTTGATCAACGAATTAAGAAGACTTTCAAATGAGGGCTTTTTTTCGGACTCGCCTGAGATATCGGACGTCTTGTCTTGCGCCGATGACCCTCCGGCAACCTGCGCACTACGAAGTGCGTTCATATCTAAGAATCTTGACTTTGCTGAACCTGCACTTGATGAATCAATACTCACGATTGTCACCTCTCTCTCCCTTTTTTAACATCTACTGAACCTTAAACGTAATATCCGAAAATAAAAATGTATCGAAGTTTTATGATTAATAAGGTCTTCTATTGCGCTACCTGTTTCGCGTATGATATCGCCATGATTAGAGTAATGACGTTTAACATCGGATTTTGTGGGGGGTGGAATGGATTGGAGGCTGGGGTTCAGCCAGAACGCCTTGTTCGGGACCGGTTGAATGAAGTTGTTAGGCTCATTCAAGACGCGGACTGTGACATTGTCTTGCTTCAGGAAGTGGATCGAAAATCCAGGCGGTCGGCCTATGTCGATCAGGTGGAGTTCATTCGAACCAACGCGGGATATGCCCATACTGAATTTGTAACCGCATGGAAACATCCTTGGGTGCCGTATCCGTCGTTGCTGAATTTTAGCCGTCAGTTTGGGACGGTGCATGCCGGTAATATGATTTTGTCTCGTCATCCTATTCTGTTTTCACGGACTATAGAGTTGCCACGGCGTCGGGATAAATCGTGGATTTATAATTGGTTCTATCTTCATCAAGTCTATCAGGAGGTGGTCATTAGCCTTCCTGGACTGTCGCTAAGAGTGGGGAACGTCCATCTAGATGCATTTGATGCCGACACCCGTACGTCGCAGTTGAGAACGGTCATGGACATCTTGCCGCAGTCACCATCGATCCCCGTTATTTTAGGGGGGGATTTTAATGCCGTGGCGTATTGTCATGGTCCCCTTCGGTTTCCGGATGATATGGCGATGGATTATGGCGACGACCTCACGTTGTCGCAGTCGCAATATGGCGGGCTTGTGGATTGTGGGTTGAAGCCTGGTGCTGGGCCCGATAGCGCCTATGATTTCCCCGCTGAGGCGCCCAATCGGAAACTCAGTTACGTAATGGTCACCGGCCCCCTGTCGGGAATAGCGACTGCTATTCCCGCGATTTCTGCGTCAGATCATCGGGCGGTGGTGGCCGACATTAACTTAAGCGCCCGATAAAGCGTCGTTCAGGCCGCTTTCTTTGATCAATTTTCCGAGGCCCATTTTATCGAGTTGCTTTGTCAATTGGTGCGCGACCTGATCTAATCCGGTCTCACAAAGCTTTTCCAGAAAATTAACAATTTCCCCCACTTTACGTTGTGCGCCATTTCGATCCGATGAGGTGTCGCCCGATGCGCTAAATGCGGCGCTAACTCGGGATGTTCTACTTGCCGATACCGAAGTGTTGAATTGTAGCGTGTTGAGGTCGACTGACTTGGGTTTGCTGAAGGACATGGCCCCCATCGATGGAGGAGGGGGGGGGGCATCGGCATCACCGAGGTCCGACATTTCCTCTAATCCAGGTCCGGCGGAGAGGGCGCCTGCATAAGACGCATTTGAGTCCGGCGCTGCGGAACCCATCTCGGCTACCTTTTGGTTTATTTGATCTTCTGTAAATACCGTGGCTCCGCCGGTCATCCCTCCGACGATTTCATTAATTGCGGTCATCAATTGACGGGTATCGTTACCTGACAATTGTCCCATTTGTTGATCTAAAAATTCATTCACTGCCTCTTTTATAGAATCTAACAAGGGACCCAATTCGGTCATCGGAATATCGCAAAGAACGCCTGCAATTTCGCCTATCTCATCTAATCCATCGATTCCGTCGGTGAGATGGGCCTTTACTTTCCGAATGGCAGCATCGATATCCTCTTGAGATTTCCCCCCTTTTTGGGACTCTTTTTTCTTATCGGTTTGGATGGCCTTTGCGATCCATTCCACAATTCCTTTTGCAATGGCACCGGTCGCTAGCGTATTGGCCTGTTCTCCAGTGGAGGGGCTTGGGGTTTGGACCTGTTTGGCCATCAATTGCCGAATCATATCAATTGCTGCTTGCATTTCGTCAGCGATATCCTCAGTTTGGATATCAATTCCGAGCATTTTTTCGGGAGGAACAACCGCTGAACTGGCCATGGTTCCCAGCGCTCCGATTGCCCCCAAATTACCTTCCTGAATGGCGCTAAGCATTTCGGCAGAAATAGTGATGCTGGCGTCGAAATACTCGGCACTAGGCTGCGGGGATGAATTAACTGCGGCAGATTGAGTCTGCGATCCTGTTTGTATTTGAGTCGGGGCGGCGGATGCGACTCCTGTTACCTGCGTGATGGCTTGGTCGGGGTTCAATTGTTTGGCTTCACTTTGGAGTTGGGCGACAGCGGATTCATCGCCATCGATCGCAGCGGCCAAGAGATCCCCGTCGACTGAAAAAGAAAGGGTATTGGTTTTGGATTGGCTCGCAGAGTCATTCGAAACGTTAACGCGAAACTGGCGATGTGCGAGTAGATCAGCAGGGGACTGTACCGGTCGTTGCGACAATTTCCCTGACGTTAGTGAGCTGGAATCAATTCCGATTGACGCGATACCTGCGCCGCTTTTGCGCATGGAATCCAGCACTTCCATCAGTAAGTCAGGATGGTCTTCTTCGAGTTTGGAATGAAATTCATTGAAAATTGATTTAATTTCGCTCATCGATTTTGGCGAAAAATTCGTGGACATTCCGTTTTTAATTTTATCGATTAATTGTGACGCGGTTTTGGTAACATTGGTGCCCAAATCAAGGGCGTTCATTCTCTGCTTCAGCGAATCCATTTTTACTAAGCTGAATGAGGTCGTTGCGGTTGAAATTCCGCCGATAGTTCCTGCCATAAATTGCTCCTTAGCTGAGTATTAACTTCAGAATCGTCAATCTGGAAAACTTAAATGTATGGAATTTTAGTCATACACGCCAGCGATGCCATCGCGGTCTAGCGCAACTGTGATTTGGATTGTTCCCGTACCGATTTAATTCCAAACATCGTGTAGGTCCCTTGTATATTCTACGGTTCCATTTTTATAATGCCATTAAAGTATCTCTCTCTTACCTCACGGACAATCAGTTTAGAAAGGACGGCAGTTATGTCGATCGCACCAAAGACGCCTAAAGAGCTTGTGGAATTTGTACAAAAGGAGGGCATCAAAGTTATTGACCTTCGATTTATGGATTTCCCTGGAATTTGGCAACACGTCTCGATTCCTGCATCCAGTTTTGATGAAGGTTTCTTTGAAACAGGCCTTGGTTTTGACGGTTCCAGTATCCGAGGATGGCAGGCTATTAATGAATCGGACATGTTAATGCGTCCCGCGCCGGAAACCGCATTCGTTGACCCGTTTTTTGAAGCAAAGACCCTTGTTTTGAGCTGTACTATTCATGATCCGATGACGGGTCAAGATTATTCTCGAGATCCCCGCAATATCGCAAAAAAAGCAGAGGCGTACTTAAAGGCGTCAGGAATTGGCGATATCGCGTATTTAGGCCCTGAAGCCGAGTTTTTTATTTTTGATGATGTTCGATTTGATCAAACTCAAAATCAAGGCTTCTATTACTTGGATTCAGTAGAAGGTCGCTGGAATATGGGGCGGGAAGAATTTCCTAACCTAGGCTACAAAGTCCGAAACAAAGAAGGGTATTTTCCGGTACCTCCAACGGATCAGCACCAAGATATTCGGTCAGAAATGATGTTGACGCTTGAAGCCATGGGAATCCCGATGGAAATGCAGCATCACGAAGTGGCCACGGGTGGACAAAGCGAAATCGGAATGCGATTTGCGCCGTTGGTTCAGATGGCGGACAACCTACTGAAGTATAAGTATGTCGTGAAAAATGTGGCCCGTAAGCACGGAAAGACAGCGACGTTTATGCCGAAGCCCTTGTTTGGTGACAACGGTAGTGGGATGCATGTTCACTTGTCGATTTGGAAAGACAATAAAAACCTTTTTGCAGGCGATGGATATGCGGGTATGTCCCAAACGGCGATGTACGCCATTGGTGGAATTCTAAAGCATGCACCGGCATTGTTGGCGATTACCAACCCAACCACGAATAGTTATCGTCGATTGGTGCCTGGTTACGAGGCACCGGTTAACTTGGCCTATTCTCGTCGGAACCGGAGTGCGTCCGTTCGGATTCCAATGTCGCATACATCTGAAAAGTCACGACGATTCGAATTCCGTTGTCCAGATCCAAGTTGTAATCCGTACCTTGCGTTTTCGGCCATTTTGATGGCGGCGATTGACGGTATTTTTAATAAAATTGATCCAGGTCAACCGCTCGACAAAGACATTTATGATTTGCCGCCGGAAGAGTTAGTAAAAGTGCCCCATACGCCAGGATCTTTGGAAAAGGCATTAGAGGCCTTGGAAAAAGATCATGCGTTTTTATTAAAGGGCGATGTATTTACGAAGGACGTTATTGAAACGTGGATCGATTACAAGATGACCCATGAGGTGAAGCCGATGGATTTGCGTCCTCATCCTTATGAATTTGTGATGTATTACGACATCTAGTTTGACAGGTAGAGGGGGGGTTACCTAGAATCAACGCCTATTTGTAATAGTAAATTAGTTTAGAATCAGAGGGTTTTTGCCATGCCAGTTCCAAAGAAACGACGCTCGAAGTCAAAAAAACGGATGAAAGGCGCACGATGGAAAATCGTAGCACCGAATTTGCGTCCATGTCCTGAATGTACGGCCTTAGGTCAGTCCCACTTTGTGTGTGGGGTATGTGGTTTTTATAAAGGTAAGCCCGTAATGGTTACTAAAGCACAGAAAGTGACTGGCGCCGGGAAAGCCGAATAGGCGTGATACGGGTCGCACTAGATGCAATGGGGGGCGATAATGCCCCTGATGAGATTGTTAAAGGTGCGGCACTTGCGGTTGCAGAACTTGGGGTCGTCATCGTATTGGTGGGGCCCCAAGATATTGTTCAGGCAGCGGTAGAGACCCATGCGCCGTTATGCGCTGATAAAATCTCTGTGGTCCACGCGCCTGAAGTTGTTGAAATGGGGGAGTCACCTTCCAAGTCGTTTCGGCAAAAGAAGGAGTCATCGATTCGGGTCGGCCTTGAGCTTTTAAAATCAAAGCAGGTTGATGCGTTTGTATCTGCTGGGAATACCGGAGCGGTGATGGCCGCATCCACGCTTTTGTTGGGACGAATCGACGGCGTTGAACGGCCCGCCATTGCCGCTATTTTGCCCTCTAAAAATGGCCCCTTTGTGATGTTGGATATGGGTGCCAGTGTGGATAGTAAGCCGTCCCATCTGCTTCAGTTTGCCAAGATGGGGATGTGTTATTCCCGATTGGTATTGGGCTTGGAGTCTCCCCGAATTGGGTTGCTCAATATTGGAGAAGAAACTGAAAAGGGAAACCAACTCACGCAGACCACTCATGAATTGCTTAACGAGGATAAAACGCTCAACTTTTCGGGGAACGTTGAGGGAAAACATATTTTGTCTGGCGTTGTAGATGTCGTGGTGACGGATGGGTTTGCTGGAAATAGTATGTTGAAGTTTGGGGAAGGTGCAGTCGATCTCTTTTTTGATTTTTTTAAAACCGAAGCCCGTCAGAACTGGCGGTCATTGTTGGGCCTTCTACTATTGAAGCCTGCGTTGCGAGAGTTTAAAAAGAGATACGATTATTCGGAATATGGCGGAGCGCCGTTACTCGGTTTGAATGGTGTGTCCGTGATCGCTCATGGGCGGTCGGATGCCAATGCGATTAAGAATGCCATTCGCCAAGCCAATGATGCGGTAGAATCCCAGCTTGTTGAAAATATGACAAAGGCGATGGGGTGAGTCGCTCCGTCGGGATCTTGGGATTAGGCAAATATTTGCCGCCCCGGATTGTGACCAACGCCGATATTGTGGCGATGGGGATTGATACGTCGGACGAATGGATTGTCGACCGGACGGGGATTCGAGAGCGACGCATCGTGGATGAGTCGATGGCAACCTCAGACATGGCTGTGATCGCGGCGCAACGCGCGATGGAACGTGCTCAAGTCGAGGCGAAAGAGATTGATTTAGTGATTGTGGCGACCACCTCTCCCGATTATCTTGGGTTTCCGTCCACCGCCTGTCTTGTTCAAGATCGATTAGGGCTCCGAAATGTGGGGGCATTTGATCTTTCAGCGGCGTGTTCTGGATTTGTGTATGCGATGACGACCGGTGCCCAGTTTGTGGAAACCGGGCATTGTAAAAAAGTGCTGGTGATTGGTGCGGATTGTTTGTCGAAATGGGTGGACTGGACCGATCGAAGTAGCTGTATTTTGTTTGGCGATGGTGCCGGGGCTGCGATTCTGGGGGAAGTTCAGCCGGGCCGGGGCATTATTACCTCCACACTTAATTCAGATGGGTCTGAAGCCTCGATTCTGATGATTAAGGACGGCGGTACCCGTTCGATGTTTTCCAAGACGACCCTCGATACTCAAGCGAACCATATTTATATGGAGGGGCGATCGGTATTTAAAGTCGCGGTGAATACCGTTGTGACGGCACTTGTCGACAGTTTGAATAAAGCGGGGCTTACGCCTCAAGATATCGATTTATTGGTGCCTCACCAGGCCAATGCTCGGATTATTGAATACGTCAGCGGTAAGCTGGGGCTTCCCCCGACAAAAGTATTTTCGAATATTGAGAAATATGGAAATACATCCGCAGCATCGATACCGATTGCACTCGATGAAGCCGTATCTGAGGGACGATTAGTTCCGGGTCAGATTGTCGCCACAATCGGGTTTGGTGCGGGGTTTACCTGGGCGACATCAATACTACGTTGGGGAGTTTAATATGCCATCAATTGCACTCATTTTTCCGGGGCAGGGATCTCAAAAAGTCGGGATGGGCAAGGATCTAGTCGATGCCTTTCCGGTTGCAAGAACTATTTTTGAAACCGCAAATCAAGTGTTGGGTCGAGATATTATGTCGCTTTGTTTTGACGGTCCTCAAGAGGCCCTTACGCTCACATCTAATGCCCAACCGGCTATTTTTGTTGTGTCGGCAGCCTTGCTTGAGGTTCTGAGGAGCCATGGCGTCACGCCGTCATATGTTGCGGGTCACAGTCTTGGGGAAATTACGGCCTATTATGCGGCGGGGGTCGTTGATTTTGAGACGGCCTTAAAAATTATTGAAGCTCGGGGCAATGGAATGGCTGCAGCGGTGCCTGCTGGGCAGTCGGGAATGGCCGCGATCATGGGGATGGAATTGGCTGAAATAGAAACTGTTTTGGCGCCATTTAAAGACCGTCCCGTTGTAGCTGCAAACTTAAATTGCCCCGGACAAATCGTTATATCGGGTGAAAAAATAGCATTGGATGAGGCCTGTGGACTCCTTAAATTAGCGGGGGCTAAAGTCATTCCGTTACCGGTGAGTGGGGCATTTCATTCCCCGATGATGCAGCCGGGGGCTCGGAGTTTGGCTGAATTTATCAAGCCGTTGGAATTTAAAGCGGCTCAAATTCCGATTGTGTTAAATCGGACGGCACAGCCGGAAACCCGTGCGGATGAATTGAAAGCCAATTTGCCACTTCAGGTGGTATCACCAGTACGATGGATCGAGAGCATTCGGCATTTAATGGATACGGTGGAGACTGTTGTTGAGGTGGGTCCAGGTAAAGTGCTCACGGGCTTAGTCAGAAAGACGGCGCCTGAGCTGAATGTCATTGCCATCAATGATGCCGGGACGGCGACAGAGTGGCTTGGGACTGCCCTGGCCCAACATAACTGAGGAGTAGGGTATGAATTTTAAGGATAAGGTAGTCGTTGTAACTGGGGGGTCCCGAGGGATCGGGTTTCAAATTGCCGATTCATTTGCGGCACGGGGAGCCACTGTGGTGGTATGTGCCACCCAACAAGCACGATGTGACCAAGTGGCGACCGAATTGAGGGAGAAATATGGCGTCGTGACGCGAGGTATTCAGGTCAACGTGGCGGTTTTTGAAGAAGTCGAAGCCATGGTTAAATCCGTTGTCGCCGGGTTTGGGCGGATTGACGTTATGGTTAATAATGCAGGAATCACAAAAGATAATTTATTATTGCGGATGAGTCAGGATGACTGGAACGATGTCATTAACACGAATTTAACTTCGATATTCAATACGACCAAGGCCGTCATTCGGCCGATGTTGAAACAAAAATATGGCCGAATCATTAATATGAGCTCGGTGGTTGGCGTAATGGGTAATCCGGGTCAGACCAATTATGCGGCGTCCAAGGCTGGGATGATTGGGTTTTCGAAGTCAATTGCCAAAGAAGTGGGGGCAAAGGGGATTACTTGCAACGTGATCGCACCGGGGTTTATTGAGACCGACATGATAGAATCTTTACCGAAAGATTATCTTGATAATATAATGGGCCAGATTCCGCTGAAACGGCTGGGCTCGTCTGTTGATGTGGCGAACGCTGTTTTGTTTTTGGCTTCTGATCTTGCAAGTTATATCACCGGTCAAGTACTTAACGTTGACGGTGGGTTGTTGATGTAAATTCCCCAGGAGGTAAATGGTATGGCTCTTTCTCGTGACGAAGTATATCTTAAGGTTCGATCGGTTATTGTTGAGCAGTTGGGCGTGTCTGAAGAAGAAGTAACCGATAGCGCGTCATTCACGGATGACCTTGGCGCAGATTCATTGGATACGGTTGAATTGGTAATGGCATTAGAAGAAGAATTCGGTACCGAAATTGCGGACGAAGACGCTGAAAAGCTCACCACGGTAGGTCGCACAGTCGACTATATCGTTGGCCACGTAAAATAGCGCTGTCGTACCTGTGACCGCAAAACGCGTCGTTATTACCGGATACGGGACGATCAATCCGATCGGGAATTCGGCTGAGGAATTTTGGGCTGCTGCGACATCAGGGCAGTCCGGAATATCTCGAATTACTCAATTTGATGTTACGGACTTTTCAACTCAAATTGGGGGCTCGGTCAAAAACTTTGACCCTGAGAATTTTTTTGATAAAAAAGAAGCGCGGCGAACGTCGCGTTTTATTTTGTTAGCGCTCATGGCGGCCAATGAAGCAGTGGCCCATTCTGGGCTGGATATCGCTGCGGAAGCGGACGAAATCGGTGTGGAAATTGGGTCCGGTATCGGTGGGATCGAAGTGTTAGAAGAAGCGACCCGGACATTGATGCAAAAAGGGCCATCCCGAGTCAGCCCATTCACGGTTCCGATGATGATATCGGATATGGCCTCTGGCCAGGTAGCCATTAAGCTTGGCGCAAAAGGTCCCAACTCGTGTTCGGTGACTGCTTGTGCGTCATCGGCTAACTCAATGGGGAACGCCTATCGAACGATTCAGCGGGGCGAAGCCGTTGCGATGATTACTGGGGGTGCAGAAGCCACAATTACGCCGCTGTGTTTGGCGAGTTTTTGTGCGGCTCGGTCCCTGTCCTCTCGGAACGATGATCCCACTCGGGCCTCGCGACCTTTTGAAGGTGGCCGGGATGGATTTGTGATGGGTGAAGGAGCGGGAATTTTAATTTTTGAAGATCTTGATCACGCGAAAGCGCGGGGCGCAACGATCTATGGTGAAATCGTTGGATTTGGATCCAGTGGTGATGCCTATCACATTACCGCACCGGCTCCTGAAGGCGAAGGCGCGCAACGGGCAATCAAGATGGCACTTAAATCTGCCGGGCTTGCTCCTGAAGATGTGGATTATGTAAATGCGCATGGCACATCGACTGAATTAAATGATAAAAATGAAACCCAGGCCCTTAAAGCGGTATTTGGGGATCATGCCTATAAACTAAAAGTAACGTCGATTAAGTCGATGACCGGACATTTGCTGGGTGCCGCAGGCGCGTTAGAGGCCGTGTGTACCATTCAAACGATATTGAACTCGATGATTACGCCCACCATTAACTATGATGTTCCAGATCCGAATTGTGATTTGGATTACACGCCGAATGTTGCGGTATCCCATAACGTGGATGTTGCGATTTCAAATTCATTTGGCTTTGGTGGCCACAACGCGGTTCTTGTCCTTCAGAAATATCGCGGTTAACGATTTAACCGCGGGAGTTGATGAAGCGGGCCGGGGGGCATTGGCCGGTCCGGTTGTGGCGGCGGCAGTGGTGTTGGATCCCCAATTGGATCCTGCGCTTTTTAGGGACTCCAAGTCGATTGGTGCGGGGGAACGCGATCGACTATTTAAGATCCTTTTGGACTCAAAGTCTCTGATTGGGGTAGGGGTCCATAGTCATCGGTTTGTCGACAAGCTCAATGTTCTGGGCGCGACGATGTCGGCGATGACACGTGCGGTTGATCGGTTGCCAATGGTCCCTCTGTCTATCTTGATTGACGGGAATCGTGTGCCGCGCCAGTTGCAGGGGTTGGCAAAAGCGATCGTGAAGGGGGATGCGACTGTGCCTGAAATAAGTGCGGCATCGATTGTCGCAAAGGTGACGCGAGATCGGATCATGACGATGCTGGATAAGCGGTTTCCGCACTATAAATTTGCGGTTCATAAAGGATATGCTACGGCGATTCACTATGGGGCGCTGGGGCAGTGGGGGCCGTGTGATGTTCATCGGAAGACGTTTAATCTTACGGTTCAGGGGTCACTGTTTTGATACCGTTTGCGAAGCGGGGCGTTGGCGGGGAATTAATCGCAAGGCGATACCTGAGTGAGTTGGGGCATGTGATTTTAGCCACGAACTTTCATTCTCGGTGGGGCGAAATCGATATTATTGCCGTGACCCCAGAGCGCGAGGTTATTTTTTACGAGGTCAAAAGCTATGCTGTGAATTCCATGGTGCATCCGCTTGAGGCAGTGACCCCCGCAAAAATCCGGCGGATCGAAAAAACGGTGCAGTATTTTCTAATGAAAAATCCGAGATATTTTGAGTCGGAAATGCGGATCGAGATTATTGTGACCGACGGCGACCGCGTCGTTGATCATTTGAAGACCTTGAAATAACTGTCATTCCCGCGAAAGATCGTCATTCCCGCGAAAGCGGGGAGCCGGAGTCCTTATGCGTCTGGGATTCCCGCTTCTGCGGGAATGACGGGACTGGCGAGGGGGGTGAGCCACAGAAACTGTTCTTGGTTTCCTTTGGCGCCGGTGATGGGCGACGCGCAATGGCCTTTGATTTCAAATTGATCGGACAAGGTCGCTTTGACTCGGTCAACGATTGTTGCGATGAGTTCTGGATCTCGGATGATTCCGCCTTTACCTACTTCGCTCCGTTCGGCTTCAAACTGGGGTTTGATGAGGATGAAATAGTCGCCGCGAGGTACCAGTTGTTTAACCGCAGGAAGGACCTTTGTAACGCTGATAAACGAGACATCCATCACGACCAGGTCGGCGTTGGATATCCAATTTGGAGGAGCGTTTGCTCCCATCATAAGGGAATTCATTTGGTCGGGGGTGAGCGTCCGGACATTGACCCGTTCAAAGATGGCGACTCGGGGGTCCCGTTGGACTTTGAGATTGACCTGTCCATATCCGACGTCCAGGCCAATGACGGATGCAACATCGTTATGGAGTAGGAAATCGGTAAATCCACCGGTTGAAATTCCGACGTCCAGAGCGTGGCGTCCTTTGATATTAAATTGAAACGCGGCCCAGGCGCCTTCTAGTTTAAGTCCCCCACGGGATACGTACTTGGGGAGGTCGGTGAGAATTCTGATGATCGAATCTTCACGAACCGCTTGGCCGGATTTGGTTATTTTGAGATCGTTGACCAGGATTTGACCGGTCATAATTAAGAATTGGGCTTTTTCTCGGGTGGGTACGAGGCCTTTGTCAGTGAGGAGTTTGTCTAAGCGAAGTTTTTGCATGGGGGTCCCATTGTAGGGGGGTTGGGTGGATATCACTAGTCCATAAGGTCGGAGGGACTTTTTATGATGATGTGAGCGTCTTGGAATTGGTCTAAGACATCTGAGAATGTCTGGGTACTTTTCTGAATTGCAAGGACCTCGCGACTGAGATGGCCCATTTTTCCCGACAAGATTTGGTTTTCGACCAGTTGGCCTAACTTATTTTCTTTAACCTCGGATTCAATTCGTCTCATTTTTTCTCGCAAGAGCTCATACTCAGGGTGTGAGGCAACGAGACTTCGGATTTCCACAAACGCCCGCATGATTCGAATGTTAATTTGAATAGCGATATCGCTTTTTAGGACAGAAGAAAGCATCGCAATACCTTGTTCCGTAAAGGCATGGGGAGTGTACCGTGAACCGCCTCGATTGTTTTTTGATATTCCAGTTTGGAATACCAAAGAGGACAGTTCTTTTTCGGTGGTCTGAAACATGAAATCAAGAGGAAATCGCCCCAAGTTGCGTTTGACGGCTTTGTTTAGATTACTGGTTGTGACCTTGTACAAGGAGGCTAAGTCCCGATCTAGCATAACTTTTAAGCCCCGAATCACGTGGATTTTGTTTTGAATAGTCTCGATTTCAGACGGGTCCATACTTATTTCCATCCTTTCAGTTAATACAAATTTATTTATATAGGTAAATATTATATTTAAATTATCTAAAAAGAACAATTTAATCTAGGTGGTGGGAAGTAAGCGATTAGACAAAAGGCTAGACAGGGGGTCTCGGGGTGGTTAAAATAGCCCAAGTTAGCACTCGGACCAATAGAGTGCTAAACAAATCAACTAGAACTTGAAAGGAGTCAGATATGAGCAAAATCAACTATGCACCTCTGGGTGACCGAGTAATTGTTGAGCCTCAATCGGCTGAACAAACAACAAAATTCGGGATCGTTATTCCTGATACTGCGCAAGAAAAACCCCAAAGTGGAGTGGTTATTGCGGTAGGCCCTGGCCGAGTTACTGATGACGGCAAAAGTCTTCCTGTTAACGTTAAAGAAGGCGATGTTGTTATTTTTGCAAAGTATGGCGGAACTGAACTAAAGGTAGACGGAACCGGATACTTGATCGTTCGTGAAGCTGATATTTTGGCAGTAAAGAACTAAAACCAAGGAGAATAAGACGATTATGGGAGCTAAACAACTTAAGTATTCAGATGATGCATGGCGCGCGTTGGCCGAAGGGATTCGCAAAGTAGCGGATGCCGTAGGTAGCACATTAGGGCCAAATGGAAACAACGTCGTTCTCGAAAAGAAATGGGGATCGCCAACGATCACTAATGACGGCGTTACCATTGCAAAAGAAATTGAATTAGAAGATCCGTTCGAAAATATGGGTGCACAGCTTCTTAAAGAAGTCGCATCAAAGACCAACGATATCGCCGGTGACGGAACGACTACAGCTACCATTTTGGGTGCTGCAATTTTCCGTGAAGGATTGAAAAACGTGGTTGCTGGAGCGAACGCGATTTACTTGAAAAAGGGAATCGAAAAGGCCGTTAAGGTAGTGGTCGAAGGACTTCGCCAAAATAGCCATAAAGTGGAAACCAAAGAAGCCATCGCACAGGTTGCGTCGATTTCTGCAAACAATGACGATGAAATTGGTAACTTGATTGCGGCCGCTATGGATAAAGTTGGAAAAGACGGTGTTATCACTGTTGAAGAATCCAAAGGTACTGAAACCGAACTTGATTTGGTTGAAGGTATGCAAATCGATAAAGGTTACGTTTCTCCTTATATGATCACTGATAAAGAACGGATGGAAGCGTCTTTGGACGATGCGTTTATCTTGATCACTGATAAGAAGATTTCTGCCATTAAAGATCTTCTCCCAGTTCTTGAAAAAGTAGTTCAAGCGGGTCGGGGATTGGTCATTATCGCTGAAGATATCGAAGGCGAAGCATTGGCAACATTAGTGGTTAACCGTCTTCGCGGGACGATTAACTGTTTGGCAATCAAAGCCCCTGGATTCGGCGATCGTCGCAAATCCATGTTGGAAGACATTGCTATTTTGACCGGTGCAGAAGTGATTTCTGACGAAAAGGGATTGACCCTTGAATCAGCAACACTTGAGCAATTGGGCAAAGCGGCAAAAGTGAAGTCGACTAAAGAAAACACAACGATTGTTCAAGGCAAAGGAAGCGCAGAAAAGATCCAAGCTCGGGTGAAAGAAATCCGAACTGAAATCGAACTTTCTGATTCATCATACGATAAAGAAAAGCTTCAAGAGCGTTTGGCGAAGTTGTCTGGTGGAGTTGCGGTTATTAAAGTTGGCGCAGCCACTGAAACTGAGTTAAAAGAAAAGAAGTTCCGAGTTGAAGACGCATTATCTGCAACCCGCGCTGCGGTTGAAGAAGGTATTGTTGCCGGCGGCGGAACGTCGTTGATCAACTTGATCCCTGCACTCGAAGCTGAAATCGCTAAAGAAACAGGCGAAATAAAAATCGGTATGCAATTGGTGGCCAAGGCTTTGGAAATTCCATTGCGCCAAATTGCAACAAACAGTGGGGTTGAAGCCTCTGTTGTAATCGATAAAGTAAAGAACAGCCCGATCGGTGTTGGATTCAACGCACGAACAGGTCAGTTCGAAGACATGATCAAGGCCGGTGTGGTTGATCCTTCCAAGGTAACCCGTACCGCACTGCAAAATGCAGCATCGATCGTTAGCTTGTTGCTTACGACAGATGTGTTGATTGCAGATAAGCCAGAAGATAGAAAAGAAGCCCCAGCTCACGCAGGTGGTGGCATGGGTGGAATGGACTATTAATTAGTCCGCTATTTAGAGTTGTTTCACTTTGCTACGCAAAGATGAAACGCGCCAAGGTGGAGTGAATCCACCTTGGCTAGGCTCAGGGCTGTTTATGTCCTATCGAAGTTCCAAAAAGGCCAGCAGTGATGCTGGCCTTTTTTTTCTATGACGCCATTCCGATCGGGAGGCGAATCAAGAATGTGGTTCCTTTGCCCACCTGACTTTCGACGGACAAGTGCCCCAAGTGCTCTCGGACGATTCGAAACGCGATGCTTAATCCGAGGCCGTGGCCTTCTGTGCGCTTGGCTTGGCCGACAAAAAAGGGGTCCCAAATTTTAGGTAGTTCGTCGGGGGGGATGCCGCATCCGGAATCCGAGATTGTGATAACGATATGATCTGCGTCGATCCGGGAGTGAATCGAGATGGCCCCTTTCGAAGAAATTGCCTCGCATGCGTTTTTGAGTAAATTATTAAACAGGGTGGTCCAATCTTCGGCAGAACCAATAATTGGCGGGATCGAGTCAGTTTGAATATTTAGTGTGATATGTCGGGGCACAATTTTGACGGCGTGTTTTAGGAGGGGCCCGAGTTCAATCGTCGAAACGCTTCGCGCCTTTGGCCCAGATAAGGAGAGGCTTTGTCGAATGATGGTAACGGCGCGGTCGATTTGTTGGAGCGCCTCATCTTTAAATAAACGGAGGGTTTCGTCGGTAGCGGGAAGCTGATCGACCATCATGCGGGTGATGGACAACGGCGTCTTGAGCTCGTGATTAAATTCTTTGATGGCGAGCATTACCGATGCAATTTTTTCGGACCGAGCGACCTGACGTTCTAGGTCGTAGAGTTGTTTTTGGTTACGGTTAAATTCGTTCTGAATGCGTTCGTAGGGACGCATTCGATCCAAAAATACGCCCACGGTGGCAGCGACGGTTTCGAGTAGATCGAGATCTTGTGCTGAATAGGGGGCTTCAGAATCTCGCTTTCCCAACGCGAGGAGGCCTTCAAATCCATCGGGTGAATAGAGCGGGATGATGACCTGAATCTCTTTTGAGAACGTGGATAGCGCGTCGAGGATGGGGTCGGGTACCTGATTGCGGGGAAGAACGGCGTGGCGGCTGTTAAAAAATGGGTTGATGGCAGACTCGGCTGGGAGCGTCCCTAAAGTGTCGCCTATTTTATTGAAGACCTTGAATTCTTTGGTTGGGTTTGAGGGGGAGGGGCGTGATACCACGATGATTTTCTGGACATGCATGATCTGGTCTAAGACGGTCGCGGTGGAATGGAGAATTGCGTCCCTGACAAACAGGGGGGAGAGCTGTGTGGATATTTGCTTAATCACATCCTGGGGGTTGTACCAATCGCGGAGCCAAAGGCGTTCGGCGGAGGTTTGAATCATTTCGCGCCATTTTTCACCGAATCGGGTACCAATCAAAGCAATTATAATTGCACCTAAACGCCAGCCAAAATTTCCTATTGGCATGGTAAATAAGATGACGTATGACACGATAATTAGGCATCCGGTTGCTATATACGATAGAAGTCGAGTTACAACGACTTTTATATCCATTAACTCACTTTTTGTGATCGCAAATGCAATAATTGCCGCGTATGCGGTATGGAATAGGTTGTCGACTCTAATGTTCTTCATTGGGCCAAGCAATGCGAGAAAATAGATGACAAGGGCGATTGGGATGATAGCGGTTGCAAAAACAAAGTAAGCAATTTGGGATCGCTTTTTTTCGTTGCCCACTCTGTAGCCCAACAGAAGCGCCCTGTAGCAAAGCACGAGCAAAATAGAGATCCATCCTATAAATACGTAGTATCCGATGCCGAGACCGACTATCAGGATTTGTCGGCTAGGACTTAGAATCGTCTGTGTAATAAAGAGATGCGTAAAGAGAGCGAGAATGCAAAAGATTAGAGAAACAAAATAGAGTGCTGGGACCTTGTATCTTCGTCGATGCTCCCCAGATAAAAGTAGCACAAAGTGTGCAAAAAAAGCGGGGGAAAAGGCTGCGCCAATATGGCATAATCGAACGATAAAATCAGGATTGAATCCACTTAAAAATGGAATGAATTGAAAAAAGTCTGCGAGAATCCAGATAGACAGTGAGATTAGGTATCCGACGAATACTAGATTTAAAGAATCTCGGCTTCGACTGATGATCCACAATGCCAATCCTAAATTGAGTACGAAACCTAATAACGACGATACCAATAAGATATTCACAAGGTCACTTAACTACCCCCATTTTTTTGGAATGAAACACAACTCGGTCGATTACCTCACTTATTTGGTCAACAGAATGATGGGCATTGATACTCAAGCGCAATCTCGATGACTTTGGGGGGACGGCGGGGTATGTAATCGCGTTGAGAAAAAATCCATCTGTCTGCAATCGCGCTTGTAGTAGGTGCGCTTGATCGACGTCTGGGATGATGATTGGAATAATCTGAGTTTCCGATTTTCCAAGATTAAAGCCATGGGCTAAGAGTTGATCTCGTGAAAATTTGCTTTTCGCTTGCAGCTCTTGTGGTAAATTTGGAGATCTATTTAAAATTTGAATGGCAGTTGCTGTACCTGCCATGATTGGGGCCGGCAGACTCGTTGAAAATAGATAGGGTCTTGATGTATATCGGATTGCATCGATGATTCGTCGTGGGCCAGCAATATAGCCCCCCTCACCACCGAGTGCTTTTCCCAAGGTGCCCATTTTGAGCGCGATCGCATCGCGATCTAGACCAAAGTGCTCGGAAATTCCTTTTCCGGTTGTCCCCATAGTGCCGGTTGAATGCGCTTCATCTACAACAACAATAGCATTGTATTGTTTAGCAAGATCGATGATTTCCGGTAGAGGACTGATGTCTCCGTCTAAACTATACACACTTTCTACCGATATCACCTTATGACTCACCAGTGGGAAATCCTGAAGTCTATTTCGTAGGTGTGTCAGGTTATTATGCTTGAATCGGACGCTGTTGAGTTCCGCTAGTCTGATGCCGTCGATGATACACGCGTGATTCAAGCTATCAAAAAAAATAGTTGTATCCCGTGAAAAAATGGACATTAATGCAAGGTTGGCTAGAAATCCGGAACTAAAAATTACGGCATCATCACAATCTTTTAAATCGGCAATAGCTACTTCTAATTTTCGATGAATGGACGTCGTTCCGGTCATTATCCGTGAGCCGGATGAACTATTCCCGTATCGCTTATACGTTTCTTGCCCGGCTTTTACAACGCTGGGATGTTTGGACAAACCCAAATAATCGTTTGAAGAAAACATTGAGCATATGCGGTTATTAACGACTACTTGCGGGCCGAATTCAACAGGGTCGATGGTCTGGTTATAACTGTTGTGTCCAGTTAGATCTAAATGTTTGATTAGGTTGTTATATGTTTTTTGGAGGGGTTGGAAGCGATTATTGAGCTGGGTGTTTGAATAAATCCAGGCCAGGCTTTGTATTCTGTTGTTTTTTGGCGGATTTAGGGGGGGCGGTAAAATGACGCATGGATTGGGTTGGTGGCCGGAGGTGTATTCCAGGAGAAATTTTGATTCAATCCATCTTCTAATAGTGACTTCGATACTGCTTTGTGTTTGATTTACCTGCGGATGTTCCACCAACCACGCACTAATCTCGGGTAATGTTAGTAGATACTTGGCAAGTAGACTTTGGACGACTACGAATAACGTGTCCGATGTCGGAGATGTGTCCCTTTTGGTGAAGGACTCCATTTTTGAACTAAACGCTAAATCTTCCGCTCGAATGACTAGGCCATTGGTCGTAGAAATGCCGTTAGAATGTATCAAGCCGTCAGCGGCAGGTTGGGGCATGGATTTCCCTCCCAACAAAATGTATTCGCAAAAAATAGGTGAAGTTTGCAGTATAGCGGATCGGTATACTGAGGAATAGATTACCTTATAGCTTGTCCCTAAATAACTCGGGCGTTCCGGGCTTCGGATATCGCTTAACAAACGTTTTCTCGACGAGAAACTCCGTGTCGCCTTGCGCAATGATTCGATACAGGGTGTCCTTTAGTTCTTGAGGGACAATCGGTTTGACGAGGTATCCAGCGATTAGTCCATAGGTAGGGTCTGTACTTTTGGTTGTGTAGTCGGGGTCGTCGTATGCGGTGAGCATCACCACCGGAATGTGACGGTGAAACGCGATGGCGTCTTCTTCTGTACGAAGGCGCTTTAAAAATTCCAACCCATCCATTTGCGGCATTCGAATATCCAAGAGGATACATTTGATTTGATTGTGGCCAAATCCCAGAAACCGGCGATGGCGTCGTAGAATTTCAAATGCCTCGAGGCCGTTGTGGGCAATAATTGGCGTGTACTCTCCCGCCTCACGGACGTAGTTCGCGATTAATTCGGCTTGTTTGACTTCGTCTTCGACTATAAGAACGGGAATTTTAGTAGTCATGGTGCGGCTCCTTTTTTTCGAATTGGGTATCCCATCGGCGTTGGCAGTCATCCCATACCACGCCTGGCCCTTCGAGTAGGCCTGCAAATGCAGCGAATGGCAGCCGCCCCATCGCAAATAAAAAATGAACCCCGATCTGAATCATCGGATGGGGTGACGAAAAGGTTCCGTCTCGATATTGATTCATGACTTGGGTGATTTCAGAGGACGGCGCCCGGTGTGTTTTGAGCGTGTGAATGTGGCTTCGCAGGTAGAATATGGTTTGCATCCTTGGATATCGTTTCCACATTCGGACTTCGGATTTGGAATCGGCGATAAAATCTTCGACAATACCGATTATTTTGCCGACCGATCCGGCTATGGCGCCGTAAACTCCGGACCAAATGATCGCTATGATGAAATAAATAGGTTTTTGGAAGGTTCCCACAGTGGCCATCCTAACTCGCTGAGATAGAGCCGTTTTTCCCGTCTGGTGGGTCATTTAAACATTATGACACTCAACAGTGACTCAAACCGCCATTAAAAAAAGAGTGATCCAGAAAATTGAAATGGCGCGATGTCCGACGGGATGGTGTGCCCATGCTCTTATTTTTGGGTGAATCAGTGTTCTGCCGACCCAATATAGCCCAAAGGTCCCCAGTAGAAAAAAGTACCATTGCCATAACTGTAGGGGGAAATGGAGCATTGAATGGTCGTATACCGCGAAAAAGTGAATTGGGATTTCGATAACAAAAAATGACACCATGATCGCCAGCCCGAATCGTACTTTAATGGACCGTATTCCAATGTGTCTGAAGATTAGTTCCATGGGCTGAAGAAAGAGTTTTAAGTAGACATCTTTGGTGTGAATTAGAAACCGATTCCAAAAGTCATATGGATTTTGAGTTTTCCATGGGTGATTGAATGCGGGTTTCTCGAATCTGTATCCGAGCGTTTGCGCAATGGACATCCCTATCGTGGCCACAAAATAATAGTAGATTATCCGGGTTAATGACTCGATGATCCGGCTAAAAGTCCCCACCAATGTCCAGTCGGCGATGGTGGTTCCTACGGGGTGGCCGGTGAGACGTATGGCGGCACTATTTATTCCCCAAACGGTCATCAAGCAGGTAAGGCCAATGATATATTGGGGAATACTGCGTTCCGCAACGGGGTCTCGATGGCGGATCAATTTGCATTCAGAGGGAAATGGCCAAACAATCCAAGTCGGAATGACTAAAAAGTTGCCGGGAAATAAAAAATATATCAAGGTCTCTTTTAAAGAAAATCGGTGTCCACGGTCAATGGTGTCATACAGGTAGGGGCCGGTACGAAATCCGGTGGTGTGTAAAAAAAATAGTCGGATAAAATCCCATTCCGGGTGCCAAACTAATGCGGTCCAAGGAATGATGATAGTAGACAATCCCCATACGCCCCAAATAACCGGCCAATGCCATTGGGGGGTAAGCCGGTTTCGTCCAATATGGAACACAATAATGGGTACCGCTACTAAATAAATTAATAGTGGGGGTGATAACGGGGCGAGGATTCCAACAATGGTGCCTATAAGTATCCATTCAGTATGTTTCGGGATGGCGAATCGAAGGCCTGCCGCACCGGCAATCCAACAAGTCACCCAAATCAAATATACGGGAGAAAGTTGGGCATAGGAGAAGAGTGGGTACTTAATTAATCCCGATGAAAATTGAAATGGAATCATTTTTACCGGCATCGTTGTGAATAGGACTCCGACCAGTAAGATCAGTAGGAGGTGGCTGATTAGGCCAGATAGTTGCTTCACCGAGCGGGATTGGCTCGGGCCGCCATTTTTTCTTGAATAAACTGAACTGCGTTATCTAAATCAAAAAGTAATGGGGACTCTTTGAGCGAAATGGAAATGCCGAACCGATCTTCAAATTCAGAAATTATTTCCACCATCTCTAATGAGTGCACCCCGAAGTCCTGCAATGTCGGGGCGTCGATTATGTCGTCCACCGAACGCATCAATATAGGCGCCACGATTTTGGCGAGTAGGGGTTTTGAAATGATCATCGTTACGCGTCGCCAAAAATCCGGGAAATCGCTGTGTAAAATCCGGGATATTCCTTTTCGACGGTGAGTGTTGTCGTGTTAAAGATAATGAGCTTGGTGCGGGTAGAAACAAGCAGCTTATGATTGCCCACGTATTCCATCGTGTTGTACCCGCTGACGTCGATCGAGGTGGTAATTGTTTTTGTTTTTATATCTAAAAACAATAAGGTCGCAAAAAAACTGCCCATTGGGGCTCTGTTTTCAAGGATAATAAGGTTGTCGTCGGGTGCGGAAATCATGCGGCTAATGGGTTGTTTGGTCCCGATGGAAAAGGTTGCGACCAGTTCAAACGGGAGATCGCGAAACACGAACATGGTGTCGCTGTTGTTAGGTTTGTATTGGGTTCGGTTTTCGGTGGTGCGGGTAGCCTCGATTTGCCGTAGACGGGGAGTGATGTAGGCCCAAAATTTATTGGAGAGGTCTAAGTCGGCGTATTTTCCTAGATACCCTTTAAGCTCGTCGGGTAACCCTTTTAAGGCAAGTTCCATGTCCTTATTATTTTGGTCTTCAAAGTTTTTAATCGCGGAAAGGGGACTTGAGGCTTTGATATAAATTAGGTTGTCGATCTGAGTGATTCCACGGGCAATTAAAAAATAGTCGGTTAAATCGACTTTTTGGGCGAGTGTATTGGCCGTTGTACTGATGATATGAAGGTAGGTTAATCCAAGATCGTTGCGGCGAACTCCCCTGGGATGCCGAGGATCATCCAAATCCATCGGGGTGGTTAGTGCATAAATGCGGCCTGTTTTGTAGTTGAACGCGACGTCATCGATTATGTCAGAGTTACCTAAACGAAGAGTCGCCTGGTGACGATGATTATTTCCGCGATCATATACCTCAAATCCAGCATAAGAATAAGGACTCAGTCTGCGGTGCTGTCGTTTTATTTCTTCTGCAGTGAATTTTGCATGGGCGACCTGGACGAACAATTTTCCGGGATACCCAATACAAGCCTTCGGTCCGGAGCCCTCTGTTTCGATGATCTGCCATGCCCGATTGGCTTGGGGGTCGTATTCTTCAACTTTGCTAAAGTATCTACCAACCGCAGCGGTGTACATAAATGCCAGGTTGCCATTTTCTAAAATAGAAAAGGCATTGATGTCTTCATCGATCCGTCGTTCCCAGGCCAGGTGATTGTCCGATAAATCAATACAACTGAGATAGACTTTAAAGTCTTTGGGGTAACCGGTTGTGTCATATCTCATTGCATACGTTACGTTTGTGGTGGGGCCGGATGCGTATAAGAGCGATTGAATCGCGATGATGAAAATAGAAATCTTAAATCTTGTAGGAATCCGAAACATATTAATTAAGTGCTCTCGTCAAATTCTCTTGGCCGTAAAATTCCCATGCTTCGGTGGTGTCTGAAGATCCCCAAATGTCATCGGGACTCACGCCGATCCAACTCCCATCCGAGTTGGCAAGACCCGGAATGTATATTTTGGTTCGATTGGAATCCAAGTTAACGGATGAATTGTTATCCTTAAAGGTCTGGTACACTAATTTGGAACAATACATCGATTCGGGATTATTGATGTCGCTCCATTTTTTCCAGAAATCTTTGGTAGTCCACGCATATTTATTTACAGACGTGGGCCAGTATAGAGTGCCCGAATAATTTCTATTTGCAGCTATTATTGCCAGATAAGCATGATTCGAGCCCATGTAATTTACTACTTTTCCGTTCTCATCCTCTTGGGTCCAATCAAAATATCCCACTTTGTTTGGATCGACGCTTTTGGTTGCAAATGCAATCGTGTTGGCCCAGGATTCGTGAGCGTCGTTAACCTGTACTCCCCCTTTTTCCATCGACTCAAGCACTTTGTGCTGAGTATTACTCCAAATCATCGCGACATGAGTCCACGACGAAAAATATTCGGATACCAATTTTTCGCCTTTGCTTTTTCCGCGAACAAAAATCAAGTCCCCCGCACAGCCCGCTAGCTGATCAAACGGGACTTTTTTCGAGCCATCGCTGGGCCAATTGATATAAGTGGTTTGTGTGGTCATGGACGACGTGGGCTGGCCGGGGCGGCGCTTCGGCCGCCGTACATAGGATATAGTTCTAGGTGCTTTGGCGGGTATGATAGTGGATTTTAATTTCGTGGATGCAATTGCGGACCCTCCGACAGGATATTGGGGAATTAGTGCGACATCGTTGTTTGGCGAATACGACATGTTGTCATACCACATATCTCTGGAATAGGTCTGGGTCGCGTTAAGTAAATCTTGATAGGAATAGTAGGTGGGTGCCGGCTTGGCTCTGCCGCTTCCGGCGAATACGGATGGAGATAGTAGCGCTAGACCCGCCAGTACGGTCCATAATTTTTGGAATTTGTTCATGAGGGAGGCTCCTTTTACTGATCAGTGGCTTTTTGAGCCAGGGTATCTACAAATTGATTAATTTGATCCTGAGTGCCGTAGAATCTAACCTCCCCATTGGGTTGGGTTCCGTCATCATCGCTGGCCGCAGCGTAGCCGATCAGTAAGGCTTCAATGGGGGATACTCGGCTTGAACCTGGATCGCCGGCCTCGGGTACGAGGGATTCGACATGGTCTTGAAGCAATTCGACGTCATTCTCAGTGAATGGCGTCGCGGCTTCAGCAATTTTTGAAAGGGAGGAGGCGATGGTTAACGGAGAGTTGGCTATGGCCTTGTTGAGGGCATCGGCGATGTCTTTTGTCGTAAATCCTTGAGATAAGGCGGCTTGGCGCTGCGCCTGATAGTCTTCGGGAGATAGTGCGTCGTCAGCGGATTGGGTTCGTTTGGAAGACTTTAAATATCCGCCTCGTACGTATAATTTTGCGAGCAATTGCTTCCGATCGCTCGATAGGGAAACGACGGAATGGGAGTCGTTCAAAGTGCCGCCGGAAAAACGTGCGGCCGAAAATGCCGTATTGGCCCGACGATTGACATATGACTCAATGGACGAAATTGCATTTTGAGCACCTTTTTCATCATTGACGTTTGCTAACGAGAGTTCAAGCTCGTGTAATCCCGTATGGGCGTCATCGGGTTTGGACTGATTAGACATCGACGTCAATTGGCCGCAGGCTGAAATGAAAATGGTGGCCATCAGGACGGAAAAGGTCCCGATACGCCGCCTGGGTGGCCTATGAATTGTATTAAACATAAAGTACTCCTTATTTATTAATATAATTATATTAACAATGATAAATAATAATAATCAAGGAGGATGAGTGGCCACTAAAGTTTGCCCTTACTGGTTCGAGTGCTCGGAAGCTAAAGCATGGGAGCGCGAACTTGTCTTCAGAAAAAGTCGCTTTCGGTATCCGCGTATTTCCTTGGGGTATGAATCGTTTCGTTGAGCGTGCCGTGATCTTGGGTAACCGCAGCGTACCCGATCAGCGACGCGTGCAAAATGCCGAACTTATAGTCTTTAAATTGGTTGTCAATAAACGGATACACCACCAGGACACGGTCGACCGCCTGTAATTAACATTGGATTGATACGGTACTCGAACGCGGGCGCAGCGGAGCCTGTTGTGAAAAAATAAGGACCGGTAATCTCGGCCACTAGTTTTAAATCATCATACGAATAGTAATTTCCAGGAGGTTCGGCTACGAGTGCTCCCGAAAACAGCGATGTTGCTAGCATTATCATTATGGAACGCCATATAATTTTAGACATTACCTCACCCCCGAAAAAATCCGTTCTCCAGTGACCTCCTTACGATACGAGTAAAACAAATCATTGCGACAGGATGTACAATAATCCGTGTCAAAAATTGTGACTCCGACAGGTCCAAATACACTATGGAGTTGATCAAAATTGCGGCGGAATAGATCAAAATGAACGTTGTCGACGGGGTCTATTTGGTAACACGATTCGCAAATTCGGGGGCCAAACCAGGCCTGATAGCCATCGGCATATCCCGAGGCTTCAATTAACATTGCTGCCGATTTTAGTGTGATGTCGGATTCTGTTCCGCGACGGCCAGCATGAATCGCAGCTTTCCACCCGCTGGGGTGGGTGATGATGACGGGGAGGCAATCGGCGGTTTTGACCAGCAACGTGGCCGGTTGATTCGAGATGATGGCGTCGGTATCGTCGATCCATAATGTAGAGTTGGGTTGGACTGGGGTATCAATGATTCTGACGTTCGCCGAATGGGTTTGATGCATTCTAATGATCGGTTGTGTGGAGATGGCCATTTGGGCCAAGGCGGCGTCCAACGTAATGTGCCGTGTCGTCACAAAAATGCCGTTGGGGTACTGAAATAAGTGGGGCGTCATGAGTGCCTAGAATACCGCCTTCCGGCGCCAACGCCTACCCACCCTTTGAGCTCAAATAGGGTCAAAACGGGGAGGAGCTGGTGCATCGGTATTCCAGTGGTTTCGGACAGGTTATCAATGGATTGTGATGGTTGTGAGAGTGCTGTCCATACCGCGTGCTCAGTGGGTTGGAGTTGGTCTACATTGGGGCCGATTACGGATGTACTGGTCGGGAGAGTCACTGTTGTTCGGGGAAGCGGCAACCGATTGTATTCGCCAAGTATGTCGTTGGGGGAAGTGACACAGAATGCGCCTTGTTTGATGAGTTGGTTCGGGCCTTGGGAGACGTCTGAAAAAATGGGGCCGGGGACCGCGAAAACGTCGCGATTTTGGGAAATAGCGTGGCCAGCGGTGCTCAATGCCCCACTTTTTTCTCGGGCTTCGACGACGATGACGCCTCGGGCCATTCCGCTAATTAAGCGGTTGCGCTGGGGGAATCGAAACGAGAGGCCATCTGTTCCCGGTGGATATTCGGAGACCAACGCCCCTTTTTCTTGGATCCGTCGGCTCAGGCCTTCGTTTTCTCTGGGGTAAATTTGATCAATGCCGGTTCCCATGACGGCCACCGTCGTCCCGTTTTGGGATACCGTAGTGGTATGCGCGACGGTATCGATCCCTTTGGCCATTCCCGAGACAATACAAAAGTATGGGGTGAGCGCCGATGTGATTTCGGCCGTGGCCCGTTTGCCGTAATCGGACATTCCCCGGGTTCCGACAATGCCCATCATATCTTGTGACAATGCGGAGACTTGGCCGCGAACATAGAGGACTGGGGGTGCATCGTCGATTTCCTTTAACAACAACGGATATTCGGGATGATGGGCCATCACGGTGACGACGTTCATCCGGTCCAGTTGGGTTCTAAGGAGGTCCAAATTGAGGGTTTTCCATCGTTGGGTGACCACCGGTTGGAATTTGCCTTGGATCTGGGAAATTAATACATTGCGATGCTCTTCAAGCTCGGTGACGGACGCAAAGAGATCGTAATATTGCCGGGCACGCCGGGGAGAATCGTGAAACAGAACACTAAGGGCAAGCGCAAGGGCGTCTTTCAAGGGTTACCTCGATGCAAATGGAGTGAGTATTTGGTGTTTAACGTCCGTATCCAATGCCACAATTTGATCGAGCGACGAAGGCTCAAAGTGAGAAAACGAGGTTACCGTTTGGGATACGATTTTAAAAATGTCAGGATAAGATATCCGATTCTCTAAAAAGAGTCCAACGGCCGCTTCGTTGGCCGCATTCATTACGGCGGGTGCGGTGCCCCCTTGTTTTCCACAGTCATAGGCCAGGGCTAGCATCGGAAATTTATCCAATTCAGGCTCAAAAAATTCGAGGCCAGAGATGCTAGGAAGATCGGTCTTTGGCCAAGGATTCTCCCATTTTTGCGGGTAGGTTAATGCGTATTGGATAGGATATCTCATGTCGGGGGGGCCGAGTTGAGACAAAATGGTGCCGTCTGTAAATTCGACCATGCTGTGAATAATACTTTGGGGATGAATGATGACCGATATTTGATCAAATGGAATCGAAAATAAATAATGGGCCTCGATCACTTCCAGGCCTTTGTTCATCAAGGTTGAGGAATCGATCGTGATTTTTGCGCCCATGGTCCACTTGGGATGTCGGAGTGCATCGGCGGGGGTGATGGCCGCGAATGTGTTCGCGGGCCGGGTTCGAAATGGGCCGCCGGATGCGGTCAGAATGAGGCGGGAAACTTGGGTCGGATCTTCCTGAATCCCTGCTAAACATTGCTTGAGGGCGGCGTGTTCCGAGTCGATTGGAATGATAGCGACGGTGTGTTCCCTGGCGGCATCCATGATTAACCGACCCGCCGAGACCAACACCTCTTTGCATGCCAGTGCGATGGGGATTTTCTTTTGGACGATGGACATGGTGGCTTGAAGCGACGCTGTTCCGACGACAGCCACAACCCAAATATCGACGTCCGCTTCAGTGACAATTTGGTGTAACGCAGCGGGTCCCGATAAAATCGATGTGCCAAGGTCCATTGATTGAAGTTTTTCTGCTGCAGAATGGGCGGTCATGGCGACCCATTGGGGGCGATACTTTGCGATTTGGTCGGCGACGATTTCGGTATTTGAATGCGCAGCGATGGCGACGACTTGAAATCGATCCGGAAAGGCATCAACCACCTCAAGGGTCTGCCGGCCAATCGATCCAGTCGACCCTAAAATTCCGATGCGTTGGATGTGGGACATTTAGTTAAATATATAGAACGCAATCGGTACGATCATTAACGTACTGTCGGCGCGATCATAAATTCCGCCATGGCCGGGGAGCAATGTCGATGAGTCTTTTACCCTGAAATGGCGTTTGAATAGGGACTCGTGCAGATCTCCGAGTTGTGAAACGACCCCAATACCAACGGCCAGAATAGAATAAAATAAAGGGTTGAGATGGATGTGCCAGACCGTCCCTAGAATTTGCATATACACCCAGGCGACAAAAAGCCCGCCAAGCAATCCAATCAATGCGCCTTCTAATGTTTTTTTTGGGCTAATTTGGGAGAGTGGGGTTCGGCCAAGAATTCGACCCCCGAGAAGCGCCATAGAGTCGGTGGCCCAAACGACAAGGATGCAAAAGAGGAAGTTAACCAGACCGTTGGCACCGGCCCTTAACAGAAAAATGTAGGTAAACGTGAGGCTGATAAACCCAACGACACGGGCGGTGGCCAGGATATTAGACGGTGGAATCCAGATCTGCCGATACCCCAATTCGGTAAATGCCCCAGCGATCACTCCCAATGCACAGACTCGGACGATCGGGTGCCCCCACAGGATAAAATGGGGATCGAAGTAAGCGCCGACGATCACAATCGAGATGACGGCGTATCCAATCCATCGATAGGGGACCACTCCCTGTTTCTTAAGCATTTCAAACATTTCATAGGCGGCGGTAATCGAAATGAGCCACACCCAAAGCAACATCGTGACCCCACCCCACGCAATCACGACAGTTGCGATTCCAAGTAGGATTAATGCAGTGATTGCGCGTTGAATCATTTGATTCCCCCAAATCGACGGTCGCGTTTCTGAAACTGGATAATGACATCAAGTAGTTGTGCACGGTCAAAATCTGGCCAAAGGATGTCGAGAAAAAAAAGTTCGGAATAGGCACACTGCCATAGTAAAAAGTTGCTGATGCGGGAATCGCCGCCGGTCCGAATCATAATGTCGGGATCGGGTATGCCTGAAGAATACAATCGATCGGACACCGCCTGGTCGTCGATCGTTGATAACGTGCCGGCGGCGGCGTCCTGAGCAATTTTTTGGATCGCCTGAACGATTTCGCGGCGGGACCCATAGTTAATCAATAAGTTGAATTGAAGACGGGTGTTCGCGGCGGTTATGCCTTCGGACTCTTGGATTTGAGCCTGCAGCTCGGGGCTTAATTCGGCGATATCACCGAGGACCCGGATTTTGATATTTTGTTCATGGAGTTTCGGGGTTTCTTGGATCAACATCTCCCTGATAAACCCCATCAGAAAGGAGACTTCGTCCTCGGGGCGCTTCCAGTTTTCCGTTGAAAAAACATAGACCGACAAAAATCGGACGCCAAGATCCGCACAGGTTTTGATCGTGTTGCGCAACGATTCTGCCCCATTTCGGTGGCCCACAATGCGGGGCATGAAGCGTTTCTTCGCCCACCGACCATTACCGTCCATTACGATGGCAATGTGGGATGGCAATGCTTCCGGAAGAATTCCATTTGCCTTACATGCGGCAAATTCTTCGGGCGAAAGCGTGGCCATTTAAACCTTCATAATTTCGGCTTCTTTATCCTTGGCAAGCGTGTCCAAAACGCCGATGAATTGGTCCGTCGTCTTCTGAGCCTCGTCCTGACGTTTTTTGGATTCGTCCTCAGTTAATTCTTTGTTTTTTTCTTGGGCCTTGATGGCATCGACAAAATCGCGTCGAATATTTCGGATCCCGACCTTGGCTTCTTCAACGGCTTTTTTGACCTGTTTCACAAGGTCTTTACGCCGTTCTTCAGTGAGTTCAGGGAGTCGCAATCGGATCACGCTACCGTCGGTATTGGGTTGCATTCCCAAGTCGGATGTCATGAGGGCGCGTTCGACGTCCTTTACGGCACCTTTATCAAATACGTTCAGCATTAGGGTGCGGCTCTCGGGAACGGAGATTGCGGCGACCTGTTTAAGGGGCACGGGATTTCCGTAATAGTTAACCATGATCCGATTTAAAAGGTCCGGACTGGCGCGGCCTGTCCGAAATCCTTGCATCAGACTTTTAAGGGATTCAATGGATTTTTCCATCCGGGAGTTGAGTTCTGACATGGCTACCCTCCGATTGTGGTTCCGATTTTTTCGCCGCTAAGTACCCGTTTTATATTTCCACGTTCTTTAAGGCTGAACACAAGAATTGGAATTTTGTTGTCCATACTGAGGGATAATGCAGTGGTGTCCATTACCTTAAGACGTTTGTTTAACACGTCCATGTGAAGCAGTGTTTCGAATTTGATGGCTTCCGGATGGGTTACTGGATCTTCATTGTATACCCCGTCCACTTTGGTTGCTTTTAGGATGGCATCTGCACGAATTTCTGCGGCCCGTAATGCGGCGGTGGTGTCAGTGGTGAAATACGGATTGCCCGTTCCACCTGCAAAAATTACAATGCGGCCTTTTTCAAAATGTCGGATCGCTCGTCGTAAAATAAAGGGCTCAGCCACTTCTCTCATTTCGATTGCGGTTTGAACTCGGGAATCGACGCCGACCTTGGTCAGTGCGTCTTGTAACGCGAGGGCGTTCATTACAGTGGCCAACATCCCGGTATAGTCTGCAGTGACCCGGTCCATTCCTTTGGCTGCGCCCGCAACGCCACGAAAGATGTTGCCGCCGCCAATGACAATCCCGATTTGAATGCCCAATGAATGAGCGTCACGGATATCTTCTGCGATGTTCACTAAGAACTGAGGGTCAATCCCGTATTCTAGGTTGCCTTTAAATGCCTCCCCACTCATTTTGAGTAGGACGCGTCGGTATGGGATGTGTTGGGAATTCATGTGGCGGCTATTGTAACAACGAGGTGGGGGTTTGCCAACGAGTAGCTCAGATCAGTATCATTGGGGTCAAAATTTTTCTATGACACACTCCTTATTAATTGTTGGGTTTTTTACCACGCTGATTCACCTGACGGAGTCATTGGCGTACTCGATGCGGTTGGCAGGGGTGCGTACCCGGCAGATTGCAGTGTCGTTATCGTTTGTGACCAGCACGTTGTTGGTGTCGCGGTTGTCGAATATGTTCCAGGCCCCGTTGCTGGGGGCGATGGTGGATTCCAGTGTATTAAACGGTGGTGTGAATGCCATCCATATTCTTGAAGTTCAATTTCGATTTATTATTTTTTGTGGGTTTTTAGGCTCGTTTATTGGGTTGATGCTAACCCCCACGATGGTCCAGGTGTTTGCGGTGGCGATTCGTAAATTTTCTGAAACCGGCTCGGTGCCTCGGGTTGTCGCTAGTTTTTTTGTGCCACGGCGCCTTGTTTTATTTGTCAAAATGCTGAGGTTCCCAAGTCGTGAATCACTTAAAAATATTTCAATACGATCGTTGCCTAAGGGGTTTTTGATCCTCAATATGGTGGTGACGTCGGTGTATACGATTGGAGTGTTGTGCTCATTGTTGGCAGGAGCGATGATTCCTGAATTTCGGTCAACGGCGATTCAGTTGTCGGGGATTGTGAATGGCCTGGCGACGATTTTGTTTACATTGTTTGTGGACCCGGCGGGGGCACGAATTACCGATCAAGCGACCCATGGAATTCGACCCGAAAGCGACGTTAAATCGGTGGTGTTTTTTCTGCAAATTGGTCGGTTGGCGGGGACGTTGGTGTTGTCTCAACTTTTGCTGATCCCGTTTACTCACTATATTCTGTGGGTGACCCGAGGACTGGCCCACTGGGCGATGTAGCGAAATACCTAATCTGAACCATTTTCGTCCGGCTTATGTGGCGAGGCCACACCGCGCCAGCCGAGAAATGGCCCATCTCAGGCATTTGGCCACATCGCAATATTTGGGACGACCGTATAAACTATTTGTTATGAATAATGAGGGATATCTTGCCTTGGTGGCGGAATTGAACCGCCATGGCCACCTATATTATACCGACGATCGGCCTGAGATTTCTGATGAGACGTATGATGCCAAGATGCGGGAGCTGTTGGCCTATGAGGCCCAAAATCCGCTGTTTATCGATGGGGGGTCTCCCAGTCAACGGGTGGGGGGGGCGTCTCTCGCTCAATTTACGTCGTTTACTCATCCTAGGCCGCTCAAATCGTTGACCAATGTGGTGTCCGATGAGGAGTTTTTGGCGTTTTGTGACCGAGTGGAAAAAGGATTGGGGCGGGCCAATCTTCCCTTTACCGTTGAACCCAAAATGGATGGATTGGCGATTGCGGTTCATTACCGAAATGGAGTTTTGTCGGTGGCTGCGACGCGTGGGGATGGAATTTCGGGAGAAGTGGTGACGGAGAACGTGCGGACCATTCGGTCGGTGCCGCATCGGTTGTCGGAGTCCGTCGATATCGAGGTCCGGGGAGAGGTGGTGATGCGCCACAGTGTGTTTGAAAAACATCGGGGGGATTATGCCAATCCTCGAAATATGGCGGCGGGATCGCTACGCCAGCTGGATCCGACGATTACCGCGTCACGGGAGTTGGATTTTTTTGCGTATCAGCTTATCGGGCCGGATATTGATTCCCACGATGACCTTATGACGTTGGCGGAGCGCTTGGGGTTTCAAGTGACTCCCGATCGTGAGGTGGGGACAGGGCGGGACTGGCTGTTGGATGCGGTGATGCGGTTGTATTCGAATCGCGGTACCTACGACTGGGATATCGATGGGGTGGTTGTGAAATTGGATTCTATAGCCCTTCAAAATGAACTCGGGACGACGGCAAAAGCCCCGCGTTGGGCGGTGGCTTACAAATTCCCGAGTGTTCAAGCGCAGACCCTACTAGAAGATATCGTTGTTCAAGTGGGGCGGACAGGGGTGGTGACGCCGGTGGCGGTGTTGGCGCCTGTGACGGTGGGCGGGGTGGTGGTTCGTCGAGCGACATTACACAACATCGAAGATATTGGACGAAAAGAAATTTATATTGGGGATATTGTGACGGTGCAACGGGCGGGGGAAGTGATTCCTGAGGTGGTGGGGCGGGTGTCGCGGGGGGAGAATAGTCGACCGTTTGTGATGCCGGAGACTTGCCCTGAATGTGGGACTTCGTTGATTCAAAACGAAGGAGAGGTGGCTTTTCGGTGTACGAATGAACAGTGCCCGGCGCAGGTCAAAGGACGCATTCGGCATTTTGCGGCGCGTGATGCGATGGATATCGATGGGCTGGGGGATGCGTTGGTGGACGCGGTGGTGGATAACGGATGGGTGTCAGCACCGCATGAGTTGTATGCAATCACCGAAGATCAATGGGCCAGCCTTGAGCGGATGGGCGCCAAGTCGGCCGAGAATTTGGTGCGGGCGTTTGAGTTCAGCAAACAGTGTTCATTGGCTCGATTTATCTTTGCGTTGGGAATTCCGTTTGTCGGGAAAACAACGGCCGAAACCTTGGCGCATCGGTTTCAAACGATCGGAGCGTTGCAATCGGCGACTCGCGAGGATTTTTTGAGTATCAATGATGTGGGCGAGAAAATGGCGGAGTCGATGTGCACCTATTTTGAAGATTCGGTTCATCAGGGGTGGATTCAAGGCTGTTTGAGCGCCGGGGTGACCCCTGTGGCGGTCGCTCGGACCGGAGGCGTGTTGGCGGGGAAAACCTTTTTGATTACGGGGACGTTGAGCCGACCGCGTGCCGAGATTGAACGCGATATAAAAGCGAGGGGCGGGGCAATTTTGGGCTCGGTGTCGTCTAAATTGAACTATTTGGTCGTGGGGGAGTCTCCGGGAAGTAAACAGGACAAAGCCATTCAACTGACCCAAAGTGGTAAAGCCTCGATCGAATTGGTGTCCGAAGTGGGTTTGGCTGAATGGTTGGTTTGAGAGGTGGATAATATGCGGGTGTCGTTGGTATTTCCTATTTTTAATGAATCGGCCTGCCTCCCGGTTTTATGGGATCGCATTACGGCTGTTGTTGCGTCTCTCGCCTATGACTTTGAACTGATATTTGTCGACGATGGGTCCACCGATGGCTCGTTCGACATACTGAGTGCAATCGCGGCCGCGGATACCCGTGTGAAACTCCTTCGATTTTCCCGTAACTTTGGGCATCAAATTGCCATTACGGCGGGGATTGATGTGGCCGACGGCGATGCGGTGATTGTGATGGATGCCGATTTACAAGATCCTCCGGAGTTAATTGGGGAGATGTTGGCAAAGTTTGAAGACGGAATGGATGTGGTTTATGCCGTTCGTCGCGATCGTCAGGGAGAAACCTTGTTTAAGAAGCTCTCTGCAAATGTGTTTTATAAAATACTGAATTGGATGTCTTCAACGCCGATTCCCCTGGACACCGGAGATTTTCGGTTGATGAGTCGACGGGTGGTGGCCGCATTAAGCACCATGCGGGAGCAGGATCGATTTGTCCGAGGAATGGTGAGTTGGGTGGGGTTCAATCAATGCCCCGTCTATTTTGATCGGGATCCTCGGGTGGCCGGGCAGACCAAATACCCCTTTCGAAAGATGGTCCAATTTGCGTTAAATGGGATCATGTCATTTTCGACAGTGCCCCTTCGGTGGGCAAGTTGGTTGGGATTTGTCTTATCTGGGGCGGCGGGGATTTATATCATTGTGGTGGTGGGGTTGCGGTTTACAGGGCATACCTTCCCAGGATACGCGTCGTTGATGATCGCTGTTTTATTGCTGGGGGGAATTCAGCTCATGACAGTGGGGATTTTGGGGGGATATGTCGGGCGTTTGGTGATGGAGTCCAAAAAGCGACCGCTCTATATCGTGAGTGAGACGGTGGGATTTGAATAGCGATTCCAATCGCGATGTCGCCATTGTTGGGGCGGGGGTTGCGGGACTGGTGGCGGCCTATCGATTAGCGGGGCGAGGCGATCGGGTCACGGTCTTTGAACGGAGTCCCTTTGTTGGCGGGCAGCTCGTGACCACCCTCGTCGGGGATGCGCCCGTCGAATGTTATTACCATCATGCGTTTACGTCCGATTCCGCGTTGTGGGTATTGTGTGAGGAGTTGGGATTGTCGGACAAGGTGATGTGGCTCCCGAGTTCGATGGGATACTACACCGATGGGCGGTTGTTTACTTTTGGGACTCCGAAAAGTGTGCTTGGATTTACCCCGTTAGGGTGGTGGGGGCGGATTCAATTTGTCGTGTCGGCATTATGGTTAACTCATGGCATGTCTCAAAAAACATCGGAACAATATGTCGTTAAAGACTGGTTTGAGACACGCGGATTTGCCAAGGCCTGGGAGATGATTTGGCGGCCCCTATTTCACCTCAAATTTGCAGATGATGCGGACCGTATTTCGTTGACGTGGCTATGGGGTAAATTCCAGACCCGGGGGAAATCGCGGAAGGCCGGGGGATCCACGGAAGTCTTGGCGTATATGAACGGGAGCTTTGGCGTGTTGGCAACGACCTTGGTCGAGAAGATTGCTGAGCAGGGCGGGGTGGTTCATTTGAGTACCCCCGTCGATGGACTGAGACGATTGTCAGACGGCGGAATTATGGTAAATGACCAACGGTTCGATGTCGTGATTTCGACGGTATCATCCGATGTGTTGGCGCAATCGGCGACGTGGTCACCTTCATTTTTGGAACGTGTATCAGAATTGACCTACAAGGCGGCGATTTGTGTGATGATCGTGTCGGATCGGTCGTGGTTTCCCGTGTATTGGACTAACGTGGGCGATACCAACCTGCCGTTTGGCGGGGTGATCGAACATACTCGGTTTGTTCCGCCGTCAGTGTATGGGGGCCGACATATTATGTATTTGTCTCGGTATGTTTCTGAATTAGACCCACTGTTTGTGATGCCCGAAGGTGACCTGGTTCGACTATTTTTGGACGGCATTCATTCGATTTGTCCCGAGTTCGATGAAACGGTGATATCCGAACTCAAAG
>CAIPHK010000039.1 GCA_903864835.1 uncultured bacterium | reverse complement strand
CGTCGTTCCAGGGTCGTTCGTATTTTTCCCAATATGGATTCTTGTTTGCGCTTGGTCTCCGCCATCCTCATCGAATTTAATGATGATTGGTCCACTGGAAGGAGGTTGTTCTCAGTCTAACTTTTTGACCCTATGAAATCACTTTTACAGAAAGATTGTTGCGTAACCTGGCCGCCGCATGACTTCGATGAAGAAACCGACTTTTTTAAGCCGTTCTTAAACTTTGTATATCGTTCTTTAAAAAATGCTCCGACGATTGTCCTCAGTGTTTTCATCATTCTGTTATCGCTTGGGTTTTACGGGGCATCCAAGTTGGTCGTCGACACGTATTCGTTGGGGTATTTACCTAAAACCCATCGATCGGTGGTCGATAACGACCGAATCGTCAAAGAATGGGGAAACTACATGACCTCAGAGATGACTATCGTGCCTAATGGCGGATCGATGACCGACCCGGATATCATTCGAAAAACCGAATTGTTTGTAAAGAAAGTAACCGCATTACCTGAGGTATCAAGAGGCGATTCCCTCGTTGACGTCTACCGACGAATGGAAGAGGTGTGGACCTCCAAGTCATCACATAATGCCCCGTTATCCAACGCGATGGTATCCCAAATGTCATTAATGATTGAATCCGATAATCTGGATTGGAATCGAATCCACCCTGAATACAATAAAAATTATTTACGCGCATTTACTACCGAAGACTTTTCGACAGGACGGATTACATTGACTGGAAAAATGTTGTCCGCAAATGAAATTGACGCATTGTGGGAAAAAGTCGACAAAATTGCATCGGATACCTACGGAAATGCTGCGACAGTGCGTCCGGCAGGATACGGCGCCCTATACTCAAAAATATCGAATTACATTATTCAATCTCAAACACGCAGTTTCTTTTATACCGTCGTCCTTATTTTTGTAATATTGCTATTATGGACCCGATCATTGCGATTTTCGTTGATTGCGCTGATTCCGAATATTTTTCCGATTGTGATGATGTTGGGATTTATGGGTTTCGCCCATATTCCATTGGATCTGGGTACTGCCATCGTTGCCGCAATTGTTCTCGGAATTTCAACCGACGACACCGTCCATTTTATTCATCACTGGCAAGACCATGAACGCAATGGTTACTCCTGGTACAAAAATTTGACCTCCACCTACAACTTCGCAGGGAGAGCCGCTATTATCACATCGCTTTTATTTATTGTTGGGTTTCCGGTGATGATGTTATCCGAACTTAAAACTGTCTTCTATTTTGGATTGTTAACCACATTTTCTGCAGGGATCGGAATTTTTGCCGATTTATTTTTGATGCCCATTTTACTTAAAATTGGATACCCGAATCCCGACACATCGCCCTCTTTATGACTCTATCCGCCCACTTTTTGTACAAAATTATCATACTATTTTCTCCCGTGTGTTTTGGCGGCGTCGCCCACATGGTGATCGTAAAACGAAACCTATTCCCCAGGCTTAACATTCCGATTTCACCCCGATGGCTTGGACAAAACAAAACCTATCGGGGGTTAATTTGCGTCCCGTTACTAACCGCGGTAGGCGCAGTCGCCACGCGCAGTCTCGCAGGACATTCGGTTCCCCAAGACCTCCGTTTGCAGTGGCCGTTTGTTGGTCACGGTCTTATCGTTGGATTTCTATATATCCTAGGAGAAATTCCAAACTCATATCTAAAACGACGGTTGAAAGTGTATCCAGGGCAACTTCCTTCTGGAGTCACCTACTGGGGGTTTAGGTTTCTAGATACCTTCGATTCGTTTTTGCCTATCACCCTGTATTACGGATGGATTTTTCGATTTACCGTTGGTCAAAATTGCATTGCATTAGCCCTGTTTATCGTATTTGCCGAATGTGTAAAAAAAGGATTGGTAATATGTCGTCTAAAGTAACAAATTGGATTTTAAATCCGCCGTATGACTCAGAAAGCACGTCGGATATTGTTGGCGGCAAAGCTCTCAATTTGATATTTCTCAACCAAAACGGGATAACCGTTCCGCCGTTCATCGTTATCACCACCGATTTTTTCACCACGTATATCTCGGAGATGATTACCCCTTTAACGCAACAACTCGCCCACTGTTCAGAAGACGAGTGCCCGTCCCTGCTCAACGCGATTCGCGACACCATTATCGCAACCGTTCTACCTGAAACGGTTTTGACCGAATTGACGGACACCGTTACCAACATATCACCCAACGGGGCATTCGCGGTGCGGTCATCCGCCATTGGTGAGGACAGCGCGGCCGCATCATTTGCAGGTCAAATGGACTCCTATTTATACCTCCAAAATGATGGGACCCTCATAAAATACGTGCTGCACTGTCTGGCCAGCGCATTTTCAGACCGAGCGGTGTTATATCGCATTCAAAACCAATTACCGATTTTGGATATCCGATCGGGTGTCATCATTCAACAAATGATCGATCCCGAGGTATCCGGAGTATTATTTACGGCCAACCCCACCTCCGGGAATCGCAAAGAAATGATGGTATCTGCCTGTTATGGCGTCGGAGAAGGCGTTGTCTCGGGAGACTGTGACACCGATGAATTTGTTCTATCTCTGGACGGCGCAATCAGTCGTAGGACCATTCAGACAAAAAAAGAAAAAATTGGGTTTAATCCTACGGGGACTGGTACTGCTCATTTACCAGTAAACCTGACCGATCAAGACCGATCCTGTTTATCCGATTCGCAATTGCACGCATTGGTACACATCGCTCGAAAAATTACGGATCTTAAACAACGACCTCAGGATATCGAATGGGCCATCAAGGGCAATCAAATACACATCCTTCAAACCCGCGATATCACCGCGTTGCCCCCATATAAAGATCCCGCCCAACGAATTGTATGGGACAATTCAAATATAGAAGAAAGTTATTGCGGAATTACCACCCCCCTCACCTTTTCGTTCGCTCGACGTGCTTACCGAACAGTGTACGAACAAACAGCACGGATGATGCGGGTATCCGATTCAACGTTGTCTGAATTGAACCACAATTTGGGAAATCTGCTCGGACTCATTGATGGCCGCGTCTACTACAACATCAACAATTGGTATTGTGGCCTAGGGTACTTACCGTCGTTTTCGAAAAATAAATCGGATATGGAGCGAATGATGGGATTAAAAGACCCCGTTGATTTCGTAACCTACTCCAAGCTGAGCTTTTTGGGCAAGCTAAGACTCCTGCCCAGAATGGCAACATTGATCACTCGATTTCTTTACTTTTTTTCAAAAATGCCCCAGCGAGTGGATGTATTTACAGCCCATTTTAACGCAATATATGCCAGTGTAGACCGGCGGCGGCTCCATGAGCGCTCGATATCGGAACTTTTAGACTTGCTGCGACACTTAGACAATGAACTGTTAAAAAAGTGGCACACCCCGATCATCAACGATTTTTACGTGATGATGATGAATGGAAAAATTCATCGCCTTATTCAAGCGATTGATCCGGAACTTGATCCCATCGTCAATCACTTGATGGCCGGAGAGGATGGAATCCAAAGTACGGAACCTACCAAATTTTTGCTGCGCCTGTCCGAAAAAATTAGGACGGTCCCCGGTTTGGCGGATGAACTATTACGCCGTCCTGCATCCCAAGGCTACGCCTATTTGCAACGGCATTCACCCCAGTGTTTTTCCGACGTAGAAACATATATCGAATTGTATGGCGATCGGTGCACAGGAGAACTAAAGTTGGAATCCGTTACCCTTCGACAAGATCCCACATTTATTTTCTTGGTGATCCAAAATTACCTTAAACAACCCGAGTTATCAGAGGAGATTTTGACAAAAAAAGAAAAGAGTCTTCGAACGGCAGCTGAAATAAAGGTATTTTCCAAAATCAAATCGAAATCGGGACGCCGAGGCCTCCGACAATTCAAATCCACTCTAAATCGACTGCGAGCGGCGGTAAAAAACAGAGAAAATATGAGATTGCTTCGTACACGGCTTTTTGGAATGTATCGGGATATTTATTTGGAAATTGGATCGCATTGGGCGCTTCAACACGTCATCAGCATGCCGAACGATATTTTTTACATCACTTGCGATGAAATTAATGATTATTATTTTGGCGCGATTCCGCAACATGAACTCAAATCGTTAATTGCACTGCGACGACGGGAGTACGATGGCTACGCGAACGAGCCGGTATCCCACCATTTCGAAACGTTAGGTAGCCCCTATCACGGCGCGGATTATTCCTATACGGGAGATTTGACAAGCGCGACTGCGTCATCCGACCAATTTAAGGGAACGCCCTGTTATCCAGGAATCGTCACAAAACGGGTCAGGGTGATTCATGATCCCAAAACAGAAACCGACCTCAACGGGGATATTTTGTGCACCGTTAGAACGGACCCGGGGTGGGCCCCACTATTTCTTTCCGCCGGGGAAATTCTGGTGGAGCGCGGATCCACGTTGTCACACTCGGCAGTAGTCGCCCGAGAATTGGGAATACCCGCTGTCGTCGGAATTCATGGAATTACCCAGCGGCTTAAAACTGGGGATCTGATCACCCTTAATGGAGAAACAGGAGTTATAACCATCCATGCCCCCCAGTAAGCCGCTCAAAAATATTGCAATTGTCGGAATTGCGGCGCGATTCTCGGAGGCCACGAATGCGGAGTCACTGTGGGAGCTGATTAACGGAACGACGCACACATCAAAAAAAGTATCTGGCGATCATTTTGACATAGACGCCGTTTACGACCCGAATCCGGACGCCCCCAACAAAGCCTATTGCAATCAGGGCGCCACGCTTGGGGATATCACCCAATTTGATGCATCCTTTTTTAATATTATGCCCAAAGATGCAGAAATTATTGATCCAATGCAACGCCTCGTTTTAGAGGAATGTTGGAACGCACTTGAAGACGCTGGCATGAGTAAAGAAGAGATTTCCGGCACACGAGGCGGCGTCATTTTAGGGATCACTCGGACGGAATACCTGGACCTGTTGCTTCGGCATAACGTCCCCTACCACTCATCCACATTGTCCGGAAATTTGGTCTCCTGCATTGCCGGACGTGTCGGCCACTTTTTAGACCTTAAAGGACCCGTATTTACTGTCGATACAGCATGTTCCTCTTCGATGACCGCTGTCAATTTAGCGGTTGATCAGTTAATGGATGACCATTGCGACTGGATATTATGCGGGGGAACCAATCTAATTCTAACTGAAACATTATTCGTCGCAGCGTCCAAATCCAAAATCCTATCGCCTGACGGCACCTGTAGGGTGTTTGACGAAGATGCGAACGGAACCGGTCTCGGGGAAGGTGTGGGTATAGTCGTATTAAAACGGTTGGCGGATGCGCTCGTATCCAAAGATCGCATTTACGGCGTCATCCTGGCAACAGAGATGAATTGCGACGGGTTAACATTAGGGTTGAGTGCCCCTAACAAAAACGCACAAATGGATCTCCAAAAATCGACCCATGAGAGATATGGGATAACCCCCAATTCTCTAACGTATTTTGAGACCCATGGTACGGGCACGCCTGTCGGTGACTATATCGAATTTAGCGCGATGACAGAGTCGTTTAATACATTGTCACCCGGACAAAACTATTGTGCGGTGGGGTCTGTCAAATCCCGACTGGGCCATTGCATGGGTGCGTCCGGGATACTGGGCCTAATGAATGCGACGTTAGCCTTACACCATCGGCAGTTGCCCGCCCTAAAAATTGAGCACATCAATCCCTTGTTAAGGGTGTCTGAATCGCCGTTCTATTTTAATTCGGAGTTAAAAGAATGGCACCCGCCGGAAAACCAGCCGCGCCGAGCAGGGATAAATTCATTCGGCCTCAGCGGAACGAATGTTTATACGGTCGTGGAAGAAGCCCCTTCCTCGGTACGCCAAGACGAAAAGTCAGGATATTTCCCAATTGTATTTTCAAAAAAAGGATCTGCGTTTGGAGGACTACCTGAACAACAACCGTACACCGGAAATACCCACACCATGTCCGGAAGTGTTGTAGGAGCTAACAACTCAATATCTATCGGGTAAACCGGTGGATTGGCCCCCCTTTTTTGTGTCTCACGATGTCAGAATACTCTCTTTGCCGACCTATCCATTTGAGCGACGCCGATACTGGGCCCCTGATTCGTATCCGATCCAATCCTCTGACTCTAACATCCGTTTATCTCGGTTACCGTTCACCCCGTTGTCACTTGAATTCGTGATGGATTTTTCACCGGAAGACGAGGTCGTCCGTCACCATGCCGTCAACGGAATCCCTGTGATTGCCGGTGCGATTCAACTCGGGGCGGTTATTGATGTGATGCAATCCATCGGCGGGCCGTTCACCATTGAGACCTTTAGTTTTCGTCAGATGATCACCGTTCCCCGCCCCATTCAGGTTAAATTGGTGATCAAGGCGAATTTGAACTCAGGATACGATGTAGGGCTATCCACACTGGATGGGTCAACGACCTATTCCACCGGTACCATTTCCCCCGCCGGTCCTGATGCGAATCCAATTCGCTCCCTCCCAATGGCATCTGGGGTTACTGTTCAGTTGAACACAACGACGCGACCCAGCGATGATCGTGCCATTTTGGCCGTTTGGCCGAAATTATTGCTGGATTTACTCTCGCGCTCGACCTATGCACCCTTTCGGCGCTTGAAAGCGGGAGATTCGCAACCGCGCATGAAAAATTGGGGCGTAACCGGCCGGTAAAATGGTTTACCCTGGATGATCTGACACTCTCATTTTTCGACGACGCCATTAAGGCAAAATTGGGTAAATCGGTCGAATTGATCGATGTTGAGCCAACCACTGCCCCGCTCGGAAGCAGTATCATCTCCGACCTTACTGCACAAAAAGTCGACAAAGTAGTCGGATTTTTTAATTATATTTTGAGATATCAAACCCCGGAACGGGTCGAATCCACCAATGTCATCGTAAAAATAAAGCCCCTCGGGGCGGAAGTATCGATGATTATTTCAATATTATCGGCGATGGGGCAAGCAGAATTGGCTCACATCTATCCTCAATATAGAGATTCCACCGGTTTTAAAGACTGCGATATTCGGGAACTCGCCATTTACGGCGAACAAGATCCCCGGTTTGTCCGCCACGTCCCCACCATATTTCGAACCTATCGCAATGATTCAACGGAAACTCGAGTCATTGTGATGGAGTACGTTTCAAACGCCATCCTTAAAGACACCGGGGATGACCCCTCCGGCTGGACGCCCACAGATATTCATACGGTTCTAGATGGACTCGCTGAAATCCATGCCGTTTGGTACAAAAAAGACGATGAGTTGTCCAAATCCGACTGGATAGGAAGTGTTCCCAGCTATACATCGATGGTCGCAATGCGTCCCCTCTTCGCGGCACTCTTGAATAATGCGGCTGCGGAACATGACTGGTTTACAGAGGACGCCTATCAATTGCGTAAAGAAGCGATCGACTCGCTGGATGAGTGGTACACCCCCTTCGATCAATTGCCAAAAACGCTCACTCACAATGATTTTAACCCCCGGAACTTGTGTATCCGAACCGACGACGGTGATCGTCGGCTTTGTGTCTATGACTGGGAATTAGCAAGAATTCATCTCCCGCAATACGACGCGGTCGAGTTTCTGATATTTGTCATGGAACCAGAGACATTTTCGTACTCGGAATTTCTCGAATATATTGAATATTATCGGGTTGCCTTGAGTCGTGCGGTGGGAGAGCCAATTTCATCCACGGATTGGCTGACGGGAACGGCGTTGTGCATTAAAGACTTTTCATTGTTTCGGCTGGGGTTGTACCTGATGGCCCATGCACAGCGTGATTATGGATTTATGAAACGAATTGTTGGGACGTCGACTCGCTTGCTCAAAGAGACACGCCGTATGGCGACCGAGTAAGGAACTGATGCCGCGCCAGAGTGGGATGAACTTCGATTATCGCCGGTCCAGCTTCTTAATTATCTGTGCCGCTTTTCTAATCGGAGGTGTCTGGATTTTTAAGAGCTAACGCTCTTCTGAAATTACAACACCCTCAAAAGTGTAAAATTCCGTCCCCTGTTTCCACGCATCGCCCGACAACCCTGCCTTCTGCGCCAAGTACGTTAAGGTCGTTGCCAAGTCCCACCCCTCTTCTATCGCTACTTGCGGTAAAAACAAGGCTTGGGCAACGCCCTTTTTAAGGATGATGCCGTGTTTTCCCAACCGTATATCTCTTATAGAGTCGCAGCGTACGATGGGAGACAAAATAGTAATCTCGATCGAGATATTTGGCATTTCTGACATCGTCACGGGGGAGAACCGTTGGTCATTGATTGCCGCATTCACAGCCTGAGTTTGAACCTCATTTACAAGGGGTTGAGTCGGAAAAACAGACCCCACACACCCTCGAAGTTGTCCGTGTTTTTTAAGTGTCACAAATACACTTCGATTTTGATTCAAAACGGGATCGATAGAAATCAGGCTGTTGCTGGAGGACCCGCTTTTTAATACTGTTTCAATGGTCTTTCGGGCAAACTGAAGCAGTTTTTTATCTTCTTTGGTCCGTTCTTGAAAAATCAGTCCGCTGTCATCCTGCCACTCGCCAGTGACGACCACCGACGCGTAACTCACCGAGTTGGACCAATCGCCATTCAGTTGTCCAGACGAGGCATATCCCACGATCCTGACGTCCGAATGATTAGGTAGAATCGCCAATAAAAGTTGAATCGGCATCTCGCCGCAGATTGTGGCCCCAGTCGCCTGAATTAACGATTGAAACCCCCACAGATCCTTATTTTGAATAGTGTCTAACGCCGCATCATCCAATCGTTTGATATTGGCCGGAATATTGGTGTTAAACGGTACATAATTAAAACGAGATCCAAAGTGGGTAAAATCACTGCTAATGATGACCAGTGTTGCAGGAGTAATGATTTCCTTCAAAATTGATGCAAAATGAGCGACCTCGTCACGGGTCATTTGTCCCAAAACAATGGGTACAATCGGGGTATTCGGTAACGCTACCTGAATCCATGGGTATTCGATTTGCACACTATGTTCCTGCGGATGAACCTCTGGCCGATCCACCATTTTCGGATGTGCCCGAAGAATAGCAACCGCCTTTTTATCGACATATATCGACCCTAATGGCGTTCGGACCGCATCCGCAACAAGAACAGCGGCCTGGTTCGGCAAGGCCACATAATGGCTGGGCCCAATTACAATAATCCGATCATATTTAAAGTTCCTAACCTGATTCATCGCCGTTGCCATTATCGCGCCGGAATACGCGTACCCCGCATGGGGCATCACGATGGCAATCGGTGGTGAAGGCTGAACAAAATCCGTCATCGCATCGGCCAAAAATCCGATCAATTCTGTCTTGAGGGCTATCGGATCACTTTGATACCACCCTTGCCGCGCCAAGGTACATTCAAATACCGCGGGCTCTTCAGCAAACAGGTTCATAAAACCGGTGACGACCATTATCCCAATCATAACGATAACTATATATTTTCGGCCACACTCTCTCATTGCCGGTATCTTACCAACGATTTTTAAGAAAAGGACAACAGTGTATGATCACACCATGTCACGTTATACCCCACTCGGAGTCCCCTTCTCATGGGAAAGCAGAGTCTACTTTGGTGATACCGATGCCGCAGGCGTCGTGTACCATGGACGATATGTCTATTGGATGGAAGCCGCTCGAATTGAGTTTTTGCGGGCGATAGGCTGCCCGTATAGTGACTTTATCGCCAAAAAAATTGCATTTATGCCAGTCTCATTGACCCTTAATTTTAAACGACCCCTAAAATTTGAAGATATGTTTCGCCTAGAGATCTCCGTCGATTGGTGCAAAAATGCCTCGTTTGGTATTAAAAACACGTTCTATTTAGGGTCCCAAATTGTCACCACGGGAACCGTAGTGTTGGCCTGCGTTGACGAACGAACCTGGAAAACATGCCCCATTCCTGACACATTTATCGGCGCCCTTCAGAAATTTGAAACTGCAGTTTAAGCAAGAAAACGAGGAACTTATGATATGGATTCGAATTGCTGGCGTTTTTGGATTTTTGGGGGTTGCTTTAGGGGCATTTGGTGCACATGCACTCCAGGGGCATTTATCACCGACTCATATTCAAATCTACCACACAGCGGTGCTCTATCATTTACTACACACGATGGCACTACTGGGGTACGGCATAATTAGTAGAGACCTAAAACGCGTCCGGCGTTGGCCCGGGATCTGCTTCGCAGCAGGAATTATTATTTTTTCAGGAAGCCTTTATCTCTTGGCTCTCACTGGGATTTCTTGGTTGGGTGCAATCACTCCAATTGGAGGACTCTTACTTTTGGGAGGGTGGATAGGAATCGCCACACTCGATTTGTAAGATCCCCCCAGTTGCTCAATTGAAATATGCACTGATATACGGATGCGCACGCAGAAAGTTATTCCAGGCCTCGTCAAAAACCACCTTTTCAATCGTTGAACCGCTTAGATTATGTCGTTTCTGGATCCGTTCGACATCTTTTATAAAGTTTTTAATATATCGCATTCCAAAAAAAATCTTTTGTTTCTTCTCCATTATGCACTTATCTAACAGAGAATTGATGGATACATTGTCCCATGGGATGGTCATCGCCGATCGAATATGAAATAAAAACAATTGTTCCAGGGAAATCCGTTCCGCCGATGATTTCTCGCCAGCTGGATAGTCAAGCATGACAGACACCTCTGCCCGGACATCCGCGTAATCAGATGCCATCTCCTGGATCTCTCCCTTAGGGTCGTTTGCGCATATACCCAACACCCTCATTGTGAACGGGATTTGAAGAGTCTCCCCTAATGAGGCAGTCCGGGTCGCGGACATTTCAAATAAAGTTCGGAGAATAACAGGATCCATTTTATGTGCATTTTCAATCAAAACTGAATTAAAGTTCATTTCGGTCACCCATATTCGGGGAGAAAACCGAAATTGGCTTTGTGGACTTTTGGGGGTAAAAACAGATTTTCCAAGTAACTGCTCTTTTGTAACATCAAATGGCAAATGAATAATTACAGATTTTTCACTATCTAACTGCATCGGATCTGGATCTGACATTATTTTATCGATTGCCCGATTTCCATATAAAAGTGCGGCAGATAGCCCCAAACTTACGGCATATACTGTCCACGGAAAGATAATTGGTTACGCAACAATCTTTCTGTAAAAGTGATTCGATAGGGGCAAAAAGTTAAAGTGAGAACAACCTCCTTCCAGTGGACCAATCATCGTTAAATTCAATGAGGATGGCGGAGACGAGTCGCAAACTAGACTCCTTGTTGGGAAAAATACGAACGACCCTGGAACGACGTTTGATTTCTCTGTTAAAGCGTTCGATCAAATTGGAAGTTCTGAGGGAGCGTCTTAGTTTGGGGTTG
>CAIPHK010000038.1 GCA_903864835.1 uncultured bacterium | reverse complement strand
CCACCGTTTTTTGCCCTCGTAACGCCTCCAGCGCCACTCGCGCCTTCACTTCTGTACTATATGTTTTCTGCTTCTTGCCCATTTTCCTGTCCTCCGTAGTCTATCTATTCTACTGGTCCACTTTTTGGGGGCAAGCTCAGATACTCGTTCCGATGGAAAAAAAATAGTTCGAATGCAGCCCGAAGTCTCAGATAAAAAAAAGAAGGTTCCCCCGCATTACGTAACTGCGATCAATCGTGCCGCTCAAGAATTTGTGAATTCTTGGAAAAGTGATGGGAAAACCCACCAAGATTTTATCATCGACAAGGCGGATGTGGAGTATGTCGGCCTTAATATCCATCAATTTTTACAGACAAAATATCGTCATAAAAAATTGATTGAGATTCCAGACGAGATTCCACAGATACTCTCAGATCGAATGCATAAAAAAGAAGTTGCAAAATTGTGGAATCGATCAAAACAATTTCAGAGCACGCTCGTGAAACATGCCTTGGCTGCAGGCACCTCAGAAGGACCCGTTCCTGACTCGCATGAACATCGGATTCCAAATTCTGTTACGACTCCTCAATACCAAAAAATACGTAAAAACAGGAAAGTGACTACCAAGTCACCGCAGGCCCAGCCCTTACAACCAGAGGCGGCTTCTACCATCACAAAGACCTCATCCAAAAATTCGTATTGGCCCATCATGATACTTTTAGCGGGTTCGATCGCTCTATTGGTTGCGTTAGTGGTCCTGTACCGTCGTACTCAATCCGCAACAAACGACGTGCCTAAAATAATGGATCAGGAACCCATGTGCCTGAAACCCATCACCCCCAACGAATCGACTATTTCACCGCCCGAGAATCTGAATTCGTTCCTTTCCGTCATAGAAACCGCTAGTACAGATCATCAACAGATGGCATATAAGGTAATGCTTACAAATCAGTCGGCCATGGTGTTGTTAGGCAATTTACTCAATTCCCCCCACAAAGAGATTCGATATGAGGCTGTTGCTACACTGTGGAATATCATTACTAATCACAATGTATCTTTTTCCCAGTTTGGGTCACCTGAAACAGTGGCAAATGATCTGTTGACGGTCGCTCGGTTTGATCCACCCGAACCAAAGAATCTCGCGATCAGGATGATGACGAAAGAGATTGAGACCAACTTTTGGCTTCTTTGCGATCATCAGGGATGGATCGATTTTTTGGGAGAGCAGCTAGGGTCGATTGAAATTCCGAAACATGTCAGCACGATTCTTGGGACTCTTGCAAAATTGGATCTTAACGAAACCCATGCAAAACAGCTTGCAGAAAAGGGGTTTCCAGTATTGCATTTACTAGATTTTTTAAGGGTACAGAACGTAGAGACCGATGAGAAAGTATCTGCTGCACTTTATAGACTGCTACCAAATACAGAAGTTCTTCTGAGTACTAGAAATATATCCAGTTTACTTGACAGCTTTGTAGGCGTTCTCGAATCGGGAAACAAGAAAGGTCAGGATATTGTCCTTAGGCATTTAAGTGCGCTTGCATCAGAGCCAACAACACATCATGTGTTGTTTCAGAACCCAAAGTTGCTTGAGGGCGTCGCGAGGATCCTGGGTAACCACGCGTACCCAGAATATTTGACGGCACACAGGGTGATCAAATCATTATCTAAATACGCTTCTTCTTCTGAACAAGTGGTTCAAAATTCTGTGGTGATGGACCAGGTGATGTCGTTATTGAGCTCAGAGGACAAAGTCGATCAGACATTTTCGGTCTCGGTGATTCAAAATATTATGCGCCATTCCAACATAACATTCCCAACTTCCAGTCTACTCCAGTTGTTGGATGGATTGTCTCAATTAGTAAATGGGGACCCCAAGGACGAATCGAAAAATTGGGCGAGAAGCCCACTGGGATACCAAGGGTTTCATCATCCAGACGTCCTCAATCATATCCTTATGAAACTTGACGCTGCGTCTACCCGAGATCATGGGTTGATCTTAGTCGGATATATGGCTCATCACGAGGCAACCGCACGTTGGCTAGCGTCACATACGTCTGTCATGACTCGGATCGCAACCTTGCTGGGTTCAAGAGAATCCAGTGTTCAAATATTAGCTGCATGGTCATTGGCATGGATTTCAGATCCTAAGCATGGCATAGACAATCTGACACATACGCCTTTGCTTATAGACGGTCTACTAAAACTCTTTACGTCTGAGGATACTCGTGTGAGGGAGCATGCCGTGTATCCATTAAGTCATCTGCTTAAATCCAAAAGTGACGCCGCCGTGATCCTGAAAAACCCAAACTATACGTCGCAACTAATCGCTTATATGACGCCTGAATTTATCGGGATGAACGATGCACTTCGGGTGGTTGAAGCGGCGCTTTCAGTTCCTAAAAACTGGGAGCAATTTGCGGTTTGCATGGAATTGAACCAGCTGTTGATTAGACTTCGAAGCAAGGTTCATGGGACTGGTGACGAAACACTCTTAGAGCCTGGCGCCTAGTAACCGGCACCTTTCGGACTCACCCGATACACAGCCTGACGCATTCCCGGAACGGCCATCAGCCGAGGATTTTCCCCAGTGATAGGCCCCCGCTCTAAGACCTCTATAGAAAAATCCGGCCCATACAATCGTTCAATTTCATCTTGTTCGACAGTAAATGGGGGGCCGTCCATCACGAGCGGATTATATTCAAATGTGAGTAATAATATTTGGCCCCCGGGCGCCAAATTCCGTTTAATTGTGTCTACATATCGCAACCTCATCTCGGGAGGTAACGCCACCATCGCTGCACGGTCGTAAACAAAATCAATCGGACAATTTGAATTAAATTCAAAAAAGTCACCCGAAAACAGTTGAAAATCACCACCCCGGTATACGGCAAATCCATTTTCCGACACACCATGGGGAACCTCAGAAACCGTTTCCTCAAAAAACGCCCGGACCGCGGACTCCACGAACTCGACACCTACCACCGTCAACCCGCGATCAGCCAACCACACCATATCTTTCGTCTTGCCACACAAGGGCACGAGAGCCGTCTTACCTGCAAAATCTCCAAAAGTAGGCGCGTATTCCATCAACTTTGGATGAAAGTCCGGTTGATGAAAATTGATTCGACCTTCTTCCCAAACGGTCTTCCAAAACTGAGTGTCCATTGTCATCTCCTATTTATTCAATTAGACAGGAAATATACCACCGTGTGTCGGTATAATTTCCATGGTATATTCGCGCTCACCGATTTACTTAAAACTATCGAGAATTATAAAATTTTGGAGGCAATTTAAATGGATAAAAATGTTCGGAACTTAATTATCGTTGGTATCGTTGCGTTATTACTTGGATACGTCGCTGGCGGCGCAATGCAAACGGGTCGATGCCCAATCACAGGGATTGTTCTTTTAAAAGACCGTGCAGCATCGTGTGACAAAACAAAATCATCTTGTGAAAAATCGTGTGACAAGGACAAAAAAGACGCCAACGCAACGGAAACTTCAACAGAAGCAGCTACAACGCCTGAGGCAACCCCTGCAGGTTCTTCTAAATAGCTTGATTTAAGGGTTAAGGGGCTACTTCTGTAGCCCCGCCCCTTTCCACTCTTCCCGTATTCCACCCCCGACCCAATCCCCGACCTTCGATGCATTTACGATCCACCGCTTATACTCTGGACACCCCTCACTTTTCACCAAGTTCCCCAAGTAAAATTGACGGTATTTTGAACCTATTTGATATACCGGTGTGATCACTTCGAACAAAAATATTTAATATTGTGACGAAAACGGCTGACTTTTTTAAGCGATTTAAATAAGGTGAACAAAAAAAGAGGAGAAAATAGCGTGGGTCGTATTGCAGTTGTCGGATCAGGGGTGGCTGGATTAGCGAGTTCGTATTATCTGTCGAAAGATCATGACGTCGACCTTTTTGAATCGGAGGATCGAATCGGAGGGCATACGCATACCGTAGCGGTACAGGACCCTACTCTAGGGGAGATTTCAGTCGACACGGGATTTATAGTATTTAATGAGGCCAACTATCCTCACTTTATTCGCATGTTATCTGAACTGGATGTGGCATACATCGATTCAGACATGTCATTTTCGTTTGAGTGCCAACACCGTCCATTTGTATGGGGCAGCGATTTCCCCCAAGGCATTTTTGCCCAACGGAAAAATTATTTTAGTCCCCGTTTTTACAAATTCATTTTAGGGATTCACCGGTTTAATCAGCGGTGCCTTGCGGATTTTGAATCCGGGCTTCCGTTGTCGATGTCGTTGGGCGACTATCTTGAAACGCGTGGCGTAAGCCGTGATGTCGTGATGGACTACGTGTTGCCGATGACGTCTGCGATTTGGTCCGCGTCGTATCAGGATAGCCTTCGGTTTCCGATGTCGTCATTTATCCGGTTTTGGAAAAATCATCAATTATTAGAAATCGGAAAAGGCCTCCCATGGAAAACGATTCGCGGCGGTTCGGCACAATATATTTCGCCGATTCTTTCCCAAATTTCAGGCCGGGTTCGGATAAATACCCCCGTCAAATTGATACGCAGGACAGATGATGGTGTTGAAATTGGGACCGCCGAGGGACTCAGTCAGTATGACGGAGTGGTCATTGCCACACACGCCGATACTGCTTTCCGGCTATTGGAGCACCCTCTTGCTCAAGAAGTGGCGTTATTGTCAACTTGGCACTATTCAAAAAACCAAACCATTCTTCATACCGATTCTCGATTTTTGCCAGAAAAACGGGCGGCATGGTGTTCCTGGAATGTTCGAAAGTCACCTGCCCAGTTTGATCAACCGGCCTCAGTAACGTATTGGATGAATCGCCTTCAATCGATTAAGTCGACTATTCCGTATTTGGTGACATTAAACCCAGAGTCGCCAATCAGAGATGCCCATATCATCAAAAAAATGACTTATACGCATCCTCAAATGACGGAAGAAGCTATGGGAACTCAGTCCGAGTTGCCCGAATTGAATCGTAACTCACGAATTGTCTTTGCAGGCAGCTATTTTGGGTACGGATTTCATGAAGATGCGGTTGCGTCAGCGATTAGCGCCGTTGATGCGCTGGGTGAGACGTTAAATGAACGCTAAATGGGTATGGGCATCCACCTTGCATCGTCGATTTCGCCCGGTGACGAATGAATTTAAATATGATGTCCCCTATTTGTTAACCGATATCGATCAGCTTGAGGCGCTTTCCGACGCCAACGCCCTGTTTTCACTCAATCGCTTTAATTTATTCTCGTTATATTACTCTGACTACCTTCAAGCGGGGCCGGAAACGATTCATGAAAAACTGCATAAAATACGAGAAACCCTCGGCTTGGAACACCCATTTCAAACATGGATGTTGACCTTCCCTCGGTTTCTAGGGCGGGCATTTAATCCGATCACAATCTATTTTTCAGTCACTCCAACCGGTGATATTTCAGGGGCAATCGTTGAGGTAACGAATACGTATAAAGAAAAACATGTGTATTCAGTCATCGGTCCCGATCATCCCAATTTTATCGAATGTACCCATCCCAAAGAATTTCACGTATCTCCATTTTTAAATGACTCTGGAACGTATCTATTTAAAATTGGAAAACGCCTCAATTCGATCGATATTCACATTCGATACATGGAAAACGACGAAACGATGTTGTATGCAAATTTAATACAAAAGGAAGCCCGCGAGATGAATGACAAGTCGATGGTCACCACTGCGTTTAGATATCCGCTGGGGATTCTTGGAACAATGCCACGAATTATCAAAGAGGCTGCAAAATTGGCCTTTTTTAAAAGGCTACCCGCATCGTCGAAACCCGTTCCACACCACGCAAACACCATTCGAAATCTTCCCCCCACCTATTTTGATACTGTTTGGATCGCCATCGTCGCCCGAGCAATTCGACGTATCAAGACAGGACGTCTGGTGATGATTTTGCCAGATGGGTCACGAATGGTGGCGGGAGACGATACATCACCCGAAGGAATCATTCGAATTAATGACTATTCATTTTTTAAAACGCTGGTTCTTAAAGGTGAGATCGGATTTGGAGAATCGTATGTTGACGGCCTCTGGGATACGGACAACTTACTTCCCGTGTTTAGCGTATTTATTCGCAATAAAAGTAAACTCACCCCAGTAACCATGGGAACGACGATACTGAAGTGGGCCGCTCAAGCCGGCCATTTCAAAAAACGAAATACGGTGACGAATAGCAGCCGGAATATACAAGCCCATTACGACCTAAGTAATAAAATGTATTCACAATTTTTGGATAAAGGAATGAACTATTCGTCCGCCTATTTTAACTCGAAATCAGAGTCACTTGAGCAAGCCCAACTCAATAAGCTCGATCGGTTAATTGATCGTTTGCATGTGTTGCCCCATCACCATGTATTAGAAATCGGTTCAGGTTGGGGGAGCGCCGCCATTCGAATCGCCCAAAGAACGGACTGTAAAGTCACCACGTTAACGCTATCTCAGGCGCAATATGACGTGGTGATCGGGAAAATCGAATCCCTTGGGCTTCAAGATCGTATCACCGTTCTATTGGAGGACTATCGGAATCATCGGGGGATGTACGACCGAATTTTGTCGATCGAGATGATCGAAGCGGTTGGGCATGACTACCTTCCGACGTATTTTAAAACCATCGATACGTTGTTAAAGCCGAACGGGATCGTGGTATTGCAAGCCATTACGGTTCCGGATCACCGTTACGATCGGTACCGAAGCCGCGTGGATTGGATCCAGAAACATATATTTCCTGGGGGGCATCTACCGAGTGTAGCAAAGATTCAGTCCATCTTATTGTCCGACACCTCGTTTGGAATCGAATTTTTGGAGAATATCGGCCCTCATTACGCAACGACCTTATCGGAATGGCGTCGGCGATTTTTGGAGAATGAATCCATTGTTCGAGAACTTGGATTCGGCAACGAATTTATCCGAAAATGGGTTTATTATCTGTCGTATTGTGAAGCCGGATTTGCGGATCGCTATATTAATACGGTCCAAATGGTTTTGACGCGTCCGGTCAATTTAGACTTAATTCAGGAGGATCATCAATGAATGTATCTCGTCGTCGTGGTATTACCGTTGCTGTCGTTGTGGTAATAGGGTTAATCGGGGGGTGTATATGGGCCGGATCCAAGTTGGCCCTGTGGGACTCCGTAAAAAAAATGTGGCCAGATCCATGGTTCAAGGTAACCTTAGTTGATTTGTACACCGGATTTGGACTATTCGGGATATTTATCGCATATCGCGAAAAATCGGTGGTAAAGTCGTCGTTGTGGATGGTGCTGATGGCGGGACTGGGGAACATTGCGAGTTTAATATATTTGATCATTGAAGTGGCCCGGTTGAAACCAGGTCATCGGTTACTGGAGACAAAACGTGAAACTTGGCGACTATTTTAAAAACAAAAGGGTGTTGATTACTGGGGCGTCCTCTGGGATCGGCGCAGCGCTCGCGATACAGATGAGCAAGTGGGACGCCCACTTGGTCTTGGTGGGCCGAAACGAAGGTCGGTTGGCAGATGTCGCCGGAAAATGCGGACAAAATACAGCACTGATCTGCGGTGATTTGCGGGATCCTTCCGTGATCAATCGGATTCAGAAATCCGCTGAGGCCGCCCCGATGGATATTGTCATCTTAAACGCAGGGACGGCGAGTTACGACGCAGATGAATCATTTGATGCGGCCCAATTTAATGAGTTGATCAACTCCAATGTGACGACAATGGCACATTGTGTTCAGGCAGTTTTACCCTCACTAAGGAAGTCCCGTGGGCAATTGGCGTTGATGAGTAGCCTCGCTGCGTATGGGGGACTCCCCAAGTCATCGGGATATGGCGCTGGCAAGGCCGCCGTCCGCTTATTGGCGCAGTCGTTGGATCTTGATTTCCGTCACCTAGGGGTACCTGTGACCTGCATTTGCCCTGGGTTTGTCCAAACGCCGCTGACCGATCAAAACCGCTTCCCTATGCCATTTTTAATCGACGTGGATTCGGCCGTGATTCGTATCGCAAAAGGCCTAAAGGCTCGGAGTCACGAAATACACTTTCCAAAGCGGCTTAGTTTGTTACTAAAGTTGGTTATGAGTCTACCTGCCGCTTGGCAATACCAGTTGCTACGCTGGGCAACTGCCCGATTGTAATGTTGTTCACAAAATAGAAACGAGAATTGGTAATGAAACTAATAGTTGGACTATTTGGCCTACTTTTTATTGGTGTAGTGGTGGTAATGGCGTCCCAGACCAAACCGACGACCGGAACACCGGAATCACAAGATCCGGGGATTTACGGGTTCCACCTCGTTCGCATTGACGGTACTCCGTTAGATCTTTCTCAATATAAAGGGAACGTCTTGTTGATCGTTAACGTTGCAAGCCGATGCGGCTTTACGTCGCAATACAGTGACCTTGAACGACTGTACACCCGATATAAAGATAAAAATGTTGTAATTATTGGAGTACCTGCCAATAATTTTGGAAACCAAGAACCCGGGTCGAATAAGTCGATTCAAGAATTTTGCTCGCTCACCTACGGTGTCTCGTTTCCAATGTCAGAGAAAGTATCCGTCAAGGGGAAGGACATTCACCCACTGTATCGATATTTAACTTCGGAAACCGCCAATACCAAGGCCCGGGGTTCAATCAGTTGGAATTTTAATAAATTTTTAATCGATCAAACCGGGCACGTCGTAAAACGGTATGGCCCGACGACGAACCCGATGTCCGATACCGTATTGTCCGATATTGACGCCTTAATTAAACATTGAGCACGATTCTCGTTACGGGGGCGACCGGGTACATCGGCAGCCGACTGACGCTTTTTTTAGCCAGTCAGGGCCATACCGTACGCGCGTTTGTCCGGAATCCTGACTGGATAAGGCGGTATAGCTCTCGGTTTCCGTCCATCCAAATTTGTGTGGGTGATGTTTCCAAGCCTGAAACGCTGGAGCCCTACTTAGACGGGATCGATTGTGCGGTTTACCTGGTTCATTCAATAGGGGCAACGGGAGACTTTATGGCGGAAGAGCACCGGTGCGCGGTGGGCTTCGCTTCTCAGATGAATCAGGCGAAAGTGCCCAAGATAGTGTATTTAGGGGGACTCGCAAACGAGGATGACGGGAAGTTATCCGATCATCTTCAAAGTCGACTCAACGTAGGCTATGCGCTTCGGAAATATCATCCGATGGTCATGGAGATCAGGGCTTCAATTATTTTGGGCTCAGGGAGCATTTCTTTTGAATTAATTCGATCTCTAGTGGATCGATTGCCGGTAATGTTGGTACCTAAATGGGTCACTCAGCCGACCCAGCCCCTATTTATTGACGACCTGATTCATTACCTCGCATTGGTCATCGAGAATCAAACATTAAGAGCGTCGTCAATTTTAGAGGTCGGAGGCCCCGAACCCGTGACCTATATGGGATTGATGCTGGAATATGCAAAGCAAAAAGGTCTCCGGCGTTGGATGCTGCCAGTCCCTCTCCTGACGCCATGGTTATCCAGTCTGTGGTTGGGGTTGGTCACTCCAATTTTTGCCCGTATTGGAAGAAAATTGATTGAGGGTTTGCGAAATCCCAGTGTGGTTCGGACCCGTCCCCAACTGGCATTTGAATCACCTCCGATTTCGTATCAAGACGCCATTCGCCGGATTCTTCAGGGAGCGGAATCGACCTCCGGTGCATGGTGGTATCAAGCCCGTTCATCGGTCGGTGAACTCCCACCCCCCCCCACTCGACCGAGAGTATTTCAGATGGGCGCATCTCGGCAAATTTCAGCATCTCCAGACCAAATTATGGCGGTACTTCGGCAGATGGGCGGTCGTCGGGGATATTTTTTTGCCAATTGGATATGGGTGCTTCGCGGGTGGATGGATTTGTTAATGGGTGGCGTGGGTCATACCCGGACGAAAGGGCGAGACGATGCGCCGGTGTTAATCGGAGATGTGATCGATTGGTGGCGCGTCGTCCAAATGATTCCTGATCAACGACTCACCCTGCAAGCTGAAATGAAACTGTCAGGCATCGCCACCCTTGATTTTGAGGTGCACCCGTCATCACAGAATCGATCCACGGTTACGCTAACGGCGGGTTATGCAACCGCTCGCTTTTGGGGATCGGTGTATTGGATCATTTTATTTCCGGTTCACTACATTCTATTTAGAGGGTTTTTGAGGGGGGTAGAGCGTCGGGTGATTTACGACGGGAACGATATTCCGAGGGAGTCATCCCCACCAAGTGTTTAAAAGCCGATTGAAATGATGAATTGGAATTGAACCCCACTTCATACGCGATCGATAGGATGGTGCGATTGGGATACGTGTCCAGATAGTCTTGGGCGGTTTGAATTCGATAGGTTTGGATAAATCGACTAAACGACGTCTTCATCTCTACGTTAAGGAGTTGCGACAATTGATACCGGGATATCGAGAGTCGATCAGCGAGTTTATTTAAGGTCAATTCATTGTCCGTAAATAATCGATCGTGGTTCATCAGTCCCAGAAGCCTTGAGTGGACATCCGAAACATTGATTTCATTGAGATAATTTCGCTTTTGGTATGTCTTTCTGAAGTCGGCAATCCAAGTTGAAAGCACTGATGGGTCGCGTAGATGGATGGCGGTTCCAAGCAAAAAAACGACGCTGACGATGGTCAGGCAAATATGAGTGACGACTATTGCAAATGATACGGATACGGTTGCAACCGCTAACAACGATCCTAATACGATCGTTGCCAAAATGATCCCGCCGGTCAGCCCGGGGCGTCGTTTGATGTCAAACGAATAATAGTCCGGATTGAGGCGCATTATTTTTATTAAATAAATAGCCGAAACGAGGCTAGAAAATAGCGTGAATGGCAAAAAAAATTCGATACCTTTGCCGTTGTATAGGTCATGAATCCAACTGACTTTTTGGCTGGGACTAATGCCTAAAAATGCAATGTAGATAGCGAGGGAAATGGCAATAGGAATCCCATGGATTCCATCAGAGGGTTCAAGTTCTCGCCCTTCCAGGTAAAGAGAAAAATATAAAAAGAGCGAAACAGCACCGAGGACAGTGGCGGGAACATAGCTCATAAACAAAATCGGAAAATTCTGGAGGAGGCGTTCTGAAAAGAACAACAGATAGGCGATAAACAACGCCAATGACCCAAAAAAAATGGCTGCCAGAATCTGCCGCGATTGGGGCTTAGCTGTTAGTTGAGCGAAGGCAAATAGTGCCGCTAATCCGACACAAAAAGTTCCAAGTTGTAAACCCATCCCGGTGGTCTAAATGGGGTTCCTGGCAAGCGGTAAGAGTCTCATAAATTGAGATAGTAGCGGGGACGGTCCCTCGATGCAACTTGGGGTCATTTCTAAATCTGTTTTTTTGCGTAAAAATCCAAAAGTTCGGCGATAACGCCCTGAGTTGCTGGGTCCGCGCGATGAACAGCATCGTTTAGGGCTTGAATAAGAACTGTATTGCCAAACCATATTTTTTGATTCGCTGGATACATAGTCAGGTTATAAAGAGCAATGCAAACATTCGATAATAACTTTGAATTGTTTGATTTTAATAAAGAAATGAGACGAGTGTGCAATAGTTCACGCCGACCTAAATTCTTGGATCCGCCATCGTACTGGGCGATTTCACCTACCCATAAGGCAGATAAGGAAGCGGCCGATAGATCATACTCTTCCACACCGTAAACGCCCATGGCTGCCACCCCGTCGGCATACTTACCACTGACAGGGCGCTCATCGCTGAGCAATGCATGCTCAATAAGCTGAAGAAAAGGGTCATGAGATACTAAAAAATGGTGATAGTCCTCGTTCTCCCGTATGAATTTATCCAGTATACCGACTGCAAACCCTCGATTCGTCACTGTGTCCAACAATAGAACACCCGCGGCGCCATCCACCAACCCGGCCTTGTTTTTCACAAGAAAAAGGAGGCCTTTTGTTGGCAAAAGGCGCGCAATAGCTGTTCCCGCAGCATCTCTTATAGACTCTTCTTGGTGATATACCAAAGGTAGAAGGTTCTCGACCGGAAAACCGCGTACAATAATCTGTCTCGCGTGCCGTAGTTGAAGCCCGGGGTGAGCTAATGTGTCCGCAATCATTAAAACATGATTTTCAGGCATTTCAGGTAGCGCCAACTCTTCCCCTAAAAAATCGATCCACCCTTGATCTTGAGATAACAGAGAAAAATCATCTTCTATCCCTTTTTTCATAATCCACATGGCCAGATCCTTTTGTTCCGGACCGTCGGTCTGGGCCATGGTCAAAAGATTTTTCGGCAACGTATGGGTCATGTCTAGCTTAGAAAAGGGGACCCCTTGATCGGCGATTAGAGCCCAAAGTGAACTCACCGCATGGGATCGGACCAAATAACCAGGGGAAGTGAGCAGGTCGCCTAAAGACTTTACGGCCTCCAGATTGTTTGCGATGTGAGCACCCTCGGGAAGCTGCGCAAATTTGCAACATGGCTTGTGGAGAAGTGGCTATTTCTCTAAGACATTCAAGAATCTGTCGCCTCGTTGATGGTGTTTCCATCGCTAAGGCTGACGTCAAATAAGCAGTGAATTCCTCATGGTCAGCCAAGGCAACATGATTAGATGGGTCTTGTGCAAGGGTAAGCAATTCTTCAAAACCACCCCGTCGCTGGTCTTCATCTGCTGTCTCCATAAAGGAAAGAAAAGGCTTCAATGTGGCGAGTGTCGCCAAGGGTTTCTGGGGGGGCAGTGGCAGACTTGGGGCGGCAACCGACAAGGGGCGGTCATCGATGGCATTTGCCATAAACTCAGGCTCATCATTCTTATTAGTCGGACTATCGACCTTCTCTTTTGAGGAACCTTGAAGAAGTTGGTATAAGAAAACGAGTGCAATTCCAAGTGTAATTGGAATACCAATGAGCATCCATTGCGCATCGATAAAATATCTTTTTTGACCGACCTTAGGCGTGTAGGATTTAGGTGGCTCGGATTGAGTATCTGACTTTACCGTTGGCGAGGTCTTTTTGGTTTTCTTCTTATCAGAAGTAGATCCGAGCCTATTCGTTGTTCCAAGCGTAGACGCACTTATTCGTTGGGAAGGCGAGTCTTGTTTGAGCGTAGGCTCTAAGATGTCTTTCTGCCATTCTTCTAAGCAAATCGTTAACGCTTTTATCTCCCGTTGTTTCATTGGCTTAAGCGTTTCGGCCGAAATTTCGGCTGGAATTTCAACGAATTTTTTACCGGCCATTATTTTTTTAACAAATTGAGCCATAAATTGGTCGGCGGTTGGAGGCGCCGTGTTTGAAAATTCGAAAAGAATACTTTTGGCCAAGGTTTCAAACGCAGAAGATGGATTCCCCTGTTCACTTAACTCAGAACTCGGAGGGGAGTCCGAAGCCCGCAAAACGCTACCCGATGTCAAATATTCTGTAACAAACGGTAGAGACTCGGCATTTGGATATTTGGCCGTTAAAAATTGATTAATATCAAGGCCGATATAGGCTATATGTTTTGCCTCAATGACAACCTCTGTATATGTATTGGGAGTTTTCCACGATTTAACCCAGTTGTCGGCATAGGTTAAAAATTTGGCAGCGTCGTGCGCTGTAGCAGAAGACGCATCCATATCTTTCTTAGGAAACCGAAGCCCCTTAGCGCCATTAGAGCGAGTTTCCACAGCGACTAAGAACCGCTCTTTTTGGCCACACTTCAATTTAAACGCCTTAATGGCAGAGCCCTGAGCTTGCCCCCAAAAAGTGTACCAGTAGAATAGATAGACTACGGAGGACAGGAAAATGGGCAAGAAGCAGAAAACATATAGTACAGAAGTGAAGGCGCGAGTGGCGCTGGAGGCGTTACGAGGGCAAAAAACGGTGG
>CAIPHK010000037.1 GCA_903864835.1 uncultured bacterium | reverse complement strand
TACACTGCAACAGTGACCGCGAACCGGTTCGAAGGAGTCACCGAAACATTAACGGGACTATTGAACGGCCAACGAATCGTATTAACCGATGGACTGAGTGCGGTAACGGGTAACTTTAGTTCAACGGTAACGGCGAACCGAGTGGAAAGTGGTACGGGCGTATTTACAGGACAAGTGTATGGCCAACGATTGACGCTCTCCACTGGAATTAGCGCGGCGACCGCTAACTACACGGGTCAAATTGTTGCGGGTGGAGTCAGTGTGAATGGGGCACTCACCGCAACAACGTTAGCCGGAAGTGGCCTTGGAATCACCGCATTGAATGCCACTAGCCTGACCACTGGAAATATTTCAACGGCTCGGGTTGCGGGCCCATATAACGGAATTACGGGGGTAGGGACCTTGACCACCGGGACCTGGGAAGGTGGCACCATTGGTACGAACTATGGTGGAACCGGCCAAAGTGGGAGCCCGTCAAATGGCCAGTTGCTAATCGGTAATGGTCAAAGTTATTCGCTATCAACCATTATTGGGACGACCAATCAGGTGGACATCGTTAACGATCCAGGATCGATTACAATCTCGTTACCGCAAGATATTCATACGCAGGCGATTCCCTTGTTTGATGGGATCAATATTTCTGGAACGGTAAATGCGACGTACCTGTCAGGGGCCGGTACGGCGATCACCGCACTTAACGCAGCAAATTTAACGAGTGGCACGGTTCCTCAAGGACGGATGTCGGGGTCGTATACGGGGATACAGGGAGTGGGAACGATTACTACGGGAACATGGAATTCAACCAAAGTGGGCGTCACCTACGGAGGTACGGGAATCAGCCAAGCGCCGTTAGCCGGGCAGATATTAATTGGGACGTCGGGAAGCGGCTACGGATTGGCGACACTGAACGCGACCGTGAACCAAGTGAACGTGACCAGTGTGTCGGGATCAATCACGTTATCGTTACCCCAAAACATCCATACGCAAGCGACGCCGCTGTTTGCAGGGGTCAGTATCAATGGAGTGGTGTCTGCGAATACGGGAACATTTAGTGGCCAAGTCGCGGGTCAACGATTGGTGTTAACGAACGGAATCAACGCAGTCACGGGGAACTTTACGGGTGATGTGCAAGGGACGACGCAAACGTTATTGGGCCAATTGACGGGTCAACGAATTTCGATCAGCGACGGAATTAGTGCAGCGACCGGGAACTTTAGCGCGGCAGTGACGATCTCGAATAATGGAATTAATGCGACGACGGGGAACTTTAGTTCAGCCGTAACGATCTCAAATAACGGAATCAATGCGGTGACTGGAAATTATACCGGGCAAATTAGAGGGCAAAGGATCCTGTTAACCGATGGAATCAGCGCGGCAACCGGGAACTTCAGCGCAGCAGTAACGATCACGAATAACGGAATTAATGCGGTGACGGGAAATTACACCGGGCAAATTAGTGGCCAACGATTAATTTTAACCAATGGAATTAGTGCGGCAACGGCGAATTTCAGTGGAGAAGTAGCGATAACCGATAAGGGACTCAGTGCGGTGAGCGGAAATTATAGTGGAAGTGTTACGGCGAATCGATTCGAAGGAGTAACGGGAGTCTACACGGGGCTTCTTAACGGCCAACGAGTCGTTCTCACGGATGGAATTAATGCGGTGAGTGGGAACTATAGTGGGACGGTAACGGCGAATGGTTTTGTGGGAGACGGAAGCCAAATAACGGGTATTGATGCTGCTAATATAACAACGGGAACACTGCTTGTAGGACGTGGTGGGACGGGGCAAGGTGCCCCAAGCACAGGTCAAATATTGATTGGGAATTCTTCGAATGAATATACATTGGCGACGATCGCAGGGACGACGAATCAAGTAAATGTATCGAATGGATCGGGATCAATAACGTTATCGACTCCGCAAAATATTCATACGACTGCCCAGCCACAGTTTGCGCGGATGACGGTGTTGTCGGGGTCCACAGGATCTCAAACGTACTTGTCAGTGGGACGAACCACCGATGAAGGACGGTTGGGGGTTGCGGCATCGGCAACACAGCACAATTCCGGGTCAACCGTCGGGGATATTGTTCTGACGAATCTGACGGATACAAAAAAGATCATTTTAGCCGCGGGGAGCAACACGCCAGCGTTAGTGGTAACCAGTGTGAACATCGGGATTGGGACGACATCTCCGGTGGTTGCGTTGGATGTCGTGGGGGCAATCAAGGCGACAACAACAGTGACGGCGAATAGATTCGAAGGTGTGACCGGAGCATTTACCGGACAACTCAATGGTCAACGGTTAGTATTGAGTAACGGATTTAGCGGTGTAACAGGTAATTTTACCGGGGAAGTGACCATCACTAATAAAGGGATCAATGCGGTCAGTGGGAATTATAGTGGAAGCGTCACAGCGAACCGATTTGAAGGGGTAACCGGCGCCTTTACAGGTGACCTGACCGGAACAACGGCGACGTTAACTGGCCAATTAAACGGCCAACGGTTGGTGTTAACGGATGGCATATCTGGTGTTACGACTAACTTTAGTTCAACGGTGACCGCGAACCGATTTGAAGGGATCACGGGAGCGTATACTGGCCAATTAAACGGCCAACGGTTGGTGTTAACGGATGGCATATCCGGAGTCACCACGAATTTTAGTTCAACGGTGACCGCGAACCGATTTGAAGGAATAACGGGAGCGTACACGGGCCAATTAAATGGCCAACGGCTGGTGTTAACGGATGGAATATCGGGAGTTACCACGAACTTTACTGGAACAGTAACCGCGAACCGATTTGAAGGAATAACGGGCGCATATACGGGTCAATTGAACGGCCAACGGCTGGTGTTAACGGACGGAATATCCGGAGTGACCACGAACTTTACCGGAACGGTTACGGCGAATCGATTTGAGGGAATCACGGGCGCCTATACCGGGCAATTGAATGGTCAGCGGTTGGTGTTAACAAACGGGATATCGGGAGTTACGACAAACTTTAGTTCAACGGTGACTGCGAACCGATTTGAAGGGGTGACGGGCGTATTTACTGGCCAATTAAATGGACAGCGGTTGGTGTTAACGGATGGGATATCAGGCGTCACGACGAATTTTAGTTCAACCGTAACTGCGAACCGGTTTGAAGGGGTCACGGGAGAATTTTCCGGCCTGTTGGAAGGTCAACGGTTGGTGTTAACGGATGGAATATCCGGTGTGACAACGAACTTCAGTTCAACGGTCACCGCGAACCGATTTGAAGGAATAACGGGCGCATATACCGGGCAATTAAATGGCCAACGCTTGGTGTTAACGAATGGCATATCTGGTGTAACTACAAACTTTAGCTCAACGGTGACTGCGAACCGATTTGAAGGCGTAACCGGCGCATTTACCGGGGATCTGACGGGAACAACGGCAACGTTAACGGGCCAACTGAGTGGCCAACGACTCAGCCTGACGAATGGAATCAATGCGGTGACCGCGAACTTTACGGGATCTGCGAATATTTCGGTAGGGATCGCATCGATGGCGCAAGATTACACCAATCTTAACCAACCGTACGTGTTGAAAGTGGAGAATACTACTAACCTTGGGAACACGGCTGGAAATATTTCGAATATGATGAGCTTGCTGGGGCATAATGCGAATAATAATTATTTAAACTTTTATGCCAAACGGATTAATTCTTTTGCAGGATGGAACAATGCCGCAACCCGGATCGAAAATGTGACGGATGAAACTCCATTTGGATATATCGAGTTTAATAACGCGGGATCGAATCCCGGACTTGCGATAGGGTACGCCAACAGCGAAGCGATGCGGATTTTGTCTGCAGGAAACGTGGGGATTGGGGTGAGTACGCCATCGACGAAGTTAGAGGTAGCAGGCACGGTGAGTGCGAATCACTTTGTTGGGGTAACCGCGACGATGAGTGGGACCGTGACGGCGAACCGATTTGAGGGTGTGACGGGAGTATTGACGGGGCAGTTGACGGGCCAACGGGTGCAATTGAGCAATGGTATTAGCGCGACGACCGGAAACTTTACCGGTGAAGTCACTATCACGAATAAGGGGCTGAGTGCAGCAACTGGGAATTTTTCGGCAGCGGTAACGATCGCGAATAACGGAATTACTGCGGTTACGGGAAACTTTAGTGGAGCGGTGACCGTCGGGACGATCACATCGGGGGTATGGAACGGAAGCACGGTGGGAGTGGGTTACGGAGGAACGGGTCTTTCCTCGGTAACCGCCGGGTCAATTCTATTTGGGAATTCGGGAACTGCACTGGCGCAAGATAATACCAATTTGTTTTGGGATGATTCGAATAATTGGCTGGGCGTCGGAACTGCGGCACCGGCGTCTAAACTCCACGTGAGCGGGGGAGGTATTAAACTGTCGACGCTGGTAGCGCAAGATGCGAGCTATGGGATTACTGCAATAGGATCAGATTCTCACTTTATAACGATGTACCCATCACTGAGTCAAGGCAATTACAACGGGATTGTTGCTGCTGGAGATACTGCGGTTATTGGAAGTGCTGGAGCCATCAATACGGGTGCGCTAGTGCTTGCACCGTGGTCGAATACCTTCAGTGGAATCCGAATTCTGGCGTCGACAGGGTATATGGGGATCGGGAAATCAAATCCAACGTATCCAGTGGATGTAAGCGGAAGTGTTAGGGCGACCGCCTTCATTGGTGATGGTAGTCAATTAACTGGGATCTATTCGAGTCGTTCCATAGGGGATCTTTCTATCACCAATGGCAATACCATTTATAATCTTGGGTATGGACCGAGTTGGGCTGCAAATACTGACGGTGGATTTGTCAAATTCTGCTCAATTGGTGACGAAAGCGGATTCTCATATTTAGAGATTGGCACCATAGACAACAACGATGAACCCATCATTTTTACTCAAACCGGAAGCGAACGGATGCGAATTCATACTAACGGGTATGTGGGAATTGGAACTACCTCCCCCGGCTATAGATTGGATGTTAATGGCTCACTACATGCTAACGGGGACATCTACTTCGAAGGAACGGTAGGGGTCAGACAGCAAATCATCTCTAGTTCTTCGGGTACAGCAGCGGTAAATTGGCAGCTAGGAAACAAGGCCAAGCTGACCAAAACGGGTAACTTGAACGTGACTTTTTCAAACCCTTCGAATCCAGCGAATCTCATGGTGATTATCACCCACTCTGGCAGTGGAACATTGACCTTTTCGGGGGTGAAATGGCCCGGTGGGGTGGCACCTACCTTTAGCACCGCGAGTGGCAAAATTGATATCGTGAGTTTTTATTGGGATGGAACAAATTACTATGGAATGGGATCAGTTGATTTTCGTTAGACCGTCGTTTACACATCGAGGATCAAGATGATTAAAAATCTCCGTAATTATTTTTTTTATTTGCCTATTCTTGCAACGTTGGCCTCCTTTTTGATGCCATCTGTGATTTGTGCGGGTGCTGTTCGGTCTGGATTTACGGCTAATTCTTTGGCGGCTAATGACGATTTATCAACGGGGCCGGTGGACATTGGCTTTCCCATCAACTTTTTTGGAATTAATCAGAGTGTTATTTATATTAACAACAACGGAAATATCACTTTTACGGGCCCGCAGGCCGCATACGTGCCGGCCGGCCTTTCTGGAGGTAACTATAAAATTATTGCCCCCTATTGGGGTGATGTGGACACGAGTGCTGGTGGTGCACTGGTGACCTATGGTTCGGGGACAGTGAACGGTAGGCCAGCCTATGGGGTCAACTGGGTGGGTGTAAGGAAGTATCCGGGCTCCAGCAATTCTACAATTTCTTGTCAGCTTGTCATTATTGAGCGCGGCGATACGGGAGTAGACAATTTTGATTTTGAATTAAATTACGATTCCATGAATTGGGGGAATGGCGGGGTGGGGTGGTCTAATGGGAACTACGGTGGGAACAATGTTTACTATGAAAATTCCAGTTCTTACGGTCAGTTAGCGTCCTTAAGTAATTGTGGTGTAGCAGGTCGATATACCTTTACCGTTAGGGAAGGTTCTGTTGTTGCTGATACAGTGAGTGTGACGCCCAGCACGGCGATTTTGACTATACCGGACACACTTGCATTGTCTGCTGCTGTTAGTCCTGCCAATGCCGATCAATCGGTCACTTGGAGTTCATCGGACACTGCCAATGCTTCTGTGAGTAGCTCTGGCGTTGTGACCGCGATAAGTCCAGGTGTGGTGACCATTACTGCGACGTCCCTGGCTACGGCAGGTGTGACTGGAACTTCCACGATTACCGTACTGTCCCGAGACAACGTGCTTTTCTTTGGTACTGGTTTCTGATGTCTTAATTATGTGGGGACGCGGACACTGCGTTTTTCTCTGAATTTTGGGATACCGGTGAGACCGATCGCGCAAGATGTGACATTTCCTGTCAACGTCTTTGGCTCCAACCAGACTATCTTTTTTGGGACGATGTTTTAGGGAGGGGCGAAACATCTTCTTCCTTGCATTTGACCCGGTTGAATTTGTCCCCATGTCATTTTCCCATTATTGCGTCACCCGTTAGGTCAGGGCGAAAGATGTTTCGCCCCTACAATGCATGATTAAAAAAATTTATTTGTTTAATAAATAACAATGCATTATATTTTTTTCACTATGGAATTCTCTAGAAAATCGATTCGTTTAAAAAAACATGATTATTCGTCCTCTGGGCTCTATTTTTTGACGATATGTACCTATCGAAAAGAATGTCTTTTTGGGGAGATCTTGAATGGTAAGCTGGCATTAAATCCTGCAGGAAACGAGGCTAGTCAGATTTGGAAGGCGATCCCTGAGTATTTTTCACAGGTTATTTTGGACGAATTTATTGTGATGCCAAATCATGTTCACGGGGTGATTGAAATATTGGCTGGGGCTGGGAGGTCGGAAACGGTGGGGGCTATTGTTCGGGGGTTTAAAATAGGTGTCACGAAATGGCTGCGTAAAAACACCGATATTTTTCGGGTATGGCAACGGAATTATTACGAACACATCATTCGTTCCCCTCAGGAGTTGATCCGGATCCAAAATTACATCAAAATCAACCCATCCCGATGGCATGCATCGTAGGGGCGGAACATTTTCCGCCCTGCATTTGCCCCGGTCGCATTTGACCCACCCAGGAGTTGACCCGGATCCAAAATTACATCAAAGCCAACCCATCCCGATGGCATGCATCGTAGGGGCGAAAGATATTTCACCCCTACGATGCGTTAAATCGAAGAACCGCTACCGATTCAACGTGCGCGGTCTGTGGAAACATATCGATGGGTTGGACCCACTCTACAGCATAGTTCACCGCTAGCATTCTAAGATCTCGCGCCAAGGTTGCGGGATCACACGACACGTATACAATCTGATGAGGTCTCAAGTTCATCAGTAATTGAACCATCTCTGGGCTGCACCCTTTACGCGGCGGGTCCACGATCACCAGATCGGGATGTACGCCCTCAGCCTTCCATTTCTCGGTGACGGTGGCGGCATCTCCTGCAACAAATGTGCAATTCGAAAATCCATTTTGAACGGCGTTTTTTTGCGCATACTCAGTGGCGATGGGGGATATCTCATTGCCCAAAAGTCGGCCACATTGGGCGGCAATCGACAATCCAAGAGTCCCAACGCCACAATATAAATCAAACACCACTGGATAGAATTCGGGTGCGGCAATTTTGAGTGTCTGAAGGAGTTTTTCCGTTTGGCGATAATTCACCTGAAAGAAACTATGGGCGGGCGAGGTCAGTGTGAGTGATCCAAACCGCGACGTTACATCCAGGCTTCCATACAGTCCCTGCTGATGATCCGTCACGGGAACATTGGTTCGTTCTTTGTTCACAATGAGTCCAATCCCAGAAATTTCCGGGATACCTCGCAACGCGGCGACTAATTGATCCGACTCCGGCAGCCGATCAGCATTAATAATCATGTAGACCGCGAGCTCCGCCTCCGATGCCCGTGCCAAGATCGACCGTGCAATGCCCGTATGCGTCTGTTCGTCGTACACAGATACCTGATGACGATCCAGAAATGACAGTATTGCTTCTATCACCGAATCAAACCGAGAATCCTGAATCAAGCAGCCATTCATGGGCACAACGTCATGAGACCCCGGCTTAAAAAATCCAGCAACTGCGACCCCATCACGGCCTCTCGCCAGGGGGACCAATACCTTATTGCGATAATGAAATGGGTCATCCATGCCGATAACCGGACGAACCTCCACCGATGGCAGTTTCCCGATCCCCCCCAATGCATTCCGCACCCGATCCCGCTTCCATTCCAATTGGTGACCGTAATCCAAGTGTTGAAGCTGGCATCCCCCACATTCGCCGTAAACGGGGCAGGGGGGACCAATTCGGTATGGGCTTTTGGTAAGCACTGAGACCAACGATCCCCGGCAATAGTTAGGAAATACAGTGGTAATTCTAATGGTAGTTAATTCGCCGACCAGCCCGCCGGGCACAAAAATTGGGATTCCCTCTATCCGAGCGACGCCTTCGCCACTATGCCCAAGGTCATGAATATCGACGTCTAAGGTCATCCCAACACGAAGGGAATGGGATATACGAGGGTGGCGAGTCATGGGGAAAGTATATCACGATATTTCGATGTGTAAGAAATGTAAAAGCTGTCGATAATATATGGGATCATGACTGATCAAAGGAGGTCTTGAGATGTCAGAAGATGTAGATGCAGTAGAGCGGACGCGACAAATCATGGGTGGGTCGTTCTGGGAAAACTCCCTTAAATCAATGCAAGACAATATGCGAAAGCAGTTGGAGCAACAACAAAACCAACAAGCCTTAGGCCAAATGCTTCAGCAGCAGCAACCTAAACCCGGTCAAAAATAGGGAGACCGACGGTAGACCTAGTATTCCAAAAGCCAAACAACTCAGTTGTTTGGCTTTTTTGGTTTAGGCCTGAACAAATCCTGTGTATCGTTCGACGATTTTTTCGGCCTGACGTCGGAATTCAGTGACCTCGATATTGGGTCGAGGGACCTTTGCCGCGCGGTCGAAGATAAAGAAAATTTCCTTGGTAGCGGCAGCATCGGCAAGCGCCCGGTGAGCATTACCGTGACTGATCCCATATTTTTTGGTCAACGCGCCTAGCGACGCTCCCGGTTCTGCCATTGCCCGCGCCCAACGGAGGGTACATGTCACGGTACTCGTGGGTAGCGTGAGTTGGTGACGAATAAGTGCGGTAAGTAGCCAGATCATGTCAAAATCGGCATTGTGTATCACCAACTTCGCGTTGCCCATAAAGTCCACGAGACGCTCCAAAACGGGTTTTAAATCCGACGCATTTTCTACCATTGCATTGGTAATGCCGGTGATTTGAGTGATTTTTGCGGAGATCGATGTGGGTGGCTTGATCAACTCTTGGAATACATGTTCATACCCCTCTTCATCGATTTTGACAGCGCCCACCTCAATAATATAATCACGACCCGCTTCGAGCCCGGTAGTTTCAAAGTCAAGAAAGATAAACGATTCCCGGGTGGCCCCAAATAAATCTGTTTGACCGGAACATTTAGGAAAAAAGAAACATCGATGACCCAAATTCATTGTGGCGCGGTGAACGGTGGGTCCATTACACAAGGTGCATCGATTCTGATCGTCGACCTGCATTCCGTTCTCGATGAGATATTTTATTTTTTTAAGCCCGATTAAATTGGCGCATCCGCTGCAATGGAGGTATTGGTCATAGCGGTCTTCTGAGGTCTTGGCGTTGGCTAATGACCCTTCGCAGATGGGGCAGGTGAATTGATGGGCAAATTTGCAGCCCTCTGATTGGCACCGAATCCAGTCGCCATCGACGACGACTGTCGCCAATCGGCATGCGGGGCATGGCCGGGCAATGGGGACGGTGTTCATTTAAGGTCTTCGTCCAAAAAAATTCGGCTACCGACCGCTTTGGTTTGGCCCTGATATTTTCCCAGATAGGGTTTTTCGGCGGATCGATCCATTTTGCAAAATACCAACTGACAAATTCGGCGTCCGGAATCTAGGCGAATGGGTAATGAATTTGCGTTGTAAAGTTCAAGCGTTATTTTTCCTTCAAATCCGGCATCGACCCATCCCGCATTCTGGATGAACAGTCCGATCCGACCGATGGAGCTACGCCCTTCAACAAATGCCGACAGATCGGCGGGTAGTTTGATGGTTTCCAAAGTAGTGGCCAATAAAAACTGATGGGGGGGAATGATAATTGAATCGCTCGTGACTTCTTTGTAATGGATGGCTTGGTCCAGGGTAATCACGTCAGACTCGGTTTCATCCACAATGAGGAAATGGTCGCCGAGCCGGCAATCAATCGACGCGGGTTGAATTCCGTGGTCAGCGAGCGGGGAGACGGACAGTTCGCCGGAAGCGAGTAGTCGTCGTAATGTGGCGTCCGATAAAATCATGTATAAAGAGTATCAATAGTTGGGTGATCCCGACTAGCATCTGGCACACCGTTTTTAAAATCAAGGCAGCCTAAACAAAGTGAGGGTCTGGCTTGGCCAGTCCGAACGCGTTTCATCTTTGCGTAGCGAAGTGAAACAAATCTAAAATGGAGCCGAAGTGAGGGTCTGGCTTGGCCAGTCCGAACGCGTTTCATCTTTGCGTAGCGAAGTGAAACAAATCTAAATAAGGAGGCGGACAGAATGGCACCTGTGTTTTTAGATAACGACGAGGTTACCGCGTTAGTGGGGATTCGGGAGTCGATTCACCGACACCCTGAATTGGCGTTTAATGAGTTCGATACCTCACAAGTTGTACAGAAATTTTTGGAAAATCACGGGGTTTCCTATCGGGTCGTGGCAGGGACTGGCGTGATTGCGGATATCGAGTCGGGGATTCCAGGACCCACAGTTGCGTTGCGGGGAGATATGGATGCCCTTCCGATTCAGGAATCCACCGGCCTGCCATACGAAAGTCAGGTGTCGGGCGTCATGCACGCCTGTGGCCATGATGTTCATACGACGTGGTTGCTCGGGGCGGCGATTCTACTCAAACGAGAGTTAAAGACCGGAACGGTACGGCTGGTCTTTCAACCGGCGGAAGAAATTATTCAAGGGGCGGCAGCGGTTGTTGCGTCAGGCGCACTCGATGGCGTTCAAGCAATTTTTGGTGCGCACGTTGACCGAAATTTCCCCATTGGGACGGTGGTGGTTCAGCCCGGCCCCATATCCGCCGCCTCAGATCGGTTTGCGTTGCGAATCGTTGGGCGATCCGCTCATGGTGCACGGCCTCATCAAGGGACCGATCCGATTGTGGCGTCGGCGCATCTCATTACGATGCTCCAGACGATCGCGTCTCGATTTACCGATCCTGCCGATCCGGTGGTGGTCACCATTGGGACCATTGCAGGGGGAACGGCCGCCAACGTGATTGCACCATTTGTAGAAATGAAAGGGACCGTTCGGTCGTTGCGAGCAAAAACTCGGCAGGATATCGAGGATCGGTTTCGCCAGCTTATTCTGGGGGTGGATGCATCGTTTGGCGTGGTGACGGAGGTTCAATGGACCCGAGGCGTCCCGTCGATCGAAAATCAATCTCCATATATTGACTGGGTAGGGGATGCCGTCGCGGACCAAGTGGGGGCCGCTCAGTGTGTTCGGTTACCCACCGCAAATATGGCGGCAGAAGACTTCGCTGTGTATCTCCAGACTCTTCCTGGCGCCTTTGTTCGGATCGGTGTCTGTGAACCGGGTGGATTGGCAGTTCCGGCGCATTCCCCCGAATTTTATGTCGATAGTACCGCTATCCGGGGCGGGGCTGAGATCTTGGCCAGGATCGCGATTGAGGCGGTTGATCGGTTAAAATAGCGGTTCTTTAAAAAAATACTTGCCTTTCTTTTTATTAGTCTATAAGATCGATAGATAATATAGATTGATAGGGGTGATGGTCCGTATGGAATGTGATCGTCGATGTTGCGGAGTTGAGTCGTATTAAATTTTATGGGTTGGCCCTGAAGAGGTAGTAATAATGAAAATAAAAAATAAAAAAATAGTAGGGTTCTTAGCCGGCGCAATTATTTCTGTCGCATCGGGTGCAATTTTCGCGGACGAGCCAACGGCTTCGGCCACGGCACCCGTCGTTAAATCGAGTCCCTTCACGTGGAGGTTGGGTGGATTTTTTCAATTCGACCAATCGCTTTTGGCGGAATCAGGCGTCAATACGGATTCATTGTATGGGCTTCGTAGTGTTCGGACGGATCTTATAGGAACTGTTGCGGATAATATCGGATACCGAATCCACGTCGAGTACGCTGGGTGTACCGTCAAATTGCTGGACGGCCATGCGGATTTGCCGGTACTTCCGGGGTGGAAGCTTCGTCTTGGGAAATATAAAGGGCCAGTGGGGATTGAATTGCTCCAAGCGCCGACGGACATTACATTTATCGACTTTGGCTATTCGACGTACTTTACGCCCAACCGCGATTCGGGGGTCATGCTCTATGGTGCACCGTTGGGATGGGAAACCCAGGTGGCCGTCTTGACCGGTACGTCGGACTACGGATCATCGGATAAAGATTCGGATGCCTACCGATCGCTGGCGGTTCGTACGATTGGTAAGCCCCTTCGGGACGTCGATGGATTTAAGGGGCTTGATCTTGGACTAGCGGTAACGACTGAAAAACGGGTGGGAACATCCTCAACCTCGCAACTTTCTACCTATAAAGGATCGGGACGCCCCGCGTTATTTACCTATGCAACAGGGACCTACGCCAATGGAAGTTTTTACCGTATTGCACCTCAATTCACTTATTACGCCGGACCTTTTGGGCTATTGGGTGAGTATGTCGTCTCTGCACAAGATGTCAGCAAGGCAAGTAGCAGTGCGACCCTCATTCATGGCGCCTGGCAGGTTCAAGCTCAGTATTATCTAACGGGCGAAAATGCAGGTTATAAATATGTAGGTCCCAAAAATGCGTATAACCCCGAAAAGGGTCAGTGGGGAGCGCTTCAGCTTGCAGCACGATTAGAAGAAGCACAGTTTGATGGCGGATCATTTTCAACGTATGCAACAGGATATAAGTCATCGGTAGTGGCGACGACGGGTGTGAACTGGATTTGGAGTGATAGCACGAAGTGGTTTTTGAACGTCGAGCGAGTATGGAACACGACGATTGATGGATTCCAATCCAATAATACGTATGTTGATTTGAGGGTTCAGGTGAAGTACTAACTCACCCCCACCCCCAATTTCCCCGTCCGGGAAAATTGAGGAGCCCCCTCTCTCCGGCAACCGGATAGAGGGGGCAAAACAAAATATCGATATAAAAAGGAGTCCAAAAATGAAACGTATAATAAAATCATCATTACTATTGGCTGTAAGTACCGTCGTTCTAACGACCGCTATCCACGCCAAATCAGTCGAATTGCTCAACGTATCGTACGATCCAACGCGAGAGTTTTATCAAGAGTATAACAAGCAGTTTGCGGCGTATTGGAAACAAAAAACAGGAGACGATGTCACTGTTAAACAAAGTCATGGCGGATCCGGAAAGCAAGCCCGCGCCGTAATCGATGGCCTCGAAGCGGATGTCGTGACTTTGGCCCTGGCCTACGATGTGGATGCGATTCGTGAACATGCCAAGTTATTGCCGGCCAACTGGGAAAAACAGCTGCCTCAAAACAGTGCGCCGTACACTTCCACGATCGTCTTTTTGGTCCGAAAAGGGAACCCAAAGCACATTAAGGATTGGGATGACTTGGTTAAACCGGGCGTCAGCGTTATTACCCCTAACCCCAAAACATCCGGTGGCGCACGGTGGAATTACCTCGCTGCTTGGGCGTATGCCAATCAAAAGTATGGCTCAAAAGAGAAGTCGAAAACCTTCATCAAAGCGCTATTTCAAAATGTTCCTGTACTCGATTCCGGTGCGCGGGGATCGACCACCACGTTTGTGAGCCGTGGGTTGGGTGACGTGCTTATTGCATGGGAAAACGAAGCGTTATTGGTGTCTCGAAAAGAAGCCCCGGATCAATTTGAGGTGGTGTACCCGTCCTTGAGTATTTTGGCGGAACCCTCAGTGGCGGTGGTTAAGGTGACGGCAGATAAACATAAAACCACAGCGGTTGCGGATGCCTATTTGAAGTATCTCTACTCCGAACCGGCTCAGGATTTGATCGCGCGATCGTATTTTCGTCCACGCTCAGCGTCGGCCTTGAAATCCTATGCACGATTGTATCCCAACCTAAAATTGGTTACGATCACAAGCTTACATAAAAATTGGGCCGATGCACAAAAAGTGCATTTCAGTGATGGTGGGATTTTTGATCAAGTTTTTGAAAACAAAGCGAAATAGTTCTCGATTCCGATTGCCAGGCTTCGGCCTGGCCACCGGGGTCACCCTGACGTACCTATCGGTACTCGTATTGATCCCCCTTGCGGTGATGGTATTGACCTCCGCTACGGTCACTCGACACGAGCTCGTTGCGATTCTTACGAATCCTCGGGTGGTTTCCGCGTTTAGGGTGACGGTATCTACCTCGATCGTCGCGGCGTTAATTAATTGTGTGTTTGGGACGCTGGTCGCCTGGGTTCACGCGCGGTACACCTATCCCGGAAAACGAGTTATGGACGCATTGATTGACCTCCCATTTGCACTTCCTACGGCGGTTACCGGAATTGCGTTAACGGCGCTTTTTGCACAATCGGGATGGCTGGGGCGATTTTTGATTCCTTTAGGGGTTAGCCTCAATTATTCATGGTGGGGAATTACAATTGCACTCGTGTTTGTCGGAATGCCGTTTGTCATTCGGACTGTTGAGCCTGTGTTGGACGATTTCGACAAGGAATTGGAAGAGGCGGCGCGGACATTAGGGGCGACCCCTTTACAAACATTTCTCCGAGTTATTTTTCCGTTGTTGATACCGGCGGTATTGACCGGAACCACACTCGCGTTTGCCCGGTGTCTCGGGGAGTACGGGTCGGTGGTATTTATTTCCGGCAACATGCCGCTTAAGACGGAAATAGTTCCTCTGTTGATTATCACTAAATTAGAACAATATGATTATTTGGGGGCGACGGTGATCGCCTCGTCAATGTTGCTTCTGAGTTTTGTGTTGTTGCTCGTGGTTAATGGGATTCAGTGGCTTCATCGGCGTCGATTGGGGATGGAACCGTGATTCGTAGGATACTCATTGCAATCACAGTTCTATTTTTAAGTGTATTTTTAGTATTGCCGATTTTGGTGGTGATTGTTTCCGCGTTTCAGCAAGGGATGCATACCTATTGGGCCGCTATTAGCGAGCCAGAGGCCTTGGATGCATTGAGGCTGACCCTAATCGCAGCGGGAGTGGCGGTGGTGTCAAATACGTTATTTGGGCTTTCTGCGGCTTGGATGATTACTAATTATTCTTTTCGGGGTAAAAATCTCCTGATTACCCTGATTGATCTGCCATTCACGGTATCTCCGGTCATTTCGGGTCTTATTTTTGTTTTGCTGTTTGGGGGGCGATCCGTCGTGGGCCGGTGGCTCATTGACCACGGAATTCACATCATTTTTGCCACGCCCGGAATTATCCTTGCGACCTGTTTTGTGACATTTCCCTTTGTTGCCAGAGAATTGATTCCATTGATGCAATCACAGGGAAACCAAGAAGAAGAAGCGGCGTATATGCTGGGGGCAAACGGGTGGCAGATCTTTTGGCGGGTGACGGTACCTAAGATTAAATGGGGAATTTTGTATGGGGTGGTCTTGGCGGCGGGGCGAGCGGTCGGGGAGTTTGGGGCGGTGTCGGTGGTGTCAGGACATATTCGTGGGATGACCAATACCTTGCCATTGCACATCGAAATTTTGTACAACGAATATCAATTTTCAGCGGCGTTTGCCGTGGCAACGCTGTTACTTGTGTTTGCGCTCGTTACATTGGTGTTAAAGCGGTATTTAGAATATCGGATTGACCGGAAGTCGGAGGCGCTATGAGTCTAACTCACCCTCTTCCTCAAATTCCCCGTTCGGGAAATTTGAGGGTCTCCCTCTCTACGCATGAGCGCATAGAGGGAGAGAAATGCAAGCTTCACTATTTCGGTGCTGCATTTTGTTTTGCCCCCTCTATCCGGTTGGCGGAGAGAGGGGGCTCCTCAATTTTCCCGGACGGGGAAATTGGGGGTGGGGGTGAGTTATTAGACGAAAGGCAGGTGTACGGTGAGTATTGAAATTAAGAATGTATCCAAGCAATTTGGCACCTTTGCGGCCTTAAAGGATATCTCGTTATCCGTGCCAACAGGGCAGTTTGTCGCATTGCTGGGCCCATCGGGATCGGGGAAAACAACCCTTCTACGACTTATCGCCGGTTTGGATGTCGCGGATTGTGGCGTCATTTATTTTAATGGCCAAAATATTCAGGACCAATCCGCCCGTGAACGCGGTGTCGGATTTGTATTCCAGCACTACGCATTGTTTCGGCACATGAGTGTGTTTGAAAACGTGGCATTCGGACTTCGGGTCAAGCCCAAGGGATCCCGCTTAGACGATGCGCAGATCAAAGAAAAAGTAATGACCTTGTTGCGGTTGGTTCAACTGGATTGGTTGGCCGATCGGTTTCCCGCGCAATTGTCCGGTGGCCAACGCCAACGGGTGGCCTTGGCTAGGGCCCTTGCGGTGGAACCCAAAGTATTGTTATTGGACGAACCCTTTGGCGCCCTGGATTCCAATATTCGAAAAGAGCTTCGTCAGTGGCTCCGTAATCTTCATGATTCGCTGGGAATAACCAGTATTTTTGTTACGCACGATGTCGATGAAGCGATGGAAGTGGCAGATCGCATCGTCGTGATGCGAGACGGGAAAATTGAGCAAGAAGGCACCCCCGAAGAGGTCTATCATCAGCCGGCCAATGCCTTTGTGTACCGGTTCATAGGCAACGTGAACTTGTTCCATGGCCGAGTAGAGGAACATGAAGCCCGGTTTGGCACAGTGGAATCCACCGGACAAAGTGACGCGGTTCGTGCGTATATCCGCCCGACGTCGATGAAGATTCATTTGTCTCCGGACGAAGTAGGGTCTCGTCCATTTGGGGCGGTCATCAAGCGCTTAAGAAATCATGGTCTCAATGTAAGGGTGGAACTCACCAGTGAATGGGGCGAGGTTTTCGAAGTCGCGGTAGATCCAAAATTAATGGATCTGAGTCAGCTCACACCGGGGCGAGATGTCTTTGTCAGCGTTGAAGAAGATAAGGTGTATTACGAGGATTTTTCGATTTAACTTCGTATAGGTATTTTGTTTTGCCCCCTCTATCCGGTTGACGGAGAGAGGGGGCTCCTCAATTTTCCCGGACGGGGAAATTGGGGGTGGGGGTGAGTTACCCCCGAAGCCCTCGCTTCTTAAGTTGTAGCTGATCAAGTCGTTGTTTAAGGTCTCGTTCCCGCCCACGATCCTTAGGCGCATAAAACGTTGTCGCCTCCGACCATAACGCCTGCTCCACAACCCCATCCTCAAAATCGTGCGGATACTGATACCCCTTACCCAACCCCAATCGATCCGCACCCTGATAGTTGCTACTTCGCAAGTAGGGAGGGACGGGGTCGATGTTCCCCGCATCAATCCATGCCATTGCGGCGTTAATCGCCACATAGCTCGCATTACTCTTTGGGGCGGCTGCAAAATAGGTGACCACTTGTCCCAAAATAATCCGTACTTCGGGCATTCCGATGGTTTCTGTAGCAGCTAAAGCGGCGTGGGCCATTGGTAGGGCGGTCGGATCCGCATTGCCAATATCTTCCGATGCAAAAATCATGAGACGTCGGGCAATAAACCTCGGATCTTCACCGCCCTTAAGTAACCGTGCGACCCAATACAACGCGGCATCGGGATCGGAGGCCCGGAGGCTTTTGATCATTGCGGAGGCCAAGTCGTAATGGGAGTCGTCACCATGGCTGACCCCGCTATGTTGGGTAATTTCTTGGATGATCTCCGGGGTAATGGGGCGTTCCGAATACAGTGTGGCGGTTTCGATGATATTTAACAGGCGTCTTGCATCGCCTTGGGCGATCGATATCGCGGTGGTTGACGCCTCAGGAGTCCATTCTCCGGGCGTAGTTGCTTTGGTTAAAATTTGGGTGAGATCGGCATGAGATAACGGTTTTAGTTCCACCACTAAACACCGCGACAACAACCCGGGGATCACCGAAAAAAACGGATTTTCGGTGGTGGCGCCGATGAGCGTAATAACGCCCCGTTCCACACTGGGTAACAAAATATCCTGCTGTGCCTTATTAAACCGATGAATTTCATCGACAAATAGCAATGTTCGTCCGGGAAGTCGTTCGGCCTCCTTAATGACGACTTTTATTTCTGCGACCCCTGTATTGACGGCATTGGTAGGGACAAATTTGCTTTGAGTGGATCGGGCGATCAGTCTGGCAAGTGAGGTCTTTCCACATCCCGGCGGTCCCCAGAGTAGTACGGATCGGAGTTGGTCCGAATCGATCATCTGGCGCAACGGTTTTCCGGGGGCCAAGATCCCTTCTTGGCCGACGTAATCGTCAAACGACCGCGGGGCTAGCCGATGGGCGAGTGGTTTTGTACTTGGGGGGGGGGGGGCTAGCAAATAAGGGCGCTGATTCTGCGGAGACATTCATCGGGAGATAGTCCAATCCATAAGGTTTTACGGCGGCTGGTGTGGCCGGATTTAATACTGATTTGAGTGGTTGAAAGATCTAATTGGTTGGCCATCCATCGAACCAGTGCCTCGTTGGCTTTGTTATCCACGGGTGGGGCGCCTAATTTAATTCGAAGGGTCCCATCGGCCATCACACCCGCAATACTGGTTTTTCCACCCCGAGGAACAACTGTTATCGAGAGTAACGTTCCGTCTTTAGCGGCCGTGACGGCAAGCTGCACTAAAAGAATAGTCGAAGTATCAGAGTTCGGGCGATTTCCAACGCAAAAAAAGCAAACAGTGTCGACAGATCAAATCCGGCAAGTGGGGGAACCAGGCGTTGAAAGGGCCGCAACACGGGGTCTGTAATTTGGCTGATTAAATTGATTACGGGATGAAAGGGATCATGGGGGACCCATGACAAAATTACACGCGCCACCAATGCAAAGTACACAATGTTAAACAATAAATCGACAATACGTGCCAAAATTGAGTAGTCTTGAATCATTTTTTTTCTGATAGTTCCTTTGATCGATATGCGGCTTTTAATATCACGTCAGTAAAGTGCTGGTCAATTTCATGGCGGTCAAATTCAGTTAAGCCGGCCAACGTGGTCCCGCCGGGGGACGTCACATCTGCCGCCAATTGATTCGGTGATTTACCGGATTTTTGGACCATCCGTCCGGCGCCAATTAAGGTTTGGGCAAAAAGCTGAATGGCAATCGATTCGGGGATTCCTTGCGTGGCGGCGGCTGAGATTGCCGATCCAAATAATCGGTATAAAAATGCCGGCCCACTCCCGCTGATTCCGGTAATCATGTCCATCCAAGATTCGGGCACCACCACCACATCTCCAGTGGATCTGAATAGCGTTTGAATGTCGGTGGCCTGAGTGTCTGACACGTCATCTGAAAACGTAATGGCGCTCATTCCTTCACCCACCATACAGGGGGTGTTCGGCATGACCCTCGCAATGGGCAATCCTGGGAATTTTTCGGCGATTGCTGAAATGGGTGTTCCGGCAAGGATACTCACAATAATGGGCCGATGAGTTCCCAAATCAATGATCGGGAGATCTGCTAGGTTTTGAGGCTTGATACACAAAATAATCACGGTGGCGTGTTGCGAAAGAGCCTCAACCGAAGTGACCTTCAACCCAAGGTCGGTGGCCACCGTTTGTCGTGAGTCATTAATCTCAAATACACAATGGCCTTCAGGGGCTAATTGAGGTCTGGCCCCGTTCCACAGGGCCTCGGCCATTTTTCCAAATCCGATAAATCCCAGCGTGAGAGTCATTTTAATTTTTTGAATGTGCAATCAATCGGACGGAACGCTTGGTACTAATCATGCTCCACGCCCATTCCAACATGACCACCACTTTGTTTCGAAATCCAACCAAATACGCGACGTGAATAATAGACCACAAAATCCAGGCGATTAGGCCCGAAAATTGCAGGCCGAATACCGACGCCACTGCGCGACCATGGCCAATCGTTGCCATCGTTCCTTTATCGAAATATTCAAACGGAGGCACTTTTTTATTGGACAAACGAAGGGTGAGTGCACGGGCGGCATAATGGCCTTGTTGCATGGCCACTGGTCCGATTCCCGGAAGCGGGGCTTTTGTTTTTAAGTCGATGGACATGGAACAGTCGCCAATCACCATGATCTCCGGATAGCCAGGGATCGTTAAATCAGGGGCTACTTCGACCCGGCCAATGCGGTCCACTGGTACACCCAGCGTTTTTAACATGGGCGACGCCATATTTCCGGCAGCCCAAACGATGGTCTTCGTTGCAATCCATTCATCGCCAATTTGGATGCCATCGGGTTGGATATCCGTGACAATCGAATTAAGGCGGACTTCAACGCCCATCTCTTCGAGGTTATCTTTAGCAATGGCAGACAATGACTCAGGGTAGGGCATCAATACCCGAGGGGCACCTTCTACCAAGATAATTCTGGTTTCAGATATGTCGAAGGTCCGAAACTCATCCTTAATCGATTTTTTAGCGATTTCAGCGATGGCTCCAGCCATTTCGACGCCGGTTGGACCACCACCCACGATGACGTAGGTGAGGTATTGTCGTTGATCCTCTTTATCCGCGACGCGTTCCGCAATTTCCAGGGACGACAAAATCTTCTCACGAATTCGAACCGCGTCTTGCAGCGTTTTTAGCCCGGGAGCAATGGCTTCCCATTCAGGGTGGCCAAAGTAGGAATGTCGGGAACCGACTGCAACCACCAAGTGATCATAGTCTCTGGTGGTTCCGTCTGAGAGATGAATGGCCCGTTGTGTTTTGTCGATACTGGCGACCTCGGCCATCTCGATCTTGAGGTTTTTCTGTTCTCTCAAAATCGACCGTAGTGGTGCCGCGATATCCCGAGGGGAGAGAGTGGCCGTTGCCACCTGGTACAGCAAGGGCTGGAACAGGTGGTGATTGGTACGATCAATCATTAAAATATCAGCGTTGGCTGAACTCAATCCCTTGGCGACATTGAGCCCAGCGAACCCCCCACCGATAATTACAACTTTAGGGCGTGCCATGGATTATCCTTTGGAATATCGTTTCCGGTCGTTTTCGGTTAAATAGACCTTCCGAAGCCGAATGCTCTTCGGGGTCACTTCGACCAATTCGTCGTCGTTGATGTAGGAAATACATTGCTCAAGGCTCATTACCCGAGGCGGGGTTAACATGATCGCATCATCGGTACCGGAGGCACGCACGTTCGTCAGTTTTTTACCCTTGGAAGGGTTCACAATCATATCGTCTTCCCGCGAATTTTCGCCAACGACTTGGCCTTCATAGACCTTTTCGCCTGGGGGTAAAAACATGACCGCACGTTCTTGAAGGTTGCTTAAGGCATATCCATTGGTTGTGCAGGATTCTTTGGCGATCAATACCCCATTTTTACGGTTACGAATATCGCCGCTGAAGGGGCCGAATTCCAAGAACACATAGTTCATGGTGCCCATGCCCTTGGTATCGGTCATAAATTCAGATTTAAAACCAAGCAATCCACGAGTCGGGATCCGATACTTAAGTCGAACCATTCCCGCTTCAGGTGCCATATCCAGCATCATCCCTTTTCGGCCGCCCAAATTTTCAATAACTTTGCCCATATAGGTTTCATCAACGTCGATGGTGAGTTCTTCATACGGCTCTAATTTTTTGCCATTTTCTTCTTTAAAAATAACTTTGGGGCGGGTGACTGAAAATTCGTAGCCTTCACGACGCATTTTTTCGATCAAAATCGATAAGTGAAGTTCCCCACGCCCGGATACTTTAAATCCAGGTGAATCGGGTAATGCTTCGGTATGAAGTGCAACGTCGGACAATAGCTCCCGATCCAATCGGTCTTTTATATGGCGTGAGGTAACAAATTTACCCTCGGTACCTGCAAACGGAGAGTCATTGGGTACAAAGTTTACGGAAATTGTGGGCGGGTCAATTTCGACGGCAGACAGTGCCACTGGATTCGATGGATCGGCGACGGTTTCGCCCACCGTGATACTTTCGATTCCGGCCAGTGCGATAATATCGCCCAAGCTGGCTTCGGTGGCCTCGACCATTTCGTTACCCTCGAATCGATAGAGTTTAGTGATACGGAATGGAAGTGGCGGACTATCATCGCCTCTAACAATAACGGCGGCTTGATTCATGACTACTTTGCCATTTGCAATTTTGCCAACGCCCAATCGACCCAAAAATGGCGAATAGTTCAGTGAACTGACCAACATTTGGAAAGGGGCATCTGCATCACCCTTGGGGGACGGCATAAAATCGATAATTTTTTGGTATAAGGGGTCCATATTGCCGCTTCGGGCTGATGGATCTTCGGAGGTGTACCCGTCACGAGACGATGCATAGATTACTGGGAATTCCAGTGCATCGTCTGGGGCATCCAGACGAATAAATAGTTCAATAATTTGTTCGTGAACCCAGTCAATTCGCGCCGCAGGCTTATCAATTTTGTTGATGACCACGATAACCGGCAAGGCCAATGCCAACGCTTTTTTGAGAACAAAATAGGTTTGGGGCATCGGACCTTCTTGGGCATCGACCAATAGCAATACTCCGTCGGCCATCTTAAGAACCCGTTCCACCTGACCACCGAAGTCCGCGTGTCCGGGAGTGTCGATGATGTTGATTCGGAAGTCCTTATAATAGAAGGCACCATTTTTAGATGTAATGGTGATTCCGCGTTCTTTTTCTAAATCCGATGAATCCATCAACCGTTCGGAAACGGTTTGGTTATCGCGATACATTCCGCTTTGCTTAAATAACTGATCCACTAAAGTGGTTTTGCCATGGTCAACGTGAGCGATAATGGCGATATTACGAATGTGACTATACTGATGCATGATTTCCTCAACTCAAAAAAAATAGTAGATACTTTGGGGGTCTCCCAAGATAAGTGAAGATCAATTGTATCGCATTTAACTAATATTGTTGTCGTAATTTTTTAAGTTTTGATTTCATTCGATATTTTGTTTTACTTTGCGGCGCAAAGATGAAACGCGCTGCGCCGAAGTAAATTCGGCTTCGCTTGGCTCAGGGCTGTTGATATTTGGTTCACTTTGCGGCGCAAGGATGAAACGCGGTCGGACTGGCAATGCTAGATCCTTCCTTGGCTCAGGGCGGGTATTGGGTTTGCTGGGAGCCAGTGTGCCTTTGGTGTTCACCTCACCCCGGCCTACGGCCACCCCTCTCCATTGACTGCGTCAACAGAGAAGGGCTGGGGGTAATATTTTTGTTTGCTGTGAACTTTATTGCATTATCGTTTAAATTTATTGTCAAAAAAGCGATGGGATACTGTGAAACATGGAGGTCTACGTACAAAGTTTCGTCGGCGATGTCCGATTACGCTTGTATATCTCGAAGAACCCCCACTGTTTTATCGCAGACTTTTACTGTACCCAACGGATTCTAATTACCGAATTGGATGGCGAATTTCATAGTACAAAAAAATATCAAAACTATTGGTACGTATGGCGGCTAACTGACCCAGGATAAAAATATCCGACAGCCCTTCTCTATTGACATAGTCAATGGAGAGGGGTGGCCGTAGGCCGGGGTGAGGTGGGGCACGGCGAGTCGCCTTTTTTATCTTCTGTCACTTTTCCCACCCCCTCTCTACACACTGAGTGCGTGGAGAGGGGGTGGGGGGTGAGGTGATTCTAAAAATCCTCGTTCAACAACCCCTTCAACTGATTGACCAACACCGGGTGCATGCCTTTTTGAATGAGCCCGTTATGAGTGCCGGTCCACCCACAGGAATCGCTATTCAGCCTGTCTTTCAAGATCTGTCCAAACGTATTGGTAAAGGGTCGAATGGACCCGCCGGACGGACGAATATACGACAGTCCAATGGCGTTTCCAGATTTAAAAAACCGGATTTTCCCCTTTTTTTCCGGAATAAGGACAATGTGATCGGCGTCGTCCCCGGCCTCGAAGCGGTTGGCCATTCTTCGGAACGCCTTGGGATACCTCGCGAGTAACCCCTTTAATAATAACTCGCTGCCGTGCAGCTCAAATGGAATCGATGAAATCGATGCATCCAGAATAACCATAAGTTTCCCCCCAAACTTTAGATCTTAGTTCCCATCAGTTCCCTCAAAATATCGAGGCAAAACATCTTGTTATTGAGCTTTCAACTTAAGCAAAGTATGATCACGTCACTTTCACAAAAACTTTTTTTGTTGTTTTTGACTTCCATGGGGATGGGAGTAGGGGCTTGGCGGGGTTTTCTTGGATTTGAATAAGGGCGGTCTGTCTATTTCTTTACTCAATGAAAGAGTGTACCCATGAAAAGAACGATTGCTTTCCCAAGTGGACGTCGGGTAGTTCCCCCCGTGTTTTCCAACGATCGATTTGGAAGTTCTGGCCAGGGGATCGTGTCTAAAGAAGACTATGACTTGATGATCGGTGTTGTCGCTATGATCGCGATTCCGCGCCAATACAGACCGCTGTATACCTGGCGTCGCGAGTGTCCTGATGATAGTGCGCCGCAGCCGGAGAGTAACAAGCGAGAAGCGTACCAGTCTGAATGGGTTGCCAATATTGACGCTGCAAAGGAATTCATGTCGAGTGAGTTATCGCCTGGTGTATTCCCGGGGGTTCTCGAGAGTGCCACATTATTTGACCCAGAAAATCGGGCCATTCGTCATCCGGCGATGATGTTCTCACGATTTGAGTTTCTCAAGGTATTCACTGACGAATTAATTCCAAATACGCAACCTGACTCAAATATTGAGCCTGAAACGGGCAAGCTTTTAGATCAACTATTGAGAGTTAGTGTGGCGATGTTTGACCGGAGCCAATCTCAATATACTGAGCACGGGAATTTTGTTGCACGAGCATTAGATTCTGGAAAATTTGATGGTATTCCGGCCCGCATTGATAAGCTTGGGGGGATTAATAATCAATATTTGAGTATTCTCGAAACTGGGCAGGTTCTTGTCCCTAGTATTTTTGAATCCACGGACAAAGGGACTGTGATTCACAACTTCCAGCTTCTGTATAAACTCCATGAGTTGGATCATGTTGACCGGTTGAAGGAGCGTGTCCTAAACGAATATCTCCCGAATCGACGGGGCTTTTTGAAATGGGATGCGGAGAAAAAAGCAGGGATGACGGTATTGTCGTTGATTGGGGTGCCCTCGTTAGTTACCGACGTGCGGCAGTCTTTGTCTGATGGTCCTGCTCTCACTATTGAACATGCGGATGTTCGCGCAATGCTAAATGCAGTAGAGACAAAAATCGGAGATTTTTTATCCGATAAGAGTTCTGCTCGGACCAAGGATGCGACACCTTATGTTGTGTGTAGACCGGCAATGGAATCCCTTTTGGCCATGCTAAAGGAGGCAAGTTCGCAAAGTTTAGACGGGGGGGCAGTGATTCGGGAGGTAGTGTCACAGTCTGACTTGGGCCAAGGGATACTAAAAGGGTCGGAAGATAAACGATTTGGTGACGATTTTTCTCGGCGCGTTTTTAAGGAGTTTCATGACTTCTTACGCGCCGACGAATCCGCCCCCGAGATTAACCCATACAGCGATGCGCCACGTCCCAGCGATCGCAATCTTGGAGAGTCGGTCCAGGGAACATCGGCTTGGTACCGGAATCTCCGCGAGGAAATTCGGGCGTGGGGAGAGGAACTTCGCCAATCGGCGAAGGAAAAAGAGGCTGCTGCGGCCCCGGTTTCTTCGGCGAAGCCTTCTGTGACCCAACTCTCGAGGATGGATCCAGCACCAGACGTGGAGGATAATTCTCCGGCGGTCTCCGTGGTGGCAAAGCCGAAAAAGTCCCCTGAAACTCAAGTTCCGAAACCAAAGAAAAAAACGGTGGTCCAATCATTTAAAAATGGATTGAGCCGGGTTGGGCGGTTTTTGGGTCGGTTATGCTGTTGTTGTTTGGATGTTTTTTGAAATTGATTGTTACAGCAATCTAAGTTAGATTAGAGCGCATTCCATATTGATTTTCGGAATGTGTTCTTCACGGGGCGGGGGTTCTCCTCTGGCGGTATTTACTATAAGGGTAATAAAAAACTGCGTTTTAAGGAGTTCTGTGATGATTTTTAAGAGACAAGTCGCGACGAGTAGTCCGATAACAAGCCCTAGTGGTAAGTTCGTACAATTTGGCGGTGCCCGGACCCAGGATGGGAGTGAGTACCTTTCGCCTAAAAGAGGGATTGATCTAACGCCGCGTACGAGTCCTCCCGGGGAATTGATTATGCCGATAACACCAATCTCGAAATTACTTAAAAAAGTGAATGCTCCAAAGTTTAAGGTGAATGAGAAATGGGCGGCGAGTGTGCGAAGCCAAATTGGCGACGCTCTTCTTGGGGCAAGTCAGGCGGGTGAAAACTTAAAGCAATTAGGACGTTTAAGGATTGATTTGGAATCAGCGAAATCAGAAATTACTTTACTTGGTCGACAACGAGATGCCGCGGAGGCTGCAACGCTGAAATCGGAAAGTGAGACTGCGGGACTCCGGGCTGAGGTAAAGAGGTTATCGCGGCTGGTTGAATTGAAATCGAAGGAATTAGAGGAAGCCGTTGCGCAGAATGCTCGGTTAGAGCACGGTAAGGAAAGGTTGATCAAAGGGCTAGAAGCTGTAGGTGCCGAAAGGGATAGATATCTGGTCCTTTCAGAGCAAGCAGCTAAATCTACGGTTTTGGACGACATTGCTCTACGCGCACCTGAGGCAAAAATTTTACAATTGGAACAGGACTTGAGGGAGTCTAATGCTTTGTTGGGCGGATTAACTCATGAACTGAGTGAATTGAAGGCAACAATTAATCAATTGAAAGTAAAAATGGCTGAAGATACACGTTTTCATTTAGAGCAACAGTCACAGAGTACTCTGGAAATTTCTGAGCTGGAGGGGGATCGGGACAATGCCCAGCAGAAGTTGACGGTTGCTGAGAGTCGACTTGCCAGACAAGGGGTGGAATTAGATCGTTATAAAACGGAACGTGACACGTTAGTTGATGTATTTCGAATGTTGAATCTTACGAGTGACATGATAGACGCTTTAGTCACACAAGAAGGGTTCCCGGTGCAACTTGGTCATGATTTGCGTGGCACGGACGCTCCTCCGGCGGGTTACGGACACGTCAATACATTGGTCTTTAATAGCGGAGATAGAACTTTAGGCGAGGCGAGTGCGGCGGTGCCGAGTGCGACTCGTACCGAGGCTGACGGAGTAGGCGGACGCGGCGTACGATTCGGACGAGGCGGACGAGGTGGAAGCAAGCTAGGTAGATCTGCTGCATCCTCTGTACTGGTGGACGCCGATGCATCGGTAATCGACTCAAGTGAGAAAAAGTAAGAAATAAGTATGTTAAACCCAACTAAAATGACAATGGCGCATCGCCATATCGCTACCCTTACGTCGGAAAGTATTCGGAATCGTGGTGCCGAACAATGGGGCCAAATACCCCTCCGAGACTCGGATACCTTTACTAGGAAGTCTCGCAGCAGCAGCCAACACAGCAGCCAATGGGGAGGCCGGTCTGTAGCAAATAATAAAGCCGCCGTGGCGATGCACGCTCTCAAAGCGACGTTGGAACGGGATAAAAATGCAGCCACCCTTGAGGCAGTACAACTCAAATCGGGAATCGAGTTGATCACTGCTGAAAATCAAGTACTTAAAGAAAAGATTCGGGATCTGACAGATCTCAATGACGTCCTGACGAGGAAAGGTGCATCGGTAACACTTGAGGCTTCGTCGACTGAAGAGTTAAAAGCAATACTTCAGGAGCAGGCGTTCTCTATCAAAAAAATGGAACGCAAAGTTGCTGAAACAGAGTCGCTTCAGATTCAACTTAAAGCGGCTGAAGGAAAAATAAAGGACTTCGACGCAGGGCTTGAAAAATTAAACGAGGCGCTTAAACTGGTTCACACAGAGTCAGACTGCCATGCATTTTTGTATTCAAACTTGGCTTTAATCGTAAAAGAATTCGTCATCGCACTTAAAGTGGCGGTTTCAAAAGCGGCACCCCGTGCGGATGGCGTGAGTAACGCTGTTTGGAAAGATAATTTAGAGCGACGCGTGGAAGAAATGGAGCTTAATGAAGCGGTACTGACCATCTATAAGTCCGGGATGGAAATTATTTCGCAATTGAATGGCAAAGCCGATGAGGTGATATCTGATCCGGAGATCCTAAAGGTGCTTTTTGCTGCTGTGGCTTGGGAGAAAGATAATGGCATCACGGCTCTCACAAAGCTCATGGCAAGCGCTGAAGAATACCCGGAAGATGATGCTCCCGGTAGTGCGGGTGTTGTGTCGACCCTGGGTGGATCGTCGAGGGGACTGCTGGCCCCTGCGACACCGGGTAGTCTTGATAGCCGTGCTGACCAGTTAAGGTCTCCTGGCTATTCGATTTCGCCAATGAGGCCGTCTGCGAGTGATAGTGTATTAGAAGATGCAACTCGTCTGATCGAATTTGTTTTGCAGATGATTGTTGGAAGAGACGCAATTCCTGGTCAACCCATTGGGACTGCTTTTCGGCCATTTCCAACTGATCCCTTTGAAGTTCCAGACGCGGCAAGTGGCAATCGTCGGGTTGAAGCGTTTGTACAGAAGATCAACGAGTTTAAAGTGCAGGTGGCAGAATTCCTTACTCGGCATTCAATGGAAGGGAGCCCCGTCGCAAGTATTTCGGAACTATTCAACGTTACCGCGGACTACATGAAGCAATTGGAGTTGCAGGTGGCGCATCTCGAGGCGCAGTTGGGCAAAAAGGATGAGGGGTCTGTAGAAGGCATGAAGACGCTTCGAAACGAAGTGGCCGTGTTGCAGAAATCCAACAGCGAGCTACTGATCAGTGGTGCATCGGCGGCAAGAGACGTCGAGGCACTTAAACGGGCCCTTAGCGCGACGAAGGCCGAACTGTCCGAGGTGGTTGCAAGGGGTGACGCTTCAGATCGTGAAGCGCGAGAACTGAAAGGCGAGAATAGCGGATTGCAATACGATCTAGAGGCGAAAGCCCAACGGGTCCGAGAGTTAGAATCCGAAACTCGAGCGTCGATTGTGTCTCAACTTGAGATTCGGAGTCAGTTCTTCTTGGCTCTACCGATGACTGGCGTCGGCGTTCGCCTTGTTGAGGCGGCAACTGAAATGAGGCGAAACGGGACGCGGCCTGACTTGGTGGATGCCCGACATCTTTTTGAATTTCCAAGGCTAAGCGAGCGGGTATCCCGCGAGAGTATTCTGGAAATGTTAACCCCTTTTGAAGCCGTTGCTGGATTTTTCGAGCCCCGCAACGTCGTGGAATTGCGGCCCAGCGAATTTGTGTATTCGGCATTTTATGGTGGCGCGTTCCCATCTGTCGCGAGGGCTGGCCACATCCGGACAGTCCATATTCAATCGATTCTTGCAGAGGTCAGGGCGGGTCGGATCGACTCCTATTCCTCGACCGAACTCATCGCGATGTTTACCGAAGCGACGGGAAGCACCGGGATCCCACGGTACGTTGGGCCGTCGACCCCATCTCCGGAGGGTGGGGCAAATGTTCGTCCGGGGAGTGGGAGCAAGGCGTCGACCCGCGGTGCACTTGGCAATGGAGTTGGCCAGTTTAGGACTCCAAAAAAATCGGATCCATCGAATAAATCAAAATAAAAATCGATGGTTTAGGGGCGAACAATCGTTCGCCCCTACGGGACACTGAGTAGCGCGGGGCGGTACATTTAACCGTTCTGCGACATCGATTCTGATATAGCGGCCACGACGTCATCTCTGATCTGTTCCAATTCACGGCCCTTCGCGAATTCCGGCACTGCAATCGGTACTGAAAACCGAATCGTTATGGTTCCTGGCCTCATTTCCATACTGCGTTTGCTAAGGACATCGAAGGATCCTGAAATGCTGGCGGGGATCAGAACGGCGCCGGTTTTAACGGCTAAATCAAAGGCGCCAAGCTTAAATTTCCCCAATTCCCCTGTGGCGCTTCGGGTACCTTCAGCAAACACAACGAGATTTTTTTTGTTTGTTGTGATGGCGCTTACCAACTCTTCGAGTTGCTTTCGGGCCTGGGCGGGTTTGCTACGATCAATCGCGATGTGGCCTTGGCTTCGGATATCCCATCCCACAATTGGAACGTTAAGAAGTTCTTTTTTCGCAATAAACCCAAAGGGTCGCGGAATTGCGAGCAAAAATGCGGGAATATCTACATGACTTTGGTGATTTGCGACGACAATAAAGGCTTTGTCGGTTGGAATGAATTCGGAATTTTCGACCTTCACCTTGATTCTGAGGATCCATAGTGCGGTTCGAATAATCGGTCGTGTACACGCAATGTTAAAACCGATCTGGTCCCGAACAAAGGGGGCGGCAATCAACACCACCAGCATGTGAGTCGAAAATGCGAGTGAGCAGACGATCCACCCGATAATAGAATAAATAAAATAGAATATGTTGATCATTGTGGTGACGGGAAAATAAAGATACTATCTTATGACTAAACTTGGGAAGTTTTTGTAATATAAAATGACGGGTTTCTTGGGGTGAGGGTCTACTTCTCGCGGTATTAAAAAGGGCAATATCCCGGACGTGGTCTGAGGAGTTCGAAGCCGATATTGGGATGCGTTGTGTTTTCTTATTTTGACTTGGCCTCTGACGCGTTCGCTGCGGAGAGGTATGTCATTAGTATCATGAATAAACAGTCAAAGATCGGGTTTTGGGGCGGACTATCGTTTAGGCGTACCGCGGTTCCTTCTAGAAATATTGCTGATCCGTCGCTGACTTTATCACCGGATTTTCGGTCTCCAAAACCGAGACGCGAATCCAATTTAACCACGTTAACCACGCGATCTGGAGCATCGAATGGGTCATCGGTAGCCCACGAAAACCTTAAGAGGGCTCTGAATAGTGCACAGCATGAACTTGACTTGTTCCGGAGGCGACAAGCAGGGAACGTCGAGCGCGACGTACAATTGGATATTGCCAAGGCTGAGAATCAAGCATATAAGGCAAAAGTCAAGGAATTGACTGCAGAAGTGGAGGTACTCCGAAAGGGCTGTGCGGTTGCAGGGATCGTTGGCGATGAACTCACTTCTTATAAAACGGCGCTGGTAGATAAGATGGTTGGTTTAAAAAAGGCTCAGGTTCAAGCTGAATCTGGAAAAGAGCGCATCGCGGAGCTGGAGGCCGCTCTTCAATCTGCAAATGCGACAATCTCCTCCGTTAAACAGCAAGTAGATGAGGCAACCGGTGCGGGAGTCGATGTGAAAATTGAAGCGGATGCCAGCGCGTTTCTTTATGAAAAATTAGGAGCGGTCATGCAGGATATGGCGATCGCAATCAAAATAGCGGTAATGCGACGGGATGGGACGTATTCAGAATTGGAGATAAACCGATGGACCACAAACTTTTTATCCCAATTGGATCCATTGGAGTTTCCAGCAGCCGTTTCTGTCGTCATCGAGTCTGTGACGTCCCAGCTTACGGAACTAATTAAGCCCAGTAATTTTTTATTTGATGCCAAGTTAAAAAAAATATTGGCGGCGGCCAATTTGTGGTACTGCAACGAGGGTATTTCCGACCTGGTTCGGCTGATGGAGGATGAAAATGCCGAGGATGGCAGGTCCCCGATGAAGTCTGCGGGATGCCGCAGTCCGTTTCGTGTGCATTTAAACGATCTATACGATGAGTTTCAAGTTACCAGTGAATTTTCGGCAGGGTCCGATTTAGAATTTCGGGACACCGCTCAATTACTGAAATATTTTGTGAAAATATTTGAGCGTGGAAGTGACGCGGGAGTGGAAATGGCAACATTTCCGGATGTGCCATTTCCAATTCCTGATGGAGCGGAGCTGGGCCGTCGGGAATTTTTAGAGACATTAAATATCCTGAAGACCGCTATAAAAAATCGATTGACCGAGGATGGAGTGGTGTCAGCGGGTACAAATGGGGCTGATGGTGTGGACCCCGTTCGGGAGGATAACGAGCGCTTACGTGCTGAAAATGCTGAATTACGACGCCTCCTGGAGTTTTCTGCGGAGAACAATCGTCTATTGGTCCAGGGGTTGGAGTCGATTGAGGAGAAGAATCAAGAATTCATGATGTCAGCCAGGAGTCGACTCGAATGCTTGAGTTCAGAGGCTGGTTTCGGGACCCCAGATCGTCGGTTGCTATCGGATGGAGGCGTCGACGAGCCTCGGTCACCGTTTGTGCTTAAACTAAGTCCGGATTCGGATTTTCAGGAGTTTTATAGCAGAAATTTTTCTGACTGTTATCCTGTAAAGTTTGGTGCACTGGGGGACTTTGGAACCGGTTTGAGTAGCCCAGACTTACGTCGCCGAATAGATTCATGGAATACTCGACGCGATCAATTGGCGGTCAATAGTGTTGGGATAGTATCGATTCCCGGAACGCCTCCCGGAATGCCTCCTGGATCGCCGATGGGAAGTGAAATCACCGAAGCGTCGGTGCTAGATCCGGTAGCGTCCCCCCCCCAAATTAGGCGGCATCCTGCGCTTCCAATTAAACCCACACTGTCACACCATAAAAGATCCAGCGTCGGGAATGGACTCACAAAAACCAATGGGTTCCTGCGTAAGTCACAAGGTGCCGGTAAACCCCCAGGAAATTCAGTGCCTGTGTCGAGGTTGATACGCCGATCGCTTACAGATCGCCTGACATCAGATGATGGGACACCTGTATTTCAAGTGGTCATCGGCGCCCGGAGGCCAAAGTCTACTTCCGCCATATCTTCTGACACCGCCCATAAAGGCAAGGTTGGCTCTGAGAAAAAGGGGCTTAATGGTTTTAAGTAGGGGGCCTCGATTGTTGACTCCCCCGATAGGTAAAATCCCGATATACTATTTTCAATTATTTTCACTCCAAAGGAGTCCCTCTTGAATTCACTGATCATGTCGATGTCTGGTACCCGGGGGGTCGTTGGTGGAACCCTCTCTCCTCAAATTGCACTTAATACAGGGCTTGCGTTCGGATCGCTATGGAAAACAGGAACTGTGGTGGTTGGTGGCGATACTCGTACCAGCCACGATACCTATAAATCTGCAGTGATCGCCGGTCTTCTGGCATCTGGTGTCGATGTGGTTGATATCGGTCGAGTGCCGACTCCGACTGTTCAGCAAATGATCCATCGGTTCAATGCAGTGGCAGGGGTGGTTGTGACTGCGTCTCATAACCCGGTGATTTGGAACGGACTGAAGTTGATGAATGGGTCGGGATCGTTTTTAGAAGATGTGGAATATGCCCGATTTAAAGCGATTTACGATGCCGAGACCTGGACGGTCGGTGGGTGGAATCAACAAGGTAAACTGACAATCGATTCAACCGCGATGGACTCCCATGTGCATAAAATTCTGGAGTTGATTGATTGCACTGCGATTCGAAATTCGGGTCTTCGGGTACTCATTGATGCCAATCACGGGGCGGGATCAGTATCGGATCCCGTGCTTATGGATCGGTTGGGCGTCAAATACGATATCCTAAACGCCGAGCCAACCGGTCGGTTTGCCCATGACCCTGAGCCCCTTGAGAAAAATCTCGACCAAATCAAAGAGAAATTGGCGGCAGGTGGCTACGATATTGGATTCGTTCAAGATGCGGATGCCGATCGTTTGGTCATTTTAGATGAAAATGGACGGTTTATCGGCGAGGACTATTCCCTGGCATTTTGTGTCGATCATATTTTAGCGATCGAAAACGAAGTGTCTCCTACGGTGGTCGTTAATTTATCCACTTCCCGGATTCTGGAATGGGTTGCCGCCAAACACGGCGGAAAAACGATATATACCAAAATCGGAGAGTCACACGTCACCCAAGGGATCAAGTCGAATCACGCGGTGGTGGGTGGCGAAGGAAATGGGGGCGTTATTTATCCCAGAATTGGGTGGGGACGGGATAGTTTAGTCGGGATTGTGGTGGCGTTGGCGCATTTGGCGGCTAAAAAGAAAACGGTTTCAGAGATCGTGTCGACTTATCCTCAGTACGCCATGATTCGCGACAAAATTGCAGTGGGGTCTCAGGCGGAGGTGACCCATGCGATTGCTGAAATTAGAAATCGATTTTCTCAGTTTTCGCAAAACGACACTGACGGAGTAAAAGTGACCCTTCCCAACGGATGGGTCCATGTTCGGCCATCAAACACCGAACCGATCGTCCGAATTTTTGTAGAAGGCGACACTCTGGCCGTCGCGCAAGATCTAATGAAGCAGGCACAATTATCATGAGAATATTTAAGGGATTAGGCACCGTTATTATTGGGGTTTTGTTAGGGACGTTGGTCTGGGCTCAGGAAATTAAGGTGACTACTAGCCCAAATCCGGTGCGCCCGGGTGGGAAAGTCCGAATTACTCTCCAGTCCAACGTTTCCCTGAATCGTCCGGTAGTGGTGGTGAATGGGAATCGAACGACGTTGTCGAAGGTGGCAGCAACATTGTACACCGCGTCGATTCCGATTCCTGGAAACGCGAAGTCGGGGGCCATTCAGGCATCGATTAAGTTTGTAGCGACGGGCTCGAAAGAACTGTCGATCCCATTCCAATTCGAGGTATCCAGTCAAGCTGCGGCCGACAGTAGCGGAAAAAGTGCCCAAAATCGCGCCGGTGAAGGTGGCGGTGGGATGAAGCTCGAAACCAACGAGGCATCAGAACTCAACATCAAGGTCGACCAACTTGAGGGGCGAATGACGGATTTGCAGCGTCAACGCGACCAATTGAATGCCAAAGTTCAAACACTAAATGGCGAATTGGCCAAATTAAAGACGCAAAAAAAGCCTGACGCTGCGGTTCAAAACAAACAAAAGGAAATCGACAAAGCCCAAGAAGAACTGGCAAAACAACAAAAGGAAATGGACGAGCGAAACGATGAACTTAAGGCGAAGTTAAATGAGCTTGCTGATCGTGAATCGTTGATTAAACAACGCGAGCAGAAAGTATCTGAACTTGAATCCAGTATTTCGACATCGAGGGAGCAATTGGCCGCTCAGGCAAAGGCTGTCAAATTGGAGGCCGACCGGATTAAGTCGACCGAAGTAACACTTCTGAAGCGCGAAGAAGAATTGTCAAAGGCACGGGATGAATTGTCCGACAAAAATTCGGATCTAAAGACGCAGGCTGAGAAATTACAAACGCAACAAACGACGTTGCAATCGATGCAAGAGTTGGCGAAGCGTCGTGAAGCCGAATTGGCCGCATTACAAAAACGGGTGGGCCAAAAAAGTAGCGAAGTTCAAGCCCTTGCGGCCAATGTGGAAAAAGAACGGGTGGCAATGTCTCAAATGCAGCAACTGTTACAGTCGCAGCAGGCCCAGTTGGCCCTACGGGAAAAAACCATTTTAGATGCGGACACCAAGATTAAGAAAACTCAAAATGAACTTACCGCGCAAAGTGCTCAATTTGAGGCCGATCGATTAAACGTCCAAAAGCAGGAGGCTGAGGTCAAATCCAGAGAAACAAGGATTACTTCGGAAGAAGATCGTTTGCGAATTCTAAAATCCGATATGGATATGCGGCAACGAAAGCTGGAAGCCATTGATTCCCAGTTGAAAACTGAAAAATCAGGAATTGAACAGCTCCTTCGGAAGGCGGATAGTCGCCAAAAGTCTTTGGGGGATAAAGAAAAAGAACTCTCTACGATTGAGAGTGAATTGACCTCTCGTAATCGATCGCTACAATCATTGCATCAGAACTTAACTGCGGAACAAAAAGAAATCGAAGCCAAACAATTGGCGGTGGTGGCCCAACGAGATAAGTTGCGCGCCCAAGAAGCGGCTGTTAATCAAGAAAAAGAAAATATACGCCTTCGAAACTTGGAGCTAAAGTCCATTAATAATGAAATTCTGTTGGGTCGTGAAAAGTTTGAACGCGAAATGGCTCAGACGTCGAGTGCTCAAAAAGCAGATCGGCAAGAACTCGATCGCCGGAAAGCGGAGCTGGCCCTGTCAGAACAAAAAGCGGCAAAGATCAAGGCGTCCTTAGAAGCGCAGGCATCACAGAATGCGACACGTGAAGCCAATATGTTGGCGATGTCTCGGTCCTTGTCGTCGCAAATGCAGGAAGTCGAAACTCGGGAAAAAACCTTAAAAGAAACCGAAGCGAAGATGGATCAAATTCGCAAAGATATTTTTGATAAATATTCCGAAATGGAAGATTTGAAGTTGTGGGTTCAACGACGCACTGCGGATCTTCAGGATGCCTATGCGAAAGCAAAGGAAACCCGTGATTCAGGTACATCGCAGTTTGAGGCGCAATTTGTACGGCTAGAAAAATTGACCCATACCCTTCAAGAGCGGACTCAAAATTTGAGTCAATTAAATCAGTCTCTTGCTTTGCGTAATACCGAACTTGAGGTACAGATTCGAGAATCTGTTCCGACCCATTCCCAGTTTAGTATGGCGTGGTATTTGGGCTACCATTCCTTTGATGGCAGTACCGGATTAACTAATGGTGGGCAGGGCGGCTTGCGATTAGTCGGCGGGTTTACCCGGGATTGGAATGCTGAAATTGGGTTGGGAATTATCCCGACGATGGAAAATCAGAGATCCCGGACGGTATTGTCGATCGATGCCAATCTCAAACGTGATTTGTTCAGTATTTTTCAGGGGAAAGTATATGGTCTTGCAGGACTTGCGGTGGACATGGCGTCCGAGTCTTCGATTTCCCTTCAGGTCGGGATCGGGGCAAAATGGTTTTTGTCAGACGATTATCTGACTCGAATCGACTTGATCAAAAATCGTGATTTTCTCGCCCTGCTGGGATTTGAGAAACGGTTAGTATTTGATCAGCCGCGTCGAGAAACCGTGGTCAACGTAATGCCTACGGCGAATCTGGTTCCAATGCCCACCCCAGTTGTAGATCCTATAAAACGTATTGAATTGGCGGTGTCCGCCAATCCCGTGCGATATCAATACCAGTTTAAACCGGTGAATATCACGGATGCAGCCAGTCATTGGGCCAGTGGTAATTTGATTCAAGCGGTCCGATTGGGACTTTTGTCTCCTCTAGTGACTGACAATACGGTGGTTCAGCCCAATCGCCCTTTGACGATGGTTGAAGCGGCGAAAATGTTAGCGATGGCAGTGTATCTTCCGAAGGAGATTCAGTCCCTTAATACGGCGATCGACTATTCGATTAACGATGTCCTTGGGGTACCCTATTTTATCGACCTTGAAGTCAAAAATTCATCAAATGTGGTAATTCGTAAGATCCTTTCCCGTGAGAAACGACAGTCTGGGGAATATGATACTGTCTGGGATGGTCGAACCGATTCCAATACGATGGCGCCCACCGGCAATTATCAATTGGAGATAACCGCATTTAATCGGGCTGGCGAGCAAGTGGGTAAAGGGAGTACTCCGATTCGGATTTATGAAAAATCGAATACGGAATTTCGTACCAAAGCCAAGGGGAGTCAGTTTATTGATATCCCAGAGGGGTATGCGGATCGACCGTATATTAACGAGTGGATTGATTTGGGGAATACGTCGGTTATATTGAGATCATTCGATCAGTCGCTCACGTTAAAACAAGCGAAATTTGAGCCGGATCGCCCGATTTCGAGGTTGTCGTTTATTGTCGCAGTCAGTAATGCGATTCAAAAACAAGGGGTTCAAAATTATGTCATCGCCGATTTGTCCCCCTACCGAGATATTCAAGGCTTGCCCTTGAGTATTCGTAATCGCCTGGGGTTGTATATTAGTGAACTTAACTACGGGGGAGATGACCAGCAACGGTTACGACCGTTCGAAAATATCACCCGTGCCGAAGCGGCAACGGTAATTGGGCGTTTCTTGAATTGGCATTCAAAACGTCTGGGCGTTGTGATTCCTGATTAAGGTCTAAAAGAGGGGGGGATTGCCCAGAAGGTACGCTGGATAAGTCATATCCCCGCGGCCTTCGGGGCGAACAATTAAAGGGAGTAATTGATTGTCCTGAATCGTTGCTTTTAGAATTTTGATTCGTCGGCTATTGGCCATAACATACGCGCCAGGTGCCGGAGAAAATGCACGGATCCGGTTTAAACAGTCTGTGGCCGTCATCTGAGGTTGTAGCTCATAATCCTTAGAATTTAGTTTATGGCAGTAGGTAGCCTGGTCATGATTTTGTGGGATCAGGTGCAGGGCCGAATCTTTAAATTGATTTATAAAATCGTTGCATAAAGTTGAGCTCAGTTGTGCCAGTCGATCATGGATGCTGTCGAAGGTTTCATTGGGATCTAATTTAATGGTATCTGACATGATCATATCCCCGGCATCCATTTTTTGATTCATTCTAATGAGCGTGATGCCTGTTTCAATATCACCACAAAGGATGGCGGAATGAATGGGTGACGCGCCTCGGTATAGCGGCAATAGCGATCCGTGGATATTCATACAAAAAAAACGATCGACGATGGATCGCGGGAAAATCATTCCATAGGCAACAACAATGATGAGGTCAGGGGATATCGACGTGATGATCGATTTGAGCTCGGTGCGGGTGTCCGGTGTCGCGACGGGTATCCCGAGCTGATGTGCTTTTTCTTTTACAGGGGAGGGGGTCAATGTTCGGCCCCGGCCCGCCGGGGCATCCGGTCGGGTGATTACCATCGCCATGCGGGATCCTAAAGTGGCATAGACTGAGTCCAGAATTGGGACCGCAAAGTCAGGGGTCCCACAGAATATGACCTTATTGAGCTTTGGCATCCTCAGCTTTGTCGCCTTTATACTTAATGATGATTGGATTTCCTAAAAAGCAGGGGAACCGTTGGCGTAACCGATTTTCAAGGTATCGCTCATAGTCTCCGAGCACCAATCTCGGCTGGTTTACAAATAATACAAACTCAGGGGGAGTCGTCCCTACCTGCGTTGCATAATACACGCGAACCGGTCGGCTGCTTCGGGACGGTGGGGGATTTCGGCGAATCGAATCCGCAATAAACTGATTGAGCTCTGGCGTTGGGATTCGGGTTTGTCCGTCAGCCACAATTTGAGGTACCAAATCGAGTAACTTGGTGATTTGGTCCTTTTCGAATGCCGATCCAATAATGATGGGATAATTTTCAAGAGACGGCATCTCCATGATAATCCGCTTTCGGATAAACTCTTTGGTGTCGATATCCTCTTTAGCGATATCCCACTTGTTTACAAATATGATCAATCTCCGATGGGCGGTAAGAGCCATATCAATAATTCGTTTATCTTGGTCACGAAGTAAATCGGTGGCATCTAAGACGACCAAACAGATATCTGCAGCATACAGTGCCTTTTGGGATCGAACTCCCGAATAAAATTCAATGGAGTCGGATACTTTAGACGCCTTGCGCATTCCAGCAGTATCGACCAATAGAAATGTCTGTTTTTTATACGAAAAAAGAATTTCAACCGAATCACGAGTGGTGCCCGCGCGTTCGGATACAATGACCCGTTCTTTATTCAGAAAGGCGTTGATCAGGGACGATTTCCCTACGTTAGGCCGCCCTACAATCGCAAGCTTTACGGAGGGTTCATCAACATCGGTACCGGCCTGGAAGTCTTTGACACATTCACTCATCAGGATATCAATCCCTGAGCCTTGGGTTGCTGAAATAGGAATCGGTGTCCCAAATCCCAATTGGTAAAACTCTCCCGCAACAGCAGTCTTTGAGGGGTCATCAATTTTGTTGACCGCAATGGTTACTTTTGAACGATAGGGACGGAGTTGCCGAGCAATGTTGGCATCAATTGGATGCAGACCAGACTTTCCATCCGAAAGAAGGACGATATGACTGGCATTTTCCAATACCCCTGCCACCATGGCTTCGATATCCGTTTGAAATGGGATATCGTTGGATTTCTCAAAAAAGACGCCGCCGGTATCTATAAGTCGGAAGTGATATTTTTTCCATGTCGCGGCATATTCTAAAATATCCCGCGTGACCCCCGGTTGGTCGTTGGTAATTGATTTCCGTTTTTTTAAAATTCGATTGATCAGTGTGGACTTGCCGACGTTGGGCCGGCCGATAATAACAATAGATGCGTTAGACATAGTTGGACTAGAGTACCATAGAACCATTGAAACGGGGGAGACAAAAAAAAAGCCACCCAGCTAGTGGGTGGCTTTAATTTTAGTCAACGACTTAATCCAGAAGGTCTGGACTAAAAACTATGCCCGGTCTGGACGAGGTTTTGCTTCGTTAACAATCAACTTACGACCTTTGAAATCGCGGTCATGAAGTTGGTCGATAGCTGTTTTAGCTTCGCTATCATTAGGCATTTCTACGAATCCAAATCCACGCGAACGGCCTGAGAACTTATCAATAATGATTTTCACATTGTCAACTGCGCCGAAATCGACGAACGCTGATTTTAATTCTTCTTCCGATGCGGAAAACGGCAAGTTTCCGACAAATAACTTCATCAAACACCTCTGGACCAAAATTTCCAAAAAACCCCACTTGGCGAGTAGTGAACACAACCAGGTCGAGAACTTGGTGCGAGGATGGTAGATGGTTTCAAGGCAATTGTAAATACCATGTTATTACAGGGTGTTTCGATCGGGTTGGGATCAATATTGTGGAATTTGAGGTGATTAGATTGGGTCTGGACACCCGAATTGTTGTAGTTTAAAATCCCCCGTTCGCGCCGACGTAGCTCAGTTGGTAGAGCAACTGACTTGTAATCAGTAGGTCGTTGGTTCAATTCCGACCGTCGGCTCCATTATTTTCATAATTCGCACCTTGTGACTCGTGAGAAAATCCGTTAGTGTGCGTCTTCTTTTTTTTATTTGCCGAGATAGCTCAGTCGGTAGAGCAGAGGACTGAAAATCCTCGTGTCGGTGGTTCGATTCCGCCTCTCGGCACCACCCTTTAATCCATTAATATCCGAACACCCCTAAAAAGCCCATGTCACGTAGCCTTTCGATTGTTATAGCGTTGTTAGTAAGTAGTGGCACGTTGTGGGCGCATCGGTCCTTTGGTTCGGTTGAGACGTTTAAACTTTCAACTCGCAATGTTGATATTTCGGTCTTTACTGAGTTTGATCCGTCGTTGGCGGATAAGTTTACTTTGTATTCGCCCGCGCCGGATTTGGTCACCATCCAAGAACAATTAATTGTTAAGGGGGTCAATCGATTACTAACGCCGGTATACGTTAATGGCCACGCCGTTGCGGTGCGGCGGGATGGCCGTTTTTTTTACCCCTTTAATTTGAAGCTGGGACCTCAGGTTATTTATGTGAGTTATGTTAGTTCTGATGGGACGAAGATTTCGTCGTTAAAGCGTCAAGTTCATCGCTTTGGCCCCGAAGTCAAAACGTCTGGCAATATCCATACTGCAACGGACCTCTTTTTTACGCTCAATATGATCCCCAATGCGGCGACGCGGGATCCCAAGGGATTAGTAACACGGGGTGATTTGGCGGTATTGCTTATGAAATTGAGCTCAGGAAATACGCTTTTGAGGACCTCCACTGAGCTGTGGTCGCCGACGGATCTTGATGTCGGATCGTCGTTATCTGGGGCGGTTCCAAAGATAGTGGCCTATGGCCTCATGGATGTATATTCCGATGGTCAGTTTCGTCCAATGGCCCCCATTTCTCAATTTGATTACGTGTTAGGGGTCGTAAAGGCGCTTGGGCTTCCCTTACGGGCTACTCCATATAATATGCCCTACAAAAATATGCCCTCTAGTTATTGGCCGTCGAAATATATTGCAACCGCGTTTCATGCCCAATTAATTGACCCTTCCGACCGATTTGATATGGGGGCACCGGTGACCATTGGGAATCTTGCACGATGGGTATCAAATATAAAATCGATTCAGGCGGTGTATCAAACGGAATCCGAGTGTACCCGAGATTATGATGCCGATCGTCGGTTTTTTTATCGGGTAGTTTCGATGATTGTTCCTCCAGCGGTTGAACCCCTGGTTGGCCTACCAAAACAGGTTCCGATATCGGGGAGCATCGTCCCTGGTCCATTACGGGTTGGAAAGGGAACTCTTCCATTAATTTCAACTGCACCCGTTGTCGAAGAAGTGTATGCAGACTTACGCGGCCATTGGTTAGAAAAGACGGTAAGGACACTGTATTCCAAAGGCCTTCTGTCGGCGCTGGATTCTCCTTCGGGGCGCACTGATCATACGTTATTCTACCCAAGAGCCTCGATCTCAAGAGGCGAATTTGCCCGACTGATACTGTCGTTGTATCGGGTTCCTTCCGGCAATTTGGTTGCGGTGGTTCCGACTGATTTGCCTCCCACACATATTGCGTTTCACGCGGTGTCAGCGATGGTGTCCGCTAATATTTTTGTTCCCGATAAAGCCGGGAAAGTGTACCCCGATCGCCCCCTAACAAAAATTGAATCATTGGTAATGATTGAACGGGCCAGTGGAATTGAGTTGACCGCTTCTGGGGATATTAGCCTGCCATTTAGAGATGTTAATTCAAAGTCGTGGGCGGCCCCGTACCTTCAGACTGCGTTAGATCGGAAATTGATTTCCCCATCGATGTTTTATTTGCCATTGTTTCCTATTACCAGAGCTGAGGTCCTTGCGCTGATCGCAAAAACGCCGCAAATCGTACTTTTAATGAAATGAGGATCTTATGATTCGTGCTTGGATTGCCACTCGTATTGTGGATTTAGTGGCGGCGACCTATGACATTGCGATTCCATCGCCTGCCATTGATATGCCCAAAAATCCAGATTACGGAGATTTTGCAACTAACGTGGCATTTGGCTTGACCAAGCAGCTACGGAAGTCCCCCATGGCGATCGCTCAAGAATTATGTGATACCGCCACTACCTGGGCCGGTGGGGCGGGTATTGATTTTGTGCCGCTGAATGGGTTTGTGAATTTAAAGTTGCATGATGCGTTGGTGTGGAAGCAGTTTGACGTATGGAGTCCCACTACGGTGACGCCGGTTTCCGAACCCAAGCGGATATTGTTGGAATATGTATCGGCCAATCCAACGGGCCCCTTGCACATAGGCCATGGGCGGTGGGCGGTCATCGGAAGCTGCTTGAAGGATTTACTCGTCCAGGTGGGCCATCGGGTCCATTCTGAATTTTATGTGAACGATTCAGGAAATCAGATTGCGCTATTTCGATCGAGTGTTGCTGCTGTTCGTGACGGGCGCCCGATTCCCGAAGGCGGGTATTTTGGCGCGTATATAAAGGACCTAATCGATGCACCTAATCCGGTTGAGGCGATGCGTGCCGCACATGAATCTACTTTGCGTCGGATTGGCGTCGTGTTTGACCAATGGTTTTCTGAGCAAACGCTGCATGATCGGGGTGCCGTGGCCGATGCAATTGGGGTTCTCCGCGACGCGGGCACGGTATATCAGGCCGATCACGCACAATGGTTTAGGTCGACGGATTTTGGCGACGATAAGGACCGTGTATTAACTAAAAGTGATGGGGCGTACACCTATTTTGCGGTGGATTGTGCGTATCATGCCGATAAAATGGCAAGAGCCGGGGATCGCATGATTAATATTTGGGGCGCCGATCATCATGGGTATGTTCCTCGGGTCCGGGCGATGGTTCAGGCGTTGGGTGGCGTGGAATGGGCGTCCGAGTCTCGGTTTAAAGTAGTGATTGGACAACTGGTCGGACTCCTTAAAAATGGGGAGCCGGTGCGAATGTCAAAACGGACAGGGGAAATGGTGACTCTGGACGAAATTGTGGATGAAATTGGATCGGATGCAACCCGTTTTTTCTTGGCAATGAAGAGTTCGGATTCGGCGATTGAATTTGATATTGAAGTGGCTAAGAAAAAATCGAATGAAAATCCGGTGTTTTATGTTCAATATGCCCATGCCCGAATTTGCGCAATTTATCGTAAATTAGAGATCGATGCCCCGACGAGCGCAACCCATGAAGTGTTAAATGATGCAGAACGTAATGTCATGATGTGGTGCTTGCAGTTCCAAGATGAAATTCACAACGCGGCGGACAACTTGGCCCCTAATCGGATGGTTTTTTTTCTGATTGAGCTCGCGAGATTGGTTCATGCAATGTACGAATCATCGCCTATTCTAAAAACCGAGCCGGCGCTTCAGCGTCAGCGACTGTATATTTTGGAAAAGGCAAGGATCTGTATTGAAACAGGACTACGATTGCTTCGTATTTCAGCCCCTATCGCAATGTAGGTGATGGCGGTTCCTATGGGTCGGATTGCTGCGGTGTCCGGGGGGCCAGACAGCATGGCGTTGCTGGCAGTATGCGCCGATGTGTTTGGGCCGACGAACGTGGATGCGGTGTATCTCGACCACGGGCTTCGTTCCCGAGATGCGGTGGCGAACGATGTAGCCGTGGTTCGGTCCTATTGTGAGGCGCGTAACATTGCATGGACGGTCCGAAAGCTTCCGATTGTTGCTGAGGCCAATCGGACGAAGGACGGGTTTGAAGCGGCAGGGCGGGAGTGGAGATATCGAATGTTGGTACACCTTTGCAGGATGCGTGGGTACACCACTGTAATGACCGCACATCATCGGTCCGATGTGGCGGAAACGATTCTGCTCAAAATTGTCAGGGGATCGGGGCATGGGCTTTCGGGAATTCAACGGACTCGGATACAAGAAGGGATTACCATTTTGCGACCTTTCCTTGATGTGTCCAAGGCACAACTTCAGGTCTATTGTGACCAGCAAGAAATTCCCTACGTGGTTGATGAATCGAATTTTGATCTCCGATTTTCCAGAAATCGAATTCGGCAGCGGGTAATTCCTGAATTGCAGGCAATAAATCCTGAGATCGAACGGGAGCTGATTCGGTTCACGGAGAGAGTCGGGGATATGGCCGATTATATTCGGTCCCAATTGCCACTACACTGGATATCAACGGATGAGACGGATTATTTTTTATCCACCCAATTGATCGGTGCCCATCGAACAATTCAGCATGCTTTGCTATTGGAGATAATGGGTCGGATGTCGTTGGTTCCGTCGTCTGCTCGCGTGAATAGCTTGATCCGCTTGTTGAACGAATCGATTGGAAAAAAGATTCAGCTGAGTAAGCGGTGGTATGTTATTCGAACGGTGGAAGGGCTTCGGTTTACCCCCGTCACATGATAGGATATCGGTCATGACTTGGACTGTGCGGATTGCTGCCGTATTACTCGTTGGGTGCTCATGTGGCATTTTGGCGCAAAATAAAATCCCGACGTCAAATGTGACGTCAGGTAATGTTGTTGCAAGTAATAATTACGTAATCGATGACTTTAAAGATGGCGATATTTCGTCTAATCCGACATGGTGGGTGTTTGGAGAGATGGCGGTATCTGTAGGGCCCAATTCGGACGCCAAGGAATCCGCTTATGTCGGGCGTCAGTCATTGCGGTTTCAAGGGAAGTCAAAACACCATTATGTTGGTGGAATTGGCACGTACCTGGCGTTGGATGGCTCCCGATTTAATGCAATCGAGATGATTGTAAACGGGACTGGGAGTGAGTCGGGGCGCATTAAAATTGAATTGTATGACGACGATAATAAAAATTATATCATTGAACCGAGTCCGTTTGTGCCTGGGCGGGTGGCCTTTGATGATCGGTTCATCTATGAATTTCCGATCAACTGGGAGGGCTGGAAAAAAGTGACCGTTCCGTTGTCGATGTTCTACGACGACAATACCAGAATTGGCGATGATATTTGGAATCCGGACCACAAAAATGGGTCGGGCGGATTGGTCCAACTTCAAATAATCGCCAGTTCGACCAATCGAAAGGGAAAGATCGACTTTAAAATGGATAGTATTCGCCTATTTATGGATCCCCAAATTAAGGTTGAAATGCCCGCTGATTCCGAGATATTGAATGACTCATCCGATGAAAACCTCGACTATAATATCCAACCGGGACGCTAGGGTCTTTTTGCATTGAAAATTGGAATTGCACAGTTTGATCCAATCGTCGGTGCGATTGATATCAACGCGGATTTACTAATTCAGTCGATGGCCCAGTTTGAAGCGTTGGGGGTGTCTTTGGTTGTCACCCCTGAAATGTTTTTGATGGGGTACCCCCCCATGGATTTAGTCGCTCATCCCACTGTTCAACCTAAAGTTGAGGCGGCATTGGCCCGCATTATGGGGGCAACCCAATCGAGTTCGTTGGGGATTGTGGTGGGAGCGCCGTGGGTGGCATCGGGGGGAAGTCGTCGATTCAACTCTGTCTTTTTGATTTCGGACGGCAAAGTCCAGTTTCGGTGGGATAAACAATTATTGCCGTTTTATGATGTATTTTATGATCCTCGCCTGTTTGTATCTGGGGAGCCGACCCATGTCGTCGAGTGGCGAGGGGTTCGGTTGGGCGTTTTGATTTGTGAAGATGCATGGGCGGATGTGTATTCTGACGATTATCTCGTTAATCCGATTACCCAGTTAATGACACAGTCCCCCGATTTGGTACTGGTTCCAACGGCTTCTCCATTTGAGGTCAACAAAACCCAGCAACGGACCACCGTATTGTCAAAAGTCGCCGCGCGCATGGGTAAGCCTGTGGTGATGGTGAATCAAGTGGGGGCTCAAGATGACGTGGTGTATTCAGGATCTAGCTTGGCCTTTAATGGCAAGGGGGAGCTTGTCGCTCAGTTTCCAGAATTTATAGCGGGTGCGTTTGTCGCTGATACTGAGGGCTCTTCCATCGAACTCAGCGTGCCGAGTGATCTTGCCCAAGTTGCGCTAGCCATCGAAACGGCGATTCGGGGATACGTGCAGAAATCAAAGTTTTCGTCGGTTGTATTAGGGGTGAGCGGTGGGATCGATTCTGCAGTAGTTGCAACCCTGGCCGTTCGAGCCTTGGGCCACGAGAACGTCATTGGATTGGCCATGCCGTCGATTTACTCTTCCGATGAAAGTAGTCGGGATGCCCGAATCTTGGCCCAAAATCTAGGAATTAAGCTCCTTGAAATTCCAATTCAGTCAATTTATTCCGAATCATTATCTCAGTTGGGATGGGAACCCTCACCAGTGACACTTCCGATGGAAAATTTGCAGTCGCGTATTCGGGGCACGATGATTATGGCAATTGCGAATCAAACTCAGAGTTTGGCCCTTTCAACCGGAAATAAAAGTGAACTCGCATTGGGGTACTGCACTCTCTATGGCGATATGAACGGGGCGATTGCCCCCTTGTCAGATTTGTATAAAACCGATGTGATTCGATTGGCCTCATGGCTTAATCAGGATCAAGAGGTGATCCCTGAGTATACGATTACCCGGCCGCCATCGGCAGAATTGCGACCGGATCAAACTGATCAGGAGTCATTGCCTGCGTATGAAGTTCTTGATCAAATTCTCGGCTACATCATCGAAAAACAAAAATCAAAAGCGGAGATTGTTGCATTGGGGTATGCTGAGGCAATGGTTACCGATATTATTCGAAAATGTCATCGCAACGAGTTTAAGCGGCGACAAGCCGCTACCGGTGTAAAAGTCTCGACCTGTGCGTTTGGTCCAGGCCGTCGTATTCCAATTTTGGCACAGTGGCCGGAAGAGTAATGATTAAAGAAATATCTGTTTATTTTGGCCAACGGGTGATTGGCTTTTTCGAAGAATTGGGTGTCATGACCCTCTTCTTTTTTCGGACGATTCGGGTGATGGTGACCCAACCGATTCACTGGCGACAAACGATTGTCCAGATGAAAGAGTTGGGTACTAATTCGTTTTGGATTACCATTATTACCGCGATGTTTGTGGGCATGGCGTTTACCCTGCAGGTCGTTCGTGAATTTTTGAAATTTGGTGCTGGAAATATGATTGGCGGGGTCGTTGGGATCGCGTTTTGGCGAGAGTTGGGCCCAATGATGACGGGTGTTGTGGTTGCGGGTCGGGTGGGGGCGGCAGTGGCGGCAGAACTTGGAACAATGAAAGTGACCGAGCAAGTTGAAGCGTTGGAGTCGATGTCTCAGGATCCAATTCGATTTCTGGTGGTCCCCCGACTCATTGCCGTGACTTTGATGATGCCGTTGCTAGTCGGAGTGGCCGATGTGGTCGGTTTTTTTGGAGGCTATGTGATCGCGGTGGGAGTGGGAAGAATTAATCCTTATTTATATTTGGATTCGGCAAATAGTATGTTGAAGGTCGGGGATATTGGCGGAGGATTGTTAAAGGCAGGATTTTTTGGATTTTTGATTGCAATGATTAGTTCGTATATGGGGCTTCATGCCCGATCGGGAGCCAAGGGGGTGGGTGAGATGACGACCCGGGCGGTGGTAGTTTCCTTAATCGTAATTTTTATCGTGAATTATTTCTTGTCTAGTTTGCTTTACCAATGATTGAACTAATTGATATTTGGAAGTCCTATGACGAGCGACCTATTATTAGGGGGCTCTCGCTTACGGTTCAACGCGGTGAAAAGATTTCCATTATCGGTCCGTCAGGGTGCGGAAAAAGTACGTTGTTACGGTTGATATTGGGACTTCACCGGCCGGATTCCGGTCAAATTATTGTGGACGGCCAAGATATTACAAAGATGTCGACCGAAGCGCTTAAGGATGTCCGTGCGCGGATCGGAATGTTGTTTCAATCTGCTGCGTTGTTCGATTCAATGACGGTGGGTGGCAATGTGGCCTTTCCGTTGGAGGAAACCGGTGGTTTTGCTGCGGGCGAGATTGAGACTATTGTTGCTGAGAAATTAGATATGGTGGAAATGGCAGGCGCTGAGGAAAAAGACCCCGCCGAATTATCCGGTGGTCAACGAAAGCGGGTTGGGTTGGCACGGGCATTGGCACGTAGTCCGGAGGTCATGTTGTATGACGAACCGACGACAGGATTGGATCCTATTCTTTCGACCAATATTGAGAATTTGATCGTAAAATTAAATGATCAATTGCATGTGACATCTATCATTGTTACCCATCAGATTTCAACCATTTTGAGGGTGTCAGATAAAATTTATATGATGCAAGACGGACAGTTGATGCCGCCTCAAACGCCAGAGACGATCGGTTCAGCAGGCAACCTGTATACTACATTTATTAACGGAGGACTTTAGGTGACTTACGATCGAAACGCGATTAAAGTCGGAATTGCATCATTTTTGATGTTATCAATTCTGGCAGGGCTTCTAATTTGGAAAAGTGGGTTTTTCTATCGTTTAGACGGGTATGAAATTATTGGCGAATTTAAGTCTGTAAACGGGCTGGTTAACGGAGCAGATGTGCGTTATCGAGGATCCAAAGTCGGAAAAGTATATGTTATTGAGCCGACTCCGGGCACAGTCAGAGTGCATTTTCGGGTCGAGTCGTCGATTCGGATACCCAAAAACTCAATCGTCAAAATCTACTTTGATGGTCTTATTGGGGAGAAGTTTTTAAATATTATTCCAAATCCGGACGAGACTGAGATGCTTGAAGATGGCGGGGTGATGAATGGTACGGCATCTGCGGGGTTGGCTGAATTTGTCGAACTGGGTGCTCAAAATCTGGAGACGACCAAGGCGCTCCTTCAGACTTATGAAAAGCTATTGGTGTCCCCACAGGTATTAGAATCGGTCAGTAATACCATTCGATCAGTCGATAAAATTACCCAGGATTTGGCGGTTCTTTCGTCGACTTTGTCCGGTTCCGCGGGGGCGAGGGGCTCGATTCCTCAAATGTTGGCCAACCTGACGGACACCACAGGAATTGTGAAGAAAAATACCGAGCTATTATTTCGGGATGGGACGGTTGCGGAATCTTCAAAAGATACGATTCGTGACTTGGCCGCAATGACTGCGCAGCTTCGTGAGGTTGTTCAAATGATGTCGAAACAAGTCGTCACGTCTTCTAATGTTATGAAAATTAATAGCACCTTGGACAATGTATATGATGTGTCTGCTGGACTTCGTGCAGTGGCGGGCACCGACCCTCGTTTTGGACCAGTTGGGTTGCTGCAAAAATGGTCAAAGATGAAAGTGTCAGGGGAGGCGGAGGCTGTTCCCGTTGTCAATTTTACGGATAGTGCGTCGTTTGGAGGTTACTTTGATTCGACCATTGGCGGTTCGTTTTTTCGGACCGGAATTGCAGGCACCAAAGGGTCGAATCAACCCGTATTAAACGTTCAGTATGGGGCTCATTTAGGGTCAACGACATCTGCGCGGGTTGGATTTTTTGAATCCCATTTGGGGGCGGGTGTTGACTACCATCCGGTTCCGAAAGCCCGAGTCAGCGTGGAGGTCTACAATGTGGATCGACCGCAGGTCAATGTTCGAGGCAAATACGCATTGTCAGAGCAGCTTGGCGTCGTGGTAAATCTTAAAAAGAATCCGGTAACATCGGATTATGACAACATTGGATTTGGGGTATCGCTATCCACTGGGGACAACGACTAAGGGAGTACTGCCATTTTTCCTTTGGCCAAGACTTTTCCGTTGTTCATAATCACGTAGAAATAGGCCCCTGCCGCCATTGAATGGGAGTCTACCCCGAGATCGCCGAGCCCGATTTTGTTTGGCCCGACGTTGGCTCCGGAGAGGCCAGCATTTCGGATCACTTTAACAATTTCGTTGGCCAATAGGTCATAAATCCGAATTTCAACATCCATGGATTTGGATAGCGAATAATAAAATGTGGTCCCATCCCCCTTGCGGAATGGATTCGGGTAATTGAGTGGTTTTCGGGTGACTTGTGCAAGGATGTCGCTATCTACTATATCTTGAATAACGACGGTATTGACCTGAAGATTGGCATTTCCAGTGGCTTGAACTGTGGAAATCGACTTGATTCCAAAGTCGATAATGGATAGATTTCCGTTGCTAGATGCGTAAAATTTTTTCATGGGAGCTGAGCCCGCTTGGCGGATTTCACGGACAACCGCTAGCTCCGAATAGATCGGAGGTGCGATCATCACCGCCAGCAATAGCCCCCACGCTGTTTTCATCTTCGCCCCCCCGGCCGATTCAGATACTCAGTCTAATCCTACTTATACGCTGGTGGTGATCTTCCCCTTTTTTTGTGGTTCTAAACAAGAATGAACCGAATTGTACGTCGAAAAAAAAGCCATCCGAGCTTATTTTATTGAAGGGTATCGGGGTTATGTTCAAAAAACTTGTATTAGTGAAAAAGTGTGTTCGAAAACAGCGAGTTCATCGAGCGAGAGGGGGAGGCTCCAATCTGGCTGAGCCAGTTGGAGGGGGCGACGTGAGCCCCATAAGATAGACCATTTTTAGCGTCGCTATAAATGGTGCGCCTACACGATTGACCTTCGAACGAGGGTATTATCCGGCAATTGGTATCCAGTGGCTACCCTCCGTTTAGTAGCAATAACTCCTGATAGGAAGTAGACGTACACACTCGCACACGTCTATGCACTGAGCGTGGCGGTAGCCTCAGGGTTCCAGCCCACGCTCAGATTAGTAGCAATAGAGCTGTCGTTTCCCCGCAATAGATTTCCGTTTAGTAGCAACAAGTCAGAGGATTGCCGCAATAACTG
>CAIPHK010000036.1 GCA_903864835.1 uncultured bacterium | reverse complement strand
TTGGGCCCCGTTCTTGAAAAATGCGCGACGGCATTGGAGCAAGATATAGAAACGACGTCCAAACGAATTTTGGTGGTCTTAGAGCCCATGTTGACCCTGGGGTTATCGTCGGTAATTGGGTTCATTGCACTCGCAATTTATATGCCGATGTTCGATTTGATGGGCCATGTGGGACAGTAGATAATATCGAGATAATTAAATGTTTTAAATGAATAAAATTGGGAAGTTAATAGTTGTTGTGACGATTTCGTTGGGGGACGAGTGAGGGGCGTATTTGGGAAGAGGAAATGAAAGGGGGGCACTTTTTTTCCGGGGGGGTCTATTAAAAAAGGGGGTAGGGTATGACGCAAAAAAATTCGTATGGGTTTACGTTGATCGAGCTTATGATCGTTGTGGCAATTATTGGGATTTTGGCGGCGGTTGCGATTCCTCGGTTTGTGCAAACGACCGAGGATGCCAAAATTAAGGCCTGTACATCGAATGTCGCGAACCTCGATGCGCAATGGGAAACGAAAAAAATCCAGTCGGGTTCATATGGAACCTTAGCGGCGTTGTTAGCGGATGTCACCTATTTTCCAAAAGGGGCGCCGGTTTGTCCATTAGGAGATGCCTATGTGGATGGCAACACGGATAATCGGGTCGACGCCCACACTCATTAGCGGGAGGGCGGGGTTTACCTTACTTGAACTGGTATTGGTGGTAGGTCTGATCGGAATTATTGCTGCCGTTGTGCTGCCCCGAATGGGCAGCACAACAATTAAAAAAATTGCGTGTCGGTCGATTGCCCAACGCCTGGCGTTGGATCAGCGACTGGCCCGTGATTTTTCGATCAATACGGGAGTGACTCACGGGATCACAGTTGCGAGTGATGGGTCATCGTATGCGATCTACAAGGAGCCAGGGGGGAGTTTGGTTCAGATGGGGGAAACTCGAAATATGAGTTCCCAAGGGGCCTTGTTATCTGGGAATCGGCATGTGGCGTTTGACTCAAAAGGCAGTGCAACGACGGGGTCTTCGTCACCGATTATCGTGCAGGTGGGGGCTAGCCAATACACAACAACCGTGATTTTGGTGACCGGATTGGTGATGGTGAAGGAGGGACTATGAACGCTCAGGGGTTTACCTTGCCGGAGGTGCTCGCGGCCGCATTATTGGTACTTCCGATGTCAGTCATTGTTGTTCAACTGGTGCCTCGAATGATGAAACTGAATGTTCATAGTTCCGCTGTAATGCGGGCGGGATTGGTATGTGAGCAGAAAAAAAACCAAATTTGGGCGAATTGCAAAGGGGTCGGGAGTGGGGTGGGATTTAGTCAAAATTATACTCAAAGCACAGCGGCGGTGCCGTCGCCATATGCAGATTTATTGATCCAGGTAACGGATACGACCCAAGGGTCGCTTAAGACCGTCGTGATCACCGTATGGAAGGATCTGATTGTAAATTCGACTAAAGATGCATCTGAACCGGGGGCGTTGGTGACAATGGTGGTTCAAAACGGAGAATAGACGATCATGAAATCAAGCGGGTTTACCCTTATGGAAACGGTGGCGGCATTAGGGATTTCAGCCATCTTGATTGCGGCGATAGTGCCTTATATTTACGCGTTGCAGGCGGCGTGGGCGTACGTGGGGCAAGGCTCGGATATGGTTCAAAATGGGCGGGTGGGATTGGAATATATGACTCGGGA
>CAIPHK010000035.1 GCA_903864835.1 uncultured bacterium | reverse complement strand
CGGCTTGACTCAGTTGTTCATGATGGTGCACCGGTAACGTCGAAACGGAATCGGCTTGACTCAGTTGTTCATGATGGTGCACCGGTAACGTCGAAACGGAATCGGCTTGACTCAGTTGTTCATGATGGTGCACCGGTAACGTCGAAACGGAATCGGCTTGATTCAGTTGTTCATGATGTCACGCACAAGAAGAACGGTGCCAAAACGATTAAATCAATTCCTAGCGACCTGATTTCTTCTTTGAGTGGGAGTGTTAATAGGGGGATCTCCAGTGTATCTCTTGCGATAGACAGTCTGAGAAAAATGCTGGTCAAGCATGAATATGAAAATGATATTAGCGGCAACGCGGAGGCTATTGGTGTGGTCGGGGTTAACGGCGTATTTGGGTATCCTGATATTTCAAAGGTAGAGGTTGTGGCTCTGGTACTGGGGACGAATGAGACGCAATTTCTAACGGACCCTCAAGAAGTAAGCGTTTCAACAGACTTTCTAGCTGAACGACCAAAGAAGGTCGCTAAATATATGGGCACCGACGTAAAAAAATTGGTGGATCTCGAATCAGATGTAGATATATTGTCGGATTGTACGGAAGCGGAGTTCGAAGAGCTATTGGATATTTCTACTGTGTACAATGACTTGGTGGGGTCGTTTAAAAAAATTAGGTTTATGGTCAATCGATTAGAACATCGGATTGATTTGATCGTAACTATGATTTATCGGTGGATGGGCAATGCAGGAGTCAATTTGGGTGGGGAGGCGACTGGCGCAGCGGTTAAGTCTGGCTTGGCCGCCCTTGATTTATACTCGGAATTAATTTCCGACAGAGCCCTCCATAAACGATTATTTGGTGGGGCGGCAGTAAGTTTGTCCGATCATGAGCTGTCGGCGGTTTCAAAGGAATTTAAGGGGGTTTCAAGAGATATTGATCGATTGTTTGCACTTATCGATAGACTTATAAATGTCGACGCGTTAAAATTAATTGAAATAAATAAATATTATGACAACCATGTTAACTTATCTGGATGTTCCCAGAAATTTTTGTCGGAATTTAGGGAGGGGTTGGGAGGTCTTAATGGACTTTTGGACGAGGCCTTGTCTCACGTGAAACATGTTCATGGTGTTGTGGCGCCGATTGCCGTTACGGTCAGTAATTTTAATCATGGACTCATTGAGGAGCTTCGGCACGGCTTGATGGAGGCTCATTCAAAGGTAATTGCGGCCCAGGAGGGCCTTTAGGGGGTCGGAACGGGATTGTCTCACGTGAAACATTGTCTTTGAGATTTGCCATCGGTATCTTGTTTCATCGTGTGGTTGGCCGATCTATTAAAGATTAATATGGACGAATACCAATTTGTGCTAATTGTTAGAGCGCGGATATACTTGATTTATGACATGCAAAGTTTTGGCGGTGGTAAATCAAAAAGGCGGAGTGGGAAAAACCACCACGGCAATTAACACGGCATCTTATTTGAGTGAGTTTGGAAATAAGGTTTTACTTATCGATCTGGATGCGCAGTCGAATGCGACCTCTGGAGTAGGGCTTAGGCCTGAAAATATTGAATATAGTATTTATGATCTGCTCTTAAATCAGGCAGATATTAAGGATGTCTTATATCCGACAGCCTTTGATAATCTGCATGTGATTCCTAGTAATCGTGATTTGGCGGGTGCCGAGGTTGAAATGGTGGGTTGTGATTCACGTGAAACAATGTTGAAGGACCGTATTCAATTGCTTCGTGGGTACTACGACTATATTGTGATTGATTGCCCTCCGTCGTTGGGGCTGCTGACGTTAAACGCGTTGGTAGCCGCCGATCGTACGTTGATTCCTGTGCAATGCGAGTATTTTGCCCTCGAGGGCATCGCGAGCTTGATCAATACGCTGACCCTAGTGAAAGAAACATATAACCCAGATCTTGAGATATCCGGGATTGTGTTGACTATGTACGATAAGCGGACGGCATTGAACCGGCAGGTTGCAGAAAACGTGAGAACGTATTTTAAAGAATTGATCTATGAGACGATTATCCCAAGGAATATTCGTTTGTCCGAAGCCCCAAGTCATGGGTTGCCGATTGCCTTGTATAAGGCAGATTCGCGGGGTGCCATTGCATATTTAAATCTTGCTCGGGAGGTCAATCGTCGTGACTAAAGAAGTTCAACGTTTAGGGAAGGGGCTTGAAGCCCTTATTCCTCGGTCTATTTTAACTGCGGGAAAAACGATTATTGCTTTGCCTGTGGGTTCAATAAAGCCCAATCCGTATCAGCCTCGGAGGACATTTGATGCCTCAGGGATGAAGACTTTAGTGGAATCGATTCGGCAACATGGTCTTAATCAGCCGATTCTTGTGCGCCGGGTAGGAACCGGGTACGAGCTCATTGCGGGCGAACGGAGATTTCGTGCATGCCAAGAAGTTGGAATCGATCTTGTTCCTTCAATAATAAAAAATGTTTCCGATCAAGAGTCATTGCAGTTGGCGTTGATCGAAAACCTCGAACGGCAAGATTTGAATGCCGTGGAGATTGCGCGTGGGTATCAGCGATTAGTGGCTGAATTTGGATATACCCATCAGAGCATTGCCGATGTGTTCGGTCGAAGTCGGTCTGCGGTTTCGAACACGATCCGGTTGCTTAATTTGCCTGAATCGATTCAATCGGAAGTGGAGTCGGGAGATATTTCTGAGGGCCATGCCCGGACGTTGTTGTCGTTGGAATCTGTGGATGAAATGGTGGAGTACGTTTCACGTATTAAGTCCGGAAAACTGAATGTTAGACAAATTGAGCACGCGGTTTCGAGCAAGAAAGAAAGTCCTGCTGGGAATTCGGATCAATTGGAGTTGTTTAGCGGGCTAGAGTCTCAGCTGGAGTCCCGGTTTAACGCGAAGGTCCAGATTCGTGGAAAGCAGACCTCCGGTAAGATTACTTTTTACTATCGGTCTCAGGAGGAGTTTAACTCACTACTGGGGCGATTGTCGTAGTCTGGACTAGTTAAACTTTTTTAGTTCCAATATTAGGTAGGTGTGGGTGCCATCGGTTTCGGTCCCATGCTTTAAGACAAATCCAGGAAATGGATGGTGGTCGAGGTCGGTAGCTTGAGATTGGCTGACGGGTATGATTACCGTAGATCGCGTATATGCCAGAGTTTTGAGTAGTGGGAGCAATCGATCGATTGGCGCAAATGCCTTTGCTGTAATGACGTCAGGGGTCGGTTTTTCTTTGTGGATATACTCAGCGATATTGGCAGTTACCACCGTGAGGTTGTGCAGGCCGATGGCGGTTTTGACCTCGGCCAAAAAACGAGTCTTTCTGTACTTTGATTCCACGGCGGTAACTTCTATGTCGGTTCTCGCGATCGCCATCGGAATGCTGGGGAGGCCCGATCCTGACCCAATGTCGAGGATTCGTCTCGTGGTTTTTGGAATTAGATTTAATATATTGAGGCTGTCCTCAATATGGAATTGCAATTTGTCGTATGCGGATGCCGAATAGATATTGGTGTGTTCGTTATAACCTTTGAGTTGGGTGACGTATTCGTCAAGTTGTTGAGAAATCATCCGGAATGCCTTTCGATATGAGCGACTAAAATGAGGACGTCTGCAGGGTTAACTCCGGCGAGTTTTTTTGCGTCGCCAATCGTAACCGGTCTGAATTTTTCCAATTTCTCTCTACTTTCTTTTCGTAACCCTTCGATGGCGGTATAGAGGATCGTGGTGGGGATAATGCGGTTTTGCATTTTCTGAAGTTTTTCGATTTCTTTTTGCTGCTTCGATAGATACCCCTCATAGACGATCTCGATTGCGGCCATTCTCTTTATTTCAGTTTCGGCGGGATTGTCTCCAATAGAGGCCGTGGCGAACAGATCCGCATTGGTTCTTTTAATTAAGTCAAAAATCGTAATTTTTTCCGTGAGATTCCAATGATGGAGCTGTTCTGGTGAGGCGGATTCTTTTTTCCAGCGGGCGATCAACGACTTGATTGCATCCATTTTTGTTTGTACCACCGTCAAGTCGTCGGTTGAAATCATCCCAATGGAATGTGCTTTTTCGCTGAGTCTAAATGGCGCATTTTCTTGCCGTAGAATGAGCCGATATTCGGATCGTGATGACAGCATTCGATAGGGCTCTATTATTTCCTTGTGAATAAGATCGTCAATCATCGTCCCGATATAAGAATCTTCACGGGAAAGCGTAAACCCAGGGCGATTTAAGGCTCTGAGGCCCGCATTGATGCCTGCAATGATTCCCTGTCCGGCAGCTTCCTCATACCCGGAGGTTCCGTTAATTTGGCCGGCTAGGAAGAGATTCCTCAGGGGCTTGGTTTCTAACGTTGGGAGTAATTGGTCTGGATACACAAAATCATATTCAACGGCATATCCCGGTTTTATTATTTTGACGTCTTCTAGGCCTGGCATTGTTCGCAACATTGCGAGTTGAACGTCTTCAGGGAGCGATGTATTCATACCTTGAGGGTATATTTCGTTGGAGTCGATTCCCTCGGGTTCGATAAATATTTGATGGCTGGGTTTATCGGCGAATCGGACGACCTTGTCTTCAATGGACGGACAGTATCGGGGTCCCAACCCCTGAATTACTTTGGTATACATTGGCGATCTGTCTAGATTGTTAAGTATTATGTTGTGGGTTTCAGTAGTTGTCCTCGTTAAATAACAATCGATTTGATTCTTGAATTTTTCGGAATAAGGGGTTCGAAATGAGAATCTTAGGAACTCATTGTCGCCGGGCTGGACCGTCATTTTTGTAAAATCAATTGAGCGCCTGTTTAAACGCGGCGGAGTGCCCGTTTTGAGTCGCCCCATCCGAAGATACTTCCGGAATGATTCCGGAAGGCTCACGGCGCTGATTTCGGCGACTCGCCCCCCTGATGTGGCGGTCAATCCAACGTGCATCTTGCCGTTCAAAAATGTGCCCGTGGTGATGACCACGGCTTTGGCGTAAATGGCCTTGCCTAAATGCGTGATGCACCCGGTAACCGTGTCGTCGATAATGATGAGGCCGTCTATCAGGGTTTGTTCGACGTCGAGATTCGCTTGTTGGAAGACTCGACGCTTCATGTAGTCGTTATATGCCCGCTTGTCATTTTGAGATCGAAGGCATTGGACGGCAGGTCCCCGAGACCGGTTGAGTATTTTGAGTTGAATGTGGGTTGCGTCCGCCGCAAGACCCATTTCTCCACCTAACGCATCGATTTCGCTGACGATTTGGCCTTTGGCCGGGCCGCCGATAGACGGGTTGCAGGGCATTAGCCCGATATTGTCGACGTTGATGGTGGCCAGTAGCGTTGAACAGCCAAGCTTTGACGCCGCGAGTGCGGCTTCAATGCCCGCATGTCCAGATCCGATGACGATTACATCATAGTGAGATGTGTCCAAGAAATATGCGGCTCCTTGCCTATTTGGCGTTAAGGAGCCGCATTCTACCGATTTTAGAAGATTCCAGGAAGGATTTTGTTCGGGTTGAATCGAAATCCGACGCTATAACTTTCTGTAAACATGTTGGATGTGTAATAAACTCGCTTAATATTAACGATGTAATCAAACATGTCACCGGTTTGATAAAGGACGGTTGAGTCCAAAATGGGTGTCGATGCACTTTGAAAGGGTTGGATATAGTTAATAACCCCGGTGGTGTTACCCACATTTGACCAGCCGACCGCAGCAGAAAGTAGCGAACGATCAGAATATGATTCGATTTGAATGCCGCCCTTAAACGGGGTTGATGGCAATGCCAATGAAATGTTTCCGATGAACCCATTGATTGCCGTCGTCGGTGCATTGGTAGCGAAATCGAAACTGGAGGCTTCATACGCGGTATTGAAATACCCGGGCACAAATCCTGATTCCAACGTTTGATATTCCATCCGATATTTTACGATGTCGAAGAAATCCCCTTTAAATCCGGTGGAGAGCCCATTCCCGTGATTGTTGAGGTGAGCATATTCAACGTAATACGTTAAAAAGTCTCCGGCGAATGGCAACGCCAAATCGGCACTGTAGCCCGTGGATTCTTCCCTAGTGATTTGAGTTCCGTTCACTGTTTCATTCACACCGTCTCGGTCACTTACTGCAGTGACTCCCCATTTAAGTGGGGTGCCGCCGAGGTTTATATCGAGTAGATCTCCACTTAAACGCCCCGCATAAAGGCTTCCAAAGGTCCCTAGCGCGTCTGCGCGCGCACCCATCAGCGTTGCGTACCCTTTAAATCCACCCTTTTTTAATGTGAATTCAGTAGTATCTCCACCCATTCCGGAGTCGTAAGAATCCATTAACAATCCGTAGCCGTAAGTGACGTCTGATAGCCGTCCGTATTTAATGCCAGCCGTGTTGTTATGGTTGTATTCGATGGAGCGTAGTGTGATGAGTTGGAGGTCACTTGGGTACGTGCCGTCTCCCGCTGTTGCGTAGTACAAGTTAAGGTCAGCACCTACAGATAGCGGGCCCATTGGGAAGTCTTTTCCAATACTGCCCTTTAAAAAAGTGAGTCCATTTGACTGGACAACTCCGAAGCCGCCCCGTGATGACGCTTTTTCCATGTCTTCTAGGGAGTATCTGATCGTTGCACTGATCGGCAAACTACAGACACTAAGTACAGCTAAACCCATACCTAAGCGATAAATGGCTTTATTCAATTTGATTCTCCTCTTTTTTTACCAAAAATAGATCCGAATGCCGCATTGTATTAAACTTACCCTCGAATCTCCAGTTCTATGGTTTGTTTTCGGCGGCCTTTCGGGCACGCGACTTATTTTCAAACCCAATAACGGCGATGTCGTCCAAAAATTTATTGTCTTCTTTGTTCATTATTTTGCGCCACTCATCCCGGGTTTTTTGTTTATCTTTTTCGATTATTTTTCGATTTCTGACAGTTGCGATGAGTTCGAGCCGCATCTCTTCTTTTTTTTCTTCTGCGGCTTTGGTCCGTTCCTCTTGTTGGATGACCTGCTCTTTAATAGTGTCCAAGTGGGCCTTTCGCATCATGACCATCTGGACATCGGTGAGGACGGTTTTCCCCGACATAATGTCGCGAAGTTCTTGGTATTTTTCGGATTCAAATCTCTTGAGCTCTTCTTCTCGTTTCATTTCCTCTTGGTGAAGAATTTCCGCCTTTTGAAAACGCTCCTGCGCCTGTTTTTCGCGAATGGCACGAACTTTAAGGAGAGTTTCAAGGGCGTATTTGAACCGTTTTGATTTTTGAGCCTTGCTCATGCGAACATGCTACAAAGCATTTGGACCGTTTTTTCGAATGGGATATTTTCCTCAGTGGCTTGTCGTAGAAAGATGTTAATCGCATCAATTTTTTCGATGGCATAGTCGATTTTGGGGTTGCTCCCTTTGACATAAGCGCCGATATTAATGAGGTCTTCGGCTTCGTTAAATTTTGATAATGTTTCCCGTAATTTCCCAGCGGCTTTTTTATGTTTATCGTCCGCAATAACTGAAAATAGTCGGCTCACGCTGTGTCCAATATCAATACAGGGATAATGATTTTTTGCCGCGATATCTCGGGAAAGGACCATGTGGCCGTCGAGGATACCTCTTGCGGCATCGGCGATCGGTTCATCCATGTCACCGCCATCTACCAGGACCGTGTAGATGGCGGTGATCGATCCTTTTTCAGAGGTGCCGGCACGTTCCATCAGTCGAGGAAGCATAGCGAATACACTGGGAGTATACCCCTTGGTGGTCGGGGGTTCGCCGGTAGCCAGTCCGATTTCTCGTTGGGCCATCGCAAAACGGGTCACTGAATCCATCATAAACAGCACACTTTTTCCCTGGTCTCTAAAGTATTCTGCGATCGCTGTACCGACCATCGCGCCTTTGAGTCGGATAACGGGGGGGACGTCCGATGTGGCGACGACGACCACTGATCGCTTAAGCCCTTCTTCCCCTAAGGATTCTTCAATAAAATCTTTAACCTCTCGGCCCCGTTCACCGACCAAGCTGATGACGTTAACATCGGCCTCGCAATTACGGGCAAGCATTCCCATTAAGGTGCTCTTTCCAACTCCAGATCCTGCAAAAATCCCGACCCGTTGGCCTTTTCCGAAAGTAAGGATTCCGTCAATGGCTTTGACCCCGACCTTAAGAACTTCATCAATGCGCGGACGTAAGATCGGATCGGGGGGATCTCGGTCGATTTCGTACAGTTCTTCGTATTCCAAGTCACCTTTTCGGTCCATAGGCTCTCCGATACCGTTCAAGACCCGGCCAAGGAGCGCTGGGCCCACCTTTACCTGAATCGGTGACCCTGTAGCGTAAATACGGGCCCCTGGACGGATTCCGCTCATGGGTCCGAGTGGCATCAGGAGGACTTTTTCTTCTTTAAACCCGACGACTTCGGCACGAATATTTTTTTTCTCATCGATTTGAATGATACAAAGTTCGCCAATAAATACGCCTTGGACCTGCGCTTCAACCACTAGACCGACGACTTGGACGACTTTTCCGACGACTTTGATGACGTCCGTCCGATCGATGGCCGCGAGATATTTGTCGAGGTTGTCCATGGGTTAACGGTCGTTGTATACCTTGAACAATGCGGCTTCGATACTGGCCAATTTTGTGCTGATTGATGAGTCAATAAATCCGAGCCGGGTTTCGATAATGCACCCTCCCTGTTCCACCCTTGGATCTTCGTGAACTTCCAGAGTTCGGATGTCAGGCATTTTTTCGAGAATTTCTTCCCGATGTTGTCTCACAAAATCGGCATCTTCGGGGCAAGTTTTAATGATGACTTTGTCTTTATCTGTAATGCGACGAATGGCTTGGTCGACAATCGCAATCAGCGCGTTCTGGTCTACTTGGACTTGATTTTGAACTATTTTTTCTGCAATTTTGACGGCAAGCTTGAGGAGTTCGGGTTCCGAACTTTCTAAAAATAATCGTTTGTTTTGAGTGACATCGTTAATTACGGCCACAAGTTCCCTGATTTGTGTGGTGTATTCGGTGAGGCCTTTGCTTTGACCTTGTTCAAATCCATCTTTATATCCTTGGTCACGCATTGCCGCCATTTCTGATTGAACCGCGGATAGCTGTTGCGCTTTATATTGGTCCACTTGGGCTTGTGTTGCGGCCATTTGATTCGACTTAAAAGCCGCGATTTTGGAGTCTGCATTTCGCCGCAAATCGGTTTCATACTTCGCAACGGCCTGCATTATTTCAGTTGGGATTTCGATGGGTTCTTGGACGACTTGGATCAGTGGCTCTGGGATTTTCATGCTTTTCAACATGCCGATGGTACGTTTTTTATTTCCGTCGGTGTCCATACCCTCATTATGAATGACATGGGGTTCAGATTGAGCTCCATAAACCGATTCGGTTGGGGTACCCTTCTGAGAGAGCGGTTGGAGAGAAATTGTAATTTTTTTGGGAGATCCCGAGTCTTTCACGATCGCCATGGTGCGCGTATTATATCATTCGCCTCCATGTTAGCCTACCCAAATATTGACCCTGTGTTTATCCATTTAGGCCCCCTACAGATTCGGTGGTACGGGGTGGCGTATGTTCTGGGTGTCGTACTTGGGATGCGACTGGCGTACCCGTCATTGCGGCGATTGGGGTTGTCCCGTGACGCGATATGGGATTTTCCTACTTATTTAATACTTGGAATCGTATTGGGAGGGCGATTAGGGTATGTCTGCCTTTATGATTTGCCTTATTTTGTCGAATATCCGGCCCAAATAATTGCGATTTGGCAAGGGGGGATGTCCTATCACGGGGCGGCGTTAGGCACTGTTGCGGCGACCGGGCTCTTTGCGCGACGACATCGGATATCGATGTGGCCTGTTCTGGATCTCCTCGCATGGGGCTCGACGATCGGTATTGGATTCGGGAGGCTGGCGAACTTTATCAATGGGGAGCTGTTCGGTCGGATTACGGCGGTGCCTTGGGGCGTTGTTTTCCCCGAAGGGGGGCCTCTACCTCGGCATCCGTCTCAGCTGTATGAGGCGTTTGGGGAGGGCGTTGTATTGTTTATTATTCTTAGTCTTTTGAGACGCTATGGCAGATTGAAAGAGGGGCAGCTATTTGGCGGATACCTGATGGGCTACGGCGCCATTCGGTTTTGTGTAGAGTTTTTTAGAGAACCGGATTCGCAGGTTGGCTATCTTTTTGGCGCACTAACGATGGGCCAACTGTTGTGTATTACGATGGTCCTTGGCGGGGCGGTATGTTTCCGCCTTAGCCGATCGCTACGCTAAGAATCGTTCGGCGTCGAGCGCTGCCATACAGCCACTTCCGGCGGCGGTGATGGCTTGGCGGTAATGTTTATCTTGGACGTCGCCACAGGCAAAAACGCCAGAAATCGATGTCTGCGTGGTACCAGGCATCGTCGTGATATAACCGGTCTCATCGAGTTGAAGTTGATTGCCTAAAAATTCGGTATTGGGAACGTGTCCAATGGCGTAAAATAACCCGTTGGTAGGAACGATTTCGGTAGACCCGGTTTCGGTATCTCGAATCACGACTTGGGTCAGTAGTTTTTCTCCTTCTGCTTTTTCGAGGATTTTGTTCCATAAAATTCGAATTTTTGGATTTGTTTTTACTCGGTCTTGCATGACCTTAGATGCGCGGAGCTCGGTTCGGCGTACCAGAAGAATAACTTCGCTTGCGTACTTGGTCAGGAACGAGGCTTCTTCACAGGCGGAGTCACCGCCACCCACCACCACTAATGGCTTATTTCTAAAAATGGGGAGCGCGCCGTCGCAAACCGCACATGCAGAAATCCCACGTTGCCAATAGGTATCTTCCCCGGGAACTCTCATCCGTTTGGCGGTGGCCCCTGTGGCAATGATGATTGTTGCGGCTTGATATTCTTGCTCATCGGTCCACACCCGGAATGGATGCTGAGAGAGGTCGACCCTCTCAACCGTTTTTGTCAGGATTCGAGTCCCACAATTTTCGGCCTGTTCCCTCATTTTCATCATCAATTCGGGCCCGCCAATTCCGGTCGGAAATCCGGGGAAATTTTCAACTTCAGTGGTTGTTGTTAGCTGGCCCCCTGCGGCAACCCCACCGGCCATTTCGCCTTCAAACAATAGTGGTTGTAGTTCGGCTCTTGAGGTGTAAATTCCCGCGGTGTGAGCGGCCGGACCGGATCCAATAATAATAACTTTTTCCATCGAGGGGGCTCCTAACTAATTAGAGTGTATTGAAGTCGATCGACGATTGATCAGTTCCGTTGGGGGGCGGGGAGCTTGCATCTTGAGGGAGTTCACTGGCATTTCCCGTGGCATCTTCGTCTGCCCGTTTGGTGATCTCGCCGGATCGGGCAAAATCTGTTGGTGGGATATTTTTTAATGCCTCTTTCATAAAGTCACGCCACATCAATGCCGGGACGGAGCCCCCGGTCACTTTGTTCATCGGCGTATTGTCGTCGTTACCGACCCAGGTGGCGCAAACGAGTTGGGGAACAAACCCCAGGAACCATGCATCTTTATAGTCGGATGTCGTTCCCGTTTTACCGGCGACGGGGCGAGGCAGATTGGCATTTTGTCCGGTCCCGTAGCGAACGACGCCTTTCATCATGTCTACAATGTTAGCTGCGATATTCTCGTCCAACACCCGTTTGGGGTGGACTTGGTGTTTGAATAATACGCCCCCTTCACGGTCTTGAATCTTAATGATTCCAGTAGGGTCGTTTCGAAGCCCGTTGTTGGCGATGACCGAATAGGCGGTGACTAGCTCCATCATCGTGACCTCGTTGGCCCCTAGAGGCAACGAGAGTACGGCCTGGAGCGGGGATGCAATCCCCATTGCGTGGGCAAGACGAATAATATTTTCGGGGCCGACCAAATTGTTGAGTTTAACGGCCACCACGTTGATGGAGTTTTCAAGTGCTTTTCTAAGTGTGATGTTGCCCATGTAGGTGTGGGTGTAATTGGCCGGAGAATAAGGGCCTTGTGAAGTTGAAAATGTGATCGGACTGTCTTGTACGATACTGGCTGGGGAGAAGCCTTTTTCAAGCGCCGCGATATAAACGAATGGTTTAAATGTGGATCCCGGTTGTCGTCGGGCTTGGGTACATCGATTGTATTGATTCTCTTTGTAATCCGCCCCACCTTGTAGGGCTTTAATGTACCCCGTCGTCGGATCAACAGCCATCAATGCCGCTTGGGAGAAATTGTAGTTTTCTTCGGCACGGTTGGCTCCGTAGTAGGGTTTTCTGGATTTAGCGACGTAATTTTTTACGACTTCCTCGGCGAGCATTTGAAGCTCGTAGTCGAGCGTGGTGTATACCTGCATTCCTGAGGTTAAGGTTGATTCTTCACCGTAGGTGCTATAGAGCTGATTGACGATGTACGACGTGAAATAGGGCGCCCGATACCGAAATGTTTTTCGTTGGGCGAGTTGGAGGTCTTCTATAAAGGCGTTGTTCGCTTGTTCTTGGGTGATGACCTTTAATTTGGCCATTCGGTTCAGCACCGTGCGTTGTCGTTGTTTTGCGTAAGAGTAGTTTCTGAATGGGCTATAAAGCTCTGGCCCTTTGAGGAGTCCGATAATCATTGCCGATTCGGAAAGGTTGAGATCTCGGGCATGTTTCCCAAAATAGAGTTGGGCGGCGGATTCGATTCCATATGAATTGTGCCCCCAATACACCTGGTTAAGGTACATCTCAAGGATTTCGTTTTTGGTGTATTTACGCTCAATTTGAACGGCCAATATAATTTCGGCAATTTTCCGACTGAGTTTCTTTTTCTTGGTTAGGAATAAGTTTCGAGCCAACTGCTGGGTAAGGGTGGACGCTCCTTCAGAAAAGCTCAAGGCGAATGTGTTTTTGAGCGCGGCTCTGAACATACCTTTGATATTGATGCCGTGGTGTTGGTAAAAATCGGTGTCCTCGGTGGCCAGTACCGCTTGCTTGATAAACGGAGAAATATTTTCGAGAGGAATGACTTCTCGATTTTCTTCGAGGTGGAGTTCTGCCAACACGATGTTGTTGTTGGAGTAGATTTTGGTGGTTTCGGCCGGAATGTAGGTGCTGATGGAGTCGACATTGGGTAAGTTTTTGGCGACGACGATACTGGCAACGGCGAGTACGCCGATTCCTACTCCTATGACGACGGTTGCCCCAAATAGCAGTCGCTTTATGAGTAAATTGGGTGAGTTTTTAGCTTTGCGATGAGCGGCGGCGTTACGCCCTCCGCTTCGGGTAACTTTGCCGATGTGGTGTTTGGACCGGAATATCAGACGGGTACTCCTGAAGTTAAAATTGAACTGATTTGAGTTCACTATAGCACCAAGTCACAAAATGCAAAATTAGGTTGGGAGGGTGCGTTGGTAGACACGGACATTTTCCGAAGTTACCATACCTCGTCATGACAAATGAGCTTATTGAGGCGCTTCGTCGGTCGGTGGCGGAAGCCATTCCCGAACTATCTATAGAAACTCTAATTCGTGCTGAAAAGCCGCTAAAAATCAAATTTGGGGCGGATCCCTCTGCGCCCGATTTGCATCTGGGGCATGCGGTGGTGTTGAAGGTGTTGAGGCGGTTGCAAGATATGGGTCATACGGTGCAATTTTTGGTAGGGGATTACACTGCGATGATTGGCGACCCCACGGGGAAGTCGGAGACTCGTCCGATTTTGACCCGGGAACAAGTGGCTCATAATGCGGTGACCTACCAAACTCAGGTGATGAAGATATTGCGGGCGGATCGTACAGAAATTGTGTTTAATTCCCAATGGTTGGACGGGTTGTCCTCAAGGGATTTGATTCAGTTGGCCGCAAAATATACCGTGGCACGAATGATGGAACGAGACGATTTCCAAAAACGATTTTCGGCAAACGTGGCGATTAGTATTCATGAATTTTTGTACCCGTTGCTTCAGGGCTATGATTCGGTGATTTTGAAGTCCGATGTTGAAATTGGGGGGACGGACCAGAAGTTTAATCTGTTAATGGGACGTCATTTACAGCGTGAAAGCGGCATGGCCCAGCAGAGTGTCCTGATGACCCCGATATTGGAGGGGTTAGATGGGGTCCATAAAATGAGTAAATCATTGGGGAATCACGTGGCGATTCTGGATGCACCGGATGCTATGTACGGGAAATTGTTGTCGATTCCCGATGAATTGATTCCCCGGTACTATTCACTCTTAACCGAGGTATCCAATGCAGAAATTGAGGCCATAACTGCGCAACTTCGGGCGGGGACAGTCAACCCAAAGAGTCTGAAGGAAGCGATGGCGATGCATATTGTGGGCGATTTCCATTCGGTCGCTGAAGCGGAGTCGGCGCGGGATGAATTTAATCGGATCTTTAGTCGAGGGGAAGTTCCCACAGACATACCGGCGCTTCGGGTCGCTGAGGGCGATCGATTATCCGATTTGTTGGTTAATGTGGGAGCGGTGACGTCAAAAAAGGAATTTGTACGATTGGTTCAACAGGGGGCGGTATCGATGGATGGCCACGCGATTACCGATTCTTTTTTTGTGATGGCTGCCGTTGATGGCGCGGTGATTCGGGTAGGGAAACGCCGGTTTTACAAAACCGTGGTGGGATAGAAATGTCGGCGGTGACCTGGGTGTTTGGGGACGATTCGTTTCGGGTGGCGGAAATGATTCGGGTGTTGCCGCAACGACTCAAGGTTGAAACGGTCGATCGGTTGCCTGATGGCGCCTCCAACAGCGCGGTGGTTCAATCGGTCTTGGGCGTGTCGTTACTGGGTGGGATTAAGTTGATTGTTTCGAAAGATCCCCAATTCTTGACGAGCCCCTCTGCACCTGAGTCGATTCGATTTATTGAGTCGACTCTCGCGGCGATTCCCGATGGACATTATTTGCTCTTGGTATCATCGAAGTCGGTAGATGGCCGAACCAAGGGGGCTCAACTTCTTAAAAAATTAGCGACGGTTCATGAGTTCACTTCGTTCAAAGAATGGGAGTCCGGTAAAGTTCGGGAATTGCTCAGTGAGAGGGTGCGCTCGAAGGGTATCGTCGTGTCGCCAGACGGCATTGATCTAATGCTCGATACCGTGGGGTTTGAAACCGGTGTTTTGGATCAGTTGGTCAACACCTTGGCTGTGTACGCTGGGGATTCTTCCAAAATCGATGTGTCGACGGTGATGGCCGTATTAGGCGCCCGATCGGGGTCGATTTTTCGGCTGACAGAGGCGTTGCGGGCCAATTCCCATCCCGTGGTGGTAAAAGAATTGGGAGCGTTGGCGGAGGATGGAGAGGATTCTGTTAAAATTTTGGGGATCGTGGCGGCGACGCTGCATCAGTGTTTGGTCACTCTAGAAATGATGCGACAGGGCAAACCCTTTCAAGATATCGGAACGGTATTGGAGCGTCATCCGTATTCGATTCAAAAAGGTGCCGCGGAACTAAAAAAACATCACACAGTGGAGCGATTGTCGGGAATGTTGGTACGGTTACATGCGTTGGATTTGGCGTTTAAATCGGGTCAAATGGCAGAGTCTGGCATGGTCCCTTTGATTGCGGGGGCGCTTAAGTAGGCGGGGCAGGGAACAGTAACGCCCCGAGTTTGGTTACTGCAGGGGCCATCGCCGGTGCGATGATCGATGTCGTGAGCAAGTCCGGTTTGAAAAATTGAATCGGCATGAGGATGGGGATGCAGATAAGCATTCCCTTGAGCGTCCCGCCGACGACGCCACCCATCCGATTAACTGTTCCAAGACCAATGGCCGGAAGCATTGCGCTAAGCGACATTCCGACGAGCGATAAAATTCCAAAAATTCCGAGCCAAACCCCTATATATCCAATAAGGGTGGACGTGGGGGGATGTTGTTTGAACGTGGTTTCGATCCATGTGGCCGCGATATGCCCGTATTTGCTGGTTAAACTGATTGCTGCGGCAAAAGCCAGTATATCCATGACCAGTCGTACCAATCCGCGTTTAAACCCCGTTAACGCGTTATATCCAATGATCGTGATTAGGCCGATGTCGACGTAGTTTATTTGAGGCTCCTCATGAATTTTTTAATTCGAGAGAGCGCTTCTTTGAGTTCTTCAAGGCTGGTGGCATAGCAGCATCGAATATGGCCTTCGCCGCCGAGGCCAAAAACGTGGCCAGGCACCACGGCAACCCGTTGTTCTTTAAGAAGGCGCAGCGCGAATTCTTCCGATGATAGACCGGTTTGGCGAATATCTGGAAAGCAATAAAAGGCACCTTCCGGCAGTAGGGTCGGCAGCCCGATTTCATTCAGACGTTTTACAAATAAATTGCGGCGGCCTTTGTAAGATTCTCGCATGTCTTGCACGTCTTTTGCACAGTTTTTGACGGCTTCTATGGCGGCGTATTGCGCCGTTATCGGTGCACATAACGCACTGTATTGATGGATTTTGGTGGCGCGGGAAATGAGTTCGGGTGGTCCACATACATACCCAAGCCGCCACCCCGTCATGGCGAATGCCTTAGAAAATCCGTTCAATAATATGGTGGATGGTTTGAGATTAGGGAGCGCCGCGACCGACTGAAACGACTCGTCATAGGTGAGCTCTGCGTATACTTCGTCAGTAATAATCCAGAAATCGTGTTCTCTGGCCAGTTTTCCGATTTGAATCAGGGTGTCTTTGGGAATCGTTCGCCCGGTTGGATTGCTGGGGCTGCATAGAATAATTGCTTTGGTTTTGTGGGTAATGGCGCGGGCAATTTGGTCGGGATCTGGAATAAATTGGGTGTCCGAAGTATTCAGTGGGACGACTTTTCCTCCGGCAAGCTGGACCAATGGGGTGTAGCACACATAGCTGGGTTCCGGCACAATGACTTCGTCGCCAGGGTTGAGGATACTTCTAAGGACAATATCAACGGCCTCAGATACACCGAATGTGAGGAGAATCTCTGTTTTTGGGTCATAATGTGCCTGGAACCGCCGTGCAAGATAATCGACAATGGCTTCTCGACATTCCAACAACCCACTGTTCGACGTATACGATGTCTTGCCTTGTTCTAGTGAGAAAATCGCGTCTTCTCGAATGGCCCAGGGGGTTCGAAAATCCGGTTCTCCGACTCCCAGTGAAATCACATCTTGGGCGCCAATCACCAGATCGAAAAACTTTCGAATTCCGGAGGGCGGTATCGTATCGAGGATGTGAGAAAAATCGGATTTCATAGGGGGTTAAGGGGAGACTGCCAATCGTTCTTCTTTGGGCTGTTGGCCGATTAAAATACCCTTTTCTTTATACTTTTTCATGATGAAGTGGGTGGCCGTGCTGCGAACGTTGTCGATGGAGGCCAATTTATCGGACACAAATGAGGAGATTTCCTCTAGAGAATCCCCTTCAACGATGACCAAGAAATCGTATCCGCCAGAGACGAGATAGTGATCCACGACATTGGTAAACTGGGCGATTTTTCTAGCGATTGCTTCAAAACCGGTTCGTTTTTCGGGGCGAACGCTGACTTCGATGAGGGCTTTGATTTTGCCACTGCGTTGGGGGAGTTTTTTCTCATCGACGACGGTGGTGTATTGAACAATAACCCCTTGGGTTTCGAGATTTTTTAGGATGGTTTCAACTTGATTTGCCGAAATTTGCAGTTGGTCGGCAATGTCGTCAGCGGACATTCGTGCGTTGGCGGAAACTAAGGCGAGAACTTGGGTGTCTATCGGGTTCATTCTTGAATACTTCCTGGGTTAAGCGACGGATAGAGTCACGGTTCGGGGCCCTGCGAATACTGAAAAAACACCGGTGTCTTCTTGTACAAATATCGGGACGTTGGGGTATTCAATTTTGATTTGGTTCGCAAGGTTCATGGCTTCTCCATACATGTAAGTGTAGCCCACCATGATGCGATTGATGTATTTCCCTCTGGCCGAAATCTCCATGGCCAAGGACTCCATCATCATCTCAATGCCGGCCTCTTTGGTTTTGCAGCAATCCAGTATCTCCATTTCGCCGGTACGATGTTGGATCGTGAAGATGGGTTTGAATTTGAACATCTTTTCTAACAAGCCCGCGCCGGGGGAGTGTTGGGCGGGTATCCGGGTGCCGATTGCTAAATCTTCAGCAGAGTCTGCCATGCATAGGAGATGGGTCATGGGGATTTGCTTGGTTATGAGCGAATTAATTTGCTCCGTAGGTTCTTCATTGGTAATTGCTTCGGCAATTTGGCTGACCAATAATCCGAGTCCGCTGCCGATTGATTTTGAATCGAAGACTGTAATCGTGACTTGGTTCGAGATGAGACCGGCCGCTTTTTTTGCGTTTTCATATGCATCGGAAAAAAGAGAGGATGTATGGATTGAGTAGATTTGGGTATATCCCGCGTCGGCGCAGGCTTTGTACGCCGTTGTAAATGTATCGACAGTTGGGGAATGAACGACGGGTTGTTGGGTTGCGGTGCGGCAACCGGCCCAAAATTCATCCAGGGACTGTTCGGCCCGATTGAATGGGACCGCGCCAGCTTGAATCTGAACCGGAATAATTTGTATCGGAAGGTTGGGGAGCAATTCGGTGGGAATGGATGCCCCGCCGTCGGTAATGACGATGGCTGTTTTGGTGGTGGTAGGACTGCCGTACATGCGATTTCGAATTTCCTCTAACGATATTTTTTCGTCGTTTTGAATCCGTCGAACGCGCTTGATGATGTCCAAATCTTCGTCGTCAAATAGGCGCATCCCCCCAGTGCTCCGTTTAACGTGAGGAAGAATTCCAGTTTGATCATAGTATCGGAGGGTCCGGGAGGTGATGCCTAATAGTCGGGTCAATTGGCCGATTTTATAGAGTTTTCGTTCTTTGTTGATTGCCATGGGGATCCTCGCTTGTTTCTCGAAATAAGAAGGCATTGGTGTTAGGTACACTTGAGGGCGTTTGAGCTCGTGTTATAGCATAACATTTGTACAGAGAGTAAGGGGCTGATCCATTTGGAGTTTGATCACAGAGTCTAGATTCGGGTATACTCATGACTTGCTTCAGATTTAGGTGTTGGAGGAACAATTCACGATGGTCATCGAATTTTCAGTTGCTGTAGAAAATGACGGGGTTGTCCCCGTAGTTCGTGTTTCTGGGGAGATTGATGTTTACACCTGTCCCAAGCTCCATAAGGTGCTTACTGAAGTGGTGGATTCCGGTAAAATTAAAGTCGTTTTAGATTTGCAAAATGTTCATTACATCGATTCTACTGGGCTTGGAACAATTGCCCATTCGGCGCGTTCTTTGTCCAAGTCAGAAGGTCAGCTTAATGTGATTTGTAGTCGACCTCAGGTCCGAAAAGTATTTGAAATATCGGGTTTGAGTTCAAAAAATATCAATTTGTTTGAGGAAGAATCGAAGGCATTATTGGCCTAAGGAGAGTTCCCGATGAGTCAATCCCCCACCGTTAACATTCAAATACCAGCCCAATCCGATTTTGTCGGAGTGGTACGCCTTGCGGTGTCTGGAATTGCATCCCGAATGAATTTTTCGATTGATGAAATTGAAGACATCAAAGTTGCGGTGTCAGAGGCGTGTACCAATGCGGTTCAACATGCGTATGGCGGCGGGGCGGGTACCATTGATATTGCATTTACGTTGCATGCGGAAAAGCTAGAAGTCGTCGTTAAGGATTCCGGCAAAGGGTTTGATCCAGCAAACGCGGTATCTGCTAAACAAGACGGTGCAAATGATGCGCTTTTTGGATTGGGATTGGGGCTTACCTTTATACGAACGTTGATGGATTTTTCTGAAATTGAGTCGGTTCCTGGGCGCGGTACGGTTGTGCGGATGATCAAAAACACACCGGTAGCGACAACGGCATAATTATTCGTCGTGTGGCTTAGTTTTTTGGTTTTTGGAACTATTGTCGCATTATTTTTGTTTACTCGGTTTCGCCGATTTTCAATTCCTTCACCATTGGCTTTTTTGTTAAGCGTGGGTGTGGTGGTGCTACCGTTTATATTAATTCCGGTTATTTCAATCTGGATATTTCTCCGTTGGGCCGGGAAATCTTATGGCGCTCGTCATGGGGTTGAAGTCGTCGATTCTATGTTTTGTTCGCGATGCGGAGCCGATTTGCCGGCAAATGGCGTGGTGTGCCCCCAGTGTGGAAACTCTGTTCAGGTCTCGGGGTAAATTTCCCCGATATTCGGTTCATTCTGATTCGGTAGCGCTTTACGTTCATATTCCATTTTGTGGGAAACGGTGTCCCTATTGCGCGTTTTATAAGCTCATTTGGAATTCTGACGACGAGCGCCGATTCATTGGGGCGCTTATTGAAGAAATGGCGATCTACGCCCGCAATTACGGCAAAATAACGCTGAGTTCGGTTTTTTGGGGCGGGGGTACTCCGTCTGCGTTGAGTTTGGATGGGATTTCGGAAATCGCAGATGGGATCCGATCTTATTTTAATGTTCCGGATGGGATTGAATGGACTGTGGAGGCCAACCCAGAGACATTGACGGACGATCGATTGGCGCGATTTTCGGCCCATGGAGTCAATCGGGTGAGTGTGGGTATTCAATCCACGAGCGCGTCGGAGTTGGTGACATTGGGGCGGGAGCATACCCAATCGTCAATGGATCGATTATTGGATCGTATTCGAAGTATGGGAATCGATAATATCAATGTGGATTTTATTTATGGGGTGCCGGGACAAACGTTGGCGGGGGTACTGGAGTCGATTGAATGGGCGTTGCGTCAGCGGCCGACCCATATTTCGACCTACGCACTCAGTATTGAACCCGGGACCATTTACGCCAAAACGGGCGTGACGGCTGCGGATGAAGATCTTCAACTTCAGATGTATCGGGGGATTCGACGGCGGTTGCTGGGGAGCGGATTTCGGCAATATGAAGTGTCTGCGTTTGGGTTGCCGGGATGGGAATCGCGGCACAATCTGTCGTATTGGCATTATTCACCGTATATCGGATTGGGGCCGAGCGCCTCGTCCTATTTTAAAGGGACGGCATATCAGCAGGTATCGAGTTTGGAGAGATACGTGAATGATCCCACTCCACCGGTGTTGAAAGGGGCTGTGGCGTTAGATACAGAGGGAGTGGCGGCTCATTTTTTGATCGCCAATTTGCGGCGAAGTGAGGGGGTAACCTATTCTACAATTGAACGGGAATTGGGTGTGACGCGGTGGGTGCCGCGGGATCCCGCAGTTAAAGAATTTAAACGGATGGGATTGCTTCGCAATCGGGATGATCGATTGCAGTTGACCCGTCGTGGGGTGGAACTAATGAATACGGTATTGGAAGGGCTGATATGAGTCATTTTGAAGTGGTGGCGACGGCAAAAAATGGAAAGGCTCGGGCGGGCCGGCTGACGACGGCACATGGGGTCATCGAGACACCGGTGTTTATGCCGGTGGGAACTCAGGCCACGGTGAAAGGGTTGTTACCCCAAATGGTGGCGGATGCCGGGGCACAGGTTATTTTGTCGAACACATACCATTTGATGCTGCGGCCGGGGGCAGAACTGATCGACAGCATGGGGGGCTTGCACCCCTTTATGAATTGGCAGAAGCCGATTTTGACGGATTCCGGTGGATTTCAGGTGTTTTCGTTGTCGGGAATGCGGAAAATAAATCCAGATGGCGTGGTATTTTCGTCTCATCTCGATGGGTCCAAACATAGGATGACTCCAAAATCCGTTGTGGATCTTCAACTGGCGTTTCGTTCGGACATCATGATGCCGTTGGATATTTGTACCCCGTATCCAGCGGAAAAACGGCAGGCCGAAAAAGACATGCGGCGGACGGTGGAATGGGAGTTGGAGGCCTATCGGTACTGGAATGAGCGGGCCAATGGATCGTTGTTGTTTGCCATTGTTCAGGGTGCGGGATTTCTTGATCTGAGGACGGATTGTGTGGCGCGGCTTACATCTGTTGATTTCCCTGGGTATGCGATTGGCGGGGTCAGCGTGGGAGAGCCATTAGAGGAGATTCATCGGATTATTCAGGAAGTGACGCCGCTGCTTCCCACCGATAAGCCGCGATATGTAATGGGACTGGGCCTCCCAGAAAATCTCCGACACGCAATTGCCCAGGGTGTGGATATGTTCGATTGTGTGATTCCCACCCGCTTGGCACGACATGGTCAGTTTTTTTTCGGAGATGGGGAACGCCGGAATATTCGTAACCGAGTATATTTTAATGACAGAGAGCCTCTCGATCCCAGTTGTGATTGTGTGGCGTGTACCCAATTTTCTCGGGCGTATATTCGCCATTTGATGGTGGCAAAGGAAATGTTGGGATCGATGTTATTAAGTATTCACAATATTCGGTTTTTGGTTCGGTTGGTTGATCAAATAAGGCAGGATATTTGTGACGGGGTTTGCTGACGGAGTCAGGGTCGGTACAATCTAACGTATGCGAAAATGGCGAGCTCTAATTATTGCGTCCGTGTTGTTGATGTTGGTCATCGGAGGGGCGATTGTGGCCATTTATCGGTTGACCTTGGGGTTGCAGACAGTGGCGATCCAGGGGAACCGGTTTGTGACACAAGATGAGATTCGCCGAGCTATTGGGTCGTTTCAAGGGAAAAATGCCGTAATTTTGTCGCTGTCGGGACGTCTCAATCGACGGATTAGTCAGACGCTACCTAAGGTTCAGTCCGTATCTTCTGATTATAAGTGGCCCCATGCAATTCAGTTGACGGTGGTCGAAAAGAAGCCGTGGCTCGTGTTTAATTCGGCCATGGGCCCAGTCGTTGTTGCGGGGGACGGAACTGTCTTGGAGCGCAGGAATTCGGGAGATGAGACGGTGTTGCCCAAGGAGATCGTTACTGTCGAGGCCGTGAATCCCGTATATTTTGCACAAAAAACCATTAATCCCTATCTTTTGAACGCATTGACTCCGGTGGTGTCGATTATTCGGGAATATTTTCCGGATCAGGCACTTCGTGTGGAATTAAAAGGCTTGGTGATGGCCCCTTCAGGGTGTTCGTTTGATGAAATAGTGATCATCAAGGACGACGATGTGCCGGTATACATGGGGTCGGAGGCCCGGATCGCGACAAAATTGTCGGCTCTGCGCCAATTTCTTTGGTATGTGGGCATGGAAGACGCCGATGATGAGACTCATAAAAAAATTCGGTATATCGACTTGAGAGTCGATGGGAAAGTATTGGTTGGCTATGGGACGTGATGCGGGTCTTGTTCTGGGACTCGACATTGGGTCATCTCAGATCGATGCGGTTATTGCGGATGTCGGCCATGCCAATGAAATTATCGTTCGGGGCGTGGGCCGGAGTATGTCGAACGGGTTAGCCAAGGGCAAGATAGTGTCACAAAGCGAGCTAGTGGTCTCGATTGACCGGGCGTTAAAACGGGCGGAGCGGGAAGTGGGGATTCGACCTCGAAATATTGTGATTTCGGTGCCGCAGTATGAGATGCACTTTGGATATAGTTCAGGGCTCAGTATTCCGCGATCGGCGGGCGGGCGGATTACAGACGAGGACAAGGCCTTGGCCATCCATAAATCTAAAAAGATGATTAAGGCGACCGATCAACTTATTTTACATGCGGTTCCAGTCGAATATTTGATCGATGGGGTCCCCATTGAGGATCCCTTGGGAAAAGTGGGCCCGTCGCTGGAGGTGACCACCCATTTTGTACTTGCGAATTTGCAAAATGTGAATGCGTTGTTGCAGGTGACCCAACAGCTTCAGCTTCATGTGGCGGGGATGGTGTATGCGCCGATTGCGGGCGCCCAAATGTTTTTGTCGACGACCGAGCGCCGTGAAGGGGGGGTGCTGATTGATATCGGCGCACGCTATACCTCTGTTAGTTTTTTTAAGCGGGATCTTCTCCAATCGACGTTTTTGGTTCCGGTGGGCGGGGATATGATTTCGATGGATTTGGCCCAATGTTTGTCGGTGACGTTGCCGGAAGCGGAGCGGGTGAAGATTAAGTATGGGTCGGTTGATGTGGCTCAGGTGGCCTACCGGGATAAATTTGAAATGAGTTCGCTAGACCGGGGTCGTGTTGAAATTAAACGGCAATATATGTGTAAAATTATTCACGCTAGGGTTGAAGAATTGTTTCGAATTATTGGGCGGAGAGCGGGGATTGGTCCTGAATTTCCGTACGATATCGTGGTGTCTGGGGGAACGTCTCAGATTAACGGTATCGCAGCGTTGGCGTCTCGGGTATTGGGCCATAATGTGAGGGTGGGGCCTCCGGGGAAGGATCCTGCACATCAGGTCCATAGTCGGTATGGAACGGCATTGGGGCTCGTGAGTTATGGCCTTAAGACCGGCGCAATTGTTCCATATGAAACACCCCCAGGATTTCTAGCAAGGTTAAATCGGAAGCTCAGCCGCTGGTTCTAGGGCGAGGGGCAAAATGCTCAACTTGCACCATTTTCGCCTGGCTTGTGTAGCTGGGCTACACGGCGCCATTCGATAAATGTCACACCTTGAGCATTTTGCCGCCTCGCGAATTTAGGGGGTAGGGGGACTTTTGCGACTTGATATCCTTAAATCAATCCGCTGAATAAAAACTCTACGATTCGATAGGGAAATAATAGAATCGTCACCCAAAAGGGTTCGGCGACCGAGGGGGCCTCTCCCGGCTTATAGTCCTGTTCGATGGCGCCATCGTCGGCAATAAACCCGTTTGCGGAGGGGATGTTAAGGGCGGTGAACAATTTTTCGACGACGATGTAGCCATTGCCGCTTTCTGGATTGCGTTGGCCGTCACCGATGGGCTCTGCGGATAACATCATGATTGTGGCAACTTCGTGGGCGGTGAGTTTGGGGTTGTACGACAATATTCGTGACGCGATTCCGGTGATGATTGCAGCGCTTTGGCTTGTGCCGGTTAAACTGGCGGTTTTCCCGGCGGGGGCAGTACTTAAGATGCCAATTCCTTCTTCCACAAACGCGACATGTTCCCCAATATTCGAAAACGATGCCCTATTCATGTTTTTGTCCATTGCGCCGACCGCGATGACCCCAGGGAATCCGGCGGGAAACTGCTTCAGTGAATTTCCTTCATTTCCCATTGCGGCCACAACGATAACCCCTTGGGCGATCGCGTAATCGATGGCCTCTTTTAGTACTTGATTGTAGACAAAGTACCCCCAGCTACAGTTAATGATCCGGGCCCCGTGATCAACTGCGTATCGGAGGGCTTCTGCTGCGGCGACCTGGGAGCCAATTCCGGTGGCACTCGCAATTTTTAAGCTAATAATTTTAGACTTCGGATTAAGTCCGGCGGTCCCTAAACGATTATTGATGCGTGCGCCAATGATTCCGGCGATATGGGTTCCGTGCCCACTGTCATCGATGGGGGCATTTTGGGTCACAAGAAAGTTGTATCCACCGATGAGATGGTCCTGGAGATCGGGATGGGTGGCGTCGACTCCCGTGTCGATAATTGCGACCGTCACATCGTGATTGGACGGGATGGCCAGCAGTTCTTTTAATTGGGTTTGGCTGAGGTATTGCTGTTTGATGTACTCCAAATCGTCGGGGACGCTAAATAATTTGAACGTGTAGGCGGGCTCGGCGTAAGCAATGTCGGGTTGATCTGATAATTGTTCGATGAGTGTATTGATATTGGCGCTGGGAGAAAATTGGAGAACGTAGGTTGCGGCAGCGCCAGAAAATGAGGTTTTAATTCCTTTTTCGGGGGCCAATTTTCGAATCGACTGAGCGCCTAATTCTTTAGCAATGTTTGAAATCGTGTCCGCTGATTGGATGTTAAATCCAAGATTGAGCTTGGTCTTTAGAACGATAACCCCTGGAACAGTTTCCGGTTTCGGAAGCGTAATTCCCGTATATTGGGCTAATTCTTCAGCACTTTGTCCCGGAATGGAGTGGGGTCCAAGAAATAGGATGACGGCTAGTGCAAAGATTGGAAATTTAATGTTCACTGTGGGGCGTATCATACCATTTTTCTGTTGAGGAGACAGTCATGGACACCCGAATTTCCCCCACATCACACTTAATTCCAAGTCGTATTGAAACGCTACCTGGGGACAAATCGATTTCCCATCGTGCAATCATTTTAGGGGCATTGTCGTCGACGGTCTCGACGTTTACACGGTTTTTGACGGCGGAAGATTGCCTCAATACCCTGTCGATTTTTCAAAAATTAGGGGTTCCCATTACCCAGGTTAATGATGAAGTAACGATTTCAGGCGTGGGCTTGGATGGCCTGCGTGTGCCGCAAGGCGTACTGGATACCGGGAACTCTGGGACGGGAATTCGTCTGATTACGGGGGTTTTGGCCGGGCAGCGATTTTCGACCACGATTACCGGGGATGCCAGTATTCAGAGACGACCGATGCGTCGCATTGTTGAGCCTTTGACTCAAATGGGCGCCCGCATCGCAGGGTGTGCCATTGAGGGGCGGGCCGATATTTTTCCGCCGTTGACGATTTCGGGAGCGTTTCCACTGAACGGAATTCGGTATCGACTGCCGGTCGCGAGTGCCCAGGTCAAATCTGCGGTGTTGTTGGCGGGGTTGTTCGCGGATGCCCCGACCCTCATTGAGGAGCCCGAGTTGTGTCGGGATCATAGTGAGCGAATGCTGAAAGGGTTTGGCGCGGATATTTCGAGGGACGGCGAGCTGATTCGCCTCTCACCGGGACCGCTTGCGAATCCTCGGCCCGAGGTCCCTATTCGGATTCCCGCTGATTTTTCGTCCGCTGCATTTTTATTGGTGCTGGGAACTTGTGGCGTTCCGGTCACTTTGACGGGGGTGGGCTTAAATCCAACCCGAGATTCTTTATTACATGTTCTGCTGAGGATGGGCGCGAATATTCAGATCATTGATCGCCAAGGTGATGATTTTGAACCCTACGGAACCCTCGTTGTCACGCCGAGTTCCATGGACAACGTGGAGATATTTGCGGATGAAATCCCGTTTATTATTGATGAAATTCCTATTCTTGCGGTGGCTGCGCTGTTTTCAAAAGGAACCCTTCGGGTTCGTAACGCAGCTGAATTGCGGGTGAAAGAATCGGATCGGATCGCTGCAATTGGTCGGTTTGTGGCGGCGATGGGTGGCCGTATAACTGAATTTGACGACGGCTTTGAATTGGCGGGTCCAGTGACGATTCAACCGTTTGATGTCGAATCCGGTGGAGATCACCGTATTGCGATGGCGTCGATTATTGCCGCGGTGTGCGGCAATGTATCGGCGACGATTCGGAATTGTGACTGTATCAATACGTCGTTTCCGAATTTCTTTGAGATTTTGTCGATGGTTGGGGTGGCGTGGGAATAGCGTCCGGAATGATGTTTAAACTCGGATAACTGTTTTTTTTATTCCTAAATAGACCAATGGCGAAGCCGATGAACGATCGCTCGATTCGGTACAAACCAGGGTACCCCATGGGGCAGTCTCTGTAGCGGTTCGATGGCGACCATTCGGATCGTTGCGGCTTTGTAAGAAAAAAGAGCTTCTGAAGTTGCAATAATTTCGTTCAGGGAACTGACTAGTCCTTCACGGGTATCAAACCGCTTCCCCCATCGTTCGGGGTGGCTAGGAAATCCATTCTCTAAATATCGGGTTTCTTGATATCCATAGCCCCCATTTTGATTAAATAGGTGGGCCCAAATTCCGTCGCATAATATGGTCATCGCGTGGCACGGGTTATCCCCGCCGCTTTTTTGGGTCGGGAAAATAAGGAGCATGACGGCTTTTTGTGGCGGGGATAACCGATTCTTGAGCCATCCGAATACCTCCTTCGTGTACACACTGAGCTGGTCGGCGTCGGCCGACAGGTAATGGGCTTCTCTCAGATTGTTTGCGGCCAAAATATCCGCATCAAATAATAAATGACCGTGCAATTTATTGGGCGTCTTATATGCCATTTTAAAAATGTGAAATAGGTCAAGAAGAGGGTGCTTTTTTAGAATGCCTGGGGTGTTATGAATCAGCGTCCCCAGTCCCGATAACGCGACGCATTCCGGTTGATCAACCAGTGCATCGAGGCTCCAGAAATGTGTATCGATACGAATCGATGAGCGAGAAACGGCAATTGTACGGTAGAATGCGGCGGCCATCGGTTCATTATCGGTTGGGACGGGTAAAAGAATCCATCGAAATTTTAAAGCCGATGGGTAATCCGGACTTTGGCAATGTTTCAATACTTGGGGGAAATATGTCTAACTTTCGATTCGGGTGCCTCTCGAATAACAATGCTGTTGTGGCGGGCCAACGCGCCCCACTTTATAAAGCAGGCGATTCAACTTCGGCTATCGTGAAAAAACTGATTTTACGGTTTTCAGACAATTCTGGGCCGGAGCTTCGGACCGCAATTATTAGCGAATTGGGTTTAAAGCTGCGGGGGTCTAACAAGGGAAAAGATGCCATCACCGTGTTGGCCAAATTTAAAGAAGCGGTGGGTCATTTGAGATCAAATGACCCCTATTCATTGAGTCCGAAGACGTGATTTAAAACAGCGGCCACTCTATGCCTGGAAAGTATTACTGCAGAAGAGTTGACCCAAGGTGGGGATCGCGTAACGACGGAGCTTCCTGCGATTGTTCAGTATCCTACAAATTATGTGTTTGGCGTGACGGTGGGGCTGGCAAAGGTGGCTCCATTTACTTCTAAATTAACGGTCGAAGAGGTTGAGTTAAACGACACGATGGAACTGCTTTTGGGCAATTTGGATTCGAACCCGACTTGGAATTATGTGACCGAGTTTTTAATACGGACCCCCGCGAAATTGGGCGATGCTGTCGAGAAATTTAATGGCTTTATAGACGACAAAATAACGAGTTATCCGGAAGATCAACCTCGGTTAGTCGAGATCAAATCGAAATTTAACGGGTGGGTAGAGCGTCACCGGCAGATGACCCTGCTCATGACACTACTGAGTGCAAGCCCCAGTGAATTGGCGGTCCATCATTTTTTTGAAGGTGTCGATGCGACGATGGAGCATTCGATCCAGATGTTTAAATTGTTTATTGATGTACGTCTGGGGCTGCCTCCCGTGCCGGGCGAAAATTTGCGGGGTATACTCGATCGGTTTGATAAGTTAGCGATGACGGTGCTTCTCGGTCGACTTATCGCGAAGTTAAAAACGTCGCCGGGGGTAGAATTCGTGGCCACTTTTTTACGGGTGGGGAAATCTCTTGCGGTAGATCCGGTCGACACCTTTCAGAAATTTGTTAAGCGCGAGGTCCGACGCAATGTAAAGGATCGTAAGGATTGGAAACGGGTGACCACTCACTTTGAAAAATCATGGCGGCTTATCCAGGCCATGAATTCGCTGGCTGTAGAGTTGCAGCGGGGGCGAATGATGAATGTTACGACCTCATTTTTTTCGGATGCGCGAGCCATCGGCGTGGATCCCCGGGCGGTGTTTTATTCATGTGTTGATTCCCAAATAGGGCAGAACCCGGTTCAAGCGGAGGCCTGGCGCTTAATTAAGGCTAATTTTGAACAATGGGCGACGATGGATTTGCATATGACGGAACTTGAATTTAATTTGGCATTGGCTCCCGATGTTGCTGCCGTGGATTCCTTTTTGACCGCGACAAAAAGGCTGTCTGATAATCCGATGCGGGTATTCAAGATGTTTTTGACCGAAAAAATTCGATCTGACCCATATCGTGCAGTGGGGATATCCCAGGTACTCATTCATTTTGAACAATCGGCATTGGCCGTGTTGATGGATCGGCTGGAATGGGACTTGAAGACGCCACGGTCACAACCCCAGCGTATCGGTCAGTTTGTGGCCACTGCAAAATCGGTGTCTTCGGCCCCTTTGGCCGAATTTAAAGTATTTTCTAAATCCGATGTTACTCCTGTAGATGCATGGCAGCGTCAGGTGGATCAGGGGATGACGACGCTGCTGGAGACGTTTAAGCCGGACCCCCTGTCTAAAGCGGACTTTCGTCACAATTTAGCCTGTGCGGAGGAGTTTTTGCGTTGAAAATAGGCTCAACTTGGCTTGCCAGTTAAGACCAGTATTCCGATGCTTATGGAATTTTTGGATAAAAAAATTGATGCGGACTACAGTCGAAAAACGCGGCTCAACGCCATTAAAATTGATTTTTCAGATACCGTTTTGAAGCTTATTCCAAGTGTAGAGTGGCGCGGGGTGCTTCCGTCCGTGACGGAGTGGGGCCTCGTTTCGGCCACGGATCACCGAAAACGGGTCCCTGTGGGAAATAAATGGCGGCCGTACTACGAGGGACTTGTTGCTGATAATCAAATGGTGTTGGGTAAGGGGAGTTATGGAAAAGTAAAGACTGGCGAGGCCGATAACTTCGTGGTTCACGCCATTAAGCGGGTGGCGCTTGGGACTGAAGGTGATGAAGATTATTCGGTATTTACTCAAACGGTGCGCGAGGCCTTTACTGCGGATCGATTGTCGGGGCATCCCAATATTTTAGATATGGTTAGCGTGTCTGCGTATAGTGATGGGAAAGGGTTGGAATCCCATGGAATGCGGGTGCCTGGACGGGTGACCAAGGTGGCCATTGCGATGCCTCAGGGCGGGGAGAGTGGGTTGGCGGTAATGAACAATCCTGCCGTTAGTTTTTCTAGAAAATTGATGTTTTTTGCAGAGGTGTTAGGCGGATTAATCCGTCTCCACGACCATGGGCTATTTCACGGGGACTTAAAGTTGCAGAATACCGTACTGGGGCTGGACGATAATAAAGCGAAGGTCATGGATCTGGGATTGGCTGGCAATGTCGGTATATCTACGTCTCATCTTGTCTCATTTTCGATCGAGGCCTTAGGCGGGACCTATCCCCCACCGGAAGTGATTAAGGTGCGGGCGATGGCGGCAAGCATTTCTGAAATAGATCTCTCGAAAATAGATATTTTTGCTTGGGGAGCGGATTTTGTAGAATTCATTACCGCTACCTTTTGTGCTGACCGGCTACTGTATCGACCCGATCATAATAATATGAACTATGACCCTGTAAATGAGATTGTGGTACTGGATCACAATCGGGTTGCGTCGATATGCCCTCCCCACCAAGTATTTAAATTTATCGAGGATGCGCATCGAGTGACGACGGTCTTACGAAATTCTGGAAATCCTCAACAGGCCTTGCTCGCGACGTTGATCGACGGGTGTATTGATCCCGATCCCAAAACCCGGATTCCCGCGGCCGAGGCATTGGCCCAACTCATGGTCATTATTCACGCGTAATATAAAGGGGTTTTGCACGCCGTTATAACTGGTAGTCCGTATACTTGTTTAAGTTCTCGTGCCATGCTAATTTCAAATGCGTCGGACCCCTATCTTGGGGGTCATTTATTGAGTTTATTACGGAGGTTTATTATGGCGGTATTAGTGGGTAAACAAGCCCCTGATTTTGAAGTGAAAGCAGTAATCAACGGCGCAGAAATCGTTGATGGCTTTAAGTTGTCCAGTTACAGGGGCAAACATGTTGTATTGTTTTTCTATCCGTTGGATTTTACATTTGTATGCCCAACAGAACTCCACGCGTTTCAAGAAAAATTAGCCGAATTTGAAAAGCGTAATGTTCAGCTGATTGCGTGCTCGACGGATTCTTGGTTTTCCCATGCGGCATGGTTGGCCACTCCGAAATCCAAAGGCGGAATCCAAGGGGTCACCTACCCGATTGTATCGGATTTCCACAAGACGATCTCCCGAGAGTATGACGTATTAAGCGAGTCATTAGGCGGAGCGTTTCGGGGTCTATTTTTGATCGACAAAGAAGGCATTGTTCGCCACCAAGTAATCAACGACACCCCGTTGGGTCGCAACGTTGATGAAGCATTACGGATGGTGGATGCACTTAAATATTATGAAAAAAACGGCGAAGTTTGCCCCGCGAACTGGACCCAAGGTGATAAGGCAATGAAGGCGACCCGCGACGGCGTTGAAGCGTTCTTCTCGAACTAAATAAGGAGTTTTTATGACCCATACTTTACCGGCTTTAGGGTATTCCTATGACGCGTTAGAGCCCTTTATCGACGCCCGAACGATGGAAATCCATCATACCAAGCATCATCAGGCGTATATCACGAATTTGAATGCGGCGATTCAAGGTACCGAATTTGAATCGTATCCCATCGATGCGTTGATTGCAGAAATCGACAAGTTGCCGGAGGCCATTCGACCCGTGGTTCGAAATAATGGGGGTGGCCATGCCAATCACTCGTTGTTTTGGCAACTATTGAGTGTTTCTGGTGACCGAACTCCATCGGGACCTTTGGCGGATGCGATTGTGGCAACGTTCGGATCAGTGGATTCGTTCAAAGAAAAGTTTGAAACTGCAGCTAAAACCCGATTTGGGAGTGGCTGGGCGTGGCTTTCTGTAAATTCTGCCAAGCAATTGGAAGTGGCATCACTACCGAATCAAGACAGCCCAGTTATGGAGGGAAAAACTCCGATTCTGGGCCTGGATGTGTGGGAGCATGCGTACTATTTAAACTACCAAAATCGTCGTCCGGATTACGTGGCTGCGTTTTGGAATGTCGTGAATTGGTCCGAAGTTGAGCGCCTCTACATAGAGGCGATTTCTTAGGAAAGTCTTTTGATTTCTTGCAGATTTAACATGACATATTAAATCTGCAAGAATTTACAAAAATCCTTTATTTAGCAATCAAATTTGGTTGGTCAATTTAAAAAATTGGTCTTTAAACAGGCCTGACACCGGCCAATAAACTCTAGTCGATGGCCAATAATAGTCATATCGGGGAGATCCTCCACCTCAAGTGGAACATGACAATGAATTTCACGGGTGGCCCCGCATATGTCGCAAATGGCGAGGTGGTGGCAGCAGTCCGATTCTGAATGGTCTGCATCGTGAGTGATACTGCACTTAATAAATTTGCCGGAATTTAAAATGCGATGAATGAGTCCGTTTTTTTCCAGGCAATCGAATACGCGATAGACGGTGACCGTATCAATTTTTCCGGCACCTTTGGCGATGTGGTCGACGATGTCGTAGGGCGATAACGGCACCTTGGATTGGTCCAGGGTTTGGATCACTTTTTCCCGGGTGGGGGTGATTCTAAATCCATTTTTTTTGAGGGTTTCAATGGCATGTTGGGGATAGGTTAAATTCATTTGATTTTAACGGTATCGGGTTTTTTATCGGGGCTCAATAGTTTGAGTTTTTCCTTGGCGGGAATATAGGACCATATTTCTCAAATCCCCAGTTTGATCGGAGGATCACGATGCCAGCCACTATCGGAGCGTATTTATTGTATCGCCTTAAGCAGTTGGGCGTGCAGCATATTTTTGGAATTCCAGGCGATTTTGTACTCGGATTTAATAAAATGATCGAGGACACGTCGGATATTGAATTTATTAATACCTGTGATGAGCAAGGGGCTGGTTTTGCGGCGGATGCCTATGCGCGTCTTCGGGGCTTGGGCGTGGTGTGTATCACCTATTGTGTCGGGGGGCTTAAAGTGGCGAACCCGGTGGCGGAAGCGTACGCGGAAAAAAGCCCTGTGATCGTTATTAGTGGGTCTCCCGGCCTCAACGAGCGGGAAAAAAATCCGTTGCTTCACCATAAGGTTCGGGATTTTGATACCCAAAAGAAAATTTTTGATGAGTTAACGGTGGCGTCCACCGTGATCACCGATCCCAAGACCGCGGTGGCGGAAATTGATCGGGTGATTCAAGCCGCCTTGGACCAAAAGCGGCCGGTGTATATTGAGTTGCCCCGAGACATGGTGTTTCAGCCGATTCCAACGGGTGCTTATTCTGCGCCAATCCCGAAACATGAGCCGGTATCAGACGCGTTCTCTGAGGCCTTAAAAGAGGCGATTATGATGATTCGGGGAGCTAAGTGTCCCGCGATATTGGCGGATGTCGAAATTCATCGGTTCGGGCTCCAAGAAAAGGTGATTGCTTTAGCGGAACTTCTCAATATTCCCATTGCAGCAACTGTATTGGGCAAATCGGTGGTGGCCGAAACCCATCCGTTGTATATGGGAGTGTACGAAGGGGGATTGGGCAACGACGCGGTTCGGGAATATGTGGAATCCAGCGATTGTTTGTTGATGTTGGGCGTCTTTATGACCGATATGAACTTGGGGATTTTTACGGCAAATTTGGATCCGTCCCGATCGATTTATTTAACCAGTGAAAAACTGTCGATCAAACATCACCACTATGACGATATTTCGATGCCCCAGTTTATCGACGGGATAATGAACTCGGACCTGTCGAGGAAGCCGATGGGCGCGATTCCCCGACCTCCCGAATGGCGACAGTTTAGTTCGGAACCCGGGCCGATTACCGTCCGGCGAATGTTTGACGCAATTAATAGCAATCTCACCAGTGACATGGTGGTTGTGGCGGATGTCGGAGATGCGTTATTTGGGGCGATGGACTTGGTGATTCGGTCCAATACCGAGTTTTTGTCGGCGGCGTATTACGCGTCGATTGGGTTCGCCGTGCCGGCGAGCATTGGCGCGGCGATGGCCTGTCCCAAATTACGCCCGATTGTGATTGTGGGCGATGGGGCGTTCCAGATGACGGGCAACGAATTGTCGACCATCGCGCGATATGGACTTAATCCGATTGTGATCATCCTTAATAACGGCGGATATGGCACCGAACGACCCATGTTGGATGGGAAGTTTAATGATATTTTTAACTGGAATTACAGCCGTCTTCCTGAGATTTTAAACTCGGGATTTGGGGCCAAGGTGAAGACCGAGCATGACTTTGTGACGGCGTTGCGTCGCGCGGTGTCGGACGCCTCGCAATTTCACTTGATCGAAGTCATACTTGGCAGGGATGATCGGTCTGACGCACTGAATCGGTTAACCCAAGGATTGGGGGCGCGGATTCCCAGTACCACTTAAATTGGGAGGGTTTTTATGGCGGTTATTGACGATATTCTCGATGGATTGATGCGACGGTATCAAGAACGGGTTCCGGACGTCTTAGGGATCATTAATGCCATGATTGAGGAGTCGGTGATCGGGTCGGCCACTCAGATCGAAAATGATCATGTGGCCTTTCGGACAATGGGCGTTCCTCAATTGGGATTGAAGTCCTTGGAAAAAATATTTTTGCACCATGGGTACACCAAGATGGACCCCTATAATTTCACCAAAAAGAAATTGTCGGCATTTTGGTATAGCCCGCCAAGGGAGGATCTTCCCCGTATTTTTATCAGCGAACTTCGTGTGGAGGAGTTGAGTCCAGAGGCCCAGGCAATTATTAGGTCGTATACCGACGAGGTTGGGGTGGATCCGGTGGATAGCCTGGATTTGGGAGACGCGGTTGCAGTGGATGCCTTCCTTCATCGGCCCTTATGGAGAACGCCGACCTGGTCGGATTTTCAGCGACTGGCCAGTGAATCCGAGTACGCCTCGTGGGTGATTTATAACCGATACTATTTGAATCATTTTACGATCACAATTCAAAATCTTCCGGAGGGCTATAACACCGTCGCAACGTTCAATGAATTTGTGGAGCGACGGGGCTTTAAATTGAATGACGCTGGTGGCAAGATGAAAATCAGTCCGGATAAAAAGCTCATTCAAAGTTCGACGGTGGCCCAGGTGATCGATGCTGCATTTGACGATGGGCATGGCGGGACTGAAGTCCATTCGATTTCGGGGTCATATGTGGAGTTTGCTCAACGGGAAATTTTGGATGAATTTGCACATTTACCCTTGACGGAGATTCGGCGGTGCCATCGCAAAGAGGGATTTGAGCGGGATAATGCGGACTCTATTTTTGAGAGTACCTATCGGGCACAGACGGGGTCGTAGGGGTCTGATGTCGTCAAGGCCAACTAACATCGATCACCCTAACATGAATTTTACCTTGGCTTTCGTCTGGAATCATGGTGGAAAGTCGTTGCTCTAATTTAATTTGCGAGGTGGGGCGTTTCCCCCCATCTTTTGGTGGTTTTTGAAGATGCCCTCCAAACCAGAGAACAAGATAAATACCAAACCCACCGGTTACTTTTGATTTCGTATATTGGTTTACCTGAGATGTTACGGCTGTCCATAAATCACGGTTCCACTCTCCTTTTATCTCAATTGGGAGCTCGATGTTTGAAAATGAAACTCGGATATCTGCTCGCTTGTCGTTAAAACAGGCCGCTTCCTTCTCGCAGTTAATACCCAATGGTCGTAAGGAATCGCTTAGTGATTCTAAGAGTACATTTCGGCAACTATTTTCGTCTTTAGGACTTCGCTGGGGGTTTTGATTCCAAAATTTTTCGAATAAATTTGCATTGCTCCCTCGAATGTTTTCTGCGATATCGTCCAGATGAAACAAAGTAAGCGCTAAAAGATCTGCTGGACTTGTGGGTGCTTTATTTGCCAGAATTTGGGCTACTTCTTCTAGTTTCGGAAATGAAAATTCTTTTTCACGCAGTCTTTGAATTAATTCACGCTTAGCCTTGTCCAAGTAAGATTGGATGCTTTTTAGCGGTTGAATACCAAGCAATCGGTTTATTTCTAATAAACTTTCTTGATTATCTAATCCGGCTAATTTAGAGATCAACTCTTTAACCTGATCTCCAAGTCTCTCCTCGTCGGTAATATATCTAACGCCCAATGGCCAATCAAGCCGTGCTTTGGGTGTTAACAATTCAATAAGTTTCCCCAATGTATAAGCGGTGAGTCCAACATTTAGGTATAAATGGTCCATTCTACGTTCTATAAATTTTGAAAAAAGACTCGCTCTCTGCCAAGTATTTTCTATGTATAACCAAAGCTTTTTTTCATATTTCTCGGGGGCCATTAACATCCCCGCAATTAACCAATAAACCCGCTGAGAGACATCCAGCCTTTTTAAGGAAATTTTTGTCTTAATAATCTGTGCCAGTTCTACAAGTTCATATTTGAGGCCCGCCTTTAAAAGGCATTCAAGATAGTCCAATTGTGAGGACTTACTAAGAGGAGGAAAACTCTTTAGAAGCTTAGGTACCACTATTTTCGCAATTTCTTGATAGTAGAGGTTGTCTACTAGTGGATAGATGCCTTCAATATGATCTTTCTTTGCTTTTAGAGCAGCACTTGCATACTCAAAAAGAACACCTGAAACAAGCATTGGTTTGGTTTTAACCAAATGAAAAAACCACGCCGGACCTTCCCCTATATCGGTTAATCTGAAGCAAATCATACGTTTCAGAATGTCTTCGTTGAGTAAATCAATGAGAGCCATATCGTCATGGGCAATTATCTCCAATCCGACAAGGCATGGTTTCATCAGGTAGTAGTGACGTTCTTCTTTAACATACAGCGCTACAATGTCTGACACGAAGGGTAAATCGGCCCTATATATACACTTACAAAAACCTGCCTTAGCAGCTTCATAAACCTCTTCGGGGTTATTACAATAGTTTTTAAAGCGCTCTAAAACTGTCTCGCCATTCATTTCGGTATAATGATTCTTCCAAACACCAGCAAGTTGATATAGCGTTCCTGGAGTAGCAGTTCCTGCTTTTATAGTGTCAATTTTATTGGTTATATCGACTGTCCGTTCATGTCGTTTTTTTTCCAAATCTTCTTGATACGCATCTTTCCGACTGAGGTTACCCCACTTCCTATCTGGAATTTTGCAAACAAGATATTCGTTAAGCCAAGTTTGCCTAACGGAGTTAGTACCTACCCATTTTTCGATCATTTCAAGTGTCAAACCCTGAGTATTCTTTTGAAAGATAGTTCGCATAGCCCGATCAAAGTGCTCTTTCGCTAAGTCTAAATTTTTTGTCTGGTCGATTTGCTGAAAGTGCCAAAGCCCGATGTCGGTTGGAACGGTTGCTCCTACAAAAATATGTTCGTGGCGATAAAGACAATAAAGTGGGTTATCTTTACCTTCACAAGAAGTGAAGCATAATCTTAGGAGCCCTTTGTAACGGGTAGGGTGTGCGTTAATCCATATTCTTAAAGTTTCATTTTGAGCTTCTTCCCGCAGATTTCCCCCATACTGATCCACCCCAATCAATAGCCATGAAAACAGCTGTTCATCTGATATCGACTCTCCATAAATTTCAATCCCTTTAGTAAGTAGTTTTCCAACTATATGATCCAAAAATTCAAATTTATCCTTTGTTCCAAAATCTGTGTGAATGTTGAAGTGGTCCAACAAAAAAGGAAGATCTTGTATATTTATATTTTCAGTCCAGCTGAAAAATGCGTCCTTATACATACCAAACAAGCTCGAAATTTTGGGGGGATGTAGATACTGAATAAATTCTTTTGGCCCAAGTTGGGCATAGATATCGTTTAAAATGTACCCAGCAAGTTCGTCATGAGGGTCAATAACGTCTCCATTCTGGATCATGTCTAAAAAATTCTTTTTATCTATTGCATGTATGGTTTCTTGAACTAGCCATATTTTTAGGGCTTGTTTACGATTAGATTCCCAATAGCTATCGTCGGTTGCCACTATTTTGAGTTGCTGGGTAAGCTCAGGCGAAAGGGCGCTTTTCTCAATCACATTTAAGACAAATCTTGAGTAAGTTTGGGCGACGTCATCTCTTGCGGTAGATTGGAGAATTTCTATAAATTGAGGTTCTAAATTTTTGTCATAAAGGTGATTTAGAAGCGTCGCATCATAGAGCTCCCACAATAGCGCTGAGCGAAGATTTTGAGACTCTTTTTTTATTCCTTCTAAAATAGATTTTTTGTATGGCAATGGCATGGATTGAACGTCTCCATAAAGAAGAACTGTTACAGGATCTGTTTCAATGAGACGCGTCCTGGCTTTTAGGCTATGAACAGCCAACCAAGCATAGAGACCTCTAAGCCCAGCTACCGTTTTATGATCATAGCCAAGCAACAAATTAAGAATTCGACCGAGAGGCAATCCTTTTGTTTCGATCTGTTTAGCGAGCCAACGGGAGGCAAGATATTCAGCAATACTTCGATGACTTGGCTCCAATTGTTCTGCTGAGGTAAAGAGTGCACTTCTTAAAGCAGCATTTGCTATTTGAAGGGTTGGAGGACTGTATGACTCCAGCGTGGGGTATCTTTCATTCGAATTACAGTCATCGAGCGCGATACCTGAGTTGTCACTCAGTAACATAGTGGCAAATAAATATCCGGATGCATCAAGAATATCATCAACAGATATCAAATTAAGTTTGTTTTTTGCTTGGGCTCTGTGGCGTTGGTTGGGTTCTTCGGCTTGTTTTTTACAAAAAAGATCGAATATTTTTTCTCTGGTATCCGGCCAATTACTGGCTTCCCAAACCTTTGCAATCATTTTTAATAATTGAGGATTACCGTATAGATCCGATATGTCATGAGTCTTGGCTTCATGAATAAACGTGCACGGCTCATTAACTCCGAGAGTAGGCAGTATTTGGACGATTTCAGCCTTGCTTAGGGGTAGTAAATTAAAAACACGTAGTTGCTTGTTTTGGGATGCATCAGAGATATCATTCCGATCACTTTGTCCGTACCAATCGGCTGATCGGCATGAAATTCTAAAAAAGGGGCTCCCTAATTTTTTAAGCTTATTTCGAACTTGCAACAAGAGACTGTGTGAGTCCCTGCTCGCTCGAATTTCGTCTAGCCCATCTAGGAATAGTATTTGATCTTTTTCTGTCTCAAGATCCAAGGTAATAAATTCGGCAATAGTTAAGTGTAATCCATTGGAAATAGTTGCTTCTTCATTAAAAGAATATGTTTTTCCAGAACCTGGCTCACCAAGCAAAATCCAAGCAGGAATAGTGCTCAATTCGTCGAGGTTGAAAGTTCTTTCCTGAGTTCTAGAATTTAGAACTTCTTTAACCCGTCGGGACACCGTTTCCATCAATCTACTCCAACCAGCTTTCAATGGGCTGAAGTAAGAAATCTTGAATCGGAACCCCTCCTTCGCCAACGATTAAAGAAATAGTTTGAGGATATTTTTTAGCAAAGGCGTCTAACCCATGACGCTGGGCCGGTTTGGAGCCTGTTTTAACCTCAATGGAGAGAATCTTATCCCCGCTGGTCACAATGAAATCAACTTCATTTGGGCTTTCTCGCCAATAGAAAATGGCATAACCATCTGGCTTGTTATTAATTAAATGAGCCCCTACTGTACTTTCAACTAAGCGTCCCCAGTACGATCGATCACTTTGGGCTTCCAAAAAAGTATAGTTTCCAAGGGCCGACATTAAGGCGGTGTTGTGGGTGTTCATTTTTGGAGCGGATGCGCGTTGCCGATGCTCATGTCCCGCATGTTTTTGTAGTCCTGTTAACAAGCCAGCTTGCGATAACAAATCAAGATAATGGGTTAACGTGACCGTATTTCCCGCGTCTTGGAGTTGTCCTAATATTTTTGTATAAGAAATTATCTGTCCTGAATAAGCCCCGCAGCCTAAATCAAATAGTTGTTTGAGTAGGGCTGGCTTATCTACACGTGTCATTTGGAGAATATCTTTTTCAATATTGGGGCGAATCAAAGAATCTCGTACGTAGCGTCGCCAACGATTTCCGTCTCGAATTAAGTTTGCGCTGCCCGGATAACCACCAAAATAAATAAATTCATCCAATGAAAAATTAAAGGCTTCTTGCATTTCGTCGTATGACCAATGGGCCATTTGAAAGTTGTGCTTCAATTTTTCTGTAAAATTGGGTTTTACGCAAAAACCCATATTTGGTTAAAAACGGAAGGGAGGGTCAGTGTCCAGACCGGCTGAAAGCCGCCCGAAGGGTTTAGTCTGGACACTGACCTGAACGGACGT
>CAIPHK010000034.1 GCA_903864835.1 uncultured bacterium | reverse complement strand
CGTAATCGATAGGCTAGGATCGCTTACGTCTTTAATGGGTTGTGGCGCAGGCATGGGTTGTGGCGCAGGGTCAGAAAATATACGTTTATCCACGTACGTAATCGATAGGCTAGGATCGCTTACGTCTTTAATGGGTTGTGGCGCAGGCATGGGTTGTGGCGCAGGGTCAGAAAATATACGTTTATCCACGTACGTAATCGATAGGCTAGGATCGCGTACGTCTTTCGTGGGTTGTTGCGCAGGGGAAGAAAACGCACTTTTCAACAAAGAGATTAAATAGTTAATAATTTGTGAAGCTTTTTCAAAATACGAGGGGGACTTGATTTCTTTCAAACCTTTGGGAACGACTGTAGTTGGTTCTGCATCAACCTCCTTTTCATCTGTAACGTTTATATCCGAGCCGTTTTTCGTCACACTGCGGGGCCTAATAGGCTTAGTTTGCAGAGGTTGGTTACCGATTGGGCCTCTGCTGATAGCCCCTTGCTGAATGTTTATAGGTTGGGGAAGGATTGGTCCTCCTCCGCTCATAGCGTACCCCCCTTTGGCTTGATGAAGATACGGACGTTGCCATTTTTGAGATCTCGGTCGAAATTTTCTAATTTATTGGAAAAATCCAGACCAAAAGACGGGTCTGCAAGCTGGTTGTTGTACATCAACATCTTTGTCTCAAATGAAAACAAAAACGATTGGGTTAAATAGGGCGACTTTTCCATCCACCGAAATTCCGTTTCAGACAACTCGGCCCGGATATCCTTCTGGGGATTTTTGGCATGAAAAAATATAGTCTCCGCCTGTGCTTGGTTCAGAAATTCTCTTAGATTTGACATCAAATCTTTCAGCCCTGAGGTTATGCCTGTAGATGATTCTGCATTACTCGCCTTTTGAGCTTCAACTTGTGGCAGACTGCTTTGCTGATTCGGAGTGAGATAATCCCCTGTGATATTCATAGCGTGCCCTACTTTGTCTCACCCGCACGCCTACTCCCACAAACGTGGTAGGCGTAATCGCCAATATGGTGGGCCATGCTGACTTGGGTGCTTTTACGAATGGCAAAGTAGCCAATAATCGCAGACCATAACACCCCCCACACGATCAGAATCAAAAAAGAACTTTCGTGTAAATTCAAAATTTGCAGTCCGACAGAGCCCATGATCAGCAATGCAACCGTGACCCCGATGAGAAAGAGTTGCCGTTTTAAAAAAACAAAAATAGATTCCTGCAAATAGCTACTCAGGGCAGAAATGCTTTCGTGCAACGCACCCTCTTCGCGCTTGATCCGCCATGCATGAGACAGCCCGACACCGATCGCCACCACACAGAAAAGAGGCATCACCAAAAACCACCACTTAAATTGTGCAAGTACCATTTCAACACAACCTCTCTGAATATTTTGTCGTATATTTGACGGTGTTCCCGTATGGCGGTGTCTCTAAACCAAAGAAAAAACACCACCCGCACTCCACCCTTAACCTGACTGACTCCACCCTTTTTTTCGCCTCCGGCGGAAGGGATCTGGTTCGTGGATCGCTTACGTTTGATGGCTTAATTTGCACCGGCGCAAACCCTTCCAAATTTGACATTACTTTACTCTCTTGAGCACCTTTCACCTTGGCTCGTTCCAGCATCCCTTGTTTCCTTGCGAATTCGACCCTCGATTTGAATTGCGTAAAAATCAGCCATGCCTTCCCACAATATGATCGTTGCGTCAGTCCGCTTCCCACCCAGCCTATATTCAGCGACCCATTTCTCCGCTCTAATTACCTGTTTTGTACCAGCTTTGACCACGTGTTTGCCTCCTTCATCTTTTGAGGCTTATTTTACGATCGATGGGGGGCCAACGGGAGTATGGGGTTCGTGGATCGCTTACGTCGTATCCGATTTCTCCCCTTTATCTGTAATCAGAATTTCGAGTTTATCCCAGGATGTGACCTACATCATCCATGCAGAGATGTTTTTGGCCTCGTCAGAAGCGAGAAAATCGGGGTGTCGCGTAGCCACTAAGTAGTCAACCGCGCCGGTAAGATAGGCCGTATACCGGGAACGCATTAAGCCTTCGGCGGTCTCGGGAAGTTGCTTCCCCCGAATAAACATCTCACAACAATTTGAATACGTTAACTCCGTTCCGCAAGGACATGGAATCTTAGCCATAAGAACTCCTTTATATATGTTTAGCCCACCCTATCCACGGGAATTGAGTGACCCATCTACCCACAATAGTAATTTAAGGAGTCCTAATGATCACTTTTAGCTTTTTTCCATGGTGGTTTTGGGGCCTACCTCTAGTGTGTATCGCCAGCATTGTCGCCGGAATATGGCATATTACCAACGTCTATAAAGACACTCTAACCCCCGACGACAGCATTGATGCATTGTCGTCTTTTATTAATGAATCTTTGCTTGTTTTTCTAAAGAAACAACTCGTCTTTATAGGAATTACGATACTGGGAATTACCATAGGCTCGATCGGACTCCAATTCCTTCACCTTCACCATATGATGTTGTCCATCTTGATTGTGTGGGGCGTAATTTGGTCCACTGCCATCGGCGTAAGTACTCTCTTGTGGACTGCCCGACTCACGGGACAATGGGTCCAATTGGGGTTGTCTGATCCGCAAAAATGGCAGTCGCAGATCCGACAAATCGGCTGGGCAAGAACATTAATTCCGATGGGCATTTTGATGCTCGACTTATGGATTTGGATCACGGTCCTGTATGAATCCGTTCACCATAACTGGCTCCGAATTGGAACTCATTTGATGGAGTCTGCGGGAGTTACGGGTGCATGGTCCTCGACGGCGATGTCGGTATCAACGTTGCAACCCGTTATCGATCGTGAAATCAGTCTGATCGTCCTTGCGTACTGTTTTGGATCGATCATCCAAACATTTTTGATCGTAATCACCACCCAAACGATGATTACTAGCAGCCAACGGGCCAATGAGAAAATTCGCCTTACGTATCCCGACATTAGACCCAGCGACCTCCGAAACCCCGCCAGCATGGCCACTCTGGTCAGTGAGATCACGACTCAGACCTGGGGCCAAATTAGCCAGATGATCTCGCTGTTCTTAGTCGTAATTTTGTCCGGAATCGCAATTGGCGTGTCCGCATTCCGGGAAGACGGGACCACGTTTGGATCCCATTTGATGTTTCTCCCGTTGCTGCTGATTGGATTTGGACTAGTCGGTGGCATTGTCGCCAGCTTAATTCCACGCCCAACCACGAGTCAGCAAATCAGTTGTACATCTCTGGTGATGGCACTTTTGGCCGGCGTCGCAACCTCCTTTGGAATCATATCCCTACATTATTTTATTATCGTACTTGGCAGTATTGTACTGGCCGGAAGTTTGGCCATTCTTCAAACCTGGACCCATTCCCACCCTGATTTTATAACCGGTCGCCTTGAAAAATTTGCACTGGGACTTGGGGGTATCATCGCCTGGATGGCATTCAACTTTATCGTCGCGCGAGGCCACGCCCATATCCTCTTGGGACTCAACGGGATGTCCGTGGGTGCGGTAACAGTGATGGCAGTCGGCTTGCCATTTTTCTCATCCTCCCATACGACCTCCCTAAAAGACCTTACAATGACCTACGCAACGGTACTGGGCGTCGACACCGACCTCACGACTGCATCGGGCAACTCCGCATCTCAAGCACCCTCCGATCACCAAACGATAGCGTTGTTTACAACAATTCTAGCCACCGTCACCACATGGATATGGTTCTTTATCTTCTTGGACGCAACCCCGCATTGGCTGGCCAAAATTCAAAATTCAGTAGTGAGTGATCGATTTGCATTTTCCCAAATTGATTTGATCTTAGGAATATCCCCTACTAACCCGTTTTTTGGATTTGGACTCATCGGATCGATCGGCGTTGGAATCGGAATTGGAATCATTTGGATGAGATCCATTCGTCGCATTACTCGAAGGATTGTCACCGACGCAACTACCCAATTGGAGGGAAACCCTGATATTCAATTAGGCCTCGCCCTGCCCTCGTACAACGAAGCGATTGGGTTAGTCACACGCGCCTCGTTTATGACCAGCATATCCATTTTTGGCGCGTTAGTTATATCGACGTTTACCTTAGGAATGACCATTGGCCTCGGCGGACTGTCGGGAATATTACTGGGTTCAATACTCTTGTCGCTGATGATCGGAATCGCCCAGGCCACCGACGTCAAAGACGATCTTAGAACCGAGGTCCGCATCGCCAATTTGATGATGATGACCACAACCCAAACGCTTCTACTATTATCTATTTTATTTGGTTCATTGGTGCTTCAATTTTTCGCCCGATAGCAGATCTCCGACATTACCCACCCAAGGTACTTCACCATGTAGACGCCTTAATCCTTTGTTAAACTCCGATACCGAATTCGCTTAGGCTCAGTATTTCCCAACCGTCGAATTTTATCCGCTTCATAGTCCGAGAATCCGCCTTCAAAAAACACCACCTTGGAATCCCCTTCAAATGCCAAAATGTGGGTCGCGATCCGGTCTAAAAACCATCGGTCATGGGAAATAACCACCGCACAACCGGCGAAACTTTCGAGCCCTTCTTCTAACGCACGAAGGGTATTTACATCGATATCGTTGGTCGGCTCATCCAAGAGCAACAGGTTACCGTTGGCTTTTAGGGCCATTGCAAGGTGAAGTCGATTTCTCTCCCCGCCGGACAATACACCACATTTTTTTTCTTGGTCCGATCCTGCAAAATTAAATTTGGCAGCATAGGCTCGGGAATTAACACTTCGATTGCCCAGCATAATCGATTCGTCGTTACCGGAAATAACTTGCCACACCGTCTTTTCGGGATCGATATCCGAGTGGTCTTGGTCGACATACCCAATCTGTACGGTTTCCCCCACAACCAATTTGCCTTGATCCGCGGTTTGCTCCCCCAAGATCAAGCGAAACAACGTGGTTTTACCCGCACCGTTGGGCCCAATAACCCCCACAATCCCGGCCCGTGGCAACACAAACGAGAGGTCCTCAAACAGCAATTTGTCACCAAATGACATCCGAAGATCCGTCGCTTCGATGACCGTACTCCCGAGCCGAGGACCATTCGGAATAAACAACTCCAAGGCTGACTCTTGCTGCTTCGAGTCTTGGCTCGCCAAACTCTCGTAGGCCTGAATGCGGGCTTTGCTCTTGGCTTGCCGGGCTTTGGGGGACATCCGTACCCACTCAAGTTCCCGTTCTAATATTTTACGACGTTTGGATTCGGACTTTTCTTCGCTAGCCAATCGTTTCGACTTTTGGTCCAACCATGAGGCGTAATTGCCTTTCCACGGAATGCCTTCGCCACGATCCATTTCCAAAATCCACCCCGCGACGTTGTCCAAAAAATACCGATCGTGGGTGATGGCGATGACGGTCCCTTGGTAACGCTTTAAATGTTCTTCCAACCACTGAATCGACTCGGCATCCAAATGGTTAGTCGGCTCATCCAACAACAAGATATCGGGTTTTTGGAGCAATAGGCGACATAAGGCCACTCGCCGTTTTTCCCCACCGGACAGATGAGCCACTTTTTCGTCAGGACTGGGACAACGCAACGCATCCATCGCCCGTTCCAGAACGATGTCTAAATCCCACGCGTTGTGTTTATCAATAAGCTCGATAAGTTCGCCTTGGCGCTCAATGAGGGCCGTCATTTCGTCGTCGGACACGACTTCGCCCAACTGTTGGCTGACTTCTTCATATTCTTTCAGCATCGCAACAGATTCCGCCGCGCCTTCGCCGACAATTTCTTTGACCGTTTTTTCAGGGTCTAATACCGGCTCCTGAGGCAGATATCCCACCGAATATCCGGGTTGGATGATGACCTGACCTTCATCCGGTTCCACAAGACCCGCGATGACCTTTAACACGGTGGATTTTCCTGATCCGTTCAATCCGATAATCCCGATTTTGGCACCGTAATAAAAAGAGAGGTAGATGTCTTTAAGCACCTTTTTTTGAGGGGGATAGGTCTTGCTGACATTGACCATCGAAAAAATAATTTGTTTGTCGTTATTCATGTAATTGCTCGCTCGTCTTTTTTTGAGTAAATCCCCACCCAAGGATAAGGATTATCTAATTCAATCTATCATACCGCAACACTGTCTAGCTGCCGGAGCGGTTGCCGAAATTTCGCAAAAATGAAACTTTTATTTTTAAAACACGATAACTCATAATTTGAGTTAGATATGTTCGGGAGGACTTTTTCATATGATATTAACGTTCCGCCAAGTTGCGGCATCACCTACGGTTCGACTTAATCTTCAAGACCGACTGACTACAGCAGTTCAAAACTCCAACACTTACTTCAAACAGAATCAAAAGGGAAACGACTGCCAATCACAGGTTGCGTTTGTCTTGAGAGAATTAACGTCTTCCAATGAACCTTCCCCAAGGGCATGTCCCTGTTCCCCTGCGTACGAGATTAGAATAGATCCGTTTTCTGTTAAGACAGAATATAGCGGCTTAATTCCGGTCGGTACTCTTGTTGAAACCGAGAGTGAGGCCGCTACCGAGCCAGAGTTTTCCCACTGTGACTTAATCGATATGACACAGCCGGTTACAAAACAATCAATAATTTTTCAACCCAAAAGCAGTTGTGCTTCAATTTTTCTGTAAAATTGGGTTTTACGCAAAAACCCATATTTGGTTAAAAACGGAAGAGAGGGTCAGTGTCCAGACCGGCTGAAAGCCGCCCGAAGGGTTTAGTCTGGACACTGACCTGAACGGACGT
>CAIPHK010000033.1 GCA_903864835.1 uncultured bacterium | reverse complement strand
AGAAACGGTGTCTTTGGATTGAGAGGCCTGCGCAGGACGGTGTTCATCGCGGCATTCCGCTGTGCCCGAGGCCTGGAGGCGGATGCCCGAGTGGGAACGAGTGGCGGGAGCTCGGAGGGCGTCGGGCGACGCTTCAGGGGAATCCAACGCAATCACGAGTCGTTTGTTGTGGACGTCGAGGACTTCCGCCGTCGCGTGGATTGGGGTTTTGGTCGCGGTCCAGATGCCGTCGAATTCCACGTAGGTTCGCGTGGTGGTGGATTTGAACTCTTGGATGGCTGCTTCGGGAGTGGCGAGCATCCATCGAAATGCGGTCATGGGGCCATAACGCGATAAAGGGAGGGCCAGAACGAGAAGGACGAGTCCAAGGGCGGCAACGGGGAGTTCGCCCTTCGAGGCGGTTTCGACTTGGAGTTTGTCTTTGAAAAGAACGTGGCGGTTGGGGTTGGGCCAGAGGAGTTCCACGCCTCGTGGGGTGAGCATGTCGAGGACGATGTGGGAGCCGTAGCCGAGCGTGAATGCGGCGGTGAGTCGGAGGACGTCGGTGAAGGTGAAATTCAGTGAGACGAGGCTGAGTGGGAGGTTGGTGAGCGAGATGGAATCTAGAAGGACCTTTTGGATCAGGGTTGCGGAGATACTTAGGATGAGGAGGAATCCTGTGGCGGCCACCACGGTTCCTAGGAATGAGTGGGTGACTGCGCGGTGGCCGTAGTTTCTTTCGAGGGGTTTTGAAATCCATGGGACTAGGCGGCCAACGGTGGATGTGGGGTGATCGATGTCGGGGAGAACAGAACCGAGCATCGCGCAGAAAATCACGGTCCAGTGGAAACTCGCTTCGACTCCGAATACGGCGAGGATAATGAGGGCAACGGCGGGGCCGTAAATGGCGTGGGTGGGAGCGATCACGAGAGTCTCCTTTGATTAATCATATTTAGATTTCGCCCCACTTTGCGTTGCCAGATGGGGCTGGGAGCCACAGGCGTGCGGTTCATCAGCGCTTCAACTTCACGAAATATTTGAAGACCATGAAGAGGCTCGTTCCGATTCCGGCGAGAATGTAGCCTTCAAAGGAATGTGTGCCCAGTGCGATGAACCTGGAGATGACGAGTAGCCCCCAGATCACCACCAAAATCCACGTCCAATCACGGTAGACGATGCCCGCCTCGTGATCGATGGCGCGGATGTGATCGGCGTTCACTTTGCTGGACTGTGGCAATTGCGAGATCAATTCAACGACGGCGAACGGGTTGCCATTGGCTAAACGGTGGACTTTGGTTTCGAGGAGTTGGTACTCGTCCCGGTTCATTGAGTGAGCGTGGGTGAGATGAGCGATGAGGGCCTTGGTTGAGCTGGAATTCAGGGGCGGAACGGTGAGCTGTTGGAACTTCCACCACAGGCTTTGCAAGCGATTGGGTGGATTGTCCGTTGCTCCGATGATGATGAACTTGTCGATCAAGGTGATCATCGTGTCTTCTTCGGAGGCTTTGAGGCGATCGATGTTGTCGATGATGAGAATGGGTGGAGAGAGTGAGTCTGCGCCTAAAATGGCGGACAGGATATCCGGGGTGCTGGTACGTTGGCTGACGGTGGTACTGGGACAAATGACTGCGGCGAATTCGAGCAACATGGTTTTGAATGGGACGGGTGACGCGATGAAGATGGTGTTGGGAAATGTGTCTGCTAGGGTTTTTAGGATGTGGGTTTTGCCGATGCCTGCGGGTCCGGTGAAAAGGATCGATTGGTTTCTTTGGATTAACTCGGCGGCGTCTTTGAGGAGATCGTCACGACCGATGATGGTGGAGGTTCCCGCTGGTTGGGTGTCCGATATCGAAGCCACAGTGGGCTTCGTGGGATGGATGATATCGACCACTTTCCTTAAAGGGGATCGGGTATCAAAGGGATCTTTGCCATCGTCACTCTGAGCGTGAGGTGATGATTGAGGGTGAACAATCGGATCAAATCGATCCAATGCGTCACGGTCAACTCCGAGAACCTTTGCCGCAGTTTTGGAGTCGGATTTGCGGAGTAGTCGGACGATGAATGTGTTCCGCAAAACATGGTAGTTAACGGACTTTTCAAACCCGGCCGCTTTCGCAGCACTGCGAATGATGTGATCCACACTGCGATCGGAGAGTGGTTTTGGAACGCCGCGTTCTGTTACGAACAATGAGTGATCTGGGGTTTTGGGTCGGGCGTTTAACCAGTGGGTCAATGCTGTGACGGCGGTGTCGGTCAGGTCTAACGTCCGTTCACGTTTGCCGACGATGTGGAGTTTCTTGCCATTCAGATCAACGGAATCCAGATTGAGGGCTACCAGTTCTGACAGGAACAAACCGGTGCTAAGAACCACCACCAGCAGGGCATGATCACGGGGATCATCAGCGGCAGAAAGAAGGGTTCGGATATCCGAATCAATCAAGTATTCCGGCAAGTCCATGCCCGAATTATATTGTTTTACCAAAACAAAAAGAAGGCCCAGTTATTGCGGCAATCCTCTGACTTGTTGCTACTAAACGGAAATCTATTGCGGGGAAACGACAGCTCTATTGCTACTAATCTGAGCGTGGGCTGGAACCCTGAGGCTACCGCCACGCTCACTTCGACAACGTGTGCGAGTGTGTACGTCTACTTCCTATCAGGAGTTATTGCTACTAAACGGAGGGTAGCCCCTGGATACCAATTGCCTGATAATACCCTCGTTCGAAGGTCAATCGTGTAGGCGCACCATTTTAGATTTGTTTCACTTTGCTGTGCAAAGATGAAACGCGGTCGAACTGGCTAAGCCAGATTCTCCCTTCGGCTCAGGGCTGATCTCTTTGTTCGAAGGTTACACCCGATGGCGCACCACTAGGTTTTCTGAACCTAGACACAGGATTTATAGCATTTATCGAACCTGATCAGCGGATTGGGGTTCGAGAAATTGGCGAATTGTTGATGGGTGATTGTCGAACTAGCTGGGCTTAGGGCGGTTCGAGAAATGTGTGGTTTTTTGGGTGATGTGTCTCGAACCTGAGATGTCGCGCTGTTTTTGTGTGGTGCCATGGACTAAAAATACACTCGCCGATAAACACGGCGCGCACGATACCGGACCGATCAATCACCAGTAAAGTGGGCCAATACCGAAGGCCGTAGGTATTCTAAATCAAATTTTTGATACACCTTATTTAAAAAGGGAATCGTATTCCGACAGTCGCGAAAGGTGCCGTCGCGAAAGGTGCCGGTTATTAGGCGCCAGCCCAGAAATAACAATTGAGCTCATAACCGAAAAATATCCGTCCCAAAATAGCAACTAAAGACAGATTTAATCTTGTTTTGGTGCCAGGCTACCCCCGTTTAAGTAGAGTACCATCTCGAATCTTCTGACCTGGCACTTTTTAAAAAAAATAGCTGCTAAACCGGCCCTTGTACCACGACCATTCCACCTATTTCGAGCCTAAAGATTCGTTTTTTCACCGCTGGCCTGGCACCTAATAACCGGCACCGTTTTCGCCCCTTTTTTTAGAGTGTCGCCCAACGCCTACACCTGAAACCCATCCCTTAGTCGTGATGCAATAAAATTTTCGATTTTCCGATTACAGGTGACCAAGAACAGTTCCTCATATACCCCTTGAAGGCGTCCGATTTCGATCAGTTCTCCGGCCACGAGTTCTTCCGTGACCGTGTGTATAGCGGTGGCAATTAATCCCATTCCGTCCACTGCCATTAGTTTTTTGACGGACACGTCTTGACTTTCAAGACTAATATTCAAGTCAATGTTATGCGCCTGTGCCCAATGATCGAGGTCGGTTCTCAATTTGCTATCGTATGTGGGCACTACGACGGCCTGGCCTGAAATCGACTTGGGAAATCCGCCACATAAGGACCGAAACTTGGGTGCCCCATAAAATGCAACCGTTTGTTTGGATATCAGTTTCGGAAACAGCCCCCTTGCATCCATCCCACTAGGGAGAAAGTTTGTAACCATTAAATCCATCCGGTGCGCGGTCAATTCGCGGAGTAGGGAATCCGATTTTCCCTCGGATAAAGTGATTTGGCATGGAGAAATTTTTAGCGCATCTCGCACAATTTTTAGAACGATGGGTTTGGGTACGCTGTCCAAGGCACCCAAATGAAGGGTGGGTTTCAGAGGCCTGTGGTGATCCTGCAACACCTCGACCATCTCGTCACCCATTCGAAAAATGGTTTTGGCGTAATCTAATGCTACTTTTCCCTGTTCCGTGAGTATCAGTTTTTTATGACGTCGCTCAAATAATTGGATGCCGAGTGTGTCTTCAAATTGTTTAAGTTGGGTCGACAATGTTGGTTGTCCGATTCGTAGTTTTTGGGCGGCTTTGGATACGCTGGCTTCTTCCGCAATTGTTTTAAAGTAGAATAAGTGATGGTAGTTAATCCAGGGATTCATGACGGACACTCCGGTTAGTGATGTATTGCCAAAAGGTATACTAAATAATTTTTTAATCAATTTGAATGATAGATCGACTTGGGCGATAGTACCCTTTCGAAAAGGCGGTGCATACACCTCGCCACTACTTGAAGGAGATTGGACCCAATGATTTTATTTCCGTTCGCTGAATATTGGTGGTTTTACGCCGGGTTTACCGGATTTTTGTTGGGTATCCTTGCACTTGATCTAGGGGTATTCCATAAAAAGGCGCACGAGGTGAGTTTTAAAGAAGCCTCAATTTGTACAACGATTTGGATCGGGTTAGCGCTTGTATTTAATTACCTGTTTTACTTGTATGCCAAATTCCGATTTTCGATGGATGAACGCTACACATCGATACCAGGATTTGATGCGGCTCTCCAAGCCAAGACGTCGGCACTCGAGTTTTTGACCGGGTTTGTCGTCGAAATGTCATTGGCAATCGATAATATCTTTATCTTTGCGGTTGTGTTTGCCTATTTTGGCATCCCCAAGAAGTATCAACATCGGGTCTTGTTTTGGGGGGTTTTAGGTGCGCTGGTGTTTAGAGCCTTATTTATCGGTACGGGTTCAGTTTTAATGGACTACAAATGGGTGGTGATATTCTTTGGCGGACTGTTGATTCTAACCGGATTAAAGATGTTCTTTGCCGGAACCGCGTCTCAAGATCTGGAAAATAATTTTATTGTGCGGCAGTTGAACCGAATTTTTCGCGTCCATCCCCAAATTGAAGGTCAGCAGTTTTTTGTCAAAAAACACGGATTACTTCATGTGACACCACTCTTTCTTGCGCTTGTATTCTTGGAGCTGAGTGACATTATCTTCGCCGTGGATTCCGTGCCCGCAATTTTCGCGCTGACACGGGAACCATTAATTGTTTTTACGTCGAACATGTTTGCGATTCTTGGGTTACGATCGATGTACTTTATGTTGGCCGGAGTGATGGACCGATTTGCGTATATTAAATACGGTTTGGCCTCGGTGTTGATCTTTGTCGGGTTAAAGATGGTTTGGTTGAACGAGGCATTTGGGGGCAAATTTCCGATTGTATGGTCGCTTTCAGTTATAGGCGGTCTAATAGGATCATCGATCTTGATCTCGTTAATTATTGATCGACGCAACCAACGCCTCGCGATTAAGAAGAGTGAATTGAAGTAGAAAGGATACATTGTTATGAATTTGATCAAACGATTCTTGGTCTTCGGGGCAGTTAATATATTGGTGGTTGTCACGTTATCGGTGACGCTTTCGATTCTCGGTGTTCAATCTTATTTACAGGCCAACGGGATCGATTACACCTCGTTGCTGATATTCTGCACGATTTGGGGCTTTGGTGGTGCATTTATCTCGCTCGCTCTTTCGAAGGTGATGGCCAAGTGGATGATGGGTGTTCGCGTGGTTGACCCCAAGACCTCCGACCCCGAATTGAGACGCTTGGTTGAACGGGTCCATCGATTTGCCCGCCAAGCAGGGATAGAAGGATTACCAGAAGTTGGCATTTATAATTCCCCCGAAATCAATGCGTTTGCAACAGGCCCTACCCGCAACCGGTCATTGGTTGCCGTGTCGTCGGGACTGCTTTCGGCAATGAACGACCAAGAAGTTGACGGTGTTTTGGCCCACGAAGTTGCGCACATTGCAAATGGGGACATGGTGACGATGACTCTGGTGCAAGGGGTGGTAAACGTTTTTGTCATGTTTTTGGCTCGAATCATTGCGTTTTTTGCCAGCCAGTTTGTCGACGAAGAAAAGCGCGGATTGGTTCATTTTGTCGTTGTGATCGCCCTAGATATGTTGTTGGGGATTTTTGGGATGATTGTGGTGGCTTACGTCTCGCGCCGTAGGGAATATCGGGCCGACGGTGGCGGTGCAACATTGGCGGGTTCTGGTGCGATGATCGCGGCCTTGGAGCGTCTAAGTGCCAACCGTCATATCCGGATTCAAACGGACGAGCCGGCTCTGGCCTCTCTTAAAATATATGGGAAATCGGGTGGTTTTCTTAAGCTATTTGCGACTCACCCCGACTTAGATGATCGGATTCGCCGCCTTAAGGCCCGGTAGTTGAAAAACTTGAGGGGGGGCATCCCCGTCACATTATTTAAGAGAGGGTCAGTGTCCAGACCGGCTGAAAGCCGCCCGAAGGGTTTAGTCTGAACACTGACCTGAACGGACGTTACGCAAGTGAGCCAAATCTGATTCCATAGTGGTCGACTAAAACTACTTCGTTACGAAAAAGTCTGCTATGGCCACAAAATTCGTGATTGCGCGGTTCTATAATGTTCAGGATCACGTTTCCAAATCTCGGGAGAAAGACCCGTGGTATTGGGTTTAAAACAACCGCGGCGACCAAATAATATTCTCCAGCCCCCCCGATTAGCCAACCTCCCGAAATACCGCCGCTGCTCTAATCCCACTGATACGGAAGGCCCACACCGTTCCAACCGTGGCGGTCAATCCGCCAACCCCAAGGACCAGGCAGGTCAATGCCATTACCGGAATCGTCACTGGAATTCCCAACACAATCCCCAATAAACCCCACCCGGCAAGCGCCGCCGCAATTGATCCCATCGTCGCGCCTACCAGCCCCATCACCAAATAGTCCAATGCGGTGATCATAAAAATGATCAATTGTGTTGCCCCCAGTGTTTTTAAGAGAGCGGCTTCTTGCTGCCGCTGACGACTGGTTGCGATTGCCACGCTCACGATCACCAGCATTCCAATGGCCAACGTAAAGGACGCAATTCCCGCAATCGCGGCGGATAATTGGGTCACGATCGCCAGAACCTGCACGACGGTTTCGCGAATATCGATAAACGTGACGTTGGGAAAGCGGGTGACCAATTCGGTTTGAAATTGGACGCTTTTGGTATCTGCCAAGTGAGATACCGCCCCCACGACCGTATGGGGTGCCATCTCAATCAATTCAGGGCTCAACAAAATAAAAAAAGTCGGGGTAAACGTATTCCATCGCACGGATCGAATACTGGTCACGGAGCCGGTGACGGGAACGCCCTGAACATCAAATGTCAGCACATCGCCCAAGTGAATCCCCAACCGCTTGGCAAACCGATCTTCCAAGGAAATTTCGGTTCCCGTACTCATCCACTTCCCAGAAATAATGGTTTCATTGGGGCCCAATTGCTTTCGGAAACTGAGATTTTGTTCACGATTTCGAAACACCGCAGCCGTTTGATCTTCATGCTGTCGCCCCGTCTTGATCCGTGAGATCTCCATTGCGTTCACCGCTTTAAGTCGGGCACGAACAATCGGACTCGTGACCCATGTCGCGCCCAACGTCGTGGTCAATGTTCGAATTACCGGTTCTTGTTCAGGTTGAACATCAATCAAAAAAAAGCGGGGTAAGGCCCGATGGTCCGATTGGAATTCCGTACTCAAACTGGCGTGATACACCATCACAATTCCGATTAAAAAGGCGCTTAGTCCTAGGGTGAGCAAAATGGTGGGAATCCCCAAATACGGACGATTTAAATTGGCCAGCGCATACGACAGTGTAAAACTTGGGATTTTCCGTCGTATCCAGGCAATACAGGGCAAAAAAATGAGGCTGATTCCCAAGCGAATTATAATCGCAGCGCCCACCATTGCGACGGTAAATCCGATTCCCATTGGCATCGAGTTGGCCCGATAACTGGCCACCAGCCCTAAAATACCCACTCCAATACAACCAAATTCTACCCCCAGCCAATCAACCCCGTGCACCGTGTCGAGTCCCACTTGCATCATCAACGCTGGTTTTAATCGTCGGATGGGAAGCAATGCCAGCAGACTAAAATATCCGGATGCAATGACTGCTATCAGCAACGATATTCCCATCACTCGCCCATCCACGGCTAACCCAATCGGCACGGTCAGAAGTCGGTTCAATAGTAGCGGAAATAGGGCTCCAACACCGATTCCCAACCCAATCCCCAAAACCGCGCCCACCACCGCCACCGCGACAATCAGCACCAGGTAGGCCCGGATAATTTGGCCGGCTGAATACCCAATGGTCCTCAAAATCGCAATACTATCTGACGATCGTTTTAAGATCGCGTTCACTAGATAAAACAAGGCCACCCCCGCCAACATCATGGCCGTCAGAGACACCAGCGACAAATAGTCCCCAAACCGCGACATCGCCTGCTGCAGTTGGCCCCGAATATCGGATAACGACCTCACCTCAAGTTCCGATTGCGGGCCAAACCCCTCCCCTGCCCCGGTCTGGGTTGAAAGACCCCAATTTTGTTTTAACGATGTGGCGACCGCAGCCCCCTGGTCCGGGGTATTTAAGCCAATTAATTCGGTGTAATACACCCGAGCACCCAACCCAATTAGCCCCGTCTCTGCCGCATGATCGATGCCCATCAATACACGGGGCCCTAAGGCAAATGGGCTGGCCGAGCCCGCATCTTGGGTGATGATTCCGCTCACGGTAAATCGTCGAGTTCCCAGCTTAATGTCATCCCCCACTTGAATCCCCAAAATGGGAAGCAATTCTGATTGAACCAAAATGGATGGAGATACCGATTGAAGCGCCTGTAAGTGCCCCGATTTCAGAATCACCTGACCGTACAACGGATAGCCAGGCGACACGGCTTTTAGCTCTACCAACCGAGTCTTTCCTGTTTTGGGCGAATAGGCCATGGTCACAAAGTTGAGTATCGATTGGCGCCGTGCCTGCGGAGGCAACACGGCATCAATTTGATCTTGTTGATGGGGGGTCAACGGTTGTTTTGAGCGAATGGCCACATCCGCCTGCAATAAGGGACGGGCCTGAAGGGTAATTTGATTTCGAACGTGGGCCAAAAAGCCATCCACTGCCACCATGGAAACGATCCCCAACGCGACGCAGGCGACGATTAAGCCCAAAGTCGATCTTTGTCCTTTTGCCAGTCGATAGGCCAGGCGCAGATCGAATTTAATGGCGGACCAGATGGCCATCTTGAATATGAAGTTGTCGGGCGGTTGCTCCTGCAATTTTTGGGTCATGAGTGACCAGGACCAAAGTACATGACCTGGCTTTTTCAAATAATAAATCGGTTACAAGGGAGCCGGTTTCAGAGTCCAAGTTACCCGTTGGTTCATCAGCAAAAATAATGTGAGGGGAATGGACGATGGCGCGGGCAATCGCCACCCGCTGCTGCTCGCCACCTGACAATTGGGCGGGGTAATGATCCAATCGGGATGAGAGCCCCATCGAGGACAAGATGGCCTCTGCTTTTGGCCGAGTATTGGATTCTTTTAACAATTCCAGGGGAAGCTGAACATTTTCCAACGCCGTCAGACTGGGGATCAAACGATAGGATTGAAACACAAAGCCCATCAATCGCGCTCGAACCGCCGCAATCTTGCTTTCGGACATTTCCGAAAGTCGGTAACCGGCAACATCAATGGTTCCGGTGGTCACAGAATCCAAGCCCGCCAGCACCGACAGCAATGTCGATTTTCCACTACCGGATGGCCCCACGATCGCCACACTTTCGCCAGAACTGATCGAAAACGAGATGTCTTTCAAGGCATAGCAAAGGCTATCCCCACTTGGAAATGACTTTGATACTGATTCTACCTGAATAATGGCCGTCATTTGGTCACCAAGGGTTTGATAAATCCGTATACGCGGGCTGCCACGCGTTTCTGCCCAGCGGCGTTGGGATGCACCCCGTCCGCCTGATTAAATTCTTTCTTGGCCGCCACATCTTGAATAAAGAAGGGTAAATAAGGAACCTTCGTCTCATGGGCCACCGCATCAATGGCGGCAATAAATTGAGTCTCGTAACGGGCCCCATAATTGGTTGGAATCCGAATGCCCATAAATGCCACTTTGGCCCCGGACTTTTGGGCCTGCCGAATAATTTCAATCAAATTATGTTGCATTTTCGCCACGGGTAATCCGCGCAATCCATCATTGGCACCCAACGCCACCACCACCCAATCGGGTTTGGATCGCAACGCCCACGCCAACCGATTGAGCCCGGTCTGGGTCGTATCCCCAGATACCCCCGCATTAATCACTTTCCAATCGAGATGATCTTGGTTCAATTTTGCCTGAATCAAGGCGGGATACGCCAGACTTTCAGAAAGTCCGTACCCGGCGGTCAAAGAATCCCCAAAAAAAAGGATGGTTTTAGGCGCCGCCGTCATTGAGACGCCGAACCCCATAAAAACCCCAATCCAAATAAGAAGTCGTTTCATTGGATTGAAGTGTATTTAATTCATGCCAACAAATCCAATGAATTTGGATCTTTAGGCCTGTCCCTCTCAATTATACGTTTTCCAATCCCGAGGCCGCGAGTAACGGGGTGTTCTCGCCGGGATCGCTCTCTGAGGGGCTTCCTGAACAATGTTGGGAAACGGCTTCATTCCCGACCATGTAGCCGGAAATTTTTGCGGACGCAATCACCTCCGTGCGATAGAGAAGATCTGCGGTGCTAGAGGTAAAAAAACTATCGCCGCTGGTAAGTAGGTTGTTTAATTCAAATGAGGTAAATAAAGACACCGATTGTCTTCCGGCCGCCCAGTATGGAAACGTTGCGTTACTTGTTTTTTTGACGCTCACCGATTGCGCCACGCTCAATGCAAATATCGTGGTTAGGCAAAGACTCAAGCCCGCGACATGCTTTAGATGCGTCGAGTTGGTGAACCCTTCCCGAAGCGCTTCGGCAAGGTACAACATCGTTGCAACAGCACAGGTTCCAAGGACAATCGCCGACGGGCCCGATCGATGGTCGGACAGGATCCCGTTTGAGCCCAATGATTTTCCAATAATCTGCCCACTTACCTTTAGCGCGCCTAACCCCACTGCAGTAATAATTGCGATAGAAATGGGGTGCTGTATATAGGTGCTTTGACTTTTCACATCATCATAAATATGTACCAACGTGATTGGGTTTTGTTCGTTGATTTGGACTCCAATTTCAGGCATTCGCCAATTCGGGATCTTTTCTGCCATCGGCATCGGGGCCGCATTTATTGTTACATTTGTCGTGATGGCAATCGTTTTGCCGATTTGGCCGCCAGTTGTGCTTCAATTTTTCTGTAAAATTGGGTTTTACGCAAAAACCCATATTTGGTTAAAAACGGAAGAGAGGGTCAGTGTCCAGACCGGCTGAAAGCCGCCCGAAGGGTTTAGTCTGGACACTGACCTGAACGGACGT
>CAIPHK010000032.1 GCA_903864835.1 uncultured bacterium | reverse complement strand
TCAGCTCGAAGAAAAGCAACTCGAAGCCGCCACTTGGCGTCTGGAATTCGATATTTCCGAACTCATTTCAAGCAAACTGGACCTCAACCGTTTCAAAGAAACCATGGCCCAATTCCGCTTCAATCACGTCAATTTTACCGCCAAAGACTGGAAGAAATGGTTCACCCAACACGTCGTCCACATCATCCACCGCAACGGCCACTTCGACATCACATTTCGGTACTTGGCAGTGTTAGCGGGAAACACGCAATAAGGGGGTAAATCGCCCAAAACGCATACACACATTTTAGACGTTGCCGGTTCGAACTTTAGAGCCGGTAGCCTTTGGCTTTTTACGAAAATCTGGTTCGAACGGGATAGTATAAGTGGTGCGCCCGGAGGGACTCGAACCCCCAACATTCAGATTCGAAGTCTGACGCTCTATCCATTGAACTACGAGCGCACGATGCGTCCTATATTAAAGTAACCTTGAATAGCGAGCAAGGTCACCGCAACGAACCCTGTCTTACGAAGGTCCTTGCGAACCTGTATAATTTGCCCATGAGCTACCCCGTAATACTAATGTTAACCGCTACCGCATTCGTCGCGGGGTTGGTTGATTCAGTTGCCGGGGGTGGGGGATTGATCCAAATTCCCGCATTGATGCTCGCCGGACTCCCTCCGCAGACGGTCCTCGGAACCAGTAAATGCACGATGACATTGGGGACTTCCGTAGCAGTCGTCACATTTTGGAGAAAAGGGGAAATCTATTTTCCGATCGTTGCGATAGGGATCGCATTTACCCTTATCGGTGGGATTTTGGGCGGTAAATTGGTCATGATGTTACCCCAAGCCATCGTTGGAAAAATAATGATTGGATTGTTGCCGGTCGGTTTATTGGCACTACTCATAAAACGCCCGCGGATCGTGGCAGAGCCGACGTTAAAACCGATCGATAAATGGGTAAAAATTCCCGTTATTTCTTCATTATTAGGCCTTTACGACGGCTTCTTTGGACCCGGCACAGGCAGCTTTCTCGTGATGGGATTTTATATGTTTCTTCATCGAGATCTATTGGAATCAACCGCCAATGCCAAAGTGTTTAATTTGGTCTCAAATATCGGTGCGCTGGGTGTTTTTTTAATGAACGGTCGGGTTCTGTTTCATTTAGCCTTACCGATGGCAGCGGCATCGATGAGCGGGAACTATCTGGGGAGCCGATTGGCGATTAAAAAGGGGCAAGGTCTGATTCGAGGCTGCCTATTTGGTGTTCTCATTTTGTTGATGGTGACCTTAGTGGTAAGGTTCATTTAACTATGAAACCAAATTTGATTAAAACTGCCCTTATCGTTGGAACCGGTGCGATCGGCGCATTGTATGGGGCGATGCTCAGTCGGGCTGGGGTTGAGGTATCTACCGTTGTAAGAAGCGATTTTGGTGTGGTGACTCAGCACGGATTTTATATCGAAAGCTACTGCTTCGGTGATTTTGTGTTTCGGCCCACAGCGGTACTTCAATTGCCGTCTGAGATCGAGACTTTCCCCGACGTTATATTTGTTTGTGCAAAGACGCATCAATCGTATGTCGATTTGATTCAACCCGCAGTCGGACCACACACGGCCATTGTGTTGCTTCAAAATGGGCTAGGTATCGAACCAATATATCAATCGGCGTTTCCAAATAATCCCATTATCGGTGGATTGGCCTTTGTCTGCGTGAACCGGGCTGCTCCGGGACGCATCGTCCATTTGGACTATGGTCGCCTAGTGTTGGGCCTATATCCATCAGGGGAACACCCGATCGTACAGGCCTTGGTTCAGTGTTTTGCCGGAGTCGCGGTTCCCGTCAAAGAATCGGTCGATATTCTTCGTGACCGATGGCGTAAATTAATTTGGAACGCGCCATTTAACCCACTGTCTGCGATCCTAGGGCAGACTACGGATCAGATTTTGGCGGTGCCGGAGTTGGAGGCACTATCCAAGGCGATAATGGCAGAGATAGTGATGATTGCGGCCAGTGAAGGGTACGTATTGGATGAAGATGTCATCGATAGAAATATCGAAGACACCAAACGAATGAAGCCGTACAAAACCAGCATGTTATTGGATGTTGAAGCCGGTCGGCCCATTGAGAGAGTGACGATTGTAGAGAATGTGATCATGATCGCGACCAGTCATGGAATCGATGCCCCAAATTTAAAATGTATTAATTCGATATTAAAAGGACGGTTTAATTAAATGAACAACGCAATACGCTTAAAACCCGGTCGTGAAAAGTCGATGCTTAATCGGCACCCTTGGATCTTTTCTGGAGGAATCCAAAGTGTAGTGGGTTCCCCCGAACCCGGTGAAGTGGTCGAAATTCAAAGCTCAGTTGGCCAACGGTTAGGATCTGCGTTTTATAATGCGCATAGTCAAATTAGCCTTCGGGTGATTACAGATGCCCCCGCCGGCCCTTTGGACCGGACGTTTTGGATGCATCGGTTGGATCAATGTCTATCCCGCAGAAGCCGAGTGCGCCAAACGACGAATGCGTTTCGGGTGGTCTTTGGTGAGTCCGATGGGTTTCCTGGACTGGTTATTGATGTCTTGGCCGATATCGTCGTTGTTCAATTAAGCTCTTTGGGCGTTGAGGGACTTCGAGAAATCATCCAAGATTGGATCGTATTAAATTTTAATCCAGCTGCAATCATCGAACGGTCCGAGAGTTCTTCGCTTCGGGCCGAAGGAATGAATCCACGGCAGGAGTTGTGGTGGGGGACGACGTCAGGAGCTGTCGAAATTAATGAAGGGTCACTTCGCTATTTAGCAGATCCGGTTCAAGGACAAAAAACAGGGTTCTTTATCGACCAGAGGGATAATCGACGCCGGGTTGCGGAATTGGGATCAAAATCCCTTCTCAATTTATTTTCATATTCCGGCGGATTTACCGTTCCGGCCGCACTTAATGGCGCATCGACTGTATCGGTTGACTCCAGCGAACCCGCGTTGGCGTTGGTTCACGAAAACCTAACTCTGAATGGTCTTGAATTAGCGTCTCACGAAACGATAGCGGACGATGTATTCGAGTTCCTTCGGCAGCATTCTGCCCAATATGAGATGGTTATCGTCGATCCCCCCGCATTCGTCAAACGGCGAACCGACGTCGACAAAGCGGCAAGGGCCTATAAAGACGTTAACCGACTCGCCCTAAAACGTGTTCTTCCTGGTGGCTATATGCTGACCTGTTCCTGTTCCCAATTTGTGGATTGGACACTGTTTCGCCAAATTTTATTTGCGGCGGGTGTGGAGTCCGGACGTGACGTTCAAGTAGTCGGACAATTCACCCAGCCCGAAGACCACCCGGTCAGCCTCTATTTCCCCGAAGGCGAGTATTTGAAGACGGCATTACTGCGGGTGTTCTAGCATTTGCCCCCTCAATTAAAATACGGGGGTCCCCCGAAAAGTACACTGCGCCGTAGTTGAGGGACTTTTTTGGGGGGATCATCTGCCGCGTACGGGGAGAATTGGGGTGGGGGTGAGTTACTTGTATTTCCTTGCCGCCGCCTGCTCCGCGTTGCGAAAGTAAGAATAAATCGACAGGGAAACGGTGCATCCGCCTCCCACAGCCGCCATTCGCGATGGTATTGCACTCGCAAAGCCTTTGAGTCCACTCTCCATATATATCGATTTTGCAGCCTTGCCTATTGCCTTAAATCCTGTTCCAAATTTTTCATTATTTGTGTCTCTACTGATCTTAAATTGGATCGTATCAAACCCATGACTTCCCACCACCGCAAATTGCGATGTTACCGCAGAGAACAAGATGGGATTTTCTTTCCGTTGTTCAGGAAACAACGCAGTCGAGACTGCCAAGACTGAGTTGAACGTAAAATTCCTTAACAGGCCCGCTAGTCCAGTGTTGGCGAGGGTTCTAAAATTGGATACTGCGGCACGAAACGTTTTTTCGTGAGGTTGTTTTGTTTTGTCAGCAAGGTTTCGTTGATATTGATCGAGGGGGGTAATAATCGCCGTTTCGATTGCGGTAGTAATAACAGGTACAACCCGAGCGTCTATAAAACTCAGTGTCTGCAAATAATCGGTCAACCCATAGACGACACTCCGTTGAACAGGCCTTATTAGTGACGCCGGCTTATTACCTTGCCATAGTCCATTAAAAAAAAACGGACTGGCTTTTTGTGTTTTTTGAAAAAAAGTGTCCGATTTCCCTGACACTTTTAGTTTGCTCAACGAATCCGCCGCATCGGATTTCATTCGCAGATACGCGTCCTTGCACGTTATGATTTGCGATTTTTGGGTTGTATCTTTGGGATGTTCAGCATCTTGAATCCGGTTTTGAATATTCGTTAGTGGGGTACGAACAATATTTTCAGCAGTTGCTGCGACCAAAATAACGCCGACTTGTTTGAGTGACAACGGTGGCCGGGATGGGGGAGGGGACGTATTGGATGTTGCTGAGTCGGCTGTCGACTTAGCGACATCGTATTTGTTCGACTGCGTATTCGGAACCGATGATCTGATCTCCTGGTAGACCGATGATAAACCCGACATAATAGGTTCCTCCCGCAGTACAAATTGAGCGCTGTTTTATAATTATCGAAAAACAGCGCCAAAAAATTTCAATCGCCTGGATCTGAGGTCGATTTTGATGGGGTGATCTAGACAATATTCTTCCCGTGGCCCATTGTTGACGCCATGAATCTCAATAGTAGACCTTTGGATGTGACGGGAATTGATCTAAGTCCTGAGCAACTATCCATTTTCGAACAAATCGAAACCTCAAATAGCCATTTTTATATCACCGGTAAAGCCGGTACCGGCAAATCGATGTTGCTTCAATACCTGCGCTATAACACCTCCAAAAAAGTCGTTGTCGTGGCTCCCACCGGAATTGCCGCTCTCAATATCGGCGGACAAACCATCCATTCTCTGTTTGGAATCGCACCGGGGCTGATTCAACCCGAAAGTTCGGTGATCAATCGCCGATCCGCCGAGCTTCTTCGGCATATCGATATGGTCATCGTCGATGAAGTATCCATGGTCCGTGCGGATCTCATGGACGCAATGGACCATATTCTTCAGCTGGCACGGCGGTCCAGAGAGCCATTTGGGGGCGTAAAAATGATTATGTTTGGGGATCTATTCCAGCTCCCCCCAGTGGTAGAACGGGCCTTATATCCGTATTTTAACGAAACCTATGGTGGCTACTATTTCTTTGATGCCTTTGTCTGGCAGTCGACGCCATTGGCTGTACTGGAATTGCATCATATTTTTCGACAAAAAGATGAGTATTTTAAAACAATTTTAAACGGCATTCGCTCCGGAGAGCCCACCGAAGAAATGATCGAAGCGCTCAACGACCGGGCCAATCGGACCATTCCGACCGACAACCTACTCACTTTAGCGACAGTCAATTCCCGCGTAAACCAAATTAACGCCAGTCGGATGTCTTGGCTCACGTCGCCGGCCTATACCTATTCTGCAAGTGTATCGGGCGCCTTAGAGCCATCGGCATTTCCGACTGAGGCAGTCTTGGAACTAAAACAAGGTGCTCAGGTCATGATGCTACGAAATGACAAAGATCGGCGATGGGTTAATGGTTCCATTGGCCACATTTCCAACCTCAGCCGGGAAGGTATTGAAGTCGAAATTGGTGGCAACATTTATGAAATAAAAAAAGAAAAATGGTCTAAGATTCGATATTCCTATAGCGAAGGCTCCGATTCAATCAAAGAGGAGGCTATGAGTTCGTTTACGCAGTATCCCCTTCGATTGGCCTGGGCGGTCACCATCCACAAAGCGCAGGGCATGACCTATGATCGAGTGGCGATCGACTTGGGAACCGGGGCATTTGCCCATGGACAAACCTACGTGGCGTTGAGTCGGTGTACGAGCTTGGAAGGGCTTTACCTCACCCGACCAGTCACCCCTCGGGATGTCATTGTAGATCAGCGGATTATTGAATTTGAGGGGTCGTAGTTGTACGCCCTTCTCTGTTGACGTAGTCAATGGAGAGGGGTGCCCGTTGGGCGGGGTGAGGTGAGCGTAGCGTAGATACAAAATAAGTTAGGAGCCCCCAATGAAATATTTCCACAAAATGACCGTTAGAATGTATGACACGGATGCCGCTGGAATCCTCTATTTTGGAAATCAATTTCGTTTTGTTCACGATGCCTTCGAAACGGTTATGGCGAATGAAGGGTTTTCGTTTCAACAATTTTTTGATCACGAACCATTTTTATTCGTCATCGTGCACGCCGAGTCCGATTATTTAGCGTCGATGCATGTCGGGGACGAGATTTCTGTGGAGACCTGGGTCCAAACAATTGGGACGACAAGCTTCCAAATTTGCTATGATATTTACCGAGGGTCTGAGTTAACGGGACGGTCAAAAACAGTCCATGTTTGCATCAATAAAGAAACTCGGGTAAAACAAGCATTGCCCCCTCAAATACGGGCCTTTTTAGAACGTTATACAGCATAGGAGACGCACACATGTCGGTCATTTCAGGCGAAATTAGTATCCACACCCAAAACATATTTCCGATCATCAAAAAATGGTTGTATTCGGAACATGAAATTTTTATTCGAGAGTTGGTGTCAAACTCATTTGATGCCATTACAAAACGCAACACGATCGCTACCAAAGAGGGGCGTTCAGAACTCTCGATTACGGGCCGAGTCGAAATTGTTGTCGATAAAGAAGCCAAAACTGTCACTATTTCCGATAATGGATTGGGACTGGATGCGGACGACCTTCAAAAATATATTAACCAAGTGGCATTTTCTGGTGCTGAAGACTTTGTAAAAAAATATCAAGATAATTCTGGGGAAGACCCAATTATCGGGCATTTTGGACTTGGGTTTTATTCATCGTTTATGGTGGCTTCCAAGGTTGTCATTCGATCGTTATCTCATAAGCCTGGATCCGTATCCGCATTATGGGAATGTGACGGGTCCACGTCGTTTTCTATTACCGATGGTGACCGAACAGAAATCGGGACCGATGTTATTTTGCATATCCCTGATGACAACGAAGAATATGTATTTGAAGGTCGGATTGAAGAATTGGTTAAAAAGTATGCCAATTTCTTGCCCATCGAAATCTTGGTCAATGGTAAAGTGGCCAACTCCCAAAATCCGTTGTGGGTACGCTCGGCGACTGAATTAACGGACGAAGACTATAAGGCGTTTTACCAAACACTATTCCCGTACAATCCTGAACCACTATTTTGGATTCATTTGAATGTAGACTATCCGTTCAACCTCAAAGGAATTTTATATTTCCCAAAATTGGTCCATGAATTGGATGCTAAAAAAGGGCAAGTCAAATTATATTGCCGCCAGGTATTTGTTTCTGATTCGTCCCAAGAGGTATTGCCGGATTTCTTGACGATATTACAAGGGGCGATCGACTGTCCGGATTTGCCATTAAATGTATCTCGAAGCTTTTTGCAAAACGACCCGTATGTTCAAAAAATTTCGAAGCATGTTGTAAAAAAAGTGGCTGATAAGTTAATCGAAGAGTTCCGAACGGATCGGTCGAAGTTTGCGGGATATTGGGATGATATTAGCCCATTCGTTAAGTTCGGGATGCTTAATCATGGTGACTTTTACGACAAAGCCCGAGACGTCGTGTTGTTCAAAAACACGGAAGGCAAAGACTTCACCGTATCCGAATATTTGGAAGCCAATCCAAAATTGGATAAAAAAGTCGTCTATACCAGCAACAAAGATGCCCAAGGGCGGTATATTCAGCTCTGCAAGGACCAAGGCTTTGATGTCATCGTTCTTCAATCCATGATTGATTCCCATTTTATTCAATTCTTGGAATCAAAAGACGCCGACGTTAAATTTGTCAGTGTTGAATCTGCCTTGGCTGACCATTTAGGTACAGATGAAACTAACGACGAGTCTCCGTTACAAGCGTTATTTGCCACAGCATTGGGAAATGACAAACTCAAGGTCAGTGTTCAGGCACTTGGGGATGCGTCTATCCCAGCGATATTAACCCAGCCGGAGTTCTCGAAGCGGATGCAAGAGATGAGTGCTGCTATGAATCAACGGAGCGGCATGTCCATGCCGATGTTCGAGGATTACACATTGGTGGTTAATGCCGCCAGTCCCATCGTACAAAACTTAAAGGCCATGACTGACGACGTGACCAAAGCTGAGTTAGTAAACCAAGTATGCCGATACGTGTACGATTTGGCGCTAATCGGACAACGTCCACTGACGGGCGAACAAATGAATGACTTTATTTTCCGAAGTAATCAGTTGTTAGGACAGTTGTTGCAAGGCAAGTAATTTGGGCCCCGGGGGGGGGGGCGGGTTTGATTCATCCCTAATTTGGGTATAACGATTGCGTCGTCGACCCAATTTGGAGGATATAGAATCATGAATATCAGAAACCCGGGCGGCAGTATATTGCCCCTTCCCCAGAAGAAGATTTCGGCTTCTCCTACCCCACGAAATTCGATATTTCCACCACCCGCTGGGGGACCGACTGTCTCCACTTTTCCATTACGATTCGACGGCCCTATTCGCCTCGTACCGTCGCTGATTTGTAGTGGGCCAACGGAGCCTGTTGCTGCGGATACTGGCGTTACGGATCTGTCGATTGTTTCAAAACCAGTTACGCTATCGGGCATCACGGAGCCGCAATTTGCGCGGCTGAAGTCCGTTACCCAGTGACTTTTGAACCGAAGCGCCGAGATGTATCAAATTCAAGGAACCGACGCACCAGTAGGGTCCAATATTCCGACCAACGAAACAAAGACTGTGAATGAATTTGTAGACATGTGGAAGGGGAAATTGGACTCGCTTCCTTTTATTGATCCCAATCAATTCAATGGTCTAAAGATGGTCGCAGACGCGGCAATTGTCCAAGGGACTTATTTGGTTGGCTTCAAAGAAGCGGAGGGCGTATTCGCGATGAAGCTTTTGGAATCCGTGTCGAAAATGCCGGGGGCTGACACCTCCGCTTTAGCCGGCCAACTTAATTGTCTCAAACCCATTCTTGAGTTGGCGGGAGTAATGAGTTTGTGGGATATTCATCGCGTGTCGTTTCCCGAGGTCCAAGTTCGACACTCTGTTTAGTCACCCGCAATGAAGGGGATAGCGTCGAAAAAAAAGAGTTTATTAAGATGGTGATGTATGGAGCTGTTTTCCAGGAAGGATGGCGTGCCCTGTATGGGCCTAATTCTGGATGAGATAGTCTCCCGCCCACTGGCCGATATCATTCCTGAACAGAATGAGCTGGCGACTTATTTGGGTGTCGTCGGCGGGTTTGAACATGGAGTTGTAAAGCGAGATATAGTGGTCTTTAGAATAGTATCGATGGGCATGAGTGGCGACTGGGAAAGTCGATTCATTTGTCGATTCTTTTAATCCCCATTCATTCATAATAGCTTGATGAAGCGCTCTGACTTTTTCGATATTGTTACGCTTTAAATGCGCTGTGATTCGATGATTGACCCAGTCAACGAGTTGATCCTGTAAATGCCAATTTCGTAAAACCTGAAATTGGGGTGCACACCCACGGATTATTTCGACAACTTCGCGCGAAAAAGGCGAAATAATCGCAACTTCATCGTTTGACCCACGGTGGGTTACTTGTTTCTGAAACACAGCTATTTGAGCCGGAAAATTGGTTGTAAACCCCTGAGTATCCAAGCAGGGGGCAACTAAAAGTGTATGATCGATCGCACAGATAAATTCTTGAGGAATTGTGTCTGACTGGCAATACCTGTCCCAGTGATGAAGGACACTGGTGGATGAAATGTCTCGGATATCCGAATGGTGCCTTGGGGTTTCGTCAATATCTACCGTCCCCGGAATTTCGACATTTTGATATCGAAACCATACCTTACGGGCATCAGGGATAGCGACTTCACGATGCATGGTGCAGGTCAGAATAGTGGGGCCAATCCAAAAAGTATCATCACGCCTACCGCAAGAACTGATGCAATAACACTGGTAACGGGCACATCAATCTTATAGTCCGTCTCCGGTGGTGCCACAATATGCGCGATATTTTTGAGGTAATAGTATGCGCCCATCGCACTGCCCAATAGCCCGATTCCCACCGCCCAGAAATACCCGCGATCCATCATCACAAACAGGCTACTATATTTTGCATAGAACCCTGAGAACGGCGGAATTCCGGTCAGAGACACCAGCGCCATGATCGCTATGGCCCCAAGAACCTGATTTTTTTGCATTAACCCGGTGAGCGTATGGGACCGGGTACTGGATTCCACTAGATCCACAATCCATAGCAAAAGAATCGACGCGGTTGCGTAGGCAAACCCAAAATAGACAGAAAACTGTCCCCCTGTAAGTAACAGGATCCAAAACCCAGCTTGGGCAATACTGGAATAGGCCAACATCCGTTTTACCGACGTTTGTCGAATGGCCGCTAAACTACCCAGCAAAATACTTGCGCCGCCAAATCCCATTGCAAGTGATGTCCAATCGGAGGTGGGAAGTAGGGTAGCTACTTTAAACAATGCGGCAAAAGCAGCCACTTTTGCGATAGAGGCCATGTAGGCAGTAAATGACGTCGGGGTCCCTTCATAGACGTCGGGAACCCAATAGTGAAACGGAACCAGTCCCACTTTGAAACACATTGCGGCTAACATCAAGACGATTCCAGATCGTCCTATGAGATCTGTAGCGATGGGCCCAGGAATGGTGAGAACCCCTGTACTTCGATACCACAATGCGATTCCAAAGGTTAAAATCGCGCTCGAAAACGCACCCAATATAAAATACTTTAATGAAGCTTCATGCGACCGAGGAGAATGGGTTTGAGCTGCAAGGACATAGAGCGGTATTGACACCATTTCTAACCCTAAAATGAGGGTAACCACATGGTCAAATCGCGTTAACAATACCGCTCCAACCGTCGCAAATAATAGTAATGCAATATGATCATTTTTAAGTGGATGGGTGGCGTTACGATTTGGGATCAATAAAAGGATAAGGGCTAATAGCCCCAAAATTAGTCCGGCCCAAAGGTTACCAGATCGGGTAATTTCAATAGTGGGCAAGGTAAAAATCGAATCAAATCGAATTGAAAACAGGGAAATGATCGTGGCAATTACCGCTGTCCATCGTGCTATCGAGGTCCATTGCGGCAAATGCATTAGCATGACCACAATACCCGCTATACTCAATATGGTAAGGGAAATCATTGATGGGTGTCCGTTCTAATTAAGTGTAAGTAATCGAAAGATGAGTTGGGGATAAAGCCCAATAATAAATATATAAGCCACAACGCCTGTTCCAAGAACATAGTCGACAAAAGACAATTGAACGGTCGATGTGGAGTCCATACGGTCGCCAAGCATCACCGCTTGGTAGGTCCTTAACATATACACGGCGCCCAGTATCATGGGTATTGCCGCCAATATTCCAAAAAGAACACCACGATGAACAATGCCCTGAATGATAAGGAGCTCTCCGGGGAATCCACTAGTGAGTGGAACTGCCATTGACGCCATCACGATAATAAAAAAGGCAGCGGTAAACCATCGGTTTTCATTCACAATTCCGCCGGGAAGTTCATGAAGACGGGTATGCCCAAATCGGGACTTTAAAATCCCCACCACCCACCATAGCCCAATCGCAACTCCGACGTGAGCTACTGACTGGAGCAAGGCGCCAGACACGCCGAGAGTCCGACCCGCAAAGAAACCCGCCGCCACAAGATTGAGGTGAGACATCGAAGAAAATGCAATTACCCGTTTTATGTTGGATTGAGAAAACGCCAAAATGGCGCCGTATATCGCACCAACCAAGCATAGTCCAATAACGAATGGCGCAACAACGGGCGTAATATCCGGCGCCACTGCGGTAACTAAACGGTAAATCCCATAAAGTCCCAATTTTGAAAATGCAGCGGAGAGCAACATTGCGGTCGGCAAATTTGATTCGGAATACGTATCGGCTTGCCAGTTATGAAAAGGAAATATCGGTATTTTTACGGCAAAAGCAATAAAAAAGCCAAAAAACGCAATCATCTGTACGGAGGCTGGCAGCAAGGTGTTACTTAATAATGTCCAATCCGTTGTTCCTGCTTGAGAAAACAAGTATAAAACCGAAGCAAGCATCCCGAGACTACCCGCAACAGTATAAAGTAAGAATTTCATCCCAACGGCTTTTCGCCCTAGACCACCCCATCCAAATACCAAGAGAAGGGCAGGGATCAACGAAATCTCCCATCCGATATAAAACCACAGTGCCGAGTTCTGCAGAAACGCAAGATTGAGCCCCATTTGAGTCAAAAAAACCAATGCTGCAAATCGCGAGAAACGCAGCGTGTTACTCTTTGAGACGGCTAATACAGCCGTAACCGTGAGTGTTGTCATGGCAACAAATAAGAGCGATACCGTATCGATAGATAGTGGCAAGCGTCCTTGATGAATTAAGCCAAAAGCAACCGCAGTTGCAATTACCGTTATTACATTAAGAACATTAGACGCCGTGGGAGACCAGCGGTCCCCGACAATGATCGAAATAACAGCAAATGCGATGGGCCCCCCGACCAGAAGATGTGAAATATCCATACTTACCTTATAACCACTTTCAAAAAGAGTCCGATAATTGCCAAAAGCATTAGAACAACATAGGTTCCCACGTTGCCCGTTTGGAGCCGAATAGCGAGCTCCCCAATCAGCCGGGTCATTTGTCCTATACCCATAACGCTTTGGTTCAACCATCGGTCAAACGTATTAATAACAATCCTCGACGTAAACAAATAGGGATCTACAACGACCCTGTCATAGAGCGCATCTAACCCAAAAAATAGACGATCCTCCACGATCTCTTTAAGCGATTGCGCCCTTGCCCACAGAACCCCTGCAATACCAAATACTGCGATTATGGCGAGGGTAATTGCTGGCAATAGATATTCGGGATGGGGGGCCTCAGGAAGGTGGAACACGGTTCCAAATAGCCCACCCATCACGCTGAGTGCCGCAAGGGTGACCAGTGACAGTTGCATACTGAGTGATCCCTCATGGGGATGGGTTACATTTCCACGATATGTCCCAAAGAAAACGAAGTAGATCATTCTTGCCATATAAAATACGGTCAATGAGGATCCGATCAGCAGCGCCCCGAATGCGAACGGTGACTGATTCAATGCCGCTGCAAATATCGCCTCTTTTGAAAAGAATCCGGAAAGAGGGGGGAGTCCAATAATCGTAATTGCACCGATTCCCATCAACACCGTCGTCACTGGTAACATTTTTCTTAATCCACCCATTTTTCGAATGTCCTGTTCGCCAGCAAGTCCATGAAGCACATTCCCCGCAGACAAAAATAGGAGCGCCTTAAAAAAGGCGTGAGTCAGCATATGGAACAACGCAACTTGGTAACACCCTAAGCCCAATGCAATGACCATAAAGCCCAATTGACTCACGGTGGAATAGGCCAATATTTTTTTTAGATCGGTTTGAAAAATTGCAGTTACCCCGCCGATAAGGGTGGTAAGAATTCCAACCATTAAAAGAAGCTGCAGGGTCGGTTGCGATAGATCAAATAATCCATGCATTCGGTTAACCAAGTACACGCCAGAGGTAACCATCGTGGCGGCATGAATTAATGCAGATACAGGGGTTGGGCCCGCCATTGCATCAGGTAACCATGTGTAGAGTGGGAACTGGGCACTTTTTCCGGAAATGGCGAGTACCAACGCTGAGCCAATCACAAATAGGGTGGTTGTACTGAGTTGGATGTACGGTATTTGGTGAAGAATCTCATGGTAATTCAGAGTCCCAAAGTGCAAGAGAATTGTTGCCATAGCAATCACAAATCCAACATCCCCAATCCGGTTCATTACAAACGCTTTAGTGGCGGCTTTGAGATAGCTTTGGTTGGTATTCCAGAATCCTATGAGGAGATACGAACATAGCCCGACCCCTTCCCAACCGATAAATGTGCCGACCATATTGTCGGACATCACCAACACGAGCATAAAGAAGACGAACAAATTCAAATATCCAAAATAGCGATTGGATTGGGGATCTTTGGCCATATATCCAATCGAATATAAGTGAACCAAAAATCCGACGCCGGTCACCATCGCCGCCATCAATAGTGACAACCGATCCAGACTCAATCCAAACGAGAGGGAGAATCCCGGAATTGATATCCAGTCATACAGGGCGACATGCAGGGGATGATTGCCCACGACCGTCTTGATCGACAACGCAACGCATATTGCAGAAAATCCAACCGTCGCATTGGCAATTATGGCTGCAGACATCCGGGATAGATAAGGTCTCAGCAGCGTCAAAACTCCCCATCCCAACAGCGGAGACAGAATTATGGCAATCGGTAAGAATTCAATAACTGTAATTACCATTTGAGTGATGAATATTGGTCGAGATCGACCTCGGAATGTTTGCGAAATGCGGTGGTAATAATCGCCAGTCCCACAGACGCTTCAGCAGCGGCAATCATCATTATGAATAACACAACGACTTGACCGTTTAAGTCGCCATGGTGGGCGGCAGATGCGACCAATGCCAGAATCCCCGCATTGAGCATGAGTTCGATACTCATTAATGCAACGATCGCATTTCGCCGGATGGCCACTCCAATTCCACCAATACAAAACAAAACGGTAGCTAATAACAATATCCAGTCGACCGGAATCATTCGGTGTCCCCCTCTGGGTGTGGAACCTTTGCGGTAATTACAACGCCCACAATGGCAGCAAGAAATAATACGGCAGACAATTCAAACGGGACAATAAATTTTGAAAATAGAAGGCGACCAATCGCATGAACTGATCCCATTGGCGCAACAACCCAGGGTCCGGACGGAGTGTACAACGTAGAGCCGATGACCAATACTAAAGAAATACCTACGGCCAAGGCGCTCCATTGGAGTAGTCTGGACCGATTGAGATGTTCGGGTCGGTCAAGATTCATCAACATAATAACGAATAAAAATAAAACCATAATTGCCCCGGCATAGACGATTAAATGGACGATCGCCAAAAATTCAGCGTGAAGGGTCAGGTATAATGCACCCATTGCATACAAGCAAATGATCAAGGACAAAATCGAGTAGACAGGTCGTTTCGAGAGGATAACCCCAAGACCACTAAGAATTATTGTCGTCGCAATGATTCCAAAAAAAACCGGCATCTATTTTTCGTCCTTGTAATAAAAATGGCGTTTACTGATATCGATCCGATTGGATTCGGTTTCCACGAGTCGATCTTTGCCCCAAATAAAGCTTTTTCGAGTGGTGCCTGAGGGCAATATTCGATCGGTTAAAAAAATGGCTTCTTTGGGACAGGCTTCTTCACAGAGCCCACAAAAAATACACCGCAACATATTGATTTCGTAGGTGGAGGCGTATTTTTCTTCCCGATATAAGCGTTCTTCACCGGGTTTCCGCTCTGCAGCGTCCATTGTAATCGCCTCAGCAGGGCACGCGATCGCGCATAATCCGCAGGCAGTACACCGTTCCGCGCCTGTATCGTCACGCTTCAATACATGAAGGCCCCGATAAATCGGGCTAAATGGCCGTGTTTCTTCAGGATAACGGATGGTTACTTTTTTCTTGAAAAAATGTCTCAACGTAATGGCCATGCCCTTCACAATGGCTGGCAAGTAAAGTCGCTCCATCAGCGTCATTGTTTTATTTGATACCGTTTTGGACCGGTTGGTGAGTGGTTTCATTGGATACTTTAACGTAGCACCAATATGGCACCGGTCACAATAAGGTTAATCATTGAAATTGGAAGAAGGACATTCCAGCCTAAACGCATCAATTGGTCATATCGAAATCGAGGAACCGTCCATCGGACCCACATAAACAAAAAGATGAATCCAAATATTTTGACAAACAAAAACCCAGAGCCCAAAAGTGTGACGAGATTAGGCGACAACCCCAGATGAGAAATTCCCGGAATCTGATAGCCGCCAAAATATAGGGTGGCCATTACTGCAGATGCCACAAACATATTGATATATTCGGCAAATAAGTAAAATCCAAGTTTCATGCTGCTATATTCCGTATGATAACCGCCAACCAATTCCGTTTCGCATTCAGGTAAATCAAACGGTGTTCGATTGGTTTCCGCAAAGGAACAAATCATAAAGACAAGAAACCCAATCGGTTGAAAGAATACGTTCCAATGAAAGCCGACTTGCTGATGGACAATGCTGCCCAAACTCAATGTTCCGGTCGTCATTACCAACGCAATCAGAGACAACCCCATGGCCAATTCGTAACTGATCATCTGTGATGATGCCCGTATTGCACTCAACAAAGCGAATTTATTATTAGATGCCCACCCACCCAATATCACGCCGTATACGCCTAAAGAAACCACTGCAAAGATGTACAGAACACCAATATTGATATCCGCAATTTGGAGGGAGACAGAGTGACCAAACAGGGTTAATCGATCTCCCCATGGAATCACTGCTCCACTCATGCAAGACATCACCATCGCGATACTTGGCCCTAGTATAAATAGAAATTTGTCGGCTTTTGCAGGAATAAACTCTTCTTTAAAGAAAAACTTAAGGCCATCCGCCAATGGTTGGAACATTCCAAAAGGCCCAGCGCGGTCAGGCCCCAGCCGGTCTTGGAAAAACGCGGCAAATTTTCGTTCTGCGAGGGTGCTATACATCGCTACGACCAGAGTAATCCCAAAAACGATGCTGGCCAAAATAAGTTTCTCAATACTAAATAGAAAAAATGAATGAGTCATGATGGGGTGTGATTTTGAGAAATGACAGAGTCTCGGCTGATTCGAGCCGGTCCTTCAACTTCCCAGAGATGAAGCGATTTTGTGTCAAAACGGCAGGTATTACATATAAATTCAGTCACTTCACCTACGTCGTTTCGACGTCCGCTAACCCGAAGTATCTCGTTGCCTTTGAGCCATAACACGGCGTTACCACAGCATTTTTCGCAAGTCCGATGGGCAGCCATCGGTTTCGAAAACCATACCCGACTTTTAAATCGGAAGGTTCGGTCTGTTAACGCCCCAACCGGGCACACGTCGATCATATTCCCGGAGAAATCGTTATCTATTGCAGCTTCAATATATGTCCCGATTTCAGAGGAATCCCCACGCCCCAAAACCCCATGGTGTCGTCCGTCGGTCAGTTGATCTGCCACATAGACACACCTAAAACAGAGAATACATCGGTTCATTTGAAGTTGGATCAAGTCACCAATGGCCTTGGCTGGAAATCGTCGCCGCTCTTCTTGGTAGTCCGTAGTTTCAGCACCGTGTTCAAATGCAAGATTCTGCAAATCGCATTCACCAGCTTGATCACAGATCGGGCAATCGAGTGGATGATTAATGAGAAGTAGCTCAACCACCCCTTTTCGGGCCTCAAGAACTTCTTCTGATCGATTATTTTCAACTTCCATCCCATCCTCGACGAATGTGCGGCAGGATGGTGCTAATTTAGGCATTGGGCGGGGATTGGATGGCGACGTCTTGGTTACTTTAACCAGACACGTCCGACATTTCCCTCCGCTTCCCTCTAACTTTGAATGAAAACACATCGCAGGAGGAGCGGTTTCCGGATTGATTTGGCGAGCAGCATCAAGAATCGTTGTCCCGGCTGCCACTTCAATTTCTATTCCATCAATTGTTATTTTTACCATCACAAGGTCCTTCTATTTCGTGCCCATTGGTTGATAGACGTGGTCGGGATCGGTGATCTTATCGGGGTGAGCAATATGATATTCAAATTCATGACGAAAATGCCGAATCGCACTCGCAATGGGCCAAGCGGCAGCGTCGCCCAATGCACAAATCGTTTTACCTTCGATTTTCTTGGCAATATCGACCAATAAATCGATATCTTTGGGGGTCCCGTGTCCATGTTCGATACGATGCAAGACTTTTTCCATCCAACCCGTTCCTTCTCGGCACGGACTGCATTGGCCACAGGATTCATGATGATAGAAACGGGCAAAGTTCCAGGTATTTCGTACAATGCAAGTCGTATCATCCATCACTATAAATCCACCCGAACCGAGCATTGTTCCCGTCTGAAACCCTCCGTCAGACAATGATTCGTAGGTCATCAATCTAGGGATTCCAGCTGCCGTTCGTAATATCAATTCGGCAGGTAGGATAGGGACCGACGATCCACCCGCAACAACGGCTTTTAATGTTCTGCCGTTTCGGATTCCGCCACAGTAGGCATCGGAATAGATAAACTCTTCCACGGGCAACCCTAATTCAATTTCATACACACCCGGACGATTAATATGGCCCGACGCCGAAATCAATTTGGTTCCTGAACTCTTTTCAATCCCGATTTTGGAATATTCTTCCCCGCCATGGGTCACAATCCACGGGACAGCAGCAATGGATTCCACGTTATTGATAACGGTAGGACACCCATATAAACCCGAGATCGCAGGGAAAGGAGGCTTGAGTCGGGGGTATCCCCGTTTCCCTTCTAATGACTCCAATAGCGCGCTTTCTTCGCCACAAATATAGGCCCCCCCACCGGGATGAACCACCAAATCGAGAGAATAGTCGGATCCCAGAATATTGTCGCCCAAAAGACCGTGCGCTTTCGCCTCACCAATGGCATTTTCCAATCGCTTGGCGAGCCACATCAATTCCCCTCGGATGTAAATATAGGCCCGGGATGCGCCCAGTGCGTAACTAGACACAATCATTCCTTCGATTAACCGATGGGGTATTTTTTCCATAAGGTAGCGGTCTTTAAAGGTACCAGGTTCGCTTTCGTCGGCGTTACACACAAGATATCGCGGCTTATCGCTTTTTCGATCCAGAAATGACCATTTCATTCCAGTTGAGAATCCTGCACCCCCACGTCCACGTAAACCCGACTTTTTTACTTCATCAACCACCTCAAGAGGGGTCATCGTTTTTATTGCTTTTTCAACCGATTGGTAGCCGCCGTGCTGACGGTAGATATCGAACTGATCGATCCCTGAAATATCCCCATTTTCCAGAAGAATTTTTCTACTCATGATTGTTTGTCTCCACAGGTTCGAAACAAAATGGAATGGGCGGGGGTGGGCTCGTTATCCGACAACTCACCACTTTTAAGCGCAGCCAACATCGAGTCAACGCGCTGATCCGTTAAATTTTCAACGTAACATTCGCCCACCTGCAAAACCGGACCGCTCCCACACGATGCAAGGCATTCAACCTCTTTGATGGTAAATAAACCGTCGGGGGTGGTCTGATTAAGATCTACCCCCAGTTTCTGCTTGAGGTAGTCGACGATATGTTCGGCACCCGATAAGGCACAGGGACCCGTTCGGCAAACCTCAAGAACATATTTTCCGGTGGGTTTTAGGTGGAACATCGTGTAAAACGTTGCCACTTCGTAGACTTCTATCGGTTGCAAATTGAGTAGAGATGCAACGTAATCCATCGATTCTCGGCTAAGATAGCCCCCAAATTCGGCCTGAGCCATATGGAGTATCGGGAGTAACGCCGATTTAGATTGCTCAACTGGATACCGTGTTTTTAATATCTCGATATTGGACAATGTCTGTGAACTAAATTGGGGCGTCATTATGCGTCTAACTCTCCTGCAATTACATTGAGACTACTGAGGGTGATTACTGCGTCTGACAGTAATGATCCTATGACCATCTCTGGGTATGCTTGATAATAAATAAAGCAAGGTCGGCGGAAGTGAAGTCGGAATGGCGTCCGGCCGCCATCACTCACGAGATAAAATCCAAGTTCGCCGTTGCCACCCTCAACACTATGATACACTTCTCCGACTGGAACCGGAATTTCGCCCATTACAATTTTGAAGTGATAAATCAGGGCCTCCATATAATTATAAACGGCCTCTTTAGGCGGTAAATAAAATTCTGGAACATCGGCGTGATAGGGCCCATCAGGTAGATTTTTAAGCGCCTGTTCAATAATACGGAGGCTTTGCCACATTTCTTCATTTCGGACCATAAATCGATCATAGGTATCCCCACTGGTCCCAACCGGAACATCAAAATCAAAGTCCTCGTACGACGAATAGGGGGAGGCTACTCGAACGTCGTAATCAACGCCGGTTGCCCGAAGGTTAGGCCCCGTAAATCCATAATTGAGTGCCCGTTCAGCGGAAATTGCGCCGACATTGATGGTTCGATCCATAAAGATTCGATTTCGATTAAACAACACCTCAAATTCTTTGAGGGCAGCCGGAAATGTATCAAGAAATTTACGGAGTTTTTGAAACGCCACGTCACTAAAGTCACGTTCAAATCCACCGATTCGTCCGATATTGGTTGTTAACCGACTTCCAGACAGTTCTTCGTAGATTTCGTAGATCAATTCTCTGTGTTGAAATAGATATAAAAATCCAGAAAACGCGCCGGTATCTACACCCACAATCGTGTTGCAAATAATATGATCGGAAATTCGAGCCAATTCCATCACGATGATGCGTAAATAGTCGACCCGTTTCGGAGTTTGGACGTTGAGCAGCTTTTCAACGGTAAGAAACCATCCCAAATTATTAATTGGAGATGAACAATAGTTGAGGCGGTCGGTCAGTGGCGTGATTTGATAATAGGGGCGATGTTCAGCAAGCTTTTCAAAGGCGCGGTGGATATACCCAATGGTTGGAATCGCGGACACGATCCGCTCGCCATCCAATTGAATGATGTTTTGAAGAATGCCGTGAGTCGCAGGATGGGTAGGTCCTAAATTTACTGTAACGTAACGGGAAGAATCGTCGATCACGGGAGTGTGCATTGTCATCATTATCGTCCAAACATCGAATCGTTTTTATCTTGGCGGGTGGCGTCTTCTAACGGATATTCTTTGCGCATCGGAAAAATGGTGAGGCCATCTTCATTGAGAATGCGGCAAAGATTAGGATGCCCCACGAACTGGATGCCATAAAAATCATAGGCTTCGCGTTCCATCCAATTTGCCCCGCTAAACAACGATGTCAGGGAGGGCAGCGTTGGTGAATCAACCTTCTCAGAAAAACACTTCAATCTAAGGCGGGTATTGGTCTGCAAACAATGCAAGTGAAGTACTATTCCAATCCTAGGGGTAGGTTCCAATAGATGAATACCACAAAGGTCCGTTAAAAAGGTAAATGGCATGTCAGGGTGCGTCATTAATGCTTGGACGACGGACACTAGTTCTGAAGGAACCACTTCAATTTCCGTCATTCCATACGAGTTCGATGTCTTAACAATTTGATCTTGAAGTGACGCCAATATGGGTTCAATCATCATTCTATTCCATAACTCGCCAACAGGGCCTTATATTCCGGAGAATTTCGACGACCCAAGTGTTCACTTTGAACCAGTTCTTGAATCTTGATTAACCCATCAATTATTTGTTCGGGACGTGGCGGGCATCCGGGAACATACACATCGACCGGAATTACTTTATCGATCCCTTGAAGGACGCTATAGGTATCAAAAATGCCCCCGGTTGATGCACAAGCGCCCACCGCGAGAACCCATCGGGGCTCTGCCATCTGTTCGTATACCTGCTTTAAAACGGGGCCTAATTTTTTTGCGACCGTCCCCATAACCATTAAAAGATCCGCTTGCCTCGGTGAAAAACTGGGCCGCTCAGATCCAAAACGCGCAAGATCATAGTGAGACCCCATCGTCGCCATAAACTCAATCCCGCAGCATGACGTTGCAAAGGGCAGGGGCCATAGCGAATTTTTCCTCGCCATACCGACCGCTTTTTCAACCGTGGTTAGAAAAAATCCCTGTCCATCCACACCCTCAGGACTCGGACCAATTTGCGGTGCCGGGCGACTATCTTGGGACATTGCGACCCTCAAAATTGAGTACTTTATTCTGATTAATATAAATAAGTCCCACTAACACACATCCCATAAATGAGGCGATTTCAAGCAATCCCCTAAGGCCAAGTTCTTGAAAGTTGACCGCCCAAGGGTAGAAAAAAACCACTTCAACATCAAATAGAACAAACAGTATGGCAATAAGAAAATATTTTATGGAAAAGCGAACGCGAGCGCTATCTTTTGATTCGATACCGCATTCGAATGGGGCATCTTTGACTAGCGAATTTCGATGAGGCCCTAAAAAATGGCTGGCAAGAAGCGAAATCAAAACAAACGAAAGTGCGACTAAAAAAACAATTCCTATAGGAAGATAAAGTGTACTCATTTTAATTATAATAGTTGGTGCCGAAAGAGGGACTCGAACCCACACAAGATTGCTCTCACTAGACCCTGAACCTAGCGCGTCTACCAATTCCGCCATTTCGGCATGGGATGAAATTTTGGATCAGATTGGATTCTAGTGCATTGCGGTTGAGGCTGCAATACTCACAAATACGTTCCCCAAACGGGCTGTGCTATGGTAGGCTTTTTCGCCATGATTGCTACCCCGACCGACATCATTAAGCTTCGTGAAATTGGACTAATTGTCGCCAAAACATTGGATTTTATGTCGAAGTCAGTTCGCCCTGGAATGACCACTTTGGCACTGGATCAAAGGGGCGAGGACTACCTCAATTCTTTAGGCGGGCGTTCCGCCCCTCGATTGATGTATCAGTTTCCTGGTGCGACCTGCATTTGTGTCAATCATGAGACGGCGCATGGAATTCCGGGGCCAAGGGTGATCCGCGATGGGGACCTTATTAATATTGATGTATCCGCTGAAAAAGACGGTTATTATTCCGACGCGGGGGCATCAATGTGTATTGGTGAACCCAGCAAGCAACTTTCAAGATTGCTCGATGTCGGACGATTGGCCCTTGAAAACGCAATTAAAATCGTGCGCCCCGGAGCCAACCTCAACTTAATTGGCAAGGCAATTGAAGACACCGCAACCCGAGCGGGTTATACCGTGATTCGTAATTTGGGAAGTCACGGAATTGGAAATCGCTTACACGAAGAGCCCCAGTTTATCGCGGGATATTATGATTCGGCTGATCGACGCGTTTTACAAGAAAATGTCGTGATTACCATTGAGCCATTTATCTCCACCGGTGGGGTAAAGGCCAGAGAATCCGGGGACGGTTGGACCCTCTCAACTAAACCTCACCAAAAGACAGTTCAATTTGAGCATACCATGGTGGTTACGGCGGATGGCCCACTGTTAATGACCCAATTAGAATAGCTCGACGCCAAACGTAATTTGCCCTTCAACGGTCTTCCACCGAAGCGGCAGTCGCCAACAATGAAATTGCGGCGTAACAAGGATGTCGAAACTCCGATATAGACGGTAATCAATGTCATAGTTTACTTCAATACCGTAAACCGTGATTCCCTGCTTCGTTAGAAATTTCCCCCCAATTTCCGTTCCCTGAATTGCATATTTTCGTTCAAACTCAAATGGGCTGGTGGTCTCAGTTCCCCAAAATTTCTGAGTCATCGATACTTCGACAGAGGCGCTAGGCCATGTTTCTGAGACAGATACCCGTCCAAACCATCGTTGCCATGGCGTAACCGTATTATAAAAATTTCCGTAATAGAAACTTGAGAACTCTATCCCTGCAGTCCTACTCAGCGCCAGTTTATGGGAAATCGTACCCCCCACAGCGGTTTCAAATGACGACGCTTCAATTCCAGTCAGGCTTCGTTCTTGAAAGTTGCCATGCTCTAACGTAGTACTCAGAAATGTAGAGGGACTCAGCACTGAGATCGGATTGAGTTGAAATGATACAAAATAAGGTTTTGATACCCAGGAATCATTAATTATTTCCCGGAGAGTGGTTCCTATTTGCGCTTGTCCTGCAGGAAGATACGCGGATGGATTAAATTGATCAAATACTTCCATTAATAAATCCTCCGAAGCGGCAACTGGAGGGCCCCCCCCAAAAACAAACCCGCCGGTAATTTTGTATTCTGGACCGTCGGACCCGTTTAGGGCTGTTTTAATAGTTACGTGGGTATTGCTATCCAATCGTTGAAGATGGGATATCGCTATTCCCGGGCCCCAGTTTTGGCTTAGCTCTACAGTAAACGCCCCATGGCTATCCTTATTTATAAAATACCCTAATTTTTGTCGAATATAGGCACCTTCGATGGGATTCGCGCCCAATTCTGGAACAGAGGAATTATTTGCGAGAAGGCTATAGTCACGGGAACCATATATAAAGGTTGGCATCCACAGAATCGCAGTTGACCCTATGGTCACCCAATTATCGAAGGATATCAACACTCCCCATTGAGGAAAAATATCCAATTGAGCGGATCGTATAATGTAGTCCGGAGTCGGAGAGTCACAGGCTGTAACCGACGCATTTTTGATCATAATTTTTTCAGGTGTAATGCGTACAGAGTCCCCAGAGATAATGAATTTGCCAACTTTTCCGGATAGTTTTTGTATCTTTCCGATATAGTTAAAGCCGTCATACGTTATGAAATCCGCTTTGATATTTTGACTTGGGCCGGAAATATCAACGTTGCCACTTACGACGCCATACCGGGTCTTTGAATTAAATTCGAACTCTTTAGACCCAACGATGTAATTGCGATATTCAATTACCACATTACCTGATGCCGATAGCTGATTTTCCGTCGTTGAATAAGAAATTGTTGTTGCGTTAAGGGTAACGACTTGGTCCCCCTTTATTGCTGCAACCGTTGGAGACACCGCCGTCAAAATAGCCAATAGCGGTAGCCATTTTAAGGCCCTCATTGGGGAATGACGTGTAGGGGTGCCGCCGGCAAAAACCGAGAAATATCACGTTTGAATACCAAGTTGATATCTCCGGTCGGTCCGTTACGTTGCTTTGCGATTACAATTTTCGCGGGTGCGGTTTCTTCATTCTGTCCCTCGTAATAACTGTCCCGGTGAATAAACATAATAAGATCCGCCGTTTGCTCGATTTCCCCTGACTCACGAAGATCGCTCATTTGGGGACGTTTATCCTGGCGTTTTTCAACATCCCGACTTAACTGGGATAACGCCATAATGGGTATTCCAGACTCCTTGGCAAACGCTTTGACCTCCCGAACAATCTCGGAGATTTCCTGAAACCTGTTTTCAATTCGCTTTTTACTGGATCTCATTAACTGCAAATAGTCTACAATAATTAACTTTATATCAGTCTCAAGCTGAAGCCGTCTGACTTTTGCCCGAAGTTCCAACGGAGAAATTGCAGCGCTGTCATCGATAAATATCGGGGCTTCAGCCAGACGTCCAAATGCTTGATTCAGATCACGGTATTCGTGATCTTTAAGATTAGCAGTCCGTAATCGTTTTGAATCCAATTTTGCTTCAGAACATAATAATTTCATCGCCAGTTGTTCTTTTGGCATTTCACAGCTAAAAATAGCCACCGGCAACTGTTTATGAATCGCAGCATTCGCCGCAAAATTAAGGGCCAAAGTGGTTTTTCCCATGGATGGCCGGGCGGCAAGAATAATTAAATCCCCGTATTGAAAACCAGAGGTCATCTGATCCAGGTCCTTGTACCCGGAGGTAACACCAATGATCTTGTCATCGTTGGTATAGGTCGATTGGATCGTATCAAATACCGTATTTAATACCGTCTTGAGCGGAACAAAATGATCTTTGACGGTTTGCTTTGAGACATCCATGATGATTTTCTGTGCATGTTCCATAGCCTCTTTTGCTTCCGCTGATTCATCGAATGCCGTTTTTACGATTTCGGAACCTACATCGATAAGTGCCCGTAGGAGGTATTTTTCTTCCACAATCTGGGCATATTTTTCAACGTTTGCTGCCGTAGGTACGGAGTCGATAACCTCCGCAAGATAAGACCGACCACCGGCGTCTTCGAGGCTATTTGATTTCTTTAGCTCCGACGAAATTGTAACGAGATCAATGGGCTCGTTCCGTTCATATAGCGCCATGATTGCCCGAAAAATATGGGCATTGGATTCACGATAAAAATGCTCAGCTTTTACTTGCCCCAATACCTGGGCCAAGGCTGTTTTTGAAATCATGAGCGCCCCAAGTAGTGATTGTTCGGCATCGAGGTCTTGTGGTGGGACTTTAAGGAGGTCGGTGGCTTTGCTCATGAAAGGCTTTCTTTGACGATGTCTTGAAGGGCGGATTCTAGGGTTGGAAATCGGGTGCTTAAGCCAAACGAGTCCGGGGTAACAACAGTGTATTCGAAGTAGGGGTGTTCAATACAATATGTTTCCCAAGGTGCAATCGTAATGCGAAATAGCTTCGCTAGGAAAAAAACCATTGCCGCCGGTACTTTTACCCTAAAATAGGGCCTCACTTTAAAAAATATACAAAGTCGTCGAATGACATCTTTTCCCGACATCACTGGGTTGCCGAGTACAAATTGCCGCTCGGAGGTTTTTGCGGTTAATAAATGAATCGCACATTGCGCGATGTCGTGGGAGTGCAAAAAATGGAATCGTGCGTCCAGGTAAAAGAATCGAAGTATTTTTAAATATCGAAGATTGGGAACTATCCCTGCACTAATATGAGAAAAAGGGTGGGTGTGATCGCCCCCAAATACCAACGTCGGGAACACCGTAATAATTTTGTCTTTAAAGGGATGATCCGCAAGTTTTAAAAATCCAAAATATTTCGATCGGACATATCCAGGCCCATATTGACCGGCTTCTGGAATGGGTCGATTTCCAGGCCCCAAAATGCTTGCTGTTGAAAAATAGACGATGCGCTGTAACTTGTCGGCAGTCGCCATTGAAAACAGTGCGTGGGTCTTGGTTACATTTAAAAGTGTGGCGTAGTCCGAATTACTCCAATCAGTGAAAATATGAATAATATATTCCATTTCCCGAATGACAGGCTCAAGTAGTTCAATGGCGTCCATATTGCCAATATGAATAATCACATTTGGGTATTGCGCAGGATCCCACTTCAAGACACTGTTTGCACGAAGCAAAAGGTGAATCTCCCAGCCGCCGTCTTGAAGGAGCTGCTCGGTGACATAGTGTCCGACGCAGCCGCTGGACCCTGTAATAAATACTTTCTTCATTGAAAGATGGCCTCAAATTCTTTTTTTGCAAAGGGATCCGTCATTCCTGCAATATAGTCAGCAACAACTCGGTGAAGTTGCTGTCCCTTTTCGATGTGCAGCTGGTAATTGACGGGAAGCAATTTTGGATCCGTTGTAAACGCAAAAAATAGTTTTTCAATAATTTCTTGGCCCTTTTTATTCATCCGATATACCGTGGGATGGGTATAAAATTGTTGAAACAAATAATGGCGCATTTCTTTGTTTTTAAGTACCATGTCCGTGCTAAATCGAACTACAGGGCGATCCAGCGACTGTATATCGTCATTACAATGCAGATCAAGCTCCTTAACATTATCCATTGTTGTACGGACAACATCTTCGATTTGGGCGGAAATAATATCACTATTGATTAAATATTTAAGTTCAATATCCGCAAGTCCGGTATATTTTTTCCGAATCCGGTCTTTAGATTCTCTCCACAGATAGACATGTGTTGTTAGATCTTGTTCGTTGAGCAAAGTGGATCGAATCCCGTCATCGATGTCATGATTGTTGTAGGCAATTTCGTCCGAAATATTACAGACCTGTGCTTCTAGGGAGGCCCATGTTTTCTCGTTATGTTCCAAGTGGTCCCATGGGGTCGAATGTTTCATTAATCCCTCCCGAACCTCAAACGATAGGTTGAGCCCAGTAAACATGGGGTATTTTAGCTCCAAAGAATCAATAATTCGCCGGCTTTGAAGGTTGTGTTCAAATCCCCCAAAGTCCGCCATTAAACGGTTTAATATCTTTTCGCCGGAATGCCCGAATGGGGTATGACCTAAATCATGAGCCAATGCAATGGATTCCGAAAGATCCTCGTTGAGTCGTAACATCCGTGCCACGTGGCGGCTAATCTGGGCGACTTCGATGGTGTGGGTTAATCGAGATCGATAGTGGTCGGATTCGGTAGCAATAAATACTTGAGTTTTATGCCTGAGTCGGCGAAAGGCTTTCGAATGAATTATTCGATCTCGATCGCGTTGAAAACAGGTCCGGGTCTCCGAGATAGGCTCACTATGAACTCTACCTCGGGACTCGACGGCTTTTACCGCATACGGTGCAAGAAGTCGAAGTTCAAGTTCCTCGAAATACGACCGCATGCAACTAATGGTTTAAATAAGAGAAAATCGAATGAACTGGGAGACTGTTCGTCCGGCAGGAAGTACCGCCGACACAGATTTTGATGGGTCTTTTACAAAGTCTTGCTCAAGTAAACAAACATCTTTATAAAACTTGCCAATTTTCCCAAGAACTAACTTCTCAAGAATCGCATCTGCTTTTCCCTCATTGCGCGCTTGGGCCTTGATAATTTCGGCTTCACGCTCAATTTCGGTTGACGAGACTTCTTCTTTGCGAACAAATTGAGGCGCCGATGCCGCAATATGCATCGAGATGTCTTTCCCGATTTCCTGCGCGACTTCACCATCAAACGATACCAAGACTCCAATTTTGCCATTGGAATGAACATATTGTCCGATGGAATTTCCGTTGACCAACGCTAGCCGACGGACGCTGATATTTTCACCGAGCTTCAATACCGCTTCAGACACTATTTCTTGAAGTGAACGGCCATTAAGCGATGCGCCTTCGAGCTGCTCCAGTGACGTGACGCCATGCGCTAAAACCGCTGCCGCGATCGATAATCCAAATTCACCAAACGATTCGTTGTTAGCGACAAAGTCAGTTTCACAAGAGATTTCAACAACAGCTGCCTTTGTTCGATCCGATGATACTTGGGTAAATATTTTACCTTCGCGTGTTTCTCGATCAGACTTCTTTGCAGCGGCTGATAGCCCTTTTTCGCGCAGGTATTTGATCGCTTCATCAAAATTGCCTTGGGTTTGCTCCAAGGCCTTTTTGCAATCCATCATACCGACGCCCGTTTTTTCTCTAAGGTCTTTTACAACAGAGGCTGTGATTTCCATAATGATCTTCCTTACTCTTCCTACGCGACTGGGGTGCCTGTAAATTCAGGCTCTACCACTTTTACCGCTTCACTTTCATCATCAACAGTAAACGTTCCGGCAGCGGCCCCAACTACAGGTGTTGGTGTATCAAAGTCTTCAACGGTTATACCGCTACGTTCGGCTTGCCCGTCAAGAACCGCTTTCGCCATTACCGAGCAAATCAACTTGATGGCACGAATCGCATCGTCGTTTGCTGGAATTGGATATTGAACTTCAGTTGGATCAGCGTTGGTGTCAACAATTCCGATAATCGGAATTTTTAACTTATTCGCTTCTTTAACTGCCAAAGCTTCACGCTTGGTGTCAACCACAAATACCAATGAGGGAAGACGGTGCATGTCCCGAATCCCATCCAAATAGAACCCCAAACGGGTCAGCATTTTTCGCTTTGCGGCGGCTTCTTTATTTGATAGTAGGTCAAAAGTTCCGTCATCATTCATTCGGTTGTACTGTTTCAGTTTGTTAACACTTTGGCGAATGGTGATGTTGTTGGTAAGTGTTCCACCCAACCAACGATGGTGGACATAAGGCATTCCACAACGTACCGCTTCAGCTTGGATCGCATCTTGTGCTTGTTTTTTGGTTCCAACAAACAAAATTGTGCCATTACTTTTGACGACTTCGCGAACCACTTGGTAGGACTTTTTGATTAATTTGATCGTCTGTTGAAGGTCAATAACGTGGATTCCATTTCGTGAAGTAAAAATGTATCGCTTCATTTTTGGGTTCCAACGCTTGGTTTGGTGTCCAAAATGGACTCCACATTCCAATAGTTGTCGCATAGTAACAACTTCAGGTGGACGTTGTTGCTGTTGTTGCGGCTGGGACTGGGGCTGTTGCTCGTTCATAAAAAGGCCTCACTTTGATTCAGAATTCTTTTGGTAATTTCCCGCAGAATCCTTCTTGGATAATATTTCTGAATTAAATGGATAATCCAGAGCGTTCTAGGGTAGAAGATCTCGACGAAATCGTCAAATTGAGGCCAATTTATTAAAGAAACAACTGGGATTATGAACACCCGTTGTAGGATCAATAACATGACACACTCCAGCCCCTTGGGGTTCAACGAGATAGAGTAGAGAGTTATTTTCACAATTCACTCGTATTTCAATGAGCTTTAAATAGTTTCCCGACGTTGCGCCCTTGACCCATAGCGAATTGCGAGAAGTACTCCAGAATGTCGCGATCCCTGTTTCTTGAGTCTGTCTCAACGCAACAAAATTAGTATAAGCAAGGGTAAGAACGTCCCTTGTCGTCGCATGTTGAACTACGACGGGGAGGATGTCCTCACCGATTTTTGAGATGGCTTGAAGTTTCTTAAAATCCAAGGCCAAGAGCGTCATCTAGACTTTAGGAACCGCGAATCGGATGTCTTTTTCGACACTTTCTTCTCTAAACACTTGGGAATCTGGGTAGACTTCCAATATCTTATTCACCAGGTCTTGAACAATATATTCTGGAACTGAGGCCCCAGAACTAATGCCCACTCTAGATTTTCCGACAATCCAGTTGAGATCAAATTCAGCAACAGAATCAATGAGGTAAGACGCATTACCTGTTTTTTCGGCAGTTTCTTTAAGACGGTTACTGTTTGAGCTATGTCCTGACCCGCAGATAATAATGACATCACAATGTTGGGACAGTTCTGTTACCGCATCCTGACGATTTTGCGTCGCAAAGCAAATATCTGATTTCGGTGGCCCCATAATTCCAGGAAATTTATCTTTTAGCTTTTCTATCAATACGGCTGTGTCTGTAACGGAAAGCGTTGTTTGAGTCAGATATCCTGTCGGTTTAAATGGATCCAATTCTAATCGATCAATATCGTCTTCCGTTTCAACAACATAGAGTAATCCAGGATCGACATAGCCTGACGTCCCGACCAATTCTTGGTGTCCTCGGTGTCCAATCAAGACCGTTTGCACTTCTTTTTTTGTAAAATTGGTGGCTTCACGATGGACCTTTGTCACCAATGGACAGGTCGCATCGATATAGATTAACTCTCTTTTTTTGGCCTCGTCGTAGATCGAAGGCGAGACGCCGTGGGCGCTAAAAATGACGCGGCCGCCCTCCGGAACTTCGGTCAATTCTTCAATAAACACAACACCCTGTTCTTCAAAATCTTTGATAACGGCGGTGTTATGAACAATATGGTGACGAACATAAAGGGGCGTTCCATATTTTTCCAAGGCACGTTTGACCACCTCAATTGCGCTTGCGACGCCAGCACAAAATCCTTGGGTGTGAGCGAGATGAATTTCCATTATTTTTCTCCCAGAACCGCTGTCCGATTGTCTTCTTTTCCGGAAGCGTATTTATCGTAAGTTCCTTCGGCATAGCCCGAATCTTGACGGTGATGGTTTAGCTTATTTTTCTTGGCATACAGTTCCATAACATCGTCGGCAGATAGCCCGGCGATGGTACACATGCTGACCCAGAAATGGAGCATATCAATCAATTCAACCTTCACGTTATCCCAGTCATCGGCATCTTTTTTCCACCACTTCCAATTGAGGCTATCAATGGCCTCCGACGATTCTTGGCGGAGTGCCAATTCGAATTGAAGAAATTGACGACGACGTAATTCAGGATCCGTTTCGATGTCTGAATAGAGGGTGGGATTAATTCTTTCATTTAATTGTTTTTGCAATTCAAAGACGTCGTGAAGGTTCATAATATCTCCTTTGGGGTTTAGGCGGCTTGAAGGGACGTGGACAGGGATTCGGCAATTTGATTCAAAACAGAGTCGATTTCTTCAAGGGACGAAACGTGACAAATCGACGAGCGAAATTCTTTGGCACCCGGAAATCCTTTTACATAATGCAACAGATGCTTTCGCATTTCCAATATCCCATGTTTGGGACCCTTGGTCTCGACCATCCACGCCGCGTGATTGCGTATCACCGGTATCTTCCCCCCAAACGTCGAGGGGGGGGATCCAAATACCCAAGGGTTTCCAAAACTCGCTTGCCCGATCAAAAATCCGTCGAGGTTTCCTAATTTTGACAAGCCATCCTCAATGCCGGTAATCCCCCCATTTGCCAAGACCGGAATGGATACTCGTTGCCGCATTTCGTAGACGGGCTCAAACTGGGCGGGGACATTATACGGCTCTTTATAAGTTCTCGCGTGGATACAAATCATATTTGCGCCGGCTGATTCTGCACCGATACCAAAATCGACGAGATCGTCGGCATTGTTCCATCCTAACCGCGTTTTGACTGAGATTGGAAGTGATGTCGCGTTCGCCAAGGTTTCGATGAGCTGAAATGCAAGTGAGAGATTTCGGCGAAGCGCAACCCCATGCTCTGACTTCACTACCTTTTTTGCCGGACACCCCATATTGATATCAATACCGGTGAATCCCATGTCCTCACAAAATTTGGCTGCATTAACGAAGGTCTCTACTTTTTTTCCGAATATCTGGGCGATAATGGGTTGCTCTGATACGGCAAATTGAAGTTTAGCCCGAAGCTTAGATCCCCCGAACTGAATTCCATCCGCCGAAGTAAATTCGGTATATGTAACCAGACTGGGATTGACCAGTTTACAGGTTTGCCGAAATGGAGAATCAGAATATCCCTCCATGGGTGCAAGACCAATGATGGGTTTTGGCAACTCATCCCAATACCGCTTGTGCATTTCTAAACCACCACAGTGGCTTGAACAATCTCTCGAACCTTTTGAACAATCCCGCTTTCAGTCAATCCGATCGCCGACCGAAGCGTCGATAACTTGCCGTGTTCGATAAACTCGTCAGGGACGGCAATGCTATGCCAATCCGCCAAGCGGGTCGGGCGAAGTTGATGGATAATATAAGAAAATACGCCACCGATAGCACAGCCTTCTTCAACGACTAAGACATGGCGTGCATTGCGAGTGATGCGCTCAATACCCTCATGATCCAAGGGTTTAATAAATCGAAGGTTAGTCACAGATATCCGAAACTCGGGTAAAGACTTTGCCGCCCGGAATGCCGTCCACACCATAGAGCCAATCGCAATAATTGCGACGTCATCAGTTCCAGCGGAGGAGGGGGGGATCAATATTTCCGAAACTCCTGTTTCGACAGGGCTAAAAATACTCCCGTCTTCTGCTGGAATCGCATCTTTAGAATACCTATAGGCGACCGCCTCAGGTTGAATCACCGACCATCGCATCATCGCCCGAAGTTCGTGGCCATCTTTGGGCGCCAAAATTGAGATATGAGGAATTGAAAGAAGGTAGGCCATATCAAACACCCCATGATGAGTGGGACCATCTTCTCCAACCAGTCCGGCACGATCCAACGCAAAGGTAACTGGCAGCTTCTGAATACACACATCATGAATAACCTGGTCATATCCGCGCTGCAAAAATGTTGAATAAATCGCTAAAATGGGCCGTATTCCTGCTCTAGCGAGCCCTGCTGCAAACGTCACCGAATGCTCCTCGGCGATACCCACGTCAAAAAACCGATCTGGGAATAGTTCTGCGTATTTGACGAGCCCACTTCCGCTCTTCATCGCGGGAGTAATCACGACAACGTCGGTATGGTCTCGGGCAATATTTATGGCTTCATCGCCAAAAATATGGGTGAACGTTACGGGTTTGGGAACAGGCACCGCCGTTGCGGCCTTTTGTGGGGACACCCCATGATAGTTGACGGGATCCGCTTCCGCCTCGGCAAGCCCTTTACCCTTAGTCGTAATAATATGGAGCATAATCGGACCGGGATAAGTTTTTGCGTATCTCAAGGCCCCCATCAACATCGAAATATTATGGCCATCAATCGGTCCAAGATATTTGAATCCAAATTCCTCAAACAGCACGCCAATTTTTTCATCGATAATAATACTACGAAGGCGTTCTACCGCGATTTCAATTCGGCGTGTTAACGGAACCCCAATTCTTGGGATGCGACTAAAAATTTGTTCAAATTTTTCCTTCGCTAAATTATATGTGTCGGAGGTTCGAATCTTAGTCATATAATCCGCCATATTTCCGACCGGATGGGAAATCGACATGTCGTTATCATTCAATATACAAATAAAATTTGATTTTAATTTTTCAACATTATTCAATGCTTCAAATGTCATTCCGCCTGAAAGCGATGCATCACCGAAGATAGATACCACGCTATAGCTTTCGCCTTTAATGTCTCGGGCGTGGGCCATCCCAAGCGCTGCGGAAATTGCAGTAGATGCATGACCCGCACCAAATGCGTCATGAGGACTTTCGGCGATTTTTGCAAATCCGGCCAAGCCGTTGTCTTGGCGAATCGTAAACATTTGCTGAAGACGACCCGTCAACATTTTATGAACGTAGGTCTGATGAGAGGTGTCAAATACAAATCGGTCTGTGGGGCTATCAAATAGCGTATGAAGTGCGAGTGTGAGTTCAACAACGCCTAAATTAGACGCAAGATGTCCGCCACATACTTTGCTTATTTCAATTAAGCGTGTCCTGATTTCAAATGCAAGCAATTCAAGGTCAGATTGAGACATCTCCTTGAGGGCTTCCGGGAATTCGAGATGGTCTAAAAAATGGGTAGGGGTAGTCATAATCCGCTCGCAATCAGATACTGCAATCCAAATGATACAGCGATGCCAAGTAAAACTCCAACCGTGATTTCCTGCTTAGTATGACCTAAGGTTTCCTTTAACTTTAGTGAATCAAGCTGGCCCCTTTCCAAAAGAATTTCCTGAATTTTATTAAGTACATAGGCTTGTTTCCCAGCGGCGTATCGAATACCGGCCGCGTCATACAAGACAATTAACGAAAAAATAACTGAAATTGCAAAGGCGGGAGAATTCCATCCTTCTTGAAACCCAAGTGAGCAACTGAGTGCCGTCACCATTGCCGTGTGAGACGACGGCATTCCGCCCGCATTGGTGAATGGAGAGAAATCAATATTTCGATTTTTGATGCAGCATATTGCCATTTTTAATCCTTGAGCCGAGAACATTCCAAGGAGGCCTGAAAAAAGAGGATAAAAGACAGACAGCAAGGTAAGTAGGGAGTGCATATTAAGTGGTTCTAGTTTCTATATAATCAACAACGGAGTAGAGAACAGAGAATTTTGGCAAGCTAAGTTCCTCAAGGGTTTGACGGGCATTGTGTGCCTGATTCCTCATCATTTCAAGGGATCTATCCAAGCCAAATACTCGAATATAGGTCAATTTGTTTTGTTCATGGTCTTTATTGATGCTTTTGCCGAGCGCCTCTTGATTGCCAACGACATCCAGAATGTCATCTACAATTTGGAATAATTGTCCGATTTGATCTCCAAACCGGGTCAGAATCGCTAATTCCTTCGTATCTACGCCGCCCAATACCGCGGGGAGGGAGATCGACGCCGAAATTAAAGCACCTGTTTTTAACGCATGGGTCTGAAAAAGATACTCTGGATCTGCCTCGAGTCCCACACCCCTCAAATCTAAAACCTGGCCGCCTGACATCCCATGGATTCCGCATGCCCGAGAAAATTCACGAATAACTTTGAGAACAGCTTCGGCCGGGAAGAAGTCAGCCAGCTGAGTCGACAATAATTCAAACGAAAACGTATTGAGAGTATCTCCGGCTAGGATCGCAATATCCTCTCCAAATTTGACATGGCAAGTGGGCATCCCCCTGCGTAAGGAATCATTGTCCATGGAGGGCAAGTCATCATGGATCAAAGAATAGGTGTGAAGTAACTCAATGGCGCAGGCCAACGGATAGACCGTCTCCATCTGGTCAGAAAAAAGCTGATGGGTCGCAAGCACCAAGAGTGGCCGCAGTCGCTTTCCGCCTGCTGCCACTGAATATTGCATTGCATCCTCTAGAATTTTCCGTTGATCGAGAGTGCCAAACCGGATATATTCCGCCATTTTTTGATTGATGATCGGCCGAAACAGCTCCGAGAATTCTGTAAATTTAGTCGTGGTTTGTGGATGTGTCATCGTTGATTTTTAGAAGCGAAGGATAGGATTGTTTGATTATCTTTATTTTTTGTTTACGTTCATCAATTGCCAGACTTAATGAATAAGCCATTTTCATGGCAATTTCATAATGCGAAATTGCGGCGTCGATATCGGATGTGGATTCCAGAAAAGAGATGCTTTTTTGGAGTTCGGTAACCTGATCGTTAATGGAATGGGGTTTAGTGCGTGGCATGCGAGGTTATATGATTTACCGTACTTATAACGTCACCGTCGGATAGTGTGATAGACACTGTGTCCCCCGGTGATATCTCGTTGATGGACCGGATCGCCGACCCATTTTTAACGCGGGTAATACTAAAACCTTGAGTTAATTTGCGCAAGGGAGACAGTAATTCCATTTCTCTAAAAATACCTTGCGTAAGCAGACCAAGATTGGATTCAATACGGTCAATTTCTGTTGTAGAGACATCAATACACGCCGTTACAAATTCCTGCCATTGAGCGATCTGTCCATCGAGCAATCGATCTGCATCACCCACAATACCTGCAATAAAGTGGGGGAGCTGTTGGTACCGATACGACAAGGCCAATGCCGCCGCGCTTGGGGTTGGATAGGTCGCGTCCGCCGCCAGATCAGCGAGTGTCGAATCGATTTCATGTCCAATTGCGGTAACAATAGGAAGTGGCATTTGGCAAATTAGGCGAACAAGCCGTTCGTCGCTAAATGGCAGGAGATCCTCGGCTGACCCACCCCCTCGGCTGATAAGAATCAACTCAATACCCGATAGTGTTGAGGCCATTGCAAGCGCATTTTCGACGCTTGAGACACACGCCATGCCTTGCATCACGGTTTCAATAACAATCACTTCTATAGCGGGTGCATGCTGGCATAACAACTTAATCACATCGGCAGAGGCCGCCGAATCCGCAGCCGTAATGAGCGCCAGTTTCTGAGGGTAAGGAGGAATTGGGCGTTTTTTGTCGCCATCAAATAGCCCTTCGATTGCCAGTCGTTGTTTCAAGATTTCTAAATTTTGGGCAATGGACCCGGTTCCTTTGGGCATCATGTAGTTGATCTGAAATTGAAGTGTGCCTCGTCGATTGAAGTATCGAACTCGGCCACGGGCAAGAACCGCGACGCCATCCTTATACGGTCCGTCATGGCGGGGATCTTCCGCGTCAAAAATGACACATTGAATGCTGGAGTCGCCCTCTGAGAGAGTGAAATATCGTTGACTTCCCGCCTGCCGGCGATAGTTCCCGATTTCACCAATGACCCAAATATCATTCAATGGGGGGCACGAGTCGATCCAGTCGCGAAGGAATAGATTGAGTTCAGAAATAGGAAGTGTAAGCAAGTTGGTTTGTGGCGTCATGATCGATGGGAAGTTTAGCACTTGTTTAGTAATTTGGGTCACTTCCTTGTAATATTTGAAGATGTATCCGTTTCTTAAAACTGCTCTGACCTGGTGTCGTCACTGTACGTCGAGACCCGTTATTCGTAATTTGAAATGGATCGCTGTGATCCTTTTAGCAGTGGTTGTTTGGCGAACCGCCGCCTCATCCTGGGTGAAAGACTGGGTCATTGGCCCCCAACATCACGACATCGAAATTTTTGATTCTTCCTTCAGAGGATATAATCACAATACTCTTTCATGGCTTATTAGGGCGAAAAAAATTTGGACACAGGGCAATAAAACCGCTTTTAAGTTGGAGGGACTTTTTGGTGGCCAGTTGTTTGATGAAAATGGCAATGTCGTGATCCAGAACATCCGAGCCGACTCTGGGGACGTCAACATCCGATCAAAAATTATGGTGATGACCCACGTATCCGCCGATCTCGGATTTAGAAGTGTCACTCCGAAACATGGGCTGATTGCCGCAGAATCTCGACCTCGGAGTGTTAAAATTGAGGCGGATGAACTTCGGTATTACGGCACCTCAAAACGAACCTTTTTATCCGGTAGTGTTTCTATAATTCAAGGAAGACATCGGATTGTCCCCAAAAATGGGGTCGAGGTTGATAACGCCGAAAACATCGCTTACATCAAAGATGGATTTACAATCTACGTCGATCAGATGGTGATTACCGGAAATACAATGACCATTTATATTGACGAAGAGTATTCAATGGTTCCCGACGGAATTCACGGCTATCGGCCCGTGTCGCCGACGGATGATCCTGAGCTGGATTCCCGAGAGAACGCGTTGCGACGACTCCCCACCCATTTTTCTGCAGGAACCATGCGTTTCAGCAGTAAGAATGGCGAGGATCTCGTCGAATTGACAGGGTCAGTCATCATTACCCAGCCTGACAAATCGGCGGAGTCAGAACGCCTAATCTATGATCGAACGTCGGATGTATTAACTTTTGAGAATAATGTCGTCCTCAAGTCTAATCAACTCCGTTGGGCATTATTGCGAAAAAAACCGATCAAAAACGAAGATATCCGAAAAGCGGTCAATCAACCGATAAAAATTTTGGGCAACAAGGCGGTATTTGAAGGCGGTCCAAAACGAGGACGGATATTGGGAAATGTACAAGTGTACCAAGAAGGGCAAAAGTCATTTTCTCAAAAGTTGGAATTTGAAGATTCGGATGGGTTGATTCATCTCATTGGCGCAGTGTCATTTGAAAAAGAAAATAAGGATATCCTGCGGTGCAACGAATTAATTATCGATATTAATAAAGAAGAAATGGTCGCCAAAAAGTCGATTACTACCGAATTTAAACTAAGGTCAAAGGGCGTCGATGCTAACCGTTGAGTCAGTCTCCGTTTCAATGGGAGATCGACGAATTATCGACGACGTATCCTTTTCGGTGGAAAAAGGCACTCTCATCGCACTACTCGGCCCCAATGGGGCTGGCAAGACAACCGTGTTAAGAACACTCGCCGGAATTTTGACACCCACTATTGGAACCATTGCGTGGGATGGAAATTCTATGGCGTCGATGGGTCGTGACTGGTATCGCCTCATCGGATATTCACCCGATCGGTCGCCAGTGGTTCCTGAGATGACGGTTCTGGAATACCTCCATTTTATAGCTGAAATAAAAGGGGCGCCCTCCCAAGAGAATGGAGTGAAGGACCTTATCGACGCTATGAGCTTATCAGAGGTCCAAACGACCCGCTGCGGCCTTCTGTCTCATGGATTTCGGCAACGAGTGTCTGTCGCACAAGCATTTTTATCTAATGCCGATATTATTTTGCTCGATGAGCCGACTCAAGGATTGGACCCAGAGCAGGTGGTACGCCTTCGTCATTATTTGGCATCGGCGATCTCGGATCGAGTCATCGTCGTGTCGTCCCACCATATATCGGAGCTGGCTCAGGTGGCCTCTCGATATATTATTATGGGAGGCGGAAAAATTCAGTCCATGGGGGACGTTACTGCCAAGCTAGAAGCCGACTATCTCACAGTGGTCGGACGCCGATGATTCACCCCAGGCGAACGATTCAAGCAATCGTATTCAGGGACTGGATATCGATGACACGGTCTCCCGTTTTATGGGTTGCCACTTCGGGGATATCCGCAATTGTTGGCTTAATTTTTTGTTTGATTGTCAATGCCACCCATCAATCCGATGCACTTTCAATTATGGAAGCCATTATTGGATTTATTCTGATGATCTTGGTTCCCGCCTTGGCATCAAAGCCAATTATTGATGATCGCCAAATTGGATTAGAAGAGGTCGTTTTTGCATCATCGATGCCGACGTCGATATGGGTTATTGCACGATGGATATCCGGAATGGTTGCCACGACGTTGGTTCTTGCGGCTACACTTGGAATTGTGGTTGCGGTGGGGTGGTTTGGGAATCCGGACCTTGGAAAAATTGTGACAGCATATCTGGGATGGATTGCGATGGGATCCGCCTTCGCAGCGATTGGTATCTGGGCCGCTGTGATCGGGAGGGGGGCGATTGGCAGTTCGCTGGTATCGCTTGGCGTTATATTGTGTCTATGGCTTTTGGCTCCATTGTCTGTATTGACCAGTGGTCGATTTTCGGAGCTATTGAGGGAAACATCCGTGGTCCATCATACGTACGGATTTGAGCAGGGCGTCGTCGTCGGGTCCGATATTCTCTATTTTGTTGTTCTGACGATTGTATTTATTGGGATGACGATTATTATTCTCAACGCGAGACGATTGGAATGAGACTAAAAATCGCCCGTCAGTGGGTCGCAATTTTAGGGGTGGTAATCGTCGGGATTTTGCTCAATGCTACCCTTGGCCGACGAATGCCCCAATTTGATTTGACCCACAATTTGATCAACACATTGCAATCTGATAACCATCGATTTTTGACCCAAATTGACGGTCCCATCGTGATACATGCCTATCTTCAGGAAGGAACCGATGACGAAATAAGAATGCGCCGGCTCTTGGAGCAAATGCGCCGGTCGGCGAAACACCTATCCTACAAAGTTGTAGATATGGATGCCTCCCCTGAAATAGCCGCTCAAGATCGAGTGAATGAATACGGAACCGTTCTAATCAAAATTGGATCCCGATACCGATATCTATATTATTCAGACCTATTTGTACCTACCAATTTGGGGCACACCGGCTTTGTCGGGGAACGAGCACTAATATCGTCTATTCGATTTTTGACGGAGCAACGATCGATTCCTATTTTGGTGATGAACGGGCATGGCGAACGATCCATCGAGTCAGCGGCCACTCGCTCGCTATTTCGTTGGAGTCGTATTTTAGAATATGACGGATGGACCGTTCGTCCCATAAATGGCACGCGCTCCGGTGATATTCCATCGCATAGTATTGTTGTCATTGCAGCGCCAACTTATGAACTGGGTGAAACGGAGCGGACCCAGCTACTTCGATTTATTCACAGCGGGGGGAGGTGCATTGTCTTTGGTGATTTTGGATCAGACGCAGCCCTGAATCCGTTTCTGAAGCCGATGGGCATCACATTGGGCAGCCAGGTGATATCAGATCCACGATCGTCCTATTTTAAAAGCCCATCGATCTTGCTCCCCATTTTGCAACCCACCCCCATGACCACCCCGCTTGTCACCCAAGAACTTGTGGTGATGACGCCCGTTGCCGTCGCGGTTGATATTAAGAACGCAAAATCGAAGGTCCCTCTACTCACGACGTCGGGCGGGAATGTAGTTGGCGCGATCGCTAGCTATGGTGAAGGCGGCGTCATCGTATTTGGCGACGTGGACTGGGTGTCGAATGACATAATTTCTACCCCTGGCAATCGGATGTTATCCCTTAATATTGTTCGGTTTCTCGCGGGCGAATCGCTGATTAATGGACCGGATGTTCACGAGGAAATGGAATCATCCCTAATACTCTCGGTATCCCAATGGCGAATTTTTCTCGCCATGGTTTTTGTCCTGCCTGTTGGCATCGTCTTTGAATATTGGAGGCGTCGATGGAGTCTCCGTCGTTAATATTTAGGCAGTGGCTTCTTCCCCTTATCCTAGCCATTTTGGCGATGGGACTAGGGTGGCAGCTTCGTCAAACGCCCCATACGCACTCGATGGCAAGCATTGGTCCTTTAACCGATGTCTCGACCATCAAAATTAATTCGGACGGCCATACCATGGCCCTTACGCATACCAAGGCGGGATGGAACGATTCCGATCATCCCACCTGGAAAATTGACTCCGACTCAATTGACAATTGGATCAGGCAAGTGAGCTCTATTTCGGTCACTGACGTAAAATCCCCGCAGTCACTTGAAGAATTTGGGCTCAAATCGCCCCCAATGTCGGTTCGATTTCAGTCAACGTTAGGACAGAAAACACATGTTGAAGTGGGGAAAATTTCTCCTAGTGGTCGAGTGTATCTTCGATTAAACGGCAGATTTGTGACTGCTGCACATGATCAAATCTCGGGGATTTGGATCAAAGATGACCACTTTCGCGACCGACGACCATTTAGCGCGTTGTCGTTGACCGAGGTTCGGTCGATACGGGTCCAAGGCGATATGCGTCGTTTGGGCGGGATCCTTGGAAAAATCCAAATCGTAAAGGGCCCGGCAACCGGCTTCTGGTATTTACTTTCAACACGCAACACGATCGTAGATACCGATCGGGTGAATAAGCTGATCGCATTAGTTCAAACGATGACCGTCTCCCGGTATATCGCCGAACCGCCAGGACAGCGTCTCACCATAGATGTCGAAGGGAGGGACCCGTTTCACATCGAAATGAAATTAACCTCTGACGACACGGCCGCCATTTCTTTAGATGGAAACGAATGGGGGGTAATCTATCCCGTATTGATTCAGGGCTTAGCCGATATTATTCGGCATCCCATTGGCGAAAATCCACTGACCTTTGACCGATTTTTCTTTACATCCGCAAAATTGACAACATCTCAGAACTCCGTGACTTTGACAAAAAATGACGTCGGCCATTGGATTGATCAAGAAAGGCGTGTGGGTACGGTACCTTTGCACAATATATTTGTGACTTTGCAGTCACTTCAACCGACAAGAGATACGTCAGAGAAAGGCGATCTCATTAAACTCAGTGTTTCATCAGGAAATTTTACAGAATATTTTGATATTACTTATATTAATTCCTCCACAATTCGTGTCCATTTTCAGTCTCCCGAAGGATCCTTATTATTAAGCGGGGATGCGTCCGCATTGCGATCACAGGTCATCAAATTGACTGCCCCTCGCTGACTGGCTATAATTTCTCTCCTTATGTCATTTGACCGCCCTCATATTCAAATCGTTTCCGGTTCATCGCACCCAGTCCTTGCAGCAGAAATTGCCAGCCAGTTAGGTGTTGAGTTGGGACGTGTCACTCTATCTAAGTTTAGTTGTGGCGAACGGTACGCAAGGGTGGATGAATCCATTCGTGGCGATGAAATTTACGTTATCCAAACGATTGGTTCAACGCCAAATGACGATTATATGGAATTGTTTTTGATGATGGACGCCCTAAAGCGAGCCTCAGCCGCCAAAATTCACGTGGTAATCCCTCATTTTGGATATGCACGGCAAGATAAAAAATCGGCACCACGAGAACCTATTTCGGCGCGCCTAATGGCTGACTTGATGTCCGCGGTTGGGTTTGATCGCCTCATCACGGTGGATTTGCACGCAGATCAGATTCAGGGATTTTTTAACCAACCGGTAGATCACCTGACCGCGTTGCCATTATTCGTAGATTATTTTTCAAAAAAAGAACTTAAGGATCTTGTCGTAGTCGCACCGGACGCCGGACGCGCCAAATTTGCAAAAAAGCTAGGGGACAGGTTGGGTGCCCAGTTGGCGATTATGCACAAAACCCGACCTCAACATAACGTGGCTGAAATCATGAATATCGTCGGAGACGTCAAAGGCAAAACGCTTTTACTGGTCGACGACATGGTGGATACCGGCGGCTCGGTTACCTCCGGAATTGATGCGTTACGAAAACATGGCTGTAACGATGAGATCTATTTAGCGACGACTCACGCTGTATTTTCAGGCCCGGCCGTTGAACGATTGTCGAAGGCCAGTTTTAAAGAAGTAGTTGCGACCGACACGATTCCAATCCCGGAGTCCAAGCGGTTTGCGAACCTCATCATTTTACCGATTGCACCATTATTGGCCGAAGCGATCCAACGCAATCACGAACACAAATCTATTTCGTCACTGTACGAATAACAGTTAATCGGCCGAGATGGCCTTGATTACTTCTGATTCCGTTAAAATTTCAGATAGCAAGATTGGCGAATTGGATTTGTTATAGACCACGTAGGCGGGTACTCCGGATCTGCCTAACGCGACTAGAGCTTGCGTCACCTCGGTATCTTTACGTGTCCAGTCTGCCTTAAACCGTCGGACATGGTGGGAATTAAATGCGGCCTGAACCCGTGTTGAATTAAGAACGGTTCGTTCATTAAATTGGCAGGTCAAACACCAGTCCGCTGTGAAATCGATGAAGACAGTCGCACCTGTTTGTCGGGCTTCGGAGACCGCTTCTTTTGAATAGGTTTCCCAAACAATGGCCCGTGTCCTGGAAATTTGGTTAATTTGCCAAAGAGTGGCAATCGACATGCCAATCGCTAGTGCAAGGATTGCCCACCTAAAGCGATTCTGAGTGACGAGAAGCCTTCCGTATCCCCATAGTAGCCCCGCCACCGCCAACGCCCCAAACAACGCCATCGCTGCGCCATCCGCGCCCAATTGTTTATTGACCACCCACGACAGCCATAAGACAGAGCCCAACAATGGAAATCCAAGGCCTTGTTTAAGGGTATCCATCCATCGACCTGGCTTTGGAAGGGACTGAATCAATTCGGGAAAGGCGGAAAGCGCGAGGTAGGGGGCAGCCAACCCAATCCCTAACGAAGTAAAAATAATCAGCGACACAATCGCGGTTTGAGTAAAAGCGACGCCTAGTGCAACGCCCATAAACGGGGCCGTACAGGGGGTCGCCACCACGGTCACAAGGACCCCGTTTAAAAACGTTGCCAATTTCCCCGAGCGTCCCACGCTCTGAACCCGTGTCAACGACACCCCAATTTCAAAGGCCCCAAATAAGTTGGCTGCCATCGTTGTAAATATAAGTATGAGTCCAACCACCACAATCGGCGATTGAAGCTGAAATCCCCAACCCAACGCATTGGATCCCTCACGAAGTAGGATAATCCCAAGGGCGAGGGCCCAAATACTCGCCAAAATTCCAGCGGAAAAAACGATACCGTTCTTACGCAATTCCTTCCGATCTCCGCCAGACAACTTTGCTAAGGATAAAATTTTGAGAGATAAAACAGGAAAGACACACGGCATCAAATTGAGGATTAGCCCCCCAATAAACGCGCCCAATATCGCCATCCATGGAAACGCGCGATTGTGTGGGCTTGTCGGGTTTGAATCGGAAACTAGAGAAACTAATTTGGGATCAATAATAAGGGAAATTTCTTCCGATTCTGGAATACATTCTTCTTTACACACAATCCATTCAGCGGTGCCCTTAACTTGGAATGGCGCCGTAGGGTTAGCGTCGACCCGATAGGGCAGATCGACAACATCGGAATATCCATAGCTGGTAATCGGTCCCAACGTAAACGGAATTGCTTTTGGCCAGGGAAGGGGGGTGATCCCAATCGATGAGGGTAGCCACTTTACGGTGGTAGGACGACCCACATCACCGGGTGATTGCCCATAGATATGCCAGCCTTTAGGGACCGACAACTGAACGCTAATTTGAATGGGTGCGGTCGGGGCTGATCGGTGGGTGAGGAGTGTAGCCGTCACTCTGTTGCCTGCGTAAAGAGACCCGCACGTCATTGCCAAAGCCACTAAAATTAGGCTTTTTCGATGTTTCCAGGCCAAGAGGGCAGGGAATAAACGGTTCAATGTCTTCATCATCGACAATTAAACCATCGATTCAACGATCGCTACTAGCGGAAGATCCCCGATATAAGCGAGCATCGACTACGGATTTTTCACTGACCACGGCAGAATCACTCCAACGTCAGGCTATAAAAGATAAAATATTGTCCAATCCTATTGTTAAAGCGACTCACGTCCCCCCCCTCATTTTCTCGCGAAATTTCTGAATCACTCCGGGGAATAATGCGGAGACTACGTCAATTTAAGCAAAAGAAATAGGCTTGTTTCTGGGCTGAACTTCGTCAGCAGGAACTAAAATGTACTCGATCTTCATCTCGTACCCTCGATTTTTTAGGGTAGTACGAATGCCGCTGTCAACCAGGCCGAGTTTGAGCGACGCTTTACTAATATTCCCTAACTCATTCAGCGTGTCCGTGAGCTCTGTAATCGTTACGGACCGCCCCCCAACAACAAAGGTCTCTGGGCCTGACATCTTTTTTTCTATCCGACCGGTAACTGGGAGATCTTCATTTTTTACGATATGAAACCGTCGCCCAATCCTTAAGTTTTTGCGAAGCAGTTGCATTTTGACGACGTTGGGATCCATCTGAAACATAATTGCGGCCCGTGTAATATTGCCGCATTCGTTTAACAAAACCATGAATCCGTCATGATCGATATCGTCCAAACGCTGTCTTCCTCTAGGTCGTTTTTCCATGGTTTTTCTTTCCTCGCATGAGCGTACATTTTAGTGTAGGATCTATTATAGTGTTCCGCTCAATTTACTTAAAATACATTTCGGAATAAACAAGTATACTAGATTGCCAGCAACCTGTTGAGAATGAGGGTATAGTGCATGAAATGGCCTGATATTGTTCAGTTAATACAGTCCGGGGATTCCGTCTCAACTAAATTCTTTAAGAATGTGGACGACATTGTTTCATTGGGCCAAGTGATTACAGCGTTTGCTAACACCATTGGCGGGCTGGCGATTGTGGGTATTGATCGCGCCAACTTGCATTTTTTGGGATCTACCTTAACCGACGCTCAGATCGCCGCCTTACTCAAAGATATTTCCCCTTCAGTTTCGGTTACCGTCTCCTGTGTTGAAAAAGGGGACCGAAAAATTCACGTTCTTGACGTTCAAATGGGAGGGTATCGACCCTATTCTTATCACGATGTGATTTACACCTTGGATGAATCGCGTCCTTGGGTTTTTCGGTTAATCGAGGAGCACTTGCCTAAATCTACAATCGTAGAAGTGGCAATGCCTTCAGCGGAGGTATCAGCCGTTGAAAATGAAATCCCCCCATCTCCTGGCATATCCGAGCAAATCCCCGGCCTTAACCTGAATGAATCGCGGCTCACCTGGCGTCAGATCGAAGCAATATCCTATCTAAAACAAAATCCGACCATTCAAAACAAAATATATCGGGCTCTTTACGGTGTCTCTCATAAAACAGCACATCTTGAGCTCACCGACTTGGTGAATCGGGGAGAGATCGAACAGCGGGGCATGGGGAGAAGCACCCATTACGTCACGGTAAATCAATAGGAAGTAGACTCTTCATCGGGACCGTCCGCTAAGGTTACAAGAGATGCTTTGATATCCGTAAGTTGTGCGATGATTTTGGTTCCTGAGGGACGGTCTTTGGGGTCGAATTTCGTCATTTGTAATAATAGGTCAATTATCAAACGGGGAAGCCGTTTTTCTGTCATGTCCGTTTCGATGTTGCGCCGAAACACATTTGTTGTAAGGTAACTTTCCAATTTGGGCCAATCAACCCGTTTAGGATGATCCGACTGATAAACCGACTCGTTTTTGAGGTGGGATTGCCCTGTGAGCATAGCCGAAAAGACATACCCCAGTGAATACCAATCCGATTCATGACAAACACATTCGATTCCCTTCATTTTCCCATCGGTTAACCCTAGCGTTTCTGGGGGTAATAATGCGGGCGTACCCGCTACACTTTTCCGAACCAGCATATCGGGCGGTATTTTTTCGACAGCCGAGCCGAAATCTGAAATTTTGAGTTCACCGTCTGTGCCAAGCAGGATATTTGCGTATTTTAGATCTCGGTGAACAACTTGATGTTGATGCATCAGATCCACAGCTGATGCTAATTTAATAAAATGATCGATCGCAATCTCTACAGGAATACCGTCCTTCGGTACCTTAAAGTGCCCAAGCGCAAGTTCTAATTCGGAAAAAGTATGTAGTGTTGTCTGTCCTTCTCCAAATTTAGGGATTTCATATTTATCGACGGCAGACCCCATGTGTATCGCTTTATTCGATTCATAATACCCCACGCCATAGGATTGTAAGATCGACCCACACCCCGAAAATTGAGACTGAATACGGTGTTCTCTAAGAATTTCTCGAATTGCTTTAAGTGGATTTCCTTTTGCAAGAGTTCGTTTTATGGCCACATCAAGCGTTTGTCCATTCACCTTTTTTTGGGATAGCTTTACTTTACCAAACCCGCCTTTGCCAGCGGCATCTTTACTCAACATCATCTCAGACGTACCGAACGCAATGATCGATTCATTTCTCCTATTGACTCCGATCTTCCTTCCCGCCATAAATCCAGGGGTTTGTTTTGCCAAAGTCGACATTTCATCGCGTAGACGACGTTTGGGCGTCTTTTCGTCTTGACGCCCCGATTCTTCAAAGCTGGCTTGAAGTTGACCCGAAACACGCTCTCTTTCTAACGGATTGTATCCCGGATTTAGATTCTGAGGTCCCATGTATAGACGACGAAGTATCTCCATTGTGGGTTGGGCAGTAACACGATCACTAGGTGGCATCAACGAGGGGTCGTTAAATCGGTCGCTCGCCTCTTTCAATGTCGGTCGATCGTCTGGATTTAACTCCAGCATATCCTTGATTAAGGAGACCACATGAGATGAAACACCGGGTACTTGTCTGAGGGTTTCAAATTTTGGAATTTTGGGATCGGGGTTTCCCTTAGTCAGTGCAATAATACGTTTAACTACCTCGTTACCTGTTGTAAACTTTGTTCCGGTATACATTTCGTATAGAACACAGCCTAAAGAAAATACCTCCGACTTTTGCGACGACGGACCCTTTCCATTCGATATTTCCGGGGCCGCATAATCTGGCGTGTACTGAGCCGGCCGAGGCGCTAGGCCCATCTCATTTGCATACAAAGAAAATCCAAAATCGCAGATTTTGGCCATCCCATCTTTTTTACCGACTAAAATATTATCGGGTTTATAGTCGCCATGAATAACACCCGCATCAAAAATCGCAACGGCAGTTTTGAGAAGAGAGTCGATGAACCTTGGGTATGTTTCTCGAATATGGACCGTTGGTGCCTCGCACAATGGAAATATTGGGTCATCCGGGGTGCGTAATTCAATGCTGTCTGGAGTTGTTTTCACCGGATAAATAAGTGACTGCAATGATGGCCCCTCTAGAGAAAGGGCGTACGCAATTTGTGGGCCACCTTCCCCAACGAATGAGAAGAAGTCGTGGCACTTTACTACCCCCGGAATATAGCTAAGATGTTCCAATAGTTCTCGCTCCCGAATACACCGTTCTAACCCCTCGGTGTCAAACGCATCAACTTTAACTTTTTTTATAGCAACATCTTGAGTTTCAGTACCCGACTTGGTCATCTTTCCAGTCGCTACAGATGCCGTTGCACCGCCACCCAGAATCGGTCCAACATGAAAACATTTGGACATATCGACTGTAATTTCGGTGACTAACGGACCTCCAGACCTCTCTAATATCGGGGAAGTGTTCATGGAAATCGGTGAGTTTCTAAGATGTTGATACCCGGCCATTTCACTGACGGTCTTTGACCTCAAGGTTTTGCCACCGGAATATTCGAGTAAATTGCCGGGTAGGGCTAAGTCACAAACTGTTCGTCCCCACGCTGGCGTTGGCGTCGCTAGGAATCGTTCCTTAGGGGTAATAGGCGATCGAGAAACGCTTTCCTGGAATACATCGGAAATAGGAGGCGTGACTTCCCGTGATTCATTGCTCGTTGCTCCGTCATAGGAGGAATTTAGAGATGAATTACTTGATATTTTTTTGATACCTTCAAAACTAATCCCGGGTAAATTACTTAAACCTGGAGGGGATGGTATCGGTGTTTTAGGCAAGACGGATTTAGGCCCAGATGCAAATGGATTTTTCTTTGGTGTAGACGATTGAGATGGATTAGACCTAAAATTATGATTAATAGGCGGTAGCGTCATTATGAGTAATCCCTCCCCAGTAGATTTCCCTGTCCTATTCCCTCAATGAATAGACCTCAAACGCCAAAACAACCTAATTAAACGTGAAAAACTATCGATAAGTTTGTATGATCAGTCGATAATGAGTATTTGGATTTTGCATCGCCACATTTCTATTTCACCTTTGACGTTGCCGTACGATGACCGCTCATCTCAGGCAATGGCCGGAGATCTTAAAAAAGATGCGGGGTTTGGACTGGCGCTGGTTTGGGCCTCTGGAAAACTCAATTTCCCTTTGAATCCAACGGATAAAGACGCTTTATCACTGGTTCTGGCGGCATCTGCAAGTCATTATAATTGCCAAAAGAATGCCACGGGCACACTGTTGCATGCGGGGGTTTTGGGAAGCACTTTGGGGATGAAATCTATAGAGAGTCTTTATTCTCATAACTTGCGGTGGGAAATAGTAACCGGATTTCCGGATGGACTGTGGCGGTCTATTTTAAATTCCGTTACCGCCAAACCAGAACAAAAATTAATTATCCATCTGCAATTTCGGCCAAAATCTCAACATATCGAACATGGATTTGGTGTTGAGTTTGCAAACGGGCGCTATTCTGTGGTCGATACATCAATGGGTGGCCAGGTTCCAGTTTGGACCAACGCATCTGAATTTCGACGTCATTGTGATGCCGTCCTATCTCGATTTCAATCAGACGGTGGGCATCAAGATCTTGTTGTCAACCAGGTCTCTATTCTATTGCCTCAACATAAAACCGAATCCGATCGTAAAATTACGGGGTGGGTAAGCTGTGAAAACCCCGAATTGGATGCGCTGATTGCAGAACTCGACCGCAACGACGACCAAACGTAAATTGCCCTTTACGCGTTTACCCAGTCTTTCATTACTGAGTCATACCCTAACCCTGCCAACGTCTCTCTAATTTCTTGCAAAGACCGATGATCTGATGTCTCGAATTGGGGTTCTGCGTCCATTCCAGAGTACCCCCCGGGCGATGTATTGGACTCGGCTGACATTTGGGTGATTCCCAGTGGCACCAATTGATCCCGAAGGGTCGCCGATTCCCGAGTGGATAATGTGATACCTAAATCGGGGAAACAAAGCCGAAATGCGGTAATGAATTGCACTATATCGCGGTCTGCTACCGGATGTTGGATATCAAAGTCACTGCCCATATCTTTGATTCGTGGAAATGAAATGCCGTATTGGGTTCTCCAATATTTTTTTTGTAGATAGATGATGTGCTGGGAGAGGGCCAATGCGTCATATCGCCAATCGGTTAATCCTAACAACGCCCCTAATGCGATGCGGTAAAATCCCGCTTTAGCCCCCGCATCCACTGCGTCCAGTCGATTGGAAAAATGTTTTTTCTTTCCAGCAAGATGATACTTGGCATAGGCGTCCGGGTGATAGGTTTCCTGGAACAACGTTAAGCTGTCCACACCCACCTCTCGCATTTTGAGATAGTCTGCTTCGTTCATCGGTTGAACTTCGATACTGATCGAGGAAAAATAGGGTTTCATCAAGGTAATCGCATGGGCAATGTATTCCGTCCCAACCTTGTCTTCCGCTTCCCCTGTCAGAACAATGACATGCTGAAACCCACGAACCTGCAACACTTTGGCCTCCGAGATAATTTCGGAATCATTAAGTATTCGTCGGGGATATTTTTTGTCGACGCTGAACCCGCAGTAGGTGCATTTGTTGTAACACAGGTTAGAAATGTACAAGGGAATGAAAAGCTGAATGACCCGACCAAATCGCTGGACCGTCAATTGATGGCCAAGCTGGGCCATGGGTTCGAGAAAGGCTTGGGCGGCTGGTGATATTAATGTCGGGAAGTCAGCAGGTGTAAAACGGGATTTTCGAAGGGTTGCGGCGACGTTGTCGGCCGTCACTTCATCAAGCCGATTCCGTCGTCCTTCAATATCTAATGTGGGAAGTATCTCACTAAACACTCAAAAATCCGGTGAGTGGGGACGATGCATGGGCCATTCGATTCCGTTCAGGAAGACCGGACAGAAACCCGAGTCGTCCGGCCTCGACCGCAAGGCTAAACGCTTTAGCACAGCCTACGGGATCGGTTGCAGTCGCAATAGCCGTATTCACAAGCACCGCAGACGCGCCAAGCTCCATGGCCTCGGCTGCGTGAGAAGGAGCCCCAATTCCAGCATCCACGACCACTGGAATTCTCGCTTGATCGATAATGATTTGGAGGAGTTCTTTGGTGCGAAGTCCCTGGTTACTTCCGATGGGTGCCGCCAAGGGCATCACTGTGGCACAGCCCACTTCTTCAAGACGTTTTGCAAGCACAGGATCCGCGTTGATATAGGGAAGGACGGTGAAGCCTTCTTTTACCAAAATTTCGGCTGCTTTAAGGGTGTCTATTGGATCAGGCATTAAATAATTAGGATCTGGGATGACTTCTAGTTTTATCCAAGTCGAGACCCCAGAAAATCGCCCGATTCGGGCAATGCGAACGGCTTCGTCGGAGGTTCTTGCTCCTGATGTATTGGGTAAAAATAGGTATTGAGTAGGGTCAATGACCGTTGTAAACGAATCCGTTGGGGCATCAAAATTCACTCGACGTACCGCCACGGTCACAATTTCAGCGCCGGAAGCCGTGATTGCCGATTTCATAATCTCGTCCGACTTAAACTTGCCGGTCCCAACCAATAGTCGACTTTTGAACTCCTGGCCAGCGATTGTCAGTATGTCGGTCATGGCCCGGATTGTACCATAGGACGGAGCAGGGCATAATACACAACAATGTTAATTGAGAAACGATTGAGTTGGACGATGTTTAACCGAATTGCGCCGACCTATGACCGAGCGAATCGATGGCTATCCTTTGGGATTGATCGGTATTGGCGAAAACGTCTCGTGGCCCAAATTCCACATAAAGTGGGTCAGACCATCGTGGATTTGGGCACCGGCACTGGTGACGTTCTCGTCGCATTGGCGAGACGATTTAGGGATAGACACTTGATTGGAATTGATCCAGCTGAAGATATGCTTAATCTAGCAACCCCGAAGGTGGCGAAGTGGGGGCCTCAGGTTCAATTGAAGGTGGGGAGCGCGGATGATATTCCTCTCGATGCATGTAGCGTTGATGCGCTAACAATGGCCTTTGCGATCCGCAATGTCCCCGATGTACCGCGTGCACTTCAAGAGATGTATCGCATCATGAAACCTGGGGGAACCGCGTGCATCCTTGAGTTTTCAATACCGACTAACCTTTTAATCAAGCGGCTCTATCTATTTTATTTTAGACGTATCATACCGGTGTTTGGGGGCCTTATTTCGGGAGATCGGGCCGCGTATCAGTATTTAAATGTATCCGTCGAGGCGTTTCCTTATGGTCAAGAATTCGCGGAATTGATGAAAAAAGCCGGATTCTCGGAGGTTACTGTGATTTCAATGACCTGTGGGATTGCGTCGATATATATAGGAAAACGATGAGCGTGACGCTTCCTCACGAATTACTAGAAGGCTATTTGGGGGCGACTGAATCCCAAGTCAGTGTCCAAACCAACGATGGCCTGACATGGAAAGAGTGCCTCAATCGAATGCCCGCCGGGGATCGGTTTTGCGTCGGATTACGGGGTCAGTCACAGGTGACCTGCGGGGGCGGGGTGATTCATCGAGAAAATGGACTACTTGAAAATATGGAAACCATGATCCATTCCATGGAACGACACCCTCTTAAATTGATACGGGTCCCATTTCCAACGGGGGCAATTGCGAAAACACCCATTTCAATATGGGCCCCGCGGTGGGTGTACACCGCCGAAGGAACATCAAACGACGCTCAACGGGATGAATTGGGCGCCACGCTCGTTCACGACTTTGATCTCGCTGAATGGAAACGACGGGTTTCAATTGTTCAGGCATCGGTCGACAAAGCCGTATTGTCCCGAACAAGTCGATTCGAACTGACGCAGTCGCCGATTGATGTTGCGGAACAGATGTTTTCGATCGAGAGCAACGGATACCGACTATTAGTTGAAACTGGGCGCGATCAGGGATTTATGTCGGTGTCTCCCGAACGACTTCTCCGCATTCAGGAGAATCAAATTGAAACTGAGGCCATTGCAGGAACCCAAATATTGGCGGATGCCGACGAATTGTTAGGCTCGCCTAAAAATCGTATCGAGCATGATTACGTCCGTGACTGGATTCGGTTGAATCTGGAAAATATGGGGCTGACACCATCCGTCTCTGCAACGGAATTACAACGGCTATCTCAGGTTGCACATCTTAAGACGTCCATTTTGGCGGATCAATGCAGTGTGGGGATTGGCACATTAATCCAAGCGTTATTTCCTACCCCAGCGGTTGCCGGAGTTCCTCAGTCGGATGCGATTCAATTGATCAATAGTCTCGAAAATCCGAGGGGATTCTACAGTGGTCTTTTCGGCATTGTGACCCCTGAATATTCAGAATTCATTGTCTTGATACGCTATTGTGAATGGCAAGGCAGCCATGGATCCGTCCGCTCAGGCGCTGGGATCGTCCATGACTCTGATCCTGAATCAGAATGGGCTGAATTGAATCAGAAATTAAAGATTTTTGGTGCGGCTAGATGACCGCGCTTTCTGCAGCGGCAGGATGTTTGGCTACTTTAAAATCACTGGGGGTTAAATCCGTCGGGATTGCGCCGGGATCCCGATCGACCGCATTGGTGGTTGCCGCGGAAACACTTTGGGAAGCCCCGGATATTTGTGTCCACTTTGATGAACGCGGACTGGGTTTTTGGGCAGTTGGGGTAGGGAAATCATCGTCGGTACCCGCAGTAGTGATTGTGACGTCAGGTACCGCTGTGGCGAATCTGCTCCCGTCAGTCATTGAAGCATTTTACGCTTATACGCCAATGATCATTATTTCGGCGGATCGGCCGACTGAATTAATTGATGTTGGAAGCAATCAGGCCATACGCCAAACTGAGTTTCTAAAACCCTACTGCCGATTTTCGATTGATCTGCATCCCGCCGAAACCGAAGATGGCGCACGGCATTGGATGGGTGCAACGATGGAAGCGATGGCCCGCATTCGGACCGGACCACCGGGCCCCGTTCATCTCAACATGAGATTCAAAGAGCCTCTGTGGAATAAGGCGATTCCAGCGGAAGCCCCCCGTATTTCGAACCTTTCTTTCCCGACCAATCGGGCTGTAATTTTTGAGCCAATTGAGGCCGGAGTCGTCGTTGTGGGTGAGGGCGCCTCGATTTCGGATCTGCCAAAGTCGCTCGTTGCGTCCGGGATTCCGATCGTAATCGACGGCCTCTGCGGAAGTGTTGCGGCCCATCATCCCCTAATCGAAACCGGGGATTGGTGGACATCAGATCTGCTATCCAAAATCTCGGGACCGGTGGTTCATATCGGCGGAAAATTGCTCTCGAAACCCTTAAATCACGCATTGGAGGGTTTCCACGGGAAGTATACCCATGCCACAGACTATCCCGAGAGATCAGATCCCACACATCGCCAAAAACATTGGATAATTGGATCATTAAAAGAAATCTTTTCGGCAATTCAACCCACTGGGGAGTCAGGCGCATTTCTAAAAACCCATCAATCGATTTCAAACGCATTGATGAATTCAAAGTCGATGTTCACCCAACACTGGACGGAAGCTGGCGCTATGGCAATTATTCAGGGGTATCTCTCCGACCGATACGCGGTTTTTATTGGGAATAGCCTCGCGATTCGCCTGTGGAGCATGACCCGACATTTTGCCACTGCGCGTTACCGGGCGATGTTTAATCGGGGCGCGAGCGGGATCGATGGTTTAATTGCAACATCGGCAGGGATAGGAATGGGCAGCAAAAGACCAGTGGTTACCATTTTGGGAGATCTCTCGGCACTTCATGACTTAAATAGTTTTGCCTTAGGGGATTCCAATTCATTGCAGATCATCATCATATTCAATAACGATGGCGGCGGGATTTTTCGGCATTTACCCATTAGGGAGTATCCGGATCATGACCGCCTGTTTCGGGTCGCTCATGGGTACGGATTTCTGGACATCGCAAGCCAATTTAACTGCCACTATCGATGTGCAGGGAACCTGAATGAATGCCATACGACCCTCTCGGAAGTCTTTCTGTCCGACGGCGGTCGATGGATTTTAGAAATGCGATTTGATCCGGAACAAACCGTTCGGCATATTAACGAAATAAAAAATTATATTGGGAGTCAACTATGAATAATCGGTGGGTAAAATGGATAGCCGTTTGTGCCATGGTCTTTGGTGTTTGGGTTGCGCCTATTCACGCGGCCATCACAGAGAACGCAACCGTCATTGGCGTGGTGGATGGAGACACATTACGAATCCGATACAATAAACATCGCGAATACGTCCGATTGATCGGAGTGGATACCCCCGAGTGCCGTCGTAACGATAAGCTGATGCGGGATGTCTATCGATCGAAACAAGACGTAAACACCGTACTCGCGCTAGGGCTGGCGGCAAAACGGCATCTCGAACAAACCGTGAAGGCCAACGATGTCATCATCCTTGAGTTCGATGTCCAAAAGAGGGACCGATACCGCCGACTGTTGGCGTATGTCTATTTACCTGACGGACGAATGCTTAACGAAGAAATTGTACTGTCGGGTCATGCGATGCCGCTCACCATCCCTCCCAATGTGAAACATGAAGATCGATTTATTGACGCATTTCGGAAAGCAAGGGGACGATAGATGATACTCATACATCGCGTTCTTCATCATACCTCATCCCGAATTGTGGGATGGGTGTCCGCTGCTAAAGCCCCTCAATTTTTGGTTCAACGAATGATTCGATGGTTCGCCTCGACTTACAAAATCAATCTGGATGAAGCCACTCAGCCGTTGTCTGAGTATCCGAGTTTGGGTGCTTTTTTCACCCGAGAAATCCGATCGGAATGCCGTCCGATTTCGTCTGCCACGGTAGTCTCTCCGACAGACGGCGAGGTTATTTCGGCAGGCTACGTTAGCGATGGAATGATGGTCCAAGTGAAAGGAAGTACGTATTCGGTCGCATCGCTACTCGGTGGATCTCGCACCAGTTACCATAGTTTTGCTACGATTTATCTATCGCCAAAAGACTGTCATCGAATTTTTGCTCCGGTTCAAGGTCAGATTGTATCCACACGACTGATTCCAGGGTGTTTGTATCCCGTCCGGCAGAAACAATTACGAGCCATCCCCCATTTGTATTGTAAAAATGAACGATTGGTCTCGATTATTTCGGTTACCGGTGGCCATCAGGTCGCGCTGGTAGCAGTTGGTGCCCTCAATGTTGGCTCAATGAGCACCACCTTCGATCGGGACCAATTGCCAGTAGCGATTAATCCAGGGGATTGGATTAAAACCTTCCATTTGGGTTCCACCGTGGTCATATTAGATACCCGTAAGTTAGCACTTCCTGCGTTGGGGCCTATTCAATACGGCGAAACGTTATTTGAGTAGATGACTCCCGCGGATCTCAAATCTGATGTCATTCAATTGGCGTTGGATCAGGGGTTTGACGTATGCGGCATTGCCTCTCCATTTGTAGAAAGTCATTTGGAGGGGTATCGCAAAATGGTCGCGGATCAGACCTATGGCGATATGGCGTATTTGGCCCGGCATTTACCGTTTAAAGAAAACCCAGAGTTGCTACTTCCAGGGGTAAAGTCCGCCATTGTGGTGGCTAAAAATTACAAAAACAGTCCGGATCAAACCCTCGATGGGGGCCTCAAAGTCGCACGGTATGCAGCCGGAGTGGACTATCACATTGTCATGACCGATCGATTGGATGCGATGGTTGAGCAACTTCAATCAGCTCACCGCACTGCGGCGTTTTACGTCGGGGTGGATAGTCGTCCCTTGGCCGAGCGTACACTGGCAATTTTGGCGGGCATCGGATTTAAGGCCCGTAACAGTATGGTAATTCGGCCTAAGTTAGGATCTTATTTTTTATTGGGGATCATTTTAACGACCTTGGAGTTGCCATTCGATAGGCCGATTAACGGCGGCTGTGGCACCTGCCAGCGCTGCGTGGATGCGTGTCCCACGCAGGCCATTGGAATGGACGGTGGATTTAACACCACCGCTTGTATCAGCTACCAAACCATCGAGAAGAAGTCGTCCGTCTCATCAAATGAACTCAAAAAATTCCAAGGATGGATATTTGGCTGCGACATCTGCCAGGAGGTCTGTCCCTTTAACCATCCCCATATACCGTTAACTGACTGGAATGAATTTAAACCGCAGGCAGGGGTTGGGCACCATTTAAGACCGGACGAAAGCGGCAGCGTGGATATTCCCACGAATACCCCATTATATCGGTCCCGGAAACGTGTATGGGAAAATGTTTCAACAGTCCGGTATCAGTAAAATTGTTTAAAATTTACACATTTAGGGATCAATACGCTATCGAATTAAATACTAAGGGGAATAGTAATGGCGTATTTCGACTTTTATCCAGAAAATGAGTCTACGGGCCTCGGACGATTATCATTTCAAGGGGATATAGAAATTGTGGGTGAGGTAAAAGTCCCTTATCCCGCTGATATCCGCCTCGTATTGCGAGATACTGTGATTGAATATCAGGAAAAAACAACCTATCACGAATCCAGTATTCGTTTAGAATCAGAATCTGGGAAAATTTATCAAAACGGCAATTTAATGGCAGACCATTTTTTGGACGAGTTTAGAGCTCGTATCGATGAAATCGTAAGCGAATTGGATCATTCACCACATCTAAAAATTATAAAAAATGATCAGTAGATAATGCTCAGCCCTGTGCGAGATTAGCAAACGCCAGCTATACTAGGTGGACATTATTTGCGAGGCAGTCTTTTGCATCAATCGTCCGTTACACTTACATCCGAATTGGTTAGGTCTTTGGATATACCAGGCCCCCGGTACACCAGCTACCCCACCGCTCCAGAATGGTCTGATCAGTACACACGGGATCAGTATCGTGAGGCGGTCAACCAATGGGCACATACCCACACACCGGTATCTCTATATATTCACATCCCATTTTGTACCCAAATGTGTTACTACTGCGGATGTAATGTCGCCATTCGCAAAGCAAATGCGACTGTCGGACTGGAGTACATTTCGTATATTGAAAAAGAATTAACCCTGCTCCTGAGCGGAATCTCCCACCGTCCCCAAATTAAGCAGCTTCATCTCGGTGGCGGAACCCCTAACTTTTTAACTTCCGATGAATTGCGTGCCCTCAAAAATCTAATCGATCGAACCTGTGACATTGCCCCGGATGCCGAAGTCGCAATAGAAGTGGACCCAAGAACCGTCACTGAAGATCAAATAAATACCTTAAAAGCTATTGGGTTTAATCGCATTTCTATGGGAATTCAAGACTTTTCAGAGCCGGTTCAAGCGGCGATTAACCGTCATCAATCCATTGAATTGGTCACCCAATTATTTCAATGGATACGGTCAGCAGGGTTCCCTTCGATTAATGTGGATTTGATCTATGGATTACCCCACCAAACCGTCGAGAATTTTTCGACGACTGCCGATGAAATTATTCGATTGGCGCCTGAACGAATCGCTTTATATAGTTATGCGCATGTCCCATGGCTCAAGTCCCACCAGTCTCTGATTCCAACAGAAGCATTACCCGGACAAGACGATAAACTGGGTATCTTCCTAGAAGCGCGGCGGCGTTTTTTAAACTCTGGATATGACGCGATTGGCATGGACCATTTTGCCAAGTCCTCGGATGAATTGGCCGTGGCCTATCGCGACGGGGTCTTACATCGCAATTTTATGGGGTATACCGTAAAACCCGCCACCGAATACTTAGGAATTGGCGTCTCTTCAATCGGGTATATTAGCGGTCATTTTGTTCAATCGACCAAGGACTTAAAGCGATATTATGCCGACTTGGATAACGGGCGACTTCCGCTGGAACGGGGCCTAGAGTTATCTCCGGATGACCATATTCGCCAATGGGTGATCCAATCGCTAATGTGTCATTTCAAATTGGAAAAACAGGAGTTTTTTTCTCGGTATCATGTTAACTTTGATACTTATTTTTCCGACAGTATGGCGCACTTAAAAACCTGTGAGTCCCAAGGCTTAATTGAGCTTACGGAACAGGGGATTCTGGTGACTCCGTTGGGTCGGTTATTTGTGCGAAATGTTGCCATGGGCTTTGACGCCTACTTAAAGCAAAATTCAGAGCGTCGGTTTTCGAGAACAGTTTAGGAGATAGTGAGATATGAAAGTTAGATTTAGGTCCGTTGCGATTGTGTTTGGGGCTTCATTTATCGTATTTGGCGGGGTTTTGATGAAGTATATGGTCCAGAGTGTCACAGCATCGCAAGCAATTGCTGCAACCGAACTTAAGAAGTCAAAAGACATTCACCTGGAATCGATCCCAAGCCATAACGAAGGTCTGGAACTGGGGGGTATATTATTCGTCAATCAATGTGCGGGGTGTCACGGATCAAATGCCACGGGACGAACCGGGCCCGCGTTAATTCGCCCCGACTGGACCTTTGACCGAGATAACGTCCGATATATCGTTGGGCGAATTCGCTCAGGAAACCCGGCGGCAGGAATGCCGGCATTTTCAGGACGGATTCGCGATGAAGATATTGGTAAAATCGTCGCGTATATCGAAGCAATGAATTCCACAAAAAGAGGTGCCCAATGAGTTTGTATTTAGACGCGACACGGTGTATGCCCACATCACGCCCACCGATTTGGATCATGAGGCAAGCGGGCCGATATTTGCCAGAATACCGCGCATTTCGTGAAAAATACGGGTTTTTGGACATGATTAGAACCCCTGAAATAGCCACAGAGATTACCCTTCAACCGATCCGTCGTTTTGGATTTGATGCCGCCATTTTATTTTCAGACATTCTGACTGTGGCCGATGCATTGGGTTCGGATCTCAATTTTGTTGAAGGGAAAGGCCCCGTCATTTCCAATCCGGTTCGAACGATGGCCGATGCGGATCAATTGAGTAGCAGCTCCCTTCGTGAACGGTTGGACTATGTCCCCCAGGCCATTCGACTTCTCAAAACCCAATTGGGCGACACCCCGTTGATCGGGTTCGCGGGAGCTCCGTTCACCGTGGCCTCGTATATGGTCGAGGGAGGAAGTTCCAAAGACCTGCGAATCATGAAAGAGTTAATCTACTCACAACCTGAAACGATGGAACAGCTGATGGACCAATTGGTTAAAGCCACTGCTGACTACCTCAACATGCAAATTGAGGCTGGGGTCGACGCTATTCAGATATTTGACACTTGGGCAGGACTTTTAAGCTACCCAGAATTCCAGTCCTTGGTGATTCGACCGATTCGGGCGATTTTAAACCGGCTCAGAAACCCAGCGGGCATTCCCATCACCCTGTTTGCCAAGGGAACGTCAGTATTTTGGAAAGAGCTATCCCAGCTTCCTGTACAAGTCATCGGATTGGATTGGCAAGTGGATATCGGTGCCATGGGACAATTAATGCCTGCGGACATTGCGCTTCAAGGCAATATGGATCCCATGATGTTGTACGCATCCCATGAGATTCTCGAAGCCAAGGTCACCCATATTCTTAAATCAATGGCCGATCGCCCCGGATATATTTTTAATTTAGGACATGGCATTTTACCAGACGTCAATCCAGATCAAGTGCAGCGGGTCGTTCAACTCGTCCAACAGTTTAAGAATGAAAGAATACACGCTTAAGCCATACCAATCGGCTGTCATCCGGTCGGTCCCGTTGGACTTGGAGGAACTTAATCCCGCCCAACGGGAGGCCGTGATGACAACAGAGGGCCCCGTACTAGTGATTGCAGGCGCAGGGTCTGGAAAAACCAAAACGTTGGTGTACCGATTGGCTCATTTAGTGAATCAAGGCGTCTCGCCCGAAGCGATTCTATTACTCACATTTACGAAAAAGTCGGCCCAGGAAATGTTACGTCGCGCCACTCAGGTCCTGGACCATCGGTGTGAACAGGTGTCTGGGGGGACATTTCATAGTTTCGCAAACGTCGTCTTGCGCCATTACGGATCGGCGATTGGGTATGGGCCGGGTTTCACCATTTTGGATCGATCGGATGCCGATGAACTCCTGGGGCTGATTCGGGCCGAAGGAGGGGACATCAAAACCGATAAACGGTTCCCGAAAAAATCCACAATTGGATCAATTATTAGCATGTCGGTGAATACGGGGCGGTCCATTGGCCGTGTTATCACCAGCGACTACCCCCAGTTTATAGATTACGAAGAGAGCCTCGTCGCCATCAACGCAGCGTACCAGTCCCGGAAATCAGAAATCCAAGTCATGGATTATGATGATCTCTTGGTGAAACTCCGGCAGCTTTTAATAGACCATGCTGACATTCGGGGTGAACTACAGGCCACCTACCGCTACATCATGGTAGATGAATATCAGGACACCAATTCATTGCAATCCGACGTGATTAAGTTACTTACCAACCCCCAGAAAAACATCATGGTAGTGGGGGATGATTCCCAAAGTATTTATTCGTTTCGCGGCGCAAGCTTCAAAAACATCATTGAATTTCCCACATTTTTCGACGGAACCAAAGTCATTAAGCTGGAACAAAACTATCGAAGTTCCCAACCCATTTTAAATCTGACGAACGCACTCATTGAAAAAGCCAGAGAAAAATACTCCAAGACCCTCTTTACCCACCGGCCAGATGGGGAGCTTCCTGTTTATATCGATGCCGCTGATGAAAATACCCAAAGCCGTTTTATTGCCCAAAAAATTTTAGAACTCCGAGAAACCGGGATTCCGCTAAACGAAATGGCTGTCTTATTTCGGTCTGGCTGGCATTCAAACGATCTAGAAGTTGAACTTCAATCCCGAAATATTCCATTCCAGAAGTTCGGTGGTTTTAAATTTGTTGAGACCGCCCATGTCAAAGATCTGTTATCCTATTTACGTCTAATTCAAAACCCCGCCGATATTGTGAGTTGGAGTCGAGTCCTTCAATTGGTCGACGGCGTTGGTGCAAAGACCATCGGGCAGTTTCTAAAAATAGTGCCGGGATTACGGCGGCAGGCAACCATGCCTTCCCCATTTATTGGCAAAAAATATTCCCATGATCTCCAAAGATTGATCAGCCTTGTCTTACGGACGGACTCTGAAACTCCGAGTCAACTATTGGACCTCGCATTGACGCATTACCTTCCCATGTTTCGCCTCAAATATGATGACTATTCAAAGCGAATTACAGATCTGGATTCGCTTAAAAACATCGCGGCAAGATACCCATCGTTGGATCGTTTCCTGTCAGAGATCAGTTTAGAGCCACCCGATCAAACCCAAATCGACGCAACCGCCTCCGATTATGAGGATGAACGAATAACGTTGTCGACGATCCATTCGGCAAAGGGCCTGGAATGGAAAGCAGTCTTCCTTATTTCCGTGGTCGACGGGTACCTTCCCTCGTTTCAATCCTTGGGAGACCTTGCACAACTTGAAGAGGAGCGCCGCCTTCTCTACGTCGCATTGACCCGGGCAAAGGATCATCTGTTTATAATTAAGCCCAACTTGGATGCTGCCGCTGGGAATTTTCACCGATTTCCCGGAATTACATTTAGCAAGTTATCCCGTTTTTTAGACGACTACCAGTTACTCGATGACTTAGCAGAAAAATGGGTTCTTAAGGATGAGAAACCGGAAAAGTTCGGGATTCGGCATCGGCAAACAGTGTCGTCGGTACCGCCACTACCTCGCCCCGAATGGGATGGGGACGATGCCCCCGCACCCGATCCCCATCGAAAAAAATATTTTTTCTAAGGCTATTTTCCTGCTTTTAACGCCCGAATATAGTCCTGCTTCTTTTTGAAATAAGCTTCTCTTTCTTCAATCGAAACTGGGGGTACGGGCGTCGTCATAACGGGGGCCGTGTAATGGTAATCTACATATTCAAACGAATAAGGACGCGGACCATAACCGTAGGAACGCCGCCGAGGATAGAAGACCGGATCCTGCTCAACAATAACGGTAACAGGCTCATTCGGCTTCTGATTCCATTTATCTCGCAGTCCAGAAACATAGGTTTCTGCTTTCGCAATTTTTTCATCAATGATCTTTAACTTGCCCTGCAAATATTGAACAGCCCGCAGCTGTCGGGCAAACTCTTTTTCGTCTCTTGCGGTTAAAACCGTAATTGATGAATTAATATTTTGGGCATCAAATCCGATATTTAACTTGTCGCCGATGGCCACTGTTTTACTTTCAATATCGAGAGAAAGCGTCCAGCCATCTGTATTTTTAAGAGTTATATGTGTCTTTGTATCTGTCGATTCGATCGTCGAAATTACTCCCGCCGCAAGAAGTGCTCCCGTAACAGGATCAATTACTCTAATTCCGACACCCACTAACGGGGCCTTTTGTGCCAAAGCCGATCTAATTCCGAGACTGGTTTCCAACTCGTCACTTTCATAAAAGGAATCTATTTTTCTTTCGATTTTATCCCGGTTATCTTTCATCTTTTTTATTTCAGATTGTACCGAGTTAATTTCGTCTAAAAGGGAATCCTGATATCGCCCTTCGTGTCCAAATTCAGTTCTATTTTTTGTTAAAATAGGCTGGAGATTAAAACTGAGCCCGACGGTAATGGCTTGTGAATTAAAGTTGACAGACGAATCAAAAAATACCGACTTTGGCGAATATGTCTGCGTATATTCGACGGTGATCGCCGCTCTCGGCGTAAGGTTGAACCGAAGCCCTGCCAGGTAATGCGCGCCAAACCGTGACCCAGTATCAAGAACGCCGTAGATATCATCTTGAATTCCGTAAAAATAGGCGTCTCCCCCAATTCCCAAATACGGCTGAATTACCCCGTCCCGATCTCCAAAATGATAAACAAGACTGGCAGTAATCGGAGTAATATTCACCCTAAAGTTTTTACCAACGTACTTATTGGCTTGTGATGTGGCTTGGTAGTGCCCAATTTTACCCAACACTTCCCAGTTGTTTTCGGTGTCGACGAACCCTAGTTTCCCTGAAAAGAGGACGTCTTTTCCAAATGCGTCGCTAAAGGCAGGGTCCGTTACCCAAAAGGCACCGGCATCAAATCCTACATCCACATAGCCGACGGCAAAGGCAGGAGACCCATAGAAAAGAAGCAGATATACAGGCAATGAAAGAGAAAACCACAATTTGGAGGTACGTTTGGTAATATTCATAGTAGTTTAGACCTTTGGAACCGGGGAATGGTTCCATTTTCTGACAGGATTTTCAGTGGGGCATCCGCCCCACTGAAAATGGCCTGGCCTACGATTTAGGCCCGATAGCTTCGACTGATTTACCAACCGACGTCGTTGTGAACTTCTTAAAATTCTCAACAAATTGCAGGGCAAGTTTATCAATGGTCGCCTTATACTCGGCTTTATCTGCCCAAGTTGCGGTGGGATTCAATAGTTCTGAATCAACACCCGGCAGTGACTTAGGAATTTTGAAATTAAATACATCGAAGGAATCAAATTCAGCTTTTTCAATAGAGCCATCTAAAATAGAGTCAATAATCGCTCGTGTAGCCTTCAGGCTGATGCGCTTACCGACGCCATAGCCACCGCCATTCCAACCTGTGTTTACAAGATACGCCGTAGACCCGTGTTCCTCCATCTTTTTCCCCAAAATTTCCGCGTACATAGTGGGGTGAACCAACAAAAATGCCCGTCCAAAACAAGCAGAGAATGTTGCGGTGGGTTCAGTAACCCCTAACTCTGTACCTGCAACCTTTGCAGTGTACCCACTCAGGTATTGGTACATCGCCTGCTCGTTGGTCAATTTAGATACCGGCGGCAATACTCCGTATGCATCACACGTCAAAAATATTATCTTTTTGGGATGCGTGCCTTGAGATATTGGCTTTACGATATTGTGAATGTGGTCAATCGGATACGAGACACGAGTGTTTTCGGTATACCGTGACGATGCAAAATCGATCTTCCCTTTTTCGTTTACGTCAAGGTTCTCTAAAAGTGCGTTGCGTCGAATGGCACCAAAAATATCCGGCTCTTTCTCCGCGGTCAGATCTATAGTCTTTGCGTAACATCCGCCTTCAAAATTAAAAATTCCGGCGTCATCCCATCCGTGCTCATCATCGCCGATCAATTTCCGCTTCGGATCAGTGGATAATGTTGTTTTTCCTGTACCCGACAATCCAAAAAACAATGCGGTATCGCCATTTTGTCCTTGGTTTGCAGAACAGTGGAACGACCCAATCCCTTTCAACGGTAAAAAGTAATTCATGATAGAGAAAATGCCCTTTTTCATTTCGCCGCCGTACCAAGTCCCACCGATTAGGGTCACTCTTTCGGTGATATTAAACGCAACAAATGTATCCGCTCGCAAACCCAACTCCTTGAAATTTTTTGCGGTTGCTTTGCAGCTATTTAAAATCGTCCAATCCGGCTTGAATTGAGTCGTTTCCTCAGCAGTAGGTCGAATAAACATATTTTTAAAAAAGTGGGCTTGCCATGCAACTTCGGTGACCAGACGTACCGATAAACGGGTACTTGGGTTGGCACCACAAAATCCATCAACAACATACAGTTCTTTGTTGCTTAATTGCTCTACAGAAATCTGACGCAATTCTGCCCATGCCGATTGGGTAAGCGGCTTGTTGTCGGATCCGTCATTATCCCACCATACCGAATTTTCTGTATCGTTATCGCGAACGATATATTTATCTTTAGGGGATCGTCCGGTAAATCGACCGGTACTCACATTGATGGTATCCAGTTCAGTTAACTGGCCTCGTTCGTATCCACCGAGACGGGGATCGGTTTCATGGGTGAATAAGGTCTCATAGGACGGGTTATAATGAATCGCTGATATATTATGTATCCCCAAGTCTGAGATATTGACTGTTGATTGCGTTTCGGTTGGCATTCAAAGGCTCCTTAGGACAAGATTGTTGCGTGGCATTATAGCTTTTTATAAGACCTGCGGCAAAAAGGAACAGATATGCGTTGACGACGCGTTTTTTTAACCTTGGCTCAATACCATCTCGACGTCTGCAACGATCCCCGAAAGTTTATTTAAAACGTCTTGAGAATGGATTACTGAAATCTTTTCAGACATCAAGTGAATGGAAAACTGAATCCTGGCCCGGGTGGATTCTATTTGTCCCGCCAACGTATCTGAGGGCTTTTCAGAGGTCTGCAGCGTTCGAATAATAGTGTCGATTCGGGTTGCCGTGTTGGATAAAAGTTGCTTTGCGGTCTTGATTTCTGGGAATAGTTCGCAATTCCATTCTATAAATCCTTGAAGAGTTGCAACTTTCTGAGCGACGGTAACCAATCCGGAAAGAAATTGGGCCTTTGATGCGTCGGACGTAATCGGAAGAAATCCGACGGGTATCGCGTAGACCCTGTCCTTAATGATCGTCATATGCAAAATCGAGAGATCCGCGATGAGGGTATCCACGGTCGTGATAAGGATCGTTACAAACTGATCAAATGAGATACCTGCTGTCAGCCAAAAAAATTGTCGGTCCTCGTCATTATTGGATGTTGCCACACCGAACCATCGGGCATCCAACTTTCCAAATACCCGCTTAATAACCGAGTCTTGGGTAAATTCACAATACAAATCGTATACAACCTCGACGGGAAGACGTTTCCCGGCCACTTCAACGACCCCGGTGCTCAAAATTTCTTCTGTGGTTTTAGTAAAAATATGCGCCAAAAATCCGTTAGAAAGAGCGTCGTCCAACGGGGACTTTTCTTCCATCATCGACGCCCAGGGTAAGGTTAAATCCGAAGTGGATAAAAATACCGCGCATCGTCGCAATCGCGACAGCCCATTCAACATCCCGTTCAATATCAGATGTTGAGGCGTCCCGATTGAGGTGATTTCCGCCGCGCCTAGGAAATGGATTTTTTCCGCTAAACTGTCTGCGATTTTATCCCAGTAAAGATTGCGACCTAAAGAATTTCTTGTTTTGGACCGAGGAACCAATCGCAGCCAACCCACACGATAGTCCGTTATGAGAGACAATAGTTTCTCAAACAGCGCCGGTAGGTCTGCAATTGAAACCGGCTTGTTTCCAATTAGAAAAACGTTATGTTCCTCATCAAATGAAATCACTTTTGCAATCGGCTTCACCCTTAAGTCTGCAATCCACAAAAATGATTTCTCAGTAATCGCAACTACGGCAGTAGGGCGGCGGTCATCCACTGAATTGATAAGCCCAACCAATGGCCCCGCCCCGGTTGATATTCCATAACAGTTCCAAAAATTAACCCAGACCGACTCGATAGTTTCCATTTTAAAGTTCCACCTTTGGAATTCGAATGTAGCGACGGGTTTGGTGTGTTTGGACCCAAGATACCGACGCGGGACGAAAGCCCTTGTACAAGATCGCATAGGTAACCCGAACAAAATGGGAGCCACGAGGGATAGCCACATAAACCCATTCTGCATCGGAGATAGACCGGAGGATTTGTTTATCACCCTGTATGGTTTTGATCGCTAATCCGGTGGTGACCGGAATTGCGATCGTCACATTAGAAGTACTATTTTGAGGCAGTGGGATCACGAGCGTTACCCCCTCCGAGCTCACCTCCCATTTTGCCATTTTTGATTCAACTTGAAGAGGGTGTATTGCCTTACGAAAAACAATAAATCGTTGGCCGTTGTTGGCCATCAAATGAGGGTGTTCGAGGCGTTCGGGGAGTGTCACTGCGCCCACAAGCTTAACGCCTTGCTCATGAATTACCTTACGATCGCCAATGAGTTGATACCGAAACCCTTTCGAATTGAACAATGTAGAAATCATGGCACCCCTTTCCAACATTTCGACAGGGTCGTCAATGGGTCCTCGAAGCCAATCGGTCAACCCATTTCCCGTTGGAACCGCCACTTCTATTTTGGACTGCCCCACGGTGACGGGAGATTCGGCCAACTGAAATCCCCGAACAAAAAGGGGATTATCAAACTGAGATCTAAACTGATTCGCGATCGATTCGAAGAATTCGGGCGTTTGCGTTGAATGGCACCGATAAAGGACCCCTAATGCAAATCCAGTAGTGAACAAATGCCCTGACGGTGAAATATTACTTAAAAGGTACCCTAGCTCCCCCGCTCTTGTAGCGGAGGGTACCTGGCTATTGATCTGGCTCAACGCCACTAACGCCTCCGTCAAAAGTCTATCATGCTGAGGGGGCAAATCCTCGATCCCGATCCCACGCGTACGCAGTGTGTCCATGGCCGTCGAAAGCCGCCGTAGTTCCCGGACGATGAGTGAGCCCCAGACATCGTTGCGAACAGAAGATAATAATTGATCGGCTTCAATTTTTTGATACGCCGCCAGCGCAAGGTCCGACAGTGGGGCGATTGGAATCGATTGTAGTAATAAAAGGCGGATAATACCCGGGTGCGCCGTGATCCATACCGGCTCCCGCGACGCACCCAACCAACCCGATATATCGGTGGACGGCGTATCAGAATCAACCGCAAGGATGTCGTAACTTCTAATGATCTTGGGCAAATGAATCGGGGTGATTTTCAAAAGTGACTTTACAATCACCGGATTACCCGACGCTGGCGTGAACACAGTTTTAACCACGCCGGTTACGGATTCCCCGGTTGCGGGCATCGAAATAGCACCATATTCCGACCATACCCCTTGCGGGGCAACCACAATCGATTGCGAGGAAATTGCGGTATCGTTCCAATAGGTTTTTAACGTTCCTGATATCGGTTGTTTCTCATTATTTCTTACCGACGGCGACCATTTAATAACATCGTTGGGATGTGCATTAGTCGGCAAGCTAACGTGAACTTCCAGCGGTCGGCGAATCGGGAAACGATGAATGGTCTGTTGGATACCGACTCCGTCAATTTGGGAGATCAGAAGTAGTACGAGTTCGCCCGTTGTATTTGGAATTTGAAACGCAACATTAGCAGGTCCATCTGGGTCAAACTGAGTTTGAACCGCTCCGAGTAGGGGAGCTGGCCATCGAATCGCGACGGATGACCGCTTTAGGACCTGCTGCCGAACCCATTCAACAACGGGAGGCGGCGTAAACTTTGCGCCAACAGGAGCAACCGCGGCGACTACATAATGACGCCCCAATAACGTGTTCTGAGTAGAAATACATCTAATCTTGAGATGGGCCATTTCCCCCGGGCGGAGGTCGTCAACATCAACCGAAAACTCGGCAGTAGGTACGACGCCGTCAGATCGCAAATGGATCGGGATGAGATGCGTCTTGAGCTGCGTACCGACCCCCATGGTCATTTTTACGTAGGCTACGTCACCCGATTTGCGACTGACCTTCCGAGTTAACGTTTCACGTCCGTTCCCAAGTTTAAGCCAGACCTCCCCCCCACCTAAGCCCTCCGGAAATTCAATCAAAGCGGTTTGTGATTTTTCCGAGGAAACCGTTATCTTTACCGAATCACCTACAGCGTAGTCTGGCAGGTCCGTTGAGCCAAACACAGGCCCGCGCAGTGACTGGGGCTTATCCTCATTAGGTAGTGTAAAGTGGTCGGACCCGTTGACTGCGGGAAGACGGTGCAACCGACGAGCGGATCCCTGACGTTTGATCACGACCATCTCGGATCGGGGTATCCAAGCGATATCAATCGTACCAATGCCGTGTGCGACCCGAATCTCAGCCGCGCTGTCGATTGGGTTCAAATCGAGTATAGGAATCGATTCGGACCGACCGAGTTGCGGCACGCGGTTTTTTAGGTCAGATGCCAGCACCATCAATATCGATTGAGACGGCGTTTGCGCGCTATCGCCGTAAATCCACAATTCGCCAGGAGTAGGGTAGGTAGGCAATTCAGTATTAGGGATAATCGTCACCCCATTAGACCCGTTGCTAAGAATCAGAAACCGAGCGCCAGGAACTGAAACCGGTGAATGATTATATTGGTTGAGATTGGCAATTCGGCGAATTTGCAATCCTTCGCCAAACACCGTTGCCGCATATACCGTCCCATTTACGGGGGTATTTTTATCACTATCCAGCCAATGGATATGCCTATTATTGTCCTGAAACACGAGGTAAGGACTCACTAGTACCGGGTATTGAATAGGATCAAATAACCCACTATCCGAAGCGGCCGTTATTTCCAATGTGTACAGGCCTGAATGCGAGAATGAACACCTTAATTCAGGATATTGCCCTAATCCTGGAATCCGAAACGACCTTGCGTTCACGCCATTCCCTAGAGTCCGGACCCCGCCAGTCACCGTCAAATAGTCTTCCCAAACCAGGGTCCATCGGGGGGAGGGCAGAGTTTCTTGCCGCGGACTGGCTTCCGCTACACTCTTAAGTAACGACAACACCGTGGGGTCCGCAAGATTCATCGGTGCATTCATCCGATAACATCGAATTCTCACCCGTGTTAAGCGTTTTTGAGAAACCTCAGACAGGAGTCGAAGTGTCGAATGGGGCGGAGTTTGAAGTCGAACGGGTCGAAATGGGGCCGAGGGCTTTGCCACGTTTAGGCGAACCAATAACGTTGTGTCATTCATTTTTTGAGTGACGCGTTGTCGCCATTGCCGTCCTTGAAACCCTGGACTTTGAATCAAAAACTCATAATTCCCCTCAGGGATCCGAGGTAATCGAATTTCTCTACTCTCCGACGACTTAACCTGGCCGATAACTGGCCCCCAATATTGCAATTGGCAGGACTTAATCGGGGTGGTCGTCGCATCTACGGCACGGAGGCTAATCGTCGCGGATCCACCACCCGACTGAATTAACGTATGAACAAAGATTGCAGATGCCGCTGAACACACGATTGCGGCAAAGATTTGCTTCGAATTTATAATTGACTCCCCGGTAGCTTTGGCTGACGAAATACCCACAATCTCTGACCCGTAAAGTTAATGACCGTGGATACGCCGGTCGCCGCCAAAAACGAAATCATTATATTCTGATGCGTCAGTATCAACATGTGGTGGTTTGTGGCTACATTTGCGGTCATTGATCCGCCGTATAGGATCGCAAATTGGAGTACTTCTTTACCCGAGTGTTGTTCTTTTTTAAAAGTCCATAATTTGTTAAAAATGTAGGAAAGACAAGTGCCACAAACAAATCCTAATAACTTTGCGATACCGGTCGGCAACACCACGCTCATCAAGCGATACACACTCAAGTCCACCCCAGCACAACATAGTCCCACAATAAAAAAACGAGAACCTTGGCCTACAAGTGTATTATTTTTAACCAGCTTTAGCATCAGTAGAGTGTAGCTTGGCAGTCCGAAATTTGAGAAGTAGAGTAGGTGGTATGACTTCTTACGCCGCCACCTCTTTTCGCCTTCCTGAACTATTATCCCCAGCTGGCAATTTAGAGAAATTACGTATCGCGTTTCAATACGGTGCCGATGCAGCGTATATCGGGGGCAGGGTATTTGGGCTGAGAAAATACGCGGATAACTTCACGAACCACGAACTTCGGACTGCGGTTGAGCTTGCAAATTCTTTTAATAAAAAAATATATGTCGTTTTAAACGGGTTTGCCCATGACGTCGATCTCGACGAATTGAAAGCGCATTTAGATGACCTGCAAGACATCCAACCCCATGGATTTATAATTTCTGACTGGGGTGTTGCAGAACTTGCATCGCACCACACGACGGTCCCATTACACGTATCGACCCAAGCCAGCATTACCAATTGGCGAACCGTTGCAGCTTGGAAGAATTTTGGGGCGACCCGAGTTATTTTGGCGAGAGAAGTTGGAATAGCCGAATGCCAAGCGATATTGGACCATTGCGATATTGAAGTCGAAATTTTTGTGCACGGGGCAATGTGTGCAAGCTATTCAGGAAAATGTGTCATTTCAAATTATAGTGCGGGTCGCGATTCTAATAGAGGTGGGTGTATTCAAAGTTGTCGGCACCAATACGCAATCCAGAGCCCTGACTCGACGACTACGGAAGTTGCCGCTCACATTATGAATGCCAAAGATCTTATGGGAATTCAGCATATCGAAGGTGCGATTCGCGCTCGAATTGCATCCCTCAAAATCGAGGGTCGAATGAAGAGTAATTTGTATGTGGCTAACGCCACTGCCGCATATCGCGACGCCATCGACTATGTGGGAGCGTGTATCCAAAGCATGCAGGCACCGGATAGATCAGTATTGTCTGAGTTGGAAGCCCGTCTATCTCGGGTGTCCAATCGGACATTCTCCGATGGCGGCCTTGAGCATCGGCCCGACGCAGCATCGATTCACACTGATTTTGGCGGGTACCAAAAGTCAATCGAAATTGCCGGTACAATCCGAGCGGTAAATGGCCGTCGAGTCATGATTCAAACCAAAGGCCCCCTTCGATGTGGCGATACAATTCAAGTCCATTCAACCGGAACCGAAGTCACTGTCTTGGAATTATTTGATATGGTCGGTACCCCGTTGGAAGCCGGTCACGCGGGTGCGGTGATCTGGGCAGTGTTGTCCGAATCCGTCGTGCCCTACGATATTTTGGTCACATCCGAAGTCACCCAATGATTACCACATTTGCGTCGTCTCCTGAGCAGGTCATTGCCGCACTTTCGGCAGGTGCAGAGCACCTTATATTTGAGCATTCCCGCCTTACAATCCGTAGTTTTTACAACGACGAAAATGATCTTACGTTTGCCAAATATTCAACACTTTCTGCACTCGCCAAATCGATATCCCCGACGGTTAAGAGGTCTGTATCCTTTGACATATTGCCGCACAACGAGGACTTGTCTGTCATTGAATCCGCCATTCATGCCGCAACCCGGGCCGATATCCACGCATTTCGAATTCAGGATATTGGGGTCGCCTCATTAATTCGAGAAATAGATCCGAGCGCAGAGATTACCCTTGCACCTGACATTGGGTACCACTCAGCTAGATCGATCCGAATTGCATTGCGACAGGCCGACCGGATATCCGTCAGTAATGAAGTGTCAGTGTCGACGCTTCGGGCGTTAGCAGATTGTTCAGATCGCCTTGAGACCCAAGTCCAAGGCCCCATAATGATTCAATATTCATATCGTCGGTATCTGGATGGCGTCATTCACAACGCATCAACGTACGACCGCCAGGTCAGCGATACAGAATACCCAGGGCGACTGGTCCGATTTTTTGATTCACCGAATGGCACCATCATGTTTCTCTATTTTGACCGCTGTCTGCTTCGCGAATTGACTCATTTAAATGAGCTCAATCTTGGGGCGTGGTTGGTCGATTGTCGAGGAGAGTACTCGGACTATCTAACGACTGCGATATCGACCTATCGGCAGATTCAAGACGATCTACTTGTCGATATTCCAACCTCCGTCTCGAGATTGCAGCAACTCAGTGGCCGCCCGCAGAGACCGGGGTTTTTCTTACAGAACAACACGGATCAGGATCGTGATCGGCCATTGGCGAACCGAGATGTGTTAGCGGTGGTCCGGGATACTGTAAAAGGTAAATATTTAATGGTGGAATTTAGGGAATCCATACCCGCATTGCCATCTCATTTTTCCATTATCACTTCAAAAGGGGAGTATAAAGACGTGACTCAGCTTGAGTTTAAGGACCCCATTTCCCTTCAAGTGGTGGTGTCCGCGTCCACGGGGGACCTCCTGCTCACGCAATGGATTTCCGGGGTCGCCCCCAAATCAATGTTTTTATCCAGGTTTTAATTCTACCCTTTAATGGGAATACCCGACGGAGTATCCCCCAAATTTTTGGTAAGTAGAAAGTAGGCTGGCATTACATGGGAATCTTCCGTGACGTTTACGCTGATCTGTATATCGTTGCTATTATTGGGGCAATAGGTGCCGGCTGGATGACCTATCGCCGCCTATCACCGGCAAGCTCAGAGTCTAATTTGGAATTTTTATCATCGTATATTTCTACTGGAATATCGGGATATTTCCGGTCCCAACTCATGCTCAGCTTAGCGATTCTATTCGGAACCTCAGCTGTACCGTTTATCTACGGACTCACACATCCCAAATTTTTGATGCTCTCACTTGCATTTCTCGTCGGGGGATTGGCAACCCTCGGGTTATCCCGCTTGGCCATCGCAATCTCGACCCAGTTGTGCTTCAATTTTTCTGTAAAATTGGGTTTTACGCAAAAACCCATATTTGGTTAAAAACGGAAGAGAGGGTCAGTGTCCAGACCGGCTGAAAGCCGCCCGAAGGGTTTAGTCTGGACACTGACCTGAACGGACGT
>CAIPHK010000031.1 GCA_903864835.1 uncultured bacterium | reverse complement strand
CCCCGGCCCCCTCTCCACGATAAATCGTGGAGAGGGGGCCGGGGGGGAGGTCGTTCCCTACTTAATCTCCATTATCAACTGTCCGGCTACCACGGTCATGCCTTCGCTACAGCCCAAAAATTTTACAATACCCGCTTTGTCTGCCGTCAAAATAGTCTGCATTTTCATGACCTCAAGAACCGCTAATGGGGTCCCCTGTTCAACAGTGGCACCATCCGCCACCTTCAAGGCAATCATTTTCCCCGGCATTGGGGCAACCACGTCTCCCGGACCCGGTGATTCGATAATTTTGACGGAGGCACCTGCCGTGCCGCGCGCCGCTACCGCTCGTTTATCCGTGACTGGAATCGTCACCAACCGATCTTGGACGGACATTATCACCTGGCGCACCCCTTTGGCATCCGCCGGGGACTGCTGAATCAATTTATACCGTACCAATTTACCGGCAACATCCGGCAACGTGAGGTCTTCTCCCACCTTCAATCCGCGCAATTTCACATGTAAGGGAAGTTTCCCTGTGTAGATCCCAAATTTTTGCTCATGCTGTAATAGAGCGTCCACATCCCCAGGAAACATATCTTCTAGCACCGCCAAATGACGGGGTACTCGTCGAGAATACTTACCCTCTAGTTCACGAGTTCGCGAAGTGATACGTGTTTGATAATCGCCCGATGGCGCCTTCATTTTGGGAACTTGATCCAGAGACAACGCCTCAAACGCTGCCTCGACCTCAGGGTGAAACTCAAACTGCGCCACCCCTTTTTCACCTCGGAATAAATTTTTGGTCGAATTCGGTGCCTTTGCCGCATTGGCGACCATAAATTGAGCGATATCGTCGACCGTTTTGATCTTACCGGCCGGATCCGACAGCAATACCCACAGCGCAATTTCACCCGCATCCTTTGAATACGGAGTCACGCCAGTCGTACCGGTAATTTCCGTCAATACCATTCCGTATATCTCTAAAAATCGGCGAAACTCGGTCGGTTTTCCGCCCGCAGAAATATATTGCTGCCGAACGTTATTGATCATCCCCGGCGGCAGCCCGTAGGTTTGGACCTGACTCGATGTAATTTCATTTTCCGGCATCAACGGAGTCCACAGTCTCCGAATCGACCGATCATGATCGGCCAACGGATCCAAGTGTTCCAATGGAAACCGAGTATCATATGGGGTTCCTTTGAGCAGCTGAACCACCTGACTCACTGGAGGCTGGGTGTTTGTGGTGGCTAGTTTTTCGTTGGCCACATCACAATGCCGGAAGCCATATTCTGCCGATTTGGCATAAACTGCCGCAGTCACACCCAGGGCGTCATGAGAATGGAATCCAATTAATTGGGGTTCGCCACACTCCAAATCCAGAAGTCGGGGGACATCCTTCATTTTCTCGAGCTCGCCCATGCCAATCATTCCCTGAGCATCTTTAATGGTAAAAATGACCCGGTCTGATGCGCCAATTTCTTTGGTGAATCGAAACATTTCCCCTAAAAATTTTGCATAATCTTCACTGGTGTAACGCTTATGAAACACCATACAAATATCCAAAATGGCACCCGTTGGGGCCGCCGCTGCGACCGCCTTTTTTAACCGTCCAATGTCGTTCATCCCTTGGAAAATCCGAAGTTTTTGAATTCCACCGTCGACACTGAGTGTTTTGTATATTTCTGGAACGGCCGCGTCGTCGAGCGGCGTATCTCCATAGGCCACCACCGCGATATCACGGGCAAGTCCTGATGTAATCTGATTGGGAAGCAGTGACTTTAGCGTGGATGTCGTTTCGACCGGATCTTGTAACTTAAATTTGAGGTCGGAATGGGTATTGGCCCCGCCCCCAATTTCACACCACGCCCACGGCAACTGATCCATGTAGGGCGCTGACATTTGTTTTTCGTGCTCGCCGTCCCGATTGGCTACCGCCGTTTGCCCAAGGTCACGATATCGGGTATTACCCAATAACATTTGACCCGTTGCGGCTGCCGCTTTCCACGCTCCGACCACCGCGACTGATCCTGCAGCACCACCGCCAGCGCCGCTAAAAATATTGCCGTACAATGGCCAGGTTGGCGTTACGGGGAACTCAGGAACCGGAAGCGCGGGGGCCAAGTCGGTCGGAACCGCGTTCACCACACCCGAAATCACCGATCCATTCACCGTGGCTTCTACAATGTAGTGGGCCATCCCATCCAATTGAGACTGAAAATTAATTGGATTTTTAGGATCATGGACCTGAATTTGGAAGTCCGCCGTCGCCATTTGGGCTTCGAGCCACTTGATATGAATTTTTTTAGGATCTGCAAAATCAGGTCGGCTTAAAATGGCCCTTAAAAACGATGAATTTGTGTCTTTTGATCCCCCAAAGTAGCCCTCTAGTAGACTACGTTGGATCGTACTTATGGCATCGTCACGGGTTGCGCCCGTCGCAATAATGGCGCCAAAATTGGAATCAAATCCATCGGACACCGACGGTGTACGGGTATTTCCTTCGACACGAATATTAATGCCCACCGGCCAAGTGGGCCGTGAAAACGCCCCGGGAACCGGAAATGTACTCCAGACGCCATTGACCGGCATCAACGTTTCTTTAATCAGTCGGGTTTCAATTGCATGGACGTCGCGACGGGTTACCCCTTCCAATATCACGGACAACGGCTGGCCCATGGCGACTTGAATCTGGGCTTTTACCAAGTCCAGCCCATTATGAATTTGTTCCGTAATCGGGTGCTCGACCTGAAGTCGGGTATTCACCTCCATAAAATAGGCGTGACCCTCTTCATCCACAATAAATTCAACCGTCCCGGCCCCGGAATATCCGGCTTCTTTGACAATCCGTACGGCAATGTCAGCCAAATAGTGATATTCGGTCGGTGCCGGCGCTTCTTCGAGCACCTTTTGGTTCCGGCGTTGAACCGAGCAATGCCGGGTCCCTAAATGACGCACATCCCCATGCAAATCCCCCAGAATCTGGACTTCGATATGCTTAATTTTAGTATTTACAAATTTTTCAAGAAATACACGATCATCCCCAAATGAGACTTTGGCTTCGGTTTTGGCACCGGAAAATGCAGCGTCAAGATCTGATTCTGAAAGGGCCACCCGCATTCCCTTACCACCACCCCCACTGACGGCTTTAACCAAAACGGGATATCCCATTTTTGCCGCTTCGATTTTTGCAGCTTCGATACTGGATAACACCTCAGTTCCGGGAACCACCGGGGCGCCGACTTTTATCGCAATTTCCCGAGCGGTGGTTTTATCGCCCAAATTCGCAACCACTTTAGGCTCCGGACCCAAGACATAAATACCATTGGCCCGAAACTCGGTGTGGGCCGGAGTACTTTCGGACCAAAATCCCCATCCTGGCCACACATGTTTCACGTTGTGGATGTTGGCAATTTTAACCAAATCGGAAATTTTGAGATACGCGGAGGCATCGGCCCCATTTAATTCGAGGACTCGATCAGCCAAGTCAAACGGCGTATCGCCCTTTGCCACCACCTGAACGGTCTTCAGTCCCATTCCATGCGCGGTTCGAATAAACCGTACCGCGGCAGACCCCCGATTGGCGACCAATACGGTATCTCCGGCCTGCAGTGTTTCAGGAATCGGAAATTCGAGAGAATGTCGTGCAATGACCTTAGGCACTGCCGACTCAGCGCTTCGTTTTTGACTTAAATATCCTCGGGCCGTCATTGCACCGAGTACCGAAATCGATGACTGCACTGGTTTAAACGGAAGCGGTGCTTGAACCGTAACTCGCCCACCAATACGACTAAGAACCGGCGCTAACTGACGCGCGGCAACTAAACCACTCACAGAGTACATATGGTCCCACCTTTCAGCTTGTGTCTGCAGCCCCTTTACCGCAATCACCCAGAAGAATCCCCCTTATGGGACATCCGGAATGCCTGAGCTTCATTCTACAAATTTGTACGAATATAGACGTCCATTACAGACAATGAACGACGCCGAGAGAATAGCGGGGGAATTGGGAGGGAGTCAAACGCCTCCTGTAAATTTTCACCCCTATCCCCAACCCTTTCCCCTCCCACGAGGAGAAAGGGAGAAAACGGATTTGAGTTTAATTTAAGTCCCTGCCCCTTATCGGAAGGGGTAGGGATTTAGGGAAGGGGTAAGCGCAGCGAGTGCTCTATCTATTTTAGATTTATGCTATGACTGGTTATCATCGGCCTCCGCGGCGCGTTTGAAGATAGGACTCTGGGATAGCTCAACTAAGCCTAACACCCGTCTTTCAACTGAAACATTGCTACCGTACCTAAGTCGCTTTCCTGTAGAACCGGCGCTATTTCCTCGCGTTTGTTGCCTGAGGGCAGACTCTTCCGGCGTCAAGTGAAATTTGTCGGCTTCTAAATTCGCCGGGGATGACGATCGACCTCGCGAAGGAGTCACAAAGCGGTTAGCGGTTACAGAGGGGACAATAGACAACGCCTCACCCACTGTATTCCCAGGCAATTCGACTGGATACTGTTCATCCTCGATAGCAGACTGTGCCGACTGAAGACGACTCTTTAGCGACTCAACTGAGAGAGTATCGCCCATCGCATCGTCAAGTATAGCCCTCTCTCGATCCCGGCCGGGGGCAACCCTCCCCAGAGTAGCCAAAGCCGATACGTCAGCTAATCTACCGGCGGTCTTTGGTAGCAGAATAGCGTCAACAAACGTCTCTGCATTATACTCACCCGACATAAATATCGTCTTCAAAACAACGTTGCTGGCGTCCGCTGTAACAGCGTCCTCGACAAATGGATCGGCAATCCCGATATCCTTCAGCTGACTGGCCACTGACGCAGGAATGGAGGCGGATGGGGATCCCCACAACAAATAACTTGACATCACACCGACCTTAGATGACATCACACCGACCGCAGAAGACACGAAATCTGACGCAATATTTCATTTTTGATTGACCCCAGAAACCGCCGCCTCATACCCCCTTAAAAATTCCTTTGTAACAGCATTTCGCTCATGCTCTGGAATACTTCGTAACGCCCCGACCAATTCTCTCAATCCGATAGCAGATTCACTATCTTCTCTACCAAAAGCAGCCGCATCCTGGCCTAAGTTCGCCGGTTGAATATTTGCTATGTAGACGTCGAAACTGATAGCTGCGATGTCATCCTCAAATTGGGATACGTTGATATCATTAACTGTTCGATAAATATCCGACAAAATACGATACTGCTGCGAAATCGCTCCTATGTTATTTGGCTCGGGGGTGCTCCGACGGGTTTTATCACTGCCATTTAATGAATTCTATGATGAACTTTGAGTCGGGGCCTCAAAAAATTTGGATGGCGTAAACTCCAGCCCGTGGCCGTTCAGATCCGGCGAGAAGACTGTATCTGAGCTTGAAACAAGATTCTGCAGATTTAACCTTGCCGAAGTACCCCGCCCCGACAAACTATCGCCCGAGTCGGAAGAGCCTGACCTCTCCCGTTCAGCAGAATCGCCCCCCGCTTGCCCACCGTCAGACTCCGTCACCGGTATCGATGAATTCGACATACCAGCTGTGAGAGCGTTATCCCCAAGGATGATGGTTGTCATGTCTACCGGGGCCGAGAAGACACGAGAAACCCACGAATCCACATTAGGTTCGTCTAGGCAGGGAGAGTCTGGCACCGATCTATTAGCGGATTTACCCACCTCCTGGGCACGATCCAACACCCCTAAAGCCGTGGTTTCTTGCCCATCCACGTACCCATTCAAAAAACTTAAAACATCCGGAGGTGAAACTGCTCCCGACGCCACAAATCCATCCACCAAACCCACGGCCCGAACTAAAACCTTTGTCGCGGTCTCATGGTCTCCATTAAAGGGCGTCAATAAATCAAACATATTGTCTTCGTTAGCCAAAATCAAAGCCAATTTTTTTACCGGTCCTTCAGATATTGGATCAAGCAAATGGGTTTGACCCGCCACCACCAATTCCGCAATTCCGTCATAAAACTGTTGGGAGTCCATAATCTGTCCAACCGAGGTGGAGTAACCCACAAAGTCCAAAGAACATTTTTCAGGGGGATCAAAATCAGACCCTTCGGACGATACCGACCCATTCCGACTTAATAGGGAATGGTCAAGGTCAAAGTCGACCTCCGCGTTTGAGGTATCAGGGGATACCCGACCAGATGCCGCTTCGGCAGATCGCAATCGATGCGATGCGGCGGCATTTCTAGGTACACTACCTGCCGGCAATTTAATGGTTAGAATCGAATCAGTTGCAAATTTAGGATTCCGAACCAGGCTCCTGATTATTTCCGAAAAAACAGGGGCAGAGTCCGCCCAATCATCGGCCAACTCTAGTAGTTGCTGTTTTGCGCGACGAATTGGATTAAGTTGAAAAGAAAATGAAGTGTGGCCATCAATAAATGGCCGCACCAACACCTTAAGGATATCCTCCGCCAATCGACGATTCTCAGGACCAGAAATAGAACTTAGTAACAGATCCGTCGCGATCCGCCGTTGCTGTTCTTTGGCGGTTTTTAGGTCCCCATTGATAGTTAGGACATGCGCAATTAGCCCTCGGGGGTTCAAAACATCCGCTACCTTCGCGCAGTCATAGTTGCCCAACTTCACGCGTGAGCTATAGACTAGACCTAATACTCGGGAAACCTCGTCGCGGCCCACGTCTGTGCCGGCATTTAGATTATTTTCCACATGATCAAACAGACATTGCCGCACCGTTTTTGCCGCAAAAGTGGTCGGTTCATCCTCGGACACATGCTCCCATCCCGGAAAACCGCTTGTTGCATGAATTGCCGCATGAAGATCTCGAAACACTTGGTGATCGGCCGCAGGTATAATTTCCATCCCGATTAATTGCCCCAGCGCATCCGGATTCATTTTCCTCATCGTATCTAACGACAAACAGCCTTTATCCCGATATTCCTGACTGGCCGTTCGTACGGGGTCTGTGGCTCGTTCCATTGGCGTCGTCGAGGAGCGCCCTCCGCCGCCGACCGAATGCCCAGCCTGATCCGAGAAGGTTCCAAATGATGAATTATATCCACTCCGAGACCAGGCCCCGTGTTCCGGCGTCGCCCGCGACGAAGGCTCATTATCCAAAGTTTCAACATCAAACACTTGGTAATAGTCCTCGATCAGGACACTCGCCATTTTGGGTCCGAGCCATGGAGCTAACGCTTTACGCATATCTCCGACTCGGCGCTGATCTTGCGGTAGATCCAAATCAATTCGGGCCACCGATGCGAGCTTTTTAATAAATTCGAATTGTTCCGGATGACTTTGTTTAAGTCGACCGATAAAACCCTTAGTTAACCGCACTTGGTTAGATTCAGACGCACGGTCCACACTCGCTTTGGTTTTAGCAAGGTCTCGGACAATAGGTTCAGACAATCCGTTATTTACAGGTGCCCCAGCGTGAATAATCAACCATTCGACAAACGCCTGATGAACGTCGGGCGCCGCCGCTTTGAGAATATTTAAAAACCGATGTTGGTGCAGTTCCAGCATGTAGCGATATTCGTTATGGAGCGTTTCCATATACTGACCATTGCCATAGTGGGAAAATAGAGGGCGTGTGGGTTTCTCGCTACCGGTTAAACGGTCATTCAGTAAGTTCAAGTATTGAGTCGAAAATTGGGGGCCCGAACTCCAGGAAAAACTGCTTGGCGCCGCCCCAACTGATGGGATCGACATTGTTGTATTATTACCAATCCATAACTGAGGCAGCTTAACCGCCTTCCACCCGGATGCAATTTTACCGCCGGTCGTGCCGTCCTTAGATTCCTGTGATTTCGGTGTCAAAATCACACTACGTATAATTTTACCTAATTTTTTAAACTTATTTTTGTTTGCTTCGGCACCAGTGGTCAAACTACTTTTACCCATAAAATAGGTGCGATATCCGGCCTCAGTATTTAAGCCCACTGCCGCAGAAACGGTGGGTCGCCCCGATACACTAGATACATTTTGTCCCATACTCACAGTAACTCTTCTCCCTTTGGTTCAAAAACAATTTTCACTTTATATGTTATCGGAAAATTCATGAGATTAATTTCAAAGGATTTTGGAACGGGGTTTTGGGTAACCCCGACATCAAACCGTGATTATGGTACCCTGAGGCCATGCCATTTTTGCCAAATAACGCATCAATAATAACACAACTTAACGACCTCCCCACTGACCTAACAATCGCCACGGATGGCATCGTCGGACTCGCCAGTGACCTAATGACACTCGCGAATCGCAACCGGTCTCCCGAGGAACACCGCAATTACGCCATGACCCGGCAACTGGTCCAATCACCCGCAAACAAACGCTGGGCCGCGACGGTGACCGACATCTTGTTTCGGACCGCAGACGCCACAAAAACCCGCCAGGCGTTGTCACGAATCACAAAGGCGGTTGGAATCCCCACTTTTTTACCCAAATTCCATCAAATTGGACTCCAACTACTCGACCTCGCCCCGGCATTCCTCACCGAATTTATTGTGGATCAGGCTCGGGCCATTACCCGTTCCCATTTTCGGACCGTCGTATTATCCCAAATTCCGACCCAACCCGGCCCTATTCGCAACTTTAATATCCTCGGGGAAGCCATCCTGGGTTACACCGAAGCCAATGTGAAACGCGCATATTACAAACACCTTCTCTCCCACCCTAATTGCGACTATATCTCCGTCAAAATATCGTCTCTGGTCCCCCAACTCTCTCTTCTCGATTTTGATCAAAGTGTCGATACCATCGCAGAGCCCCTCAGAGACCTTTACCGGTCGGCAATGGCGGTATCCCCCCACAAAACGGTGACTCTCGATATGGAAGAATACAAAGACCTGCTATTAACCGTCGGGGTATTCAAAAAGGTACTGAGTGAACCTGAGTTCTGGACCTACCGAGGGGGTATCGTCCTTCAAGCGTATTTACCAGCGTCCACTTCTGTACTTGAGGCACTTAAAGAATGGGCCATTCATCGGTATCAAAACGGCGGAGGAAAAATAAGAATTCGGATTGTCAAAGGCGCAAACCGTGCGATGGAATCGGTGGAATCTGAAATATCAGGACACCCCTACCCTTTATACACGGATAAAAAACACACCGACGCCCATTTTAAGACCCTGATATTGGCGTGTTGCACCCCCGATTCAAAAGACGCAATTGACCTTGGAATCGCCACTCACAATTGTTTTGACCTCACCTTTGGCCTTTGGGTCCAACACCATCATCACCCCAACGTCATGATCGAAATGTTGCAAGGCATGGCCGATGACTGGGTCCGAACACTAACGTCCCTCAATATCCCTGTTTTGGTGTACTCTCCACTCGCCGATAATCGTCACTATCTTCACGCGGTTGCCTACCTCATCCGACGACTCGACGAAAATACCGGCCCCGATCATTTCTTGGGCGTTGCCCATTCGGTGATCCCTGGCGACGATAACTGGAACCATATGGCCTATCTTTTTAGAGCCTCCGTCTCACTAATGGCATCCCTCGACACCCGAAGTCTCCGTCAAAACCAATACTCAGCAGCGGTACGCCCCCCCATTTCACCCACCCATTCGGAATTCTTTACGATTCCGCCCGGCTTTCAAAATAGTTCGGACTCCGATTGGACCCAGCATCCTGTCGTGGCGCGATGGCGGCGCCAGCAGTCGTCCCCACGAGTATTTCCCCCAATACCGCATTCAGATGATCTCCAAATCCAGACCGCACTTCAAACGGCCACCGTCGCCATTGAGACATGGCGACACGCAGCGAATCGGTCACAAATTTTGTTCAAAGTTGCTGATTTACTCGAAACCCATCGATTGGAATTGATCCATGCACTGTCGGCAGAGGTCCATAAAACCGCCATCGAAGCCGACGTCGAAGTCAGCGAATCGATCGATTTCATTCGATATTATTGCCAATTAGCGATCGATCTGACGACCGGCATTGGACGCCCACCGCTCGGAAAAGGCCCCGCAGTCGTCTGCCCACCTTGGAATTTTCCCGCATCCATCGCCATCGGTGCCATATCGGCAAATTTAGCGGTGGGGAATCCCGTGATATTTAAACCGGCTCCCGAAGCCGTTGGCGTGGGATGGATAGTGGCCCAGCTATTTTGGAACACCGGAGTCCCCCGTGACGTATTCCAATTCATACCCCTCAACGACGATACCCAGGGCCAAATGCTCATCCAATCCCCCGATATTTCAACCGTCATGTTAACGGGGAGTACGGCGACAGGCCGACTCTTTTTAGAATGGAGACCGGATCTGAATTTAATTGCGGAAACCGGTGGCAAAAATACAATGATCGTTTCCCGGCTTTGCGACCGGGATCTCGCAATCAAAGATATCGTCCAGTCCGCTTTTGGATTTTCAGGTCAAAAATGCAGCGCCACGAGCCTGGTGATTCTCGATGGCCCGCTCTATGACGATCCCACATTCATCACCCACCTAAAAGAAGCCATCGAATCGTTACCGGTGGGCAATGAGTCCCAACTTTCAACGACAATCGTCCCGTTGATTCACGCCCCCAATGCCGCCTTACTCCAGGCGCTAACAACGATAGATCCCGGCGAAGAATGGATCCTCACCCCTCGACAAATCCACGACACCCTTTGGACCCCTGGCGTTAAACGGGGGGTAACACCCGGATCATTCTCGTACATCACCGAGTTTTTTGGCCCCGTACTCGCTATCAGTCGCGCCGAATCGATCACGGACGCAATATCAATGGCCAATCAAACCCCTTACGGTCTCACCGCGGGGATTCATTCGCTGGATCCCGAGGAAATCGCACGGTGGACGACATCGATCCAAGCCGGAAATCTTTACGTCAATCGAACGACAACGGGTGCCATTGTGGGACGGCAACCCTTCGGTGGAACCAAGGCCAGTAGCATCGGAAATGGGCTCAAAGCCGGGGGGCCCCTTTATCTCACGGCATTGACCGAGCCGGTCACGTTTAATCATCGCTATTACGCCGCTCACTTGGCCCAATGGATCAAAAAAATGACGACCCGCCATACCTGCAGCGCATTGTCCGGCCAAACCAACCAGTATTGGCTGGTCCCAAGGGAAGGGCTCATGGTCGTTATCCATGGCAGTGTCTCCAAAGATCTTGCGATTATTGCCGCCCAAGTGGCCAGGCTACTGACCCTCCAGACCGTTCGAGTGATTGATGCAGCGCCCCATCTTTTGGCGAAAATTCAGGAGTCCTGTCCCACGGCAACCGGCGCCACATTGGCTGAGATCACCGACATGATGGGCCACTCCAATTGCCGCAGCCTCCGATGGATTGGGCCGTTATCCCCCACCGTTCAAACAGTGGCGATCACCCATCAGGTTCCGATATTTGCCCAACCCCTTGGCGATCATGCCCTGTGGGAGCTACCCCGTTGGTTGCGGGAAGTCTCGCTCAGTGAAACGACCCATCGGTTTGGGAATATAGCGATGGGGTAACTCCCCCTCTTCGTCGATTTGCCCCCTCTATCCAAATTTTCCACTAGTGTCCGGTCTTTGAAACAGCAAAAAAGCCATCGCTGCGCTCACCTCACCCCGGCCTACGGCCACCCCTCTCCATTGACTACGTCAATAGAGAAGGGCTGTCGGATATTTTTTGCACTATGAAATTCGCCATCCAATTCAATAATTAGAAGTCGTTCGGCGCAGTAAAAGTCAGCAATAAAACAGTGGGGTTCCTCGCGAAATACAAACGTAATCGGATATTGCCGACGAAACTGGGCCTAGGCCTCGGTTTTTTACGGTATCCCATAGCTGTTTTTCTTCTGCCGTCTGGGCAGCTCGGAGTAAACGAGCACGTCCTTTTGCTTTCATAACAAAAAATTTAGATAAAAGTATAAAAAACTTCAAACCACATAAAAACATTACCTACAGCCCTTCTCTGTTGACGTAGTCAATGGAGAGGGGTGGCCGCAGGCCGGGGTGAGGTGGGGATCATCTGCCCCTACTGGGGAATTTGAGGTAGGGGGTGAGTTGCGAATGTGTTACCCTTTCTTCCATGCCAAACGCCCTCCTCAGCTCACTCAAAACCCATTTTGGATTTAATGAATTTCGACCTCATCAGGAAGATATCATTTCTGGGATTTTGGCGGGTCAAGACGGGGTTGCGATTCTCCCCACCGGCGCGGGAAAATCACTGTGTTACCAATTACCAGCAGTCATGATGCCTGGGACTACCATCGTGATTTCGCCGTTGATTGCGCTCATCGTGGATCAGGTCACCGCGTTGCATCAACAAGGGGTCCCCGCCGCGGGAGTTCATAGTGGCGGTGGAGACCAACGAAATCTCGTATTTTCTCAATTTTCCAAACTCAAATTAGTCTACGTCTCCCCGGAACGAATGGCAGACCCGTCGTTTAAAGAATTTTTACAGCGGCAAACCATTTCCATGATCGTGGTCGACGAAGCCCACTGTATTTCACAATGGGGCCACGCGTTTCGCCCGGAATACCGGCAGCTCGGGGGATTAAAAGTCGATTTCAAGTGTCCGGTCGTCGCCTTCACCGCAACCGCCACCACCTCGGTCCGAAAAGATATCGCCGTTCAATTAAAGCTTACCAATCCACTCATGACCGTCGGCAACTTCGACCGTCCCAACTTAAAGCTATCCATTCAACAGCGAACGGGAATTCAGCAGGTCATCGACTACGTCGTCGCTCGACGGGATCAAAGCGGGATCATTTATGCTGCGACCCGAAAAGGCGTCGAAACCATTGCTAAATCGTTGGAACGCCACGGCGTCCGGGCGACCATGTACCATGCAGGGCTATCCGATACCCAACGCCAACGGGCACAGCAGCAGTTCATTACCGACAACATCCCCATCATGGTCGCCACAGTGGCGTTTGGAATGGGGATCAACAAACCCGATGTTCGATTTGTCGTGCATGCCAACATGCCCCAAAGTATTGAACAGTATTACCAAGAAATTGGCCGAGCCGGACGAGATGGGTTGCCCTCTGAATGTATGACCCTATATTCCGCGCAAGACAAAATTTTGAATCAACAATTTTTATCCGAATACGAACATAACCCAGAACTCATGCATGCAATGCGCCAAAAGCTCACCGCAATGAACTCATTTTGCTCGGCCACCACCTGCCGCAGGGCGGATATTTTGGGGTACTTTGGGCAGCCCGCAACGGGAGGCTGTGGCCATTGCGACAACTGCCTCACCCCGCCCCATATGATCGATGGCACGGAGCTGGCCCAAAAGATTTTGTCCTGCGTCTATCGGGTCCAACAGCGATTTGGGATGCACTACGTCGTCGATGTATTACGTGGTACTGCATCCGAGATGATTACCCGATATCGGCATGACCAACTCTCAACATTTAATTTATTACCTGATATGACTAAGCCCGCGTTAATCTACTATATCCAAGCGATGATCCACCTTGGACTACTGACCCTGACGAGTGGCCAATACCCCGTGTTAACCCTGACCGACGCCGCCAAACCAGTCCTCAAAGGTGAAGTGCCCGTCCAGTTTCGAGAATTCAAAAAATCAGAAAAGCCCTCCAAACGATCAAAGGCCAAGGCCGAAGTCGGCGCCACCGACAAAAATATTGTGGCCACCCTCAAAAAACTCCGCAAACAACTGGCCGATGCCAACAACATTCCGCCGTATATGGTTTTTGCCGACCGCACCTTAAATGAAATGGCCAGCGTCAAACCTCAAAACGACGCCGAGTTACTCACCATCAACGGCGTCGGCCCCGCAAAACTCAAGCAATACGGGGCCGCGTTTTTGAACGCACTGCGGCTGTAAAGAGCGGGGAGAGTGCCCGTGTAACGGGGGCAGAGGTGGCCCTCCGTCAACGATATGCCCGATTTATTTCCGTCAAAACTATCCTTTTTTCGCCAATATCCCATCTTTTTTTAAATCTTTACTAATTTCAGGACAAATAGATTTTAGTTGCGCTTTTATTTATTTACGGAGTCTATCGGTTTTAGGGATGGTATCCGCCGCCATATAAAGCTGATTCAACGCCCCCTTCATTTCTTCTTTATTAGGCCCCAATAAGTAACCCTCAATTACAGTTGATTCTTCACCCGATCGTATCGACATCACCGAAGGCGATTGCCAAGCGGTCATCTCACAACAAAGTGTCGTCACAGGAGACTTTTCATCCGAACCAAGGAGGGCCGGTACGAGTTGGGGAGTTTCATCAAAAGCATCCGATCTGCATCTCCGGACAATTACCCGCGATTCAAGTTCATCAAGGAGGGCCCCTAGCTTATATTTTGCAGATTCTGGAAGCGCTGTCTTCCAGTCGGTGGTAACCTCTTTTGACGCAAGCTTAAGCAAATCGACACAGTCTTTGAACTCCCCTCTATTTAGTCTACCTGAAGTCAGATCGGAATCGATCGCATCCAGCTTAATTTCGGACAACAGTGTCGACGCATCCAATGGCCGATAATTATTCAATGCGTCTACTACGTTTCCTAGATCAGTTTGAAGTGTGCTCAGAGCTGAACTGCCTTGTGAGCGGTACACCGGTGCCGCGGACGTGCTAGACAAATAAGCCGCAGGCCCAGCTCCCGCTCCAAGGCCAACTACACGCGCGATTGGCGGGCTGAAAACGTACTCCGTGCTCGATGGGCGATATTCGGGAGGTGGCCCCGCCGGAAGAGGCAGATCAAATGGACTACAGTTCAAGGCCACGGCTCTCAAATTTGCGTCGCGTTGAGCACGGAGTTTGAGAAAGGTTTCGCTGGAACGAGTGGAGTCCCATTTTTGAATATTTACGTCACCTGGAGAGTCCTGCAGAATTTCTTTAAACAGTTGTTCTAAGGTTTGAATTCCACGACTCACTGAACCCCCATGTGGTTGTGTAAATCTCCTAAAAGACGGTACGTTTGGCTTTACCGAAAGCCACATTTCCGAAGAAGAATTATTTTCTCCAACCGGCGGATTATTCTGCAAATACATTTTAACATCCTGAACGACGACTTCTCGTGAGGGTACAGCAGGTTGAGAAGAGGTAATCGCAGGCGGCGTAGGTGGGCGTAAATTAGAAGTAACCGAAGCAGAAACTGGATTCATTGATAACTCCTCTGGCAACCCAATTAAAATCTTTTTCAAACAATTATCGGATCGACAAAGACAATAATTTCAAAAAACCTATTCGGCTCCCACAAACAAGCGTCGATACACCTGAGCCACGGGGGCTTCTGATCGACAAAATCCGTCGATCGCATCGTCGACGATTCGACTCAATTCCGGAAGTCACTTCACCTCGCAACATAAACCCCAGAATTTGGGCAAACTGGCCCATCCCTTTTATCAGAGGAACACTGAGTTGCACTTCCTCAACACGACCCGGATCGACCCACACCACACGACGGGGCTTCCCCGACTCAAGCACCACCAGTTCATTGAGTAGATTGGGATCAGTGACCGTAGTCATGGTGTACCGGGCAAATAAAATATGCCGCATTATGGCCAATGTATTTTGTAAATACGGATCCTGGGGGTTCGGCCCAAACCGAGGATCATTCCCCATTGCCGATAAGAATTTTAGCCCGTTGGGAACCATCACCCCATCGATAAGCGCAACTGGAGTCTCTATCAACTTAGAAAACGTCATTGTTGTCGGCAATAACGGCGGATCCATTCCAACTTTTGCGCGTTCCCATTGCTTAAATACAGGATCCAGCGCCCGGCCGATCGTATACTCTTGAAACCATTTTTCAGGATCTTTGCAAACAGATTGTTTTTCTAAAAATACGCGCAGAAACTGCCCCATCCCTCTGTTAAAAACAGTCGGGATTTCACCACTCAATTTTGGATCCATGAGCAAGTCGAACGTCGTAATACTGTCCCGCAGATATTCCATCGCGATAAATGCAGGTGCCGCGACAGACAGGGCTTTGGGCGTCAGGTATAGACCATCCAACCCACATTTTGCCAGGGCCAAATAGGCGGTGGCTTCCCCTGATACAATTCGGGATCCCGGCACATCACATTTAAAAAAATAGGATTTAGGGTCATCCGCCAACGCCACTAAAAAAAAGGCGGCGCCCGATCCACTGTTCGCCGTATGATACGGACGTATCGACACCACCTGATCCGCAAAATCCGATTGGTCAGGCGCAACGCGACGGATCAATCCCTTAAAATCATCCGTCGACATGCTGGAATCAAATTGGGTAGCACTCTGTATTGTCGTCGCCGGCAGCGACACCGACAGTGCAACCGTTCGAAAAAAAAACGAGCCCATATTATCCCAACAACGACGAACGACTACGGGGTTGAAAAAATGGTTTGTGAGGTAACAAAAAAATACCCTTTCAAAGGTGAACGATCGATAACTAATAGGAGTACTTAGGTATGGGGGTAACCCTGATCAGTGCCACGCGAGGTTACCTCGCCCTTTCGGGAGAAAGTCTGCAAAGGAAATACCAACTAAATGGACCCAAAAGCCGTTATTTTAGTTCAAAAGTGGAAAATCTAAGCAAAAGAATCACCGAAAACCGACATTTTTGGAGGACGGCGGGAGTACTAGACTCCCTTCCGCGCCAACACTCCAAAATAATAGAGATACCGATCCAAGCCATCCCGAGATTCTTTTGTTTGATCCTCCCCAAAAAACGTCTCGACTAGTGTTACCCGATTCTTGGGCACGCGCAGCACGTCCAAACTCACTACTAACGTTCCCTAGTTGGGCGGCCAAAGTCAGTTTGCCCCAACGCCCCGAGGAAAGGCTACTGTGAAGAGGCTTTTTATAATCCACTCGCAGCCGTCTCCAACGGGGACACCGGATTAATCACCAACCCAGTAATCAATTTGGGGTAAAAATACGTCGATTTTTGGGGCATTTTCTCCCCATTGAGACAGACATCCCGCATTTCATCGAGCCGAGTGGCCTGTAACACAAACGCCGCTTGAACAGATCCCGTCGTCACCGCATCCACCACCGCTTGATCTGACTTCAAATACCGAATCCGTCGTTGCGCCCGAATATCTTCCAAGGTATACCCCAAAATCCCCTGAAGAATAATATTTTGCAAAATCGACACATCTAACCCGCAAAGCACTTCAGAGGCACCTTCCGGAAAAAATCCACGGATATTGGCCGATGGCTTAAGGTTCAACAGCCAGACGGTGGCTTCCCCAGGAATTGCCACGCCAATCGATTTGGATGACCGCCTCGCCGCCTCAGCGTGAAACGCGGCGATATCGGCCACTGAACTGATGTCAAAAAATTCCTCAAGCCGACCTCGAAACAGCTGAGGATTAAAATCTGGCAAATCAAAAACCACCCGATGGGTCGGATAAATCGTCAATCCGTCATTTTGAAGTGGCGTCGCAAACATCAAGGTATAGTCTGATAACGGATCTGAGGATTGCGTCGTCTTCCGACAATGATCCCGAAAATGAAGCGCCGTTGTGTAGCGATGATGCCCGTCCGCAATCAATAACTTTTTCTCTTCTAAAAAATGATATAACGCACTAATTTCGCCGTCATTCGATACCTTCCACAACCGGTACTGATCCCCGGATTGTGTGAGCAAATCCGTCGTCGGCGTTGTTTCCCATACCGACGCAGTCAGTTTAAAAAACGAGCCATCGGCATCGTCAAACAATGTATAGATAGGGCTTAAGTTGGCCTCGCAGGCTTTCGTCAATTCCAACCGATCTTGAATCGGACCGGGCATCGTATTTTCGTGGGGAAGCACCACACCTTCTTCAAAGTGGAACAATTTACCCGCCCCAAAAATCCCACGAAGCTGCTTACGCACGCCATCCGCCAAATAGGTATGCTCATAAAGATAATACGACGGCGTTTCGTCTCGTTCCAAAACGCCATTCACCAACCATTCACCGAGGTGAATACTCGCTCGCGAATACCGATTATCTTTATCCGTATCCGTGGCATATTCCATCCCAAAATCCAGCATCACAATATTGGATTCATGCCGCTGATAAAGGGCATGTTGCTCTTCTGGAGAAATAACATCGTACGGCGGGGCCAACACATCTGCAGGACGCTCAATATGGGACGAAAAACGGACAGCACGAAAGGGCTTAAATTGGATTTTCATAATGCATGGAAGTATATCGTACACCGTTTGAATTTATGTAGGGGCGAAATATCTTTTGCTCGAATTAAACATCCATTTGACAAATTTAAATGATCAATTAAAAATCGGAACCATGATCATTACAGATAATACCAAAGACCTGTTGATGAAGGCCGCGCGAAAATTATTTGCAATTAAGGGCCTCGAAGGGACCACCGTTAAAGATATCGCCGAAGAGGCTGGCGTCAATGCCAGCTTAGTCAGCTACCATTTTCATGGCAAAGATGGACTGTTTGAAGCCTGCGTCCGCAGCATGGGACAGGCCAACCTCCAAATGGCAAAGCGGGTTCTCACGCCCGCCGATTCCAGAGCGGAAATGAAACTCAAGCTGGAGATTTTTGTGACCGAAATCCTGACACTCCACGCGGAAAATGCCGATGTCACCCGCATTATTCACCGTGAAATGGAAAACAACACTCCGTTCATGGATGAAATTTTCAGATCCACTTTTATGGAAGTGTTTCTCACTACTCAACAATTTTTTGTCAGCGCCCAAGAAAATGGGTTTTTTAGACAAGATCTCGACCCCTTCGTTTCCAGCTCCATTCTAATCGGTAGCATTGTTCAGTTCGGACGAATGGATGTGACCTGTCAACGACATTTTAACCATTCCATTCAAAACAAGGAGTACCTTCAGTTAGTCACTCACCACATTGTGGAACTGTTTTTGTTCGGCACACTATCAAAAAAGGAAGAAACGGTATGAGTAAAAAAAACGCCCCCCTTTCCCGTGTTATCGTAGGATTGATGGTTGGGATTGCCCTAACCCAACCCGCCATGGGACTCACTCTCGACGAGTTTATTGGCCAAGTAAAAGAAAAAAATACGGGGCTTCAAGTGGCCCTCAAAACGATTGACGCGCTGACCAATAAGATTCAGGAACGTGAAGCGCCAACCATCCCCCAATTTCTGGTGTCGTATTCGTTCCTATCCGACAAAAAAATAAGTACCTTTTCCAGCTTTTTGGGAACCGAAAGCACAATCCAAACGGTGGGAGCGGTTGTCAAAACCCAACTGGATAGTGGCGTTAGCCTCTCCGGTGGCTACGAATTAGACCGTACGACTTACCCCCAAAGCACTCTGGGCGGAAGCACCAAGGCGTATTCAACGGGAACTCCCTTTGTCGAAGTGGTTTATCCACTATGGAAAAACGGATCAGGCAAAACCACTCGGGCCACCCGATCGGGCATCGAAGAAGCCTATCTCTCCGCCATCAAACTCAATGAGTTTGCCATTGATACCGGACTTGCACAGGCCGAAACTATTTATTGGCGTTTATCCCTTGCAAGAGAAGCCGTCATCATCGCCGAAGAAGCGGTGACCCGAGCAAAAAAAATGGTGGCCTGGACCCAGTCGCGCCAACAATTGGCATTGGGGGACCAATCCGATTTACTCCAAGTTCAAGCCCTTCAAGAACTGCGCCAGCTCGAACTCCGGGCAGCAAAAGAGGAAGTAAAGTCTGCCGAACGGACATTTAACGCCTTGCGTGGAAATGATCCGAACGTTGCGGTTGAGCCGTTAAAAGAGATCAACGACGCCCAATTAATCCGAATAAAATGGCCAATAAAAGGCCCTCGGAAAGACGTCCACTCCGCCTACCACAACTTAATGGCCGCCCGCGCTAAAACAACTGTCGATATCGATATGCTCGAACCCGCCCTCAACTTAATTGGTCAATTTAAGTTGAACCAGTATGATTCCTCCACCCTTGGCGTCATCAAACGCACCGTCGCTACCGACTACCCCACGGCGTATGTCGGCGTTCAATTTTCGGGTGCCCTCGACATGCGTGCCTCCACTCTCGACACCATCCGGTTGGGCAATAAAGAACTCCTTGAAGCCACTGAACTCAACTACAAACAAAAAATGACCGATGCCGATAACCAATGGAACGACTTACAGCATCGATTTGATGACACCCAACATCGGCTAGAACTGGTCCAACGGGTCGAGACGATTCAACGACAAAAATGGCAACTCGAATCCAACCGTCACCAAAAGGGCCGCAGCACCATGCTCCAGGTTCTTAACACCGAACAAGATTACGCCAATGCCCGATTGACCCATTTACGGACCAAAGCAGAAATTCTTACTTTATTCGCACAGCGAAAACTATTCGGGAGCTAACAGTTATGGACATCGCAAACCTATCCATTAAACGGCCTATTTTTATTACTTGTCTGGTCTTTTTAATCCTTGCCCTAGGGTATATGTCCCTCAAAAAATTGCCCGTCGACTTATTCCCGAATGTCACATTTCCGATTGTTACCATCAACACCCCCTACCCGGGCGCAGGCCCCAAAGAAGTAGAAACCCTGATTAGCAAAGTGGTTGAGGAAGAAATAAGTACCCTTCCTGGCGTCAAACGGGTGTCCTCCTATAGTCAAGACGGGTATAGTTCGGTTTACGTCGAGTTTAACCTTGAAACGGATGTTAAAGACGCCGAGCAGCAAATCCGCGACCGCGTCAGTGGGCTTCAAAACAAGCTTCCAAAAGACGCCAAAGCCCCCATTGTTCGTCGACTCGACCCCGCCGATCAGCCCGTTATGATTGTGGCGATCAAGGCCAACCTTCCCCAAGGCAAATTGTTCGACCTCGCAAACATCCAAATTAAGCCCAAGCTTGAACAAATCAACAACGTCGGGATCGTCGAAATTGTCGGCGGCCGAAAACGGGAATTTCACGTTGACCTGGACCGAAACAAACTCAAGGCCCATGAACTTTCCGCATCACGAATCGTCAATTCCATTGCGATGTCCGGCCAAAACGTCCCTGCGGGAACCATCCAAAAAGGCGCAACGGAAATATCGATTCGGTCAGTTGCCGAGTTCAAATCCATCGAAGATATCGGGGCCACCGTCGTCAATTTTATGGGCAACGATGTTCCGATCCGGTTGGATGACGTCGCCACGATTTCAGATAGTCTGGAAGACGAACACAGCCGCGCTTACGTCAACGGAAGCAAATCCATTTTTCTTAATGTCTACCGGCAATCCGGGTCCAATACCATTGCCGTGGTCAACTCGGTCAAAAAACAATTAGCCAAGATCAACCAGGATTTAGAGGATCAAAAAATAACCGCCGAAGTCACCGTCGTTCGTGACAGTTCCAAAATGATCGAAGCAAACATCGTCGACGTCGAAGAATCCATCCTTATTGGAATCGTCCTGACACTGGTGGTCGTGTACCTATTTTTAGGGTCGGTTAGATCCACTATTATCACCAGTCTGGCGCTACCCAACTCCTTGATCGGCGCGTTTCTTCTCATGTCACTCGCCGGCTTTTCAATCAACGTGATGACATTGTTGGCCTTGAGTCTTTCAGTTGGACTACTGATTGATGACGCCATCGTTGTTCGAGAAAATATTTTCCGCCACCTTGAAATGGGAAAACCCCCACTCCAAGCCGCAATCGAGGGAACCAAAGAGGTCATGTTGGCGGTCATCGCCACGACCGCTGCGGTTATTGCGGTATTTGGGCCAATTGGATTTCTCCAAGGCGTGGTCGGACAATTTTTCAAAGAATTTGGACTCACCATTTGTTTCGCAATGCTCATCAGTTTATTCGATGCGTTAACAGTCGCGCCCATGTTATCCGCCTACTTCGCCGGAACCCATGACGACGACAGCAAAAGCATTTGGAACCAAACTGCCGGGCGAGTGGCCCGAGCATTTGATCGATTTCAAACTGGGTTAGAAAATAAATATGTCAGCATCCTCCGATTCACTTTGCGTCGGCCCGGCATCATCATTCTGGGGGCTCTTCTGATATTTCTCAGTAGCTGCGTCGCAGTTAGTAAAGTTCCAAAAACATTTTTGCCGCCGCAAGACTTTGGCGAATTTATGATCAGCCTTGAACTCCCTGCAGGTACCAGTTTGGAAAAAATGAACAAAGTTGCCGTCAAAATTGACCAATCCATTCGTGACAATTCAGAAGTCGCCACCACTGTACTCACGGTAGGGACGGCCAGAAACGAATCTAACTTAGCGACCATTATCGTTAACCTTGTTCCCTCCAAGAAGCGGAGTATCAACACATCCGACTTCAAAGAAAAATTGCGAGGTCAGTTAAAAGCCGTGGCGTTTGCCAAACCCATTGTCAAAGATATCGACATGGTCGGTGGGGGACAACGTCCATTTAATGTGGTCTTAATCGGATCGGATCTCACCGAGCTTGAAGGCGTTGCTAAAAAACTATTTGAAAAGCTCAAGACCAACCCGGGGCTTCTGGACGTCGAAATGAACTACAAGCCCGGAAAGCCCGAGTTTCAAGTGGCCCTCGATGGACGCAAAGCCGACCGTTTTGGGGTGTCCACAACCGCCGTTGGAATGGAACTACGCACGCTCATTGAAGGCTCCGTTCCCGGCGTGTTCCGCGAACAGGGCGAAGAATATGATATCCGGGTTCGGCTCCAGCCCAACCAAAGGGACATCAAAACAGGCTTCAACAGTATCTACGTCCCCAACATCAATCAGACGTTGATTCGTCTTTCCGATATCGGGGAACCATTCGAAACCATTGCCCCATCGAGTATCAACCGGCAAGACCGAGGTCGGTCCATCCAAATTTCAGGGGACATTGCACCCGATGGTCCCGGGATGGGCGGGGTAAAATCCGATGTTGAACGGATCATCAAAAAAGAGCTCAACATGCCCACTGGGATGAGATATGGATTCTTAGGCCAAGCCGAAAACTTCCAAGAACTGGGTCAAAACATGGGCTTGGCGGCACTATTAGGAATCTTATTTATCTACATGGTCTTGGCCAGCCTCTATGAATCGGTAGTCACCCCCTTCACCATTATGCTTGTCCTTCCGCTGGCCGCCTGCGGCGCATTCTATGCCCTGTTAATCACCGGGAAATCGTTGGATATCTTTTCGATGATTGGATGCATCATGCTCCTCGGAGTGGCCACCAAAAACTCCATTCTGTTAGTCGACTACACCAACCAGTTGGTTGCAAAAGGAATGGATCACACCAGCGCCGTCCTCGAGGCCGGAAAAACCCGTCTCCGACCGATTCTCATGACCACCATCGCCTTGATCGCCGGGGTCATGCCGGTGGCGATCGGGCTTAACGAAGCCTCCCGTCAGCGTACGGGAATGGGCGTCGCCATTATTGGCGGGTTGATCAGTTCAACATTGTTAACGTTATTGGTCGTCCCCGCCACCTACAGTTATATCGAGCGATTCCGCCAGGCGTCGTTAAAATTCATGAAACGCGTGTTTATGGCGTAACCGCCACCGGGGGGGCATTGAAAAATCGACGTGATTTATGGACAATACTCCATAAATCACGTATATAATTGGAGTATGTTCTCCCGACTATTAAAAGATCCAGGTCATTCATTTTTTCTTTTTGGGCCAAGAGGCGTAGGGAAAACCACATGGATCGCCCAAACCCTCCCAAAATCAAAAACCTGGACATTAGACTTACTCGATCGAGAAAATGAAATCAGGTATACCAACAACCCTCGGGCGTTTGCTCAAGTCCTGGCGGGGTTAGCCCCTGATATCGAATGGGTCGTCGTCGACGAAGTCCAAAAAGTTCCGTTTATCCTAGATGAAGTTCATCGGTATATGAATGGGAACGGACCACTCAAATTTTGTTTAACGGGTTCCAGCGCTCGAAAACTAAAAAGAGGGAAAGCCAACTTATTGGCCGGCCGCGCCTTTTCGATGACCATGGGACCATTAACCTCGGTGGAACTCGGCGCCGATTTTGATTTAGAGTCAATACTCGCATTCGGATCGCTGCCAAGCGCGATTCTTTTTTCAGTCCCCCAAAAAACCAGATATCTTAGAACATACACACACACCTACCTCAAAGAAGAAATTCAGGTTGAGGGAGCGGTAAGAAAACTCCCGTCATTTACCAAGTTTTTGGAACTCGCCGCGCATGAAAATGGTAACATTTTAAATTTTTCAAATTTGTCCCGAGAAATTGGAATTGACATTAAAACCTGCCAATCGTATTTCCAAATTTTGGAAGACACGTTATTGGGATTCTATATTCCAGCATGGACAAAATCCGTCCGCAAACAACAGTTGTCCCACCCCAAATTCTACTTATTCGATACGGGAGTCACCCGAGCATTAACCCAACAACTATCGTTACCGATCCTCCCCAAAACCACGGAATACGGTCGTGCCTTTGAACAGTTCTGGGTGACCGAACTGATGAGAATGAATGACTACAGAGAGACCGACTTCCGGTTCTATTATCTCGCAACACACAGCATGGAAATCGATTTAGTCATTGAACGACCCGGCAAACCCGTCCTTTTTATTGAATTCAAATCAAGTGAATTTATCCAAATTAGAGACATAAAACCATTAATCTCTATTGTCAAAGACGTGGATGGTAGCCAAGGGATTTGTCTCTGTAAAGAACCTCAAAAAAGGATAGTAGACGGTGTCCTAATATGCCCGTGGCAAGAGGCGCTTCAAGAAATATTTGGCATGGCGTAACCGCCAAGTGGGGGGAACCGTTTTCCGAATGGTCCCCGTAGAGACGCAAAGTTTTGCGTCTCTACGGGTGCCGAACGACCCCATTGATATAGTCAGCAACCAACCGTTCCGCCATGGTTTTCACCGAGGGGTTAAACGGAAACCCCTCGGGAAGCCACACCACATGATGGGCCCATTTCCGATAAAGTGGATCACGCTGTTCATATACCGCGTCCAATCCCCCTAGTTCGGTTAACCCCACAATCCCACGGGTCTCCAAGTTGATGATACGGCGTTCGATATTTTTTAAGGTATCCGCAAGATACAAAATCGTGGCAAACGTTGCGATATGCGCCATTCCCTTGTCACAAAATACAGAACTCCCCCCCGGCGAAATAATTACTGTTTCCGACGGATGAATTCCCAACAAGGCCGCATCTTCCATTTCCAAAAACGAGTCAGCGCCTATTTTATCTATTGTTACATTTAATGAGGTCCCGGTCTGGCGGTTGATCACCAGATCGGTGTCGATAAAATCATAGCCCGCCAAACTCGCCATCGAGTGACCAATTTTAGACTTCCCCACCCCCGGCATCCCGATCAAACAAATGGCGGGCATTTTACCGAATAATCACATCATCAAATCGAATTTCCTTAAGGTGTTGAGACGCAAACTTCATTGCAATCGGAGGTAACGGCGTAAAGCCATTTTCCTCGGCATACAGTTGGCCCTGATGGGTCATCCACCACATCAAATTGATCAACGACTTGGCTGATTCATAATCGGATCGTTTACTTTGATCCTTTGAGGTCGACATCCACGAGAAGCCAACGATCGGGTACGCAAATTCATTTTTAGAATTAATCCCTGAATTCCGAACTTGATCCAAAGTCACTTCATCCGTTGCTGCTAAAATACTTTCCACATTGGGAAGTAAAAAACGATCTTTGGCGTTGCGCAGGGCAACGACGCCACAGTTCGCCCGTGCGGCATAGTGAGACTCCGTATATCCAAACGCGCCCGGCGTCCGCATCAATGTATCCACCAATTGCTGATTTCCAGAAACCTGTGTTGCCCCAGGTACTTCCAGACGCCACTTGGATTTTGGTTGCCGCGATCCGTTGCTTACGGACATCAAATATCGATTTAACAAAAAGGTCGTTCCGCTCAAATCCGAACGGGTAATGACTTTGATCGGTATCGCCGGCAATTTCACCTTCATATTAATGGCTTGAATCCGCGAATCATTCCACCGAGTCACCCGCCCGGCCAAAATGTCTAACAGGAGGTCTGGCGTCAACTTTAGCACCGGAACACCCTCTAAATTGTAGACCAACGCAATCGCACCCAAGGTAACAGGGATATCGACATAATCCCCCGAATTCGCCGCCCCTGAGTCACTCAGCTGCACGTCGGATATCGCAAAATCCGTTTTACCCGCAGTCAACTCTGCCAACCCATTAAAACTGCCGATCGGGGAATAGGTCACCACTGTGCCCGTTTCTTTCTCATACCGTTCAGTCATTTTATTAACTAACAGTGCCGGAAACGTCGCCCCACTGCCCTTAAGACCATTGGCCCCGTGTGTCACGTTGCCCATCAGTAACAGACCTAGCCCCATACTCAAAATTAGTTTCACAGGAAGGCTCCCTTATTATTTGAATTAAAACCGACGGAAATATAGATTTTTGAACTGAATCAATGAGGCTTCTACTTCACCCATATCTTTTTGAATCTTCTGATTTTCACCGCGCATTTTGGAAAGTTCCCCCTGCATGACCTCGATGCGCTCATCATTCGCCATTACAGCTTGAGCCAACTCATCATTCGTTAAGGACCGAGTCCCTTGAAGAGTGGATACGCGCTGATTTCTCAACACAAAACCCGCAACGAGTGAGTGCGACCCCGTAGCCACCAAAATTCCGATGAATAAGCCTAACAAAAAACGCTTCATAACGGCCTCCTTTTTGCCCCCAAAACGAGCCCGGCAAACCGCCCGACGTCAGTCATCCATTATAGACACACTATAGACTCGAACTCCGGATATTTACAACACGCAAAAAACATCTATAATTGGCCCTCTCAATTCAGCAGACGGAGGACAACCCATGATCCCATCGGATCTCAAATATACAGAAGAACACGAGTGGGTACGCGTCGAAAATGACACGGCCATCGTTGGCATTACACAACACGCCGTTGACGAACTTGGAGAAATCGTATTCGTCGACCTACCCGAAATTGGTCGCCAAATCGGCCAGATGGATGAATTTGGATCGGTCGAATCCGTTAAGACCATTTCATCCCTCTATCTACCGGTCGGAGGCGAGGTTCTTGAAACCAACCTGGAGCTCAGCAAAAATCCAGGGTACGTCAACGAATCCCCTTACGACGATGGATGGCTCGTCAAAGTATCTCTCAGCGATGAGAAAGAAATCGACGACCTCATGACTCCAGAAGAATACAAAAACTTCTTAGAGACGCTATAGCCCCCCCCTGGAGAGTGACTTGATTTAATTATCCAAAAAGTGGAATAATTAAATTTAATCACTCAGGGGGGGTTGCCGACGATGAAATTTAAGCCGCTCATATTAATTATTGACGATAATACACTTGTGCGGCTGCAGTTCAAATCGCTGCTCTGTGCAAATTTCACCGTTCTCGAGGCGGAAACCCAACGCGCCGCATTAACCCATCTTAGGACCAACGATATCCAACTTGTGGTCCTCGATCTTTTGATGCCGGACGTCCATGAGTTCGACCTACTGACAACCATTCGTCGGGAGCATCCTGACGTATCCATCGTCATGGCAACAGTGAGTGATGATCCCCAAATGGTATTGAACTGCCTCAAACACGGCGCTAAGGACTACGTCTTTAAGGAAGATCTTGAAACCAATCCCGGCTTACTCAACAAAACAATCCAAGAAATTCTCGATGCCAAACTTGAACGACAATGGTCAGAGTCCAGAGTTGCCATCGAGTCTGATATCGATATTTTTATTCCGGACATCCGTGACTACCAAACGACATTTGATTTGGCACTGCGGGCCGTAAAGGGTGGGCTATCGCTGGTCATTTTGGGCGAAACTGGGGTTGGAAAAGGAACACTCGTCACCTACATTCATCAGAAATTGATGCCAAAAAAACCGTTGATCTCTATCGACTGTGGCGCCATCTGCCACTCACTTGCGGAAGCCGAATTATTTGGAACGGAACGCGGGGCGTTCACCGGAGCAGTCGACACGCGAAAGGGGAAATTTGAGATGGCCAACGGGGGGATTTTATTTTTGGATGAAGTCGGCAATCTTAGCCGCGAGCTCCAAGAAAAGCTCCTCTGCGTCCTAGAAACCAAACGAGTGGTCCGAATTGGGGGACACAAAGAAATTCAACTGGATTTCACCTTGATAACCGCAACCAACAAAGACTTAGAGGTCGCGGTCAAAAATGGAGAGTTTCGCTCCGATCTGTATTATCGGATCAAACAGTTTGTCGTAAAACTCCCGGCTCTCAAAGAAAATCCAGAACTTATTCGCCAATTTTCTGAACACTACATTTCAGAGTTTAATCAAAAATATAGCTGCAATTTTAGATTATCGGCCCCGATCCAACAAAAGCTATTAGAAAGCCATTGGGTCGGCAACCTGAGAGAACTCAAAAATGAAATTCAAATTATGGTATGGCTTCATAGCCAGGGTGAAATTCATATCCCACGGTGGGCCACAGCCCCCTCTAATCTCTCAAAGGAAGGCACCCTCAATGATCAAATTGACGCCATCGAAGTTGGAGAAATAAAAAACGCATTAACCAAACACAACCATAACCTGTCAGGCGCAGCCCGAGAGCTCAAAATTCATCGCTCAACCCTTCAGGGAAAGTTGCGAAAGCACAATATCTACCCCACAAAATCCATTGGATAACATGAGTATTATCTTGTTTTGGATTTCCTCATTTGCCGCTATTGCGATGCTGTTAATGGGATTTTTTGTACTCATAACTGCTCAAAAAAAGCGACTGGTTCTCCCAGTGTTTATATTTTCAATGTTTGCATTTTTATATGTGTTCTTTGCCGGACTTCGTGAACGACTATTTGAACTCGCCAACGCCGAGATCATCGCAAATCCGGACCACATTGCCACCGTAACCCACTATTATTTCCTAAAAATTCATTGGGCGGGACTGGCCTCTCTTTTGGCAGGCCCCTATCTCCTGGCAGGCCTGTTTGGATTTGCCATCCACTATCTTGTGCCCACCACCCGCAATGATCGACGATGGGTCACCCTTATCGTTGGGATATCCACCGTTGTAGAAGCGATATTTATCACCTCAGCCTACCCTATTGGGAACTATTTTATCGCGGAACAAGATCCGGTCACGCACCACCTTCATTTCCATTTAATTCCATTTTTTACACTGTACATGGGCTACGTCGGGCTTGGACTATTTGCGACCATTATTATCCTCATCAAAAAAATGATGACCGTTCCGTCCAATCTCCGAAACGAAGCACGCTGGGTGTGCCCCTGGTTAAGTGTCACGGTAACGATGATCTTCGTTTTTTCGACACTATTACCGGTATTCGGAATCCATTCGTTCGCCAGATATGGTCGATACAGTTTTGTTCTGACATTTTTCGGAATGTTCGTCGCGGTGACCAAATACAACGCCTTTAACATCCGAACCGCCATCCATTACACGATCTACTGGGCGATTGTATCGACCGTCGTTTTTATCCCTCCGCTTGGGATTCTGGTGGCAACAACACCCTTTATCAATTCAATATTCCACGCCCAATTCACACCCCTCGGGTTGTTTGGAATCCTTTTTATATCCTCAATTGCGGTCTTATTTCATTTTCAGTGGATACAACCCAAGCTCAATCACCGATTTTTTCGGCGAAAATTTCAGCTTCGTGAACACGCCATCGACTTTGCGGAACGGATTTCTCAACTCAATTCAACAGAAACACTGATCCGAACCATTCAAACCACATTTTCAGAAGTGCTATACGCCACCCATGTCCAAGTCAAACTCGGTGATCCTGACCCCGGTGTCGAATTGGGCACAACCACAATCCCCCTGGCGATTAATGACACCTTCGTGGGAACAATCCTGGTGGGTGAAAAAAAGAATCTGACCCCGTATTCGAATGACGAACTGACATTCATGCACCGAATTAGCCATCAAACCGCCATTTTTTTAAACAACGCTATCCTCTTTGATGAACTCAAAGCCAAAAATACCCAACTGGTTCAACTCCAAAATGACCTCATCCATTCTGAACGTGAAAAGGCCGCTATTGAACAAATTCAAACCCATACCCAGGAATTGGCGCGAGGCATTATTCATGAGGTCAAAAACACCCATTTCGCAGTCAGTAATTTTGTATCATTGATTCTAAACCGCACCATATCAAACCCCTCTGAAATAAAAACGATCCTGAGTGTGATTGGAGAACAATCGACCAAGCTCCATCTATTTTCTAAGAACTATCTTCATCAAGAGCTCATTCGATCGAAACTATATACCCTCCGAACGGCTAAAGCCCCCGTTATTGGGCTCATCCACGATGCGATACAAAGCAATCATTTCTTTATCGAATCCAATCAGCTCCGGATCCACATTAACGTCACTGCATCCGATCATATTTGGGCCGACAAGGACAAATTTCATTTGGTCATCAGCAACCTCATTAACAATGCGGCCAAATATCAAAAACTCAATCAACTTACGATTACCGGTCAGTATCGCGATAGTGAATATGAGCTCCTTTTTAGTTCTCCATTAACAGAAAATCATGCCAACTCGTATTCTGAAAATACCACGGGCCTCGGCCTTCATGTCTCAAAATACATTGTCGAGCATCACGGCGGCGCCCTAGAAATTCGGTCGTCGGACTCTCACTATTTTGTTCAAATACAGGTCCCCCATTCGCCCGCCCCGGGCCCAATTGCAAATAATCAATTAACCAAATTTGGTCGATTATAGAGTCACCATATTGAGGTAAGCGTCGGACTCAAATACCGCAAATGACCCTAAACCTTCAATAAACACCCCCGGATCTTGACCCAATTCAACCTTGGCATCATCCGTGCAAGTTCCCCTTCCGTTATCACCATTTTCTCGGGAGGACTTTATGCATCGCCATCGAATCGTAGCCATATCTCGTTTGCAGGAAACTCCGTCAATCGGAGTTCCTGAGCGAATCCCGGTACGAGTTATCCCATTTTTTCAGTCAGCACCGGCATTAACTCAAACTGAAAAAAAACACCGTTTTTCACATGCTGTGAATACAATGAAGGTCGCATTTTCTGGAATCCCTCGAATAGAGGATGAAATGGATCAACGACGGGTCACGCTCGCGTTGCGCCCATTGATCAAAAGTTGTACAACCCTCCTCATTAACACCAAACCAGAGACTCATGGGTGTGACGAGGGCGCCCGATTCAGAATCCATCCGACGATACCATATTCCGTTGGTATCGCGACATCCAATGAAATCAAAACGCTCATTTTTGAGAATCCAAAGCTCATTCGAATTTATGTAACACCGGCGGACTATCATCTGCAATCACATGAGACCAAAAAGGGAGGGCTCAGAATGATGGATCAGGGCAAATTAAATATATTGGGTATCAAAGCATACGAAATAAACCCCATTAATATCCTGAATATTATCCGAAAAGAAGTCAGCCATTTCCGTGGAAAGCGCATCGAAATCGTTGCGAACTCAAAAATTTTTCACCTTGATTTTGTTTCCAACAACATCGGATCACGATATATGGCATGTACGACTGAAATGAGATCCTACTGGGCGGCAGTCGATACGGCGTTCCAAAAGCTTCAGCGCGTCCACTCCGATATCGAAATGATCCACGACAGCAAGCGGTTCAAGCTATCCCCGACTAAGACAGTGGCTCCACAAACCATAACCCCCGAAATCATACCCTTGGTAGACCCCAGAATAAGCACGGACCTGGAGTTAGCATTAACCGACATAATACGCTCTCCTCAGGAACATTTTGAAGATTTTTTACTGGAAACTCGAGGTATTTCGACCGTACTCTATACCCATTTTCAAGATCAAATCGACCTCTTTAAATCAGGGGCCGGCCAACCTTATCTTTTAATTAAAGGCCTTCCCATTGACCCCCACCTCCCGAATACCCCGTTAACGGTCATCGCGTCCGAAAAAACCACCTACGCAAGCGAAGCGCTGCTAATGGGTATGAACCTAATTTTGGGACAACCTTTTAGCTACAAATACGAAAAAGAAGGCCAATGTGTCCATAATATCTGCCCGAATCCGGCCCATGAGCAGAGCCTCTCAAATCTGGGATCAAAAGTGACCTTTGGATTTCATATGGAAATGGCGTTCCACAAAATAAAACCCGACTATCTCCTGTTGATATGTCTAAAGGAAGACCATGAAAAAAAGTGCCTCACAACGATGGTTGATATGGAAGAGGCCATCCGCCAGACGCATTCGGAAGCCATAGAAATATTACGCCAACCCCTCTACAAAATTGATGTACCTGCATCCTATCAACGAGAGGATTGGGCGCCCGATTGGCAACCGATGATCCATGGAATGACGATCGTCATGGCAGAACATTGCAAAATTCACTTTAAAACCCCAGCCGCAGAAGCGGCATTAAATGAACTACGAAACACCCTAGACAAAATAGGGTCGGGGGTTCATCTTGAACCTGGTGATCTTCTTGTGTTGGACAACCGTCGAATGATGCATGGACGGTCGATTTTTACGCCCAAATATGACGGCAACGACCGGTGGCTTCAACGCAGTTATTCTCACGTCGACCTGGCAAAAGCAAAAACCGAATGGCCTCATTCAGAAAGAGTATTTGAATAATGAACGGACGAATCATCTTCACCAAAAATGCACCGACACCGGGGGGCCATTATGCCCAAGCAATAGTCCATAACGGTCTATTATATCTATCGGGACAGCTTCCCATCGATCCCGTTTCAGGAAAAATTGTTCTGGGAGATTTGGCCCAAATCGACCAGGTTTTTCGTAACATGGAATCGATACTCGAAGAAGCCAATTCTGACTGGGGAAACGTACTGAAGCTATCCATATTTCTGGTCAAAAAAGACTTATGGATTCCCGTCAACCACAAGTGCCAACAGGTATTTGGAAGCCACACACCCGCCCGAACCATCGTACCCGAGGTGGGCTTAAAGGATGGCGTAATGATTGAAGCCGATCTAATCGCCACCGTCGCCACATCATGATGACAATGACTCTCGACATTGATCCAATTTGCCGCCCAACATTGCTGGTAAAGGAATCGATTGTCCGCAGGAATATCGCTAGGATGCTTAATAAAGTTCCCGATTCCATACGATTTCGACCCCACTTCAAAACCCATCAGAGCCATACTATTGGCGCTATATATCGTAAAATGGGGGTCGATAAAATCACGGTGTCATCTGTAGAAATGGCTGACTATTTTGCGAACGATGGGTGGAATGACATCACGATTGCCGTGCCACTCAACATCCTGCAATTGGATCGCGTTGTGGCGTTGGCACAATCGATTTCAGTCGGAATACTCATTGATTCCAAATCTACCGCAGACCACCTACTGGAAATCTTAAACGGGTCCGAACAGATCAACATTTGGCTTGAAATTGACGCGGGCTATGGAAGGACTGGATTTAAGTGGGACTGTATTACCGAGATATCAGCCTGTCTCAACGCGATTCAAACCCGTCACCCGATGATCAAGGTCAACGGACTTCTGACCCATTCAGGTCACAGCTATCAACTCCGATCAGCACAGGACATCCTCGCACTCCACGCCCAGACAATGATCCGACTAACCGCCGTCAAAAATGAAATTTCTCGGCCCGACTGGTGCCCGTTGATATCCATCGGCGATACCCCCAGCTGTAGCACAATAAAGTCATTTGAAGGCATCGATGAAATCCGACCAGGCAATTTTGTCTACTACGATTTAACCCAGGAACAAATCGGATCTTGTACCCAAGCCGACATTGCGGTCGCAGTGGCCGCACCGATCATCGGGGTATATCCAGATCGAAACGAAGTGGTCATTTATGGCGGCGCTGTCCACTTCTCAAAGGAAGTAATGGATACCGGTTCGGAAAAAGTCTACGGCTATCTTGTAACATCAAGTTCAGACGGATGGACCCCCCTCCCCAGGAGCAACCGCTTGGTCAAACTCTCTCAAGAACAGGGCACTGTAAAAGTCGATTCCGAACGGATTAACTCTTTGAGAGTGGGAGATTTGATCTATATCCAACCGATCCATGCCTGCTTAGCCGCAGACTTACTCCGCAGCCATACACGTGTTGTTTAGTCGACCAAACTGCGCAGTTACAAGAAACGTATCTGGGGCAACATCAACCCACAGTTTCCCCTGATGTCTAGACATAATTTTTTTGCAAATATTAAGTCCCACACCGAGTGTAAAGTCGAGGGGGACCCCATCGACAAAGTGAGACGACTTTGCAACAACCTCAGGCTCTGGACCCTCAGACCGAACGATGATTTCTAGTTTTTTTCCGCCATATTTTGCGGCATTATGGATCAAATTACTGAGGAGAAGATGAAACGACTTTGAATCCACATTGAGCCAGGCCTCCGTCTCAATTATGGTCACAACATCGACCCCCTGTGACCGAATCAATAACGCATGTGGCCGTATCGCCTGCTCAATCGCAATCGATACATCCAATCGATCCACCGGTGCACTTCCCACCGTCGACGGGGAGGAATCAACGGCCCACTGATTGGTATACAACAAATTTTTTGAAAAAAGATACAGATATTCTGATTGCAATCCGATCGCTTTAAGAATTTCGTCAATGATTGCGGGATCTTCAATTTTTTTTTCCAGAATTTGATTAATCAGTCCCCCCATCGCGAGATGGGTATTTTTAACCTCGTGTAAAACACCTGCGGTTAACAATGGTCCGGTAGCAGCACCAAACGCATTTTCAGGGATACCACTTTGCATTTCCACCAACTGGTGTTGGAGGGTCTCCAATTCATCTCGTTTGGCTTGCACGGTGTCATACAAGACCGCATTTTTGAGATAGACACTCAAACTTGGGATGATTCGTTTTAAAAACCGAACATCCTCAAAATCAAATTCACGCAAATTTTGCATCTCCGTTAATAACAAAACACCAAACGGACCATCTTGTGCCGCAAGCACCATTCCGATCACAAACCGGGTACCCACTTCAGCTTCAACAATTTTTAAAAAAGCAGGCATACCTTCCTCAGTCAATTCCCCCGTTGCGGATATGGGAAAATACGCGCTACCCCGATCATCAATATAAGTAAACGTATCATCGCTGGACCGAAAGACAAATCCAATACGGGAAACAAACAGCGTTTGCTTCAAAAAAACGGTAGTAACTCCCACAAACGCGGGCAATGTCGCCAAAGTTGATAAGGAATTCTGAAAATGCCCAACCGTTTCATTGAGTTCCATTTGCCGTCGGAAAAAATAGCGATTGATCCGAGGCTGAATCTGTTTTAAATGATAGATTACCAATAGGGAAACAATGGATGCCATTAACACCCACGCGCTCATCGATTGAGGGTCTCCGAGTAGACGATAACGATACATACCGCCGACTGAAACCAACAAAATCCCTCCGAATGCGGCGGAGCTCCATATCCAATATAGGGTGTAATGCACCGCTGTTCGAATCCGAAACAGTTTGTATTGGGTAACCGCAACAAAAACCGACAGTGCAAATAGGTTCGCCAACACCCTATCCACCCAAGTCCATTCAAAATGATTAAATGCCGGAAATAGAAGATCTCCCACCAGGATCCCGAGCACCAATATTCCCAGTCCCGCACCCACCACCGGCAACCCCGGTTCCGAGGCCCGGCACCGTTGAATTTTCCACCCAAAATTAATGAGCATGATCAAAATCACACCGCTCAGAAAGAGAGAGTACCCTCCAAAATAGGGAGGAACCGTCCAAAAAGCCTCCGACGACCCAATGGGTTTAAGGGTCGTTACCCCAAACCCAACAAAAACTGCCAATCCTAACCAAACCAATCGGCCAGGCCAGGGCCCCCATAATTGCCGATTGTCTGGAAACGTTTCGGTAAACCCGAACAAAGATCCAACGGAGAAATTTCCGGCCACCATTGCGAAATAACTCACCCAATCAGCGATGGGCTTCAACCCACCCTGTACCTGCATTGGCATTTCAAAAAACAGATAGTCCTGTACGGTTGCCAACAGTAAATACACCGAAAAACAAACACAAAATCCAATAAAAAACCCCACCCCCTGTCGATTCCTAGCCCGCCACCCAACAAACAGGGCAATACCCTGCAACGACAGGGCGCCCATAATGGATCCGACGACCTTGAATATCACCCCCCGCGACCCGAAATATACGCAACCACCTGCGCCAATATCGCTGAGTACTCCGTCATAACCAAGGTTCCCAAATACGCCTCACACCGTACCTGATACCGCCGCATGAGGATCCCGCATTCCTCAAGCACTCCGGAATCTGCCAATTGAGCGCCAATCCATTGGAGTCCATCCCAATTCCGGGTCGCCATAATATCGAGTGCCTTGCCCCTATCCGCCGGAGATAACCGTTTTAAAAGTACAATCAGGGGCAAGGTAATTTCACCCAAGATAAAATCCTGATTACCCCCTTTTAACAATTGATCGGCCCGACCGGTAAAATCCAGCATATCGTCGGACACCTGAAAAAGGAGGCCCAACGATGTTCCAAACCGAAATGCGTCCTGCCCTTTTTCATTGGCGGCTCCGGCCAACAGCACCCCACCCCATACCGACAACGAAAACAAGGCGCTGGTTTTCTTTTTTAAGACCAATAAATAGTCGGCCACCGTGATATCAAATTGATCCCGACTCAATACCTGATCCAATTCTCCTCCGCACAGTTGGTCCACTGCCCGGCTTACCCTTGAAATCACCTCAAGGTGTCCCACATCGGATAACAACTTCAACGATATTGAATACAGCAATACCCCCACCGGAATCGCCACCTCGACACTAAACTGCTTATGAAACGACGGATGCCCGTGACGGGTATCTGCGGCATCAATAATATCGTCATGGACCAACGACGCCATATGAATCAATTCGATGGCTGCCGCCAGCCGGATCACGGCGATGGGAAGGTCGGCGTCTCCCGCGACTGACCGATACGAGAGGACAGTTAAAAGCGGCCGCAGACGCTTTCCAGGGCTTTGCACCAAATAGTCTAAGACCCGTCGAATCGGCTTTGAATAGCGTGACAACGACAACACCCGTCGAAGCTCGGCATCGACGCGTCCCATATCGGCTCTAATTTGAGCATTGTTTAATTCAAATGACATCGGTTCACCTTACAATTTTGAACAAATTCGCTCGACATCGACATAATCTTCGATCAACGATTGAATTTTTGAAATTTTCTGAGATTCTTCTGCATGAATTTTAAATAACATCCGATTAATCTTGGTTGCCACCGAAAATGAATCTTCATCCACCATCATCATTGGGATGTTACTCGATCGAATTAGATTCATCATTTTGTCATGAGGCCGAAGTCCTGCCGTAAAAATAATCGCCGCGACCCCATACGATATTTCGGTATCTAAGAGTTTACCGCAGAGCGCGGTCATCACCAATTCCTCACGATTTCCGGGGCAAATTAACAGCGTATCTCCCTTAAAATAATCCAATGCATCGTGGGGACGCATATCCCCAATGACAAAATTCCCAATCGTACGGTCCAAACAATCATGTCCCGACAATAGTTCGGCACCCAATTCCTCATACAACTCCGCTACGGTCGGCCGCGTTAATGAATTCACATAGGGAATCACACCCAGTACATCGATGCCATGTCGGGCCAATCCATTTCGCACGACGGTATTGATTTTATCGTATTTTTCAGGCTCTACTTTGTTAATAATCACCCCCAGAATCTCAACTCCGAGAAGGTCAAAACATGCCTTATTTAAAATCAGTTCATCAATGGCTTTACCGATGCCCCCTAGCGATACCAAAATCACTTTTGACCCCACCAATTGGGCGACCTGCGCGTTAGACATATCAAACACAGACCCCACGCCAGCGTGGCCAGTTCCTTCTAGCAACACAAATTTTTTATCCTTAGACAATCGAGAAAATGCACCTTGTATCTGATTGGCCAGCGCGTCCCTATCAGGGTTTTGAATGTAATTTTCAGTAAATCCCTTGGACACCGCAATGGGGCTCATATCCAGCGGCTCATCCGTCAAACCGTAGACCTTGCTAAACAGCACCGCATCTTTATCAATTTTTTTACCATCAATAATCCGATATTGTTGGCCCACCGGCTTCATATACGCAATATCGTTAAACCGCTTTTGAAAGGCATTAAATAGACCCAGAGATACCATCGTTTTACCATCATTTTGCCGAGTTGCGGCTACAAATACTTTTTTCATCAGTTACCCCTTTTCCAAGTGATTCACGGCAAGAAACCGATATAACATCGTTGAACTCATCCGCCTAACCCATTGATACAGCGCCCAGGTCACGATTAGGGCCAATCCGATCCGAATCCAAATCACACCCATGGGATGCCCCCCTAACATGAGCATTAAAATCGTATCTTCAATCAAGCTATGGCACATACACATCATCGATATGGCCATCACCACATCCTGGGGTTGCACATGCCCCTTACGGGCCTCTTCAATAATTAATCCGCCGCCATAAGCCAACCCTAAGGTTAATCCCACCACAACCATTGGCGCCATCGATTCTCCAATTCCCAATGGCCGAAGAAATGGGCGAAGTCCCTGGTTCAACCGGTCAGTCAACCCCATCACCTCTAGGGTTCGAAGCAACGCAATTAATCCTGTCACAACGCCAATTATTTTGACATATTGGAAACTCTCGTCAATCGCCCACGCCCGCCATCCAACCGACGAATGAAGCGGCCAGACCATATTGACCGGTGACTGAAACCAACCCAAGGCCGAAAACAGGTGAGACATCACAACACCGACACCCAACGCAAAGCCCATCCGCAAGGCGATTAAATACCCGATCCGAACCCCCGCGAGTCGACAAATCCGAAGCTCCACAATCATCGCGTGAGCGCTCAGCATCATGCAGGTCAAAACGGTGGCCTGTGCCGTCGTCAACGACACCTGATCCCCTAACTGCGCCAACGCCAATATTCCGCCGTACAACCCCGTCAACATCGTGCTCACCCACACGATCGCCAACTCACCCGGCAACCCAACGATTCCCATTACCGGCGAAAAATAGGGCGCCGCCCAGGTCAAAAATCCAATTTCTTTTAGAACTTTGACGCCAATCGAGACCGGAACCATGATCTTAAATAACATCCAACACACCCGGGTTGCCCGGGCAATAACAGTGTAAAATTCGCGCCGAACCAACGAAAAAAAATCCCCGGCCTTTCGACCGGGGACTTTTTCAATCATCGTTGTGCTCGTCCTCGCATTTAAGCGACTTGAACTCCCAAGGCAGTTCGGACGGTTACCCCAATTTGGGCGGGGGAATCCACCACATGAAGTCCACACTCTCGCATAATTTTCATTTTTGCTTCAGCAGATTCGTCGGCACCGGATACAATCGCACCGGCATGACCCATCCGTCGTCCTGGAGGCGCGGTCTGCCCCGCAATAAATCCAATCACCGGCTTGCGAACATGCGCTTTAATATAGTGAGCCGCTTCGATCTCCATCGATCCGCCAATTTCGCCAATCATCACGATGGCATCGGTCTCCGGATCGGCTTCAAACATTTCCAGCAAATCCACCATCTTTGTGCCAATAATCGGATCGCCACCGATCCCGACACAGGTACTTTGTCCAAGGCCCACTTTCACCAATTGGTGAACCGCTTCGTAGGTCAACGTTCCTGATTTAGAAATAACACCGATTCGGCCTTTTTTAGCGATAAAGCCAGGCATAATCCCAACTTTGGCCTCGCCGGGGGTCAACAACCCTGGGCAATTCGGTCCGATTAACCGTGACGATGTCGTCTGGAGATAGGCATACACTCCCACCATATCCGCTACAGGAATTCCTTCGGTAATACATACAATGACTTCAATACCCGCGTCTGCCGCTTCCATAATTGCATCCGCAGCAAAGGCTGGAGGGACAAAAATCAACGAGACATTGGCACCGGTTTTGGCCCGAGCCTCTGCACAGGTATTAAATACAGGAACGCGACCATCCAGGGCCGTTTGCCCGCCTTTTCCTGGGGTCACACCACCCACAACATTGCCAGCGTATTCCAAACACTGACCGGCGTGGAATGAGCCTTCTGAACCGGTGATCCCTTGAACAATAATTTTGGACTCTTTATTTACAAGAATTGACATCGTCTATCTCCCTATCGCGTTGCCGCAGACACAACTTTTTCAGCCGCATCTTCGAGTGATCCCGCAGAGATAATATCGACCCCGGAACTAGATAACAGTTCCCGAGCAATTTCCGCGTTGGTACCCTCTAACCGAACTACTACAGGCACACTTAATCCCAATTCGCTAACGGCTTGAATAATCCCGTTTGCAACCCGGTCACAGCGTACAATTCCGCCAAAAATATTAATCAAGACCGCTTTAACATTGGGATCGGACAAAATAATCCGAAAGCCGTTTTTAACCGTCTCGACATTCGCGCCGCCACCCACATCCAAAAAGTTCGCGGGTTGGCCACCTTGAAGCTTAATAATATCCATCGTCGCCATCGCTAGTCCGGCGCCGTTGACCATACAGCCCACGTTACCTTCGAGCTTCACGTAGTTCAGGTTAAATTTACCCGCTTCTACTTCGGTCGGATCTTCTTCGTTCAGGTCCCGCATTTCTTTAATTTCAGGATGACGATACATCGCATTGTCATCAAAATTAAATTTACCGTCCAAGGCCAACAAATTACCTTGTTCAGTCACTACCAACGGGTTAATTTCAGCGATCGACGCATCGGTTTCGATGTAGCATCGATACAAATTGGTGAGCAGCTTCACAGCTTGCTTAAACAACTCACCCTCAAATCCCAAACCAAACGCCAATTGGCGCGCTTGGTATGCGTGAAGAACGGGTCCGTCCACCCACACCTTAATGATTTTTTCGGGTGAATGGGCAGCGACTTCTTCGATTTCAACGCCGCCTTCGGTCGACGCCATAATGACGTTTTTACCGACTGCGCGGTCCAACGTAATGGCCACATAATATTCTTTAGCGATATCAATTGCTTGAGCCACCATCACCTTGTTAACCGGTTGGCCTTCAGGAGTGGTTTGATGGGTAATTAACTGCATCCCTAAAATTTTATCGATATTTTCAACCGCTTTGGCCGCGTCTGAACAAAATTTGACGCCCCCGCCTTTGCCCCGTCCACCGGCGTGAATTTGGGCCTTAATTACAAATTGCGATGTATTAAATTGGTCTGCAACGCGTTGAACTGCTTCCTTACCCTCAGATTTAGATTCAATGACGACACCATCTTGGATGGGAACGCCATACTTTTTTAAGATCTCTTTGGCCTGATATTCATGTATTTTCATAGGGCAAAAAGTGTACACAGTCGCCCGAGCTTAGTAAAGCAACGGGAAAGGTTCCAGGATACTCCGCTCACGTAGTATCCTGGAACCTTTTTCAAATCATCACCGGCGGAGTCACCGTACACCCGGTATATTCCGCGAAACAATGGCTAAAATGAAAGGATTGATACTCCGGGCTAGCGATTCCCTCGAGGGCCACTAATCGATCTTCAAACGATTGCTTAACCACATCCAATGCGTCCCCACTTTTACCTAACCGCTGAAGCCCATCCAGAAGCAACAAATACAATTCAGGATGGGGTTGATGATCCACCGTTATTTTTCGGACCAGATTAATCAAATACATCGCGATACTAATTCGATTAAATTCTTCTCGGATTTTGGGAAAGGCCTCAATGACCGTGCAATCAGTCACGGGCCACATGCCGCCACTCCGCATGACGGAGGCTTCAACTAGAGTGGTGGGCTCGACACGTCCGGCAAATCGCTTTTTACTGGCGGCCCCCCCTTTTCCCAACAACGTGACCCGCCCATGCGACTGGGTCAACAACTCAATTCGTTTGTCCCGTTCAAATATGACTGAACTCGACAGTACAATGCCAGAGACTTTTAGTCTCATTATTTACGAATTTCTCCCGCCAAAGGAACCGCAACCCGAGGCCCTTCAAACCGTTCAGCAATCTGTGTTAGAAGCGCAATATACGACCGCCAATCGGTCGGGATGGGAATCGGGGCAGCACCCCCGTCAGCAGTAACCATATCGGGCAAAAGGTCTTGAACCACCGTCCTTAATACCTGCTCATTGCGCGGATAGGTTAACAGGCCTTCCTGCATCGCGGCCGTATGTAATGAATGCCCCTCGGGTACGCGGGTAGCGCGAATCACCACTGCTGGATATCGACTAAAATACTGTTCAACCGCGGTCGACCAAGTCATCTGTGGCAACCTGGCGGCATTACTTCCATTATATAATTTTTCATAAAACACCGGCGCCTGTCCCTCAACGGGGAGCACCGTGCCAGTAAATAGCGATACCCAGTGGCCGCCCGGCTGACCCAACAATGAGCTTACGGCGTACAACGCGCCGCCGCGTTGAAACACCAACGAATGGTTCAATCGATGCGGATTAAATTCCGAGGGATTCAAATGGGTTCCAGAGGTCGCGAATCGGAACTGAAGGGTCGCAGGCAACCGGCTTGGATGAATTGAAAAGGGGAGCCGAGCCTCCGCCAGTCGAAGTACCTGAGGATTCGGAGGCACCCCCAAGCCTTCGGCGGCAACCGTCGCTTCCGTTTCCCAGAATAACGTCTCAGGCTGAACGTTCATTTCCAAGACACCGTCTGACAGCAATGGCGTCGCCTCCGCCGTCCTCACTCGAACGACGGTCGAGTCTGCTCCGGGATACGGCGCCACTCGTGTTTCCCCGTCCAATCGATCTCGCACCGCTGCGATTGACCCAAACGGATGGGAATAGAGCCCAACTGTCACTTCTACTGAATCAGCAGGACTATATTTTGCGAGGGTATCGTAAACCGTATTCGCGACAGAATCCGCTTCTTGAATAGATCTCAATGGCCGACCAAATGCGGCTTCCCAACCGACCGCTAACGGATCAATTTCAACCGGCGTCGAAACACCACCCTGTGCCACTTGATTCACTTGTGCACCAAATAATAAGAACCGAATCATCCACTCAATTTTTGGGCGATCTTCGCCCGTTACACGCGCCAAATCAAGACCCGCCAACCCTGACAAGATCATTCGAGTTACCGGTGGATAGTGATCCATCGGTTGCCCAATCGCCGTTCGCAATTGTTCGGCTTCAACGTTAACCATAGACTCTAACCAACACGTATTGCCCATGGGCCCCGTTCTGATTGTTCCAATATTTGACGTCGCTACATCCTCACCCGAGGCGACACGGCCAGAAAATAAAGAAAAGGCATCAAAATCACCCGGCAACATATCCTCGGTATCGCTACTCACGGTATAATTTTCCGGCAATTCAGTCGCAGCTACGGTCCGAACAGGACCTGATCCCCACAGAATAATCGGAGTTTTTTCTGAAAAATGACCGACGGTCGTCGATCGTGGATGGCGTGACCTGATATTCAATACGCCCAGCGACTGTCCCGTCAGAATCGAAAGCAACGATACCGCCGCTTCAAACGGAGCGGACCGATTTCCGTCTAACCCCCTCACAATCGCCTCCACCAAAATGTCCCCATCGTCCAAAGAAGTCATTTCCAGTTGGTGCGCAAGGTGCAGAACACTTCTTCGATAAAAAATAGTCGAGTCATCCGTTTTGAGAACGGTTTGAAATCGATCCAACAACCGAACCGCAGGAGATTCCCCTGGGAGAAGGCGCCCCTGAATCACCGCCAAGCCACCAACCATACCCGGAGCTAACCCATCATCAGAGCCTAAAGCAACTTCAAATCGCCCATGAAGTACGTACGATCGATCCTCTCCCTGAGTCACCAAAATTTCCCGATGCATTCCTGTACATCGTTCAATAACGCCTCGAATATCCATGACCGCGACCGGTTCCCCTAAAATAGTCCCGACATCCTCGCCGCTTTCAGGCGCAGTTGCCTTTATAAATCGTAAAATTCGCGACACATCAGCCGGAGAAGAGCCCCCGGGAAACACCACCACTTGGTGCAATTCATTACGCAATTGAACGTCCAATCCCGCGTCAAAAATGGGTGAAAATTCGCCGCCATATTGACGACCATACACTTGCGCATCCCCCGCACGACGAAGCCCCACCAAAATCCCTCCCGACTCATCGACATGTGGAATCGCAACAACACCCACAGTCTCAAGAAGCGGAATGTCGGTTAACAATCTTTGAACCTCCTCTGAAAAAACCACAGTGGGCAAATCGGCAAGCGCCTCATAAATCGAATGAGCGGAAGTCCTGACGGACTGGGGGACGGGGCCAATGGCAACCAGAGTCGACGACAGTGTTTCTGGCCGTGCTTTTACCCGCTCCACGGCTGCTGTAAGCGGACTACCCGCCTGACCCACAACGCCATCAAATAACGTCATCCCCGTTACCAGGCGACCTAAAGTCACCAGTCGATCCCCCAATTGGTGAAACGCAGATCCGTCTGGCCTCCCCTGTAAGGCAGAGGTAAATTCAGTATTCAAGAATAACGAATTCACAATAAAGAATGTCGAAAACAACGGAGTTCCAGGCAAGGCATCCACATACTCTTTTAAAAGTGTTGATACCTCAGAAATTCCTGCCGGATCTCCAGATTCAATTTGTGCAATCAATCGAATCGATTGGGCAATCATCGATTGGTATCGAATATTTACCGACGTGGGGAGGTCAAGTTCCCCCGACTCCGGTGTCGGCCGACATAGCAGTCGTCCGTCGACGTGATCATCCATCCCGAGGCGTCTCACCACCGCAAATTGGGTCTGCGGATCGATATCTGCAGTAAATAATCCTGCCCGATTCCCACTCTCACTTAAGCCACGACGAATATCACCTAGAAAAGAGGGGAAGTTGGCACTTGCACGCGCCAAAAATTCAGGCGTAAATTCGCCATCGGATCCGCGGGCCGGACGCGCCAATAGTCGGGCGACGCCTTCCAACTCCGTCGGGGATAGATAGGCCGGCAAAAAACCATCAACAAATTGTTGGGGGGTATAGGGCGATGCTTCGGTTCCCGAAAAATCCGCCACCAACGGTCGCCTTAAATCCACACCACTGAGATCCCCAAAGTCGAGACAAAGTTCAAATACCAACCCAAAGCGTTCAATCAGACCGGCTCTGCGGGCCTCAAAATCTCTCGCCCCACCGATCTGCATTATCCGATCTCGCAAGCCCTTAACGGCCATTTGAGCAATGGTCATCTGATTACCGGCAACTTGCCGAATCGCCAATGGAAACGCCGTTAGCAACGTCCGAGTTGCCATCGGATCCAATAAAACAACCCCGTTGAACGGAACGGGTACTTTAGTTGTACATAACATCGATGGTTCTCGATACACGATGGGCATTCCTGACCCCAATACCAACTCGACCGGCTGCTCGGACAGCATCAAATTTTCGATCAAAAAGGCAACGATTGAGACATTTACACTTACTTTTCCATTTTGTCCCGGTTTCGCAGCCCCTAATCCCAAAGTGGCATAGTCCGAGGGCAAAAATTCCGTATTGGCACAAATTGCGTTTCCAGGCCGCTCAATCACCCCCACTAACACATTGGATATGGCTTGGCGAAACTCAAGTGGGAGATCCTGATTGCGATGAAAGTCAACCAATCGAAGCAAATAGTCCACCCCGGACGACCCCAAAAGGTTAATTTTTAATATATCTGAATTCCAATGTTTTACGTTCTTTAGCAAGGCCTGAAGACGTCCCAAATTGGCCACATCAGTCGGAATTTGTTCCCCAATGAGTTGAGTCAAGTGGCGATGAAATTCCAACAATTCTGGGTTTACAAATCGAAGGATGTCGACCCGATCCCACTCTGCTCCAAACCTCGTCCGTGAGGGTGTCACCGCAATACGGGTCGTATTCACGATAAAGTCGGGATCCGAAGGATCAATTAAATGGAATCGATCGGTCGCTGCAGCCCACAACCGGCCACGGTCACGGTCCAGTCCCGAAGACACAATTTTAAGAAAGGCGGCGGTATCGCGCCTTAGGAAACAATACGTTAAAATCGTTTTAAGGGCAGCCTCTGACAATCGATCCGATTGCGCTTCAAGACGGCTACCATCTTCATTTCTTCCGACTATAGCCGAATAAATTGCACCCACCACGTCCGTGTATTTTGCGTGAGCCATCCCCATCCTCGCTGCACCCACAAATTCATTCATTGCCGTCTCAAGCGCCCCCCACAATCTGCCGCTCTCATCGGGATCCGCCAACACAACCTGAACCAATTCTGGGGATAAATGCACCCAGTCCCTTGCGAGTGCGGTACTACGAATACACATATCTACAAATACCCCGACGACCTCGTCTGGGGGTAGTCCCGCCATCATCACTTGAATCCCTCGGGCATTTCTACTCCGAACAATGGCATGAATGTCCAGCTTAGAATCGGCCATTGCATTGCTCTCTTTGATCACCGTCAGGTCATCCATGGCATTCTGTTGCATTCCGTCAAACTCAAGTCCACATTCGACCAGTAGCTCACCAAAACTGACCAAATCATTACAGACCCTCTGAGTCGCCGCGAGATCACGACGAACACACTGAGCGACTGAATCCAGCCATGGAGACGTCGCCGCGAGGGTTGCAATCTCAGGATCTTCGAGCAAACTATTAACGCACTCGATCGCATGGGACACACGTGCAGGCAGCAATCCTTGAAGCAATTGTTTTGCCGCCAAATTCCCACTCGCATGCCGTGTCAAAGCTGCCATTAACGATGAGTCACTAAACCTCGCAAAAAGAACAGCTGGAGCCACCGCAATCGCAACTCTCTCCGACGGTTTTTCCCGTCGTGGTTCAGTCAAAACAGTTACCAATAAGGCCGCGTTGTCAAGAAAGTCCGGGACCACTTGAGTCAGCGCACCCGAATCACCCGCCCCCAACACCGCCCTTACAAATTGAACCAGCTCACCTTCACGTTGCCGACGCATGTCACCCGCATGGGCAAATGCCATGGGCGCGGACGAATCAGATCCATAGAGGGTCGGAATTCCTGATGCAAAATAGTCACGGAGTTGCACGATTGTTTCGGCACGATTAGGTCCCGCCAGTCGATGCATCACCACGTCTAAATTATAAGCATATTCGGGCGAAGTGGAATTTTCCTCTAGGAATTTAAACGCACTTACGAGGTGAGACGCACTTGTGCGTACGCCAGATCTCATATCGTCCGCTTCCTGAATCAGTTGACAAAACTGACCTAATACGGAGTACATCTCCCTTGTTTTAGGAAGGTCCATACGCACGCATCCCGTGCCCCTATCGATCCAATCGGCACCTTCACAAAGGAGCGATATCTCGTGTTGGCGGATCAGACTATTTAATGACCGAATGGCCTCATCCAATTTTTTCTTTACGATCTCTGGAGTAATTACCACGGCTGAAATTGGTCGCTTCAGACCGTTGGTCGCCGGTACAGTAAACGCACTCCTTTGAACAGAACCTACAGAAAACCCACTCATCAATTTACCTCCATGCCCCTCTACGCCGGAACACCAGCGCATACTATATTATTCATATACTTATCGGATATCGTCTCACTTCAATTTCACTTGATTTTTTGAGGGCAGGCACCCATCATGTCTGCCGATTTAACGGTCTAACAGACTTAGGGCACCATGGAACAAAACGAATCCTTCAACCTCGATCAAATTCAAACCGTATTGGAAGATCTCATCCGACAACGGCATTGGACAGGACTAAAGCACTTTTGTATCGAGCAAGAGCCCATTGTACTCGCTGACGCGTTGCGGCACGTTTCTGCCTACGATCAGGCACTCATATTTCGACTATTACCCCGAGACTTTGGAATCACTACCTTCGAGTATCTGGATATTGATTCACAAACCCACCTCTTAAAAGGGCTGGGCCAAAGCCAAGTGGCCTCTCTACTGAATGAAATGTCGCCCGATGACCGGACTGCGTTATTAGAGGAGTTGCCCGGCCCTGTCGTCAAACAACTCATCGAACTACTATCGCCAACGGAACGGGAAGTGGCGCAAACACTGTTAGGCTACCCCGAAAATAGTGTCGGACGAATGATGACCCCAGATTACATCACGATCCATCCACAATGGACCGTCGGTGAAACCTTAAACTACATCCGAATCCACGGGAAAGACAAAGAATCCCTCGATGTCATCTATGTCGTGGACGAACTCGGCAAATTAATTGATGACATCCGAATTAACCAAATCCTTACCGCCGAACTCAATACGCCGATCCAAAAAGTGATGAATGACGCTTTCGTTGCACTTAAAGTCATGGACGACAAAGAAGTCGCGGCCACCGTGTTTCGACGATTCGACCGTGCGGCACTCCCGGTCTGTGACTCTGAAGGATTTTTGGTGGGAATCGTCACCGCAGACGACGTCATCGATATTGTCGCCGAAACCGACACCCGAGATATCCAGCAGTTGGGAGGGGTCGACGCCCTCGATGATCCCTATATGAAGACCTCGTTTTGGGTATTGCTCCGCAAGCGGGCCCGATGGTTGATCATTTTATTTGTCGGAGAAATGCTGACGGCAACCGCCATGGGATTTTTCCAAGACGAAATTTCAAAAGCCGTGGTTCTGGCGCTCTTCATACCCCTGATTATTTCCAGCGGAGGTAACTCCGGCTCCCAAACATCCACGCTCATCGTCCGAGCCATTGCACTCGGGGAAGTCCGATCCTCTGATTGGGGAAAAGTATTAAAACGGGAACTATTATCGGGATTGGTACTGGGATCGATTCTCGGTGCGATAGGCTTTACACGAGTGGTTATCGTCTCTGGATTTACGGGACTCTATGGTGCCCATTGGCTACTAATCGCCATGACCATCGGGATTACGCTCATTGGCGTCGTCACATGGGGAACCATTTCCGGCGCAATGCTCCCGTTTATCCTCCGGAAATTCAAAGCCGATCCGGCCACCTCGTCGGCGCCATTTGTTGCGACGATTGTTGATGTCACCGGGTTAATTATCTATTTTTCAGTGGCCGCCCTGATCCTCCGAGGGACGTTGCTGTAACCCGGAGTAATCTCGCACTTCAGGATAACGATTAATCATCGATTTGACCGTATCGACAAGCGCCTTCAATTCAGGATATTTATCTGCAACAGCCTCCAATTTTGTACAGGCTCGCGAAAAAAATTTATCTTTACCCTCTACACCGTAGGTGTCCGAAACCGCTGCCCTAATCCGTTCGGCAGAAATAGCTGGAAACCGACTGTCTTTTTTTCCAGAATCAAATATAACGGTTTTGGGTCCAACGTTGTTCGGATCCAAGTTAAACAATGCCTCCGCAAGGATTAATCCAAACGAAAATACATCGGCCTTATGTGACGGAACCGAGTTCGCTTGATCACCCCCCTGGTCTTCAGGCGCCTTATACTCAGGGGTCCCCAAACTCATCTGAGAGGGTCCATTTGCATCCGCAGAAATACCAAAATCCCCCAGCTTAAATTCGCCATTAACAATAAAAATATTATCGGGTTTGACATCCCGATGGACGACTTTTCCCTGTTTCAATGAATCCAGCATTGTAAATATAGCGTTGCCAAGCAACTCTACTTCCTTGGGTGTTGTTGGCATTTTTTTTGAAAGGACATCGGATCCCAGTTCCATTTCGAAACCGACTTCTTTTGCTTTATTCAAATCAGTGGTGGCTGACTTAACGACCAATCCATTCCCAGTAGGTTGAACAATCCCAGGAGCCCCCTGTAACCGTTTCAAAAAACCAAATTCTTTAACGACGTTGCCGACTACTTGTGCACGATCTTTAGTTCTATCGAGGCTAAAAAACTTAGCACATGCAGTTATTTCTTCTGACCCAATCGGACCCGACTTATATGCCGTTCCGTAGTCCCCAGCCCCAAGTATTTGGTGTACACGAACTGGAGTAATGGAGTGCCCATTTAACGCCTCCGAGAGACCGGGAAAAACAGACCACCCCTCGGGGGCCACTTCAGTGTGATATCTGGAGCTGTTAACCGACGATATATCGTCGCTATAATATTCGTAGTCGACTTTCTCAAAAGGATCCGCATCTCCGGGTTTCCAAAATGGATCTCCCCTATTTTCCACACCCGACTCTCCCGGATGGATTTGATACTTAGACTCGGGTCGATTGCCCCCCAACGAAAACATGGATCCAAGTCTATCCAAGAACCCTGGGACTGATCCTCTCGGCGAAAGAATCGACTCCCGAGGTGACTTTAGACCGTCGGTAACGGTACGGGGGCTTGCATCACGAGGGTCAATCTTGGGTTTCTGTAAAATTTCAGCCGCAAAATTGGAACCGGATTTCCTATCAGGAATTTCAGAACCAATCGGAACGACTGTGCCGTTTGATTTCGAAGGGGAAAACAGACCTATACCACCTGGAGTCGGAGGGGGGGGTTGGTTTAATCCGAGGAGTCAATGACGGTCTAAGTAAATCCATAATACCGGTGTCTACACCGTTCACAAGAACTTTAAACATGAGTTTGTATGGCCCCAACACCCAGTCGATCAAACCAATTCAGCAATGTTAGACTGTTCTGATGGGCCATTTACATCGACGCACATCGTTACGAGCCACGCGCCTATTCCCATCGCGATCTCTCGAATTTCTCGCGTGTTTCGAAGGATCTCCTTGTGCCACCGGAGTCTGCTTTGCCTTCGGAATCCGGTTCTTACAGGGCCACCCCATCAATCCGCACCAAGACACCTGTAAACAGGATCTCATTGCCCTTCAATTACTGAGCGCCGCATCTGTGGCCAAAAAATCAACCTATTTAAGATCCAAAGATCGCCGTAAATATAATATTTCATTCGGGAAACGGCAGGATTTTACGACGCTCGACATCCCCACTCTCACCGCAACATTAAATCAATGGACAACAGAAAATAGCGACCAACCCACAAAAATAATTGTGGCAATATCGGCGTCAAAATCCGCTATACACGCCAAGCACTTCTTACCGCTGGCATATATCCCGACCACCGCCACCTGGGAGGTGGGTGACACCTCATTTAGCTTAGCCGCCGACGGATCGGTGGTCCGTTATGAAATTCTCAGCGAACGCCTTGAGGGGTACCTAAACTGGCAAATATCAGACTTCGTCGGAGACAATACGTTTAGAAAAATATCCCTAATTCAACTCGGAGACTGATTGCCCTGAAAAAACACCGGTTCAAAGACATCGACACGGACGACCTGTGACTTCGTCGCCGATGGATCAATATCCGCTCGAATCCGCTCGATGACTTCCGTAAAATGAAAGTTAAGTGACTCCACCCCGACAAAAATCGGACTCGCAAACCCCATGGTGATATCGACAACCGCCATCGGCGTTATCGGATCGGCCCGTTTTTCGAGACCGAATATATGGGGAACAATACCGTTAAAATGCACGCCAATTAAATACCGTCCGGGTTCCGCACACCCTAAAATATTAAGGACCGATTCAATCGCGGATTTTGGAAACCGCTTATGAATTACGGCATCGCCCGTCAGCGCATCCCAGGTTAACGCAGTCGCCAACGTCTTGAGTCCCAATTGAGTGAAAAGAGTTTGGCGCAAAAGTCCGCGTCCATTTTTAGTGCTTACGTAGTGATCAGGACAGCAAGAAAGGCCTAGAGTCAGCACATCATCATCCGCCGATAGTCTCCATGATAGGTTCCAGGTATCCCACCTACGACGCGCCAATTCGTTACAACACATTCCGCTGCCCGACATCTATCACTACATCAACAAATCCGAGTTACGGGGTGGAGAGGACTACTTCCTCCAAACGCTTAATCCATCACCCAGTCCCAGCGGCCATGCCGCGTTTGCATACGCCGCAACCCCAGCCATAAAAAGCCCCCCAATCACCAGTCCCTACACAATTGGAAGTCGCTTGTCTGGAGATCAATTACTCTTCGTCCGGTCCACAATCCATCTTGCATCCCAGATCGGCAAAGGAACCAGCGCCAAGGTGGTTGACGGAGTCATTGAAGACTTCGACGGCCGAGTCGGCCATGTCGCCGTTAAATTTTTTAAGAAGTCCAATGACACCCCCCCACTTGAGAGCGCCGCAATCGAATTTAGGAACTATGAACGGTTTAAGGGAAACCCCCGGTTTGTTCAATGTCTCGGTTTTGGGGAATTTACGAGCGTCGATAGTCCCAGCAAAAGCAAGATTGCGACTGTATTGGAATTTGCGGGACAGCCCTTATCTCAGCAAATAAAAAAACAAGGCAGTTCTCAGGCCGCCCCCAGTAATATCTCCTGGGCACCCACAGTTCGTTTAAATAAAATCGATGCCGCTACGATCTCCACAATCACCCAATTATTGGAAGCCGGCAGAGATATGGCCGAATCAAGGGTCATCCACGGAGACATCAAACCGGCCAACATTTTAATTGATTCTAAAAACAAAATTAAAATTGCAGATCTAATGCCAATGAGGGAAATGGATGAGAACGGGGTCGTTTCTGGAAGCCGTGAGGCGACTCCCTACAATATGTCTCCGGAAGCCGCAGGGGGGTTGGACCAAACCGAAAAATCGGACGTTTTTTCAATGGGGACTGTCATTTACGAACTACTGACCGGTATACCATTTTCACGAGGAGGAACCTCCTTATGGGGGATCCTCTGATCTCTATACGGCGACAAAACCCCCGAATTCGCCCTATTGGACCGTGTTGAGGGAATGACGCCCCAACTCAAGCAATTGATTGAAGCGATGCTGGCGGTTGGGCCCGAATCTGCTGGAGAGAATCGGATTGCAGTTGGGGTGGAGCAACGCCCCACATTCGAGGAAGCGCTTACCCAATTCCAAGATATAACGAAGCCCACGGTACTGGATCTAGTTCCAACGAATTTTAACCCCCCTGGAATAACGAGAGGAACCAAAATCAGTGATGAAGTCATCCTCCTCGATGGCAAAGGAACGTCGATGGTCGTAGCCCAACCTATTCGAAGAGGATCTTCCGTCCGCCAAGGGATAATGGGGCCTTACGACAAGAGAATAGAATACCCATCGGAGGCCTCCGCAACAGTTGTTATTAAACAAGTCAACGTCACCGGCGCCACGTTTGAAGAAAAAAAATTAGCCACTGCAGCCGGCATCAAAGCGGTGACCCATACGCATCAAATGCTCAGGCAAATCGACAGTCCCTACGTGATCAAAAGCAAAGCCTTCGGTTATTACGAGTCATTGGACAGTACTAAAATAGTTCAATTTATCGCCTTCGAGCATATTCGATCAACCCCAATGGAAGCCCCCACCACCCCTCAGTGTAAGGTAGCCGATCTCAAATGTCTGGGAGAAATGCTCGCCGCGCTCAGTGAAGGGGGTGTCTGCCATCGTAATATCACATTCGACAACATCATCCGGGCTAAAGATACAAAGCAGCTGACCCTGGTTGATTTTGATAGTGCAATCCCGATCCCCCATTCCGAACGAGGGGAAAAAATTCACTTTTCAATAGCAACCACCCCTGTAGATCCAAAACATATGCCACCTGAAGGCTGGGACGGAAAATACTGCGATCGTTCAGACGTTTATACCGTGGGCGCAATGATGTACCAAATGGTTACTGGCAAAGAATACCATACCGATTATGACGATCCGGGTGTCCACCAAGATAATTTACGTCGAAATACATATTCAATCTCGGCAAAGACTGAAATGGACAAGTTAGAGGTTCCTCTTAAGCTCACCAAGTTCATCTTAGACATGGTGTCCTTCGATCCCAAAGACCGCCCCACTGGCACTGAGACTCAGGCGTTTATGAACACTCTACAGCTACAAGACCAATAACTTCATTTCCACCACCGCTTGCCGTAAACCAACCGTTAACGCCCGTGCCACAATGCTATGTCCAATATTTAATTCTTCAATTTCTGAAATCCGGGCAATCGCCGAAACGTTGTGATATTTCAGCCCATGACCGGCATTCACCCGTACCCCCAGCAATTTGGCGTAACTCGCCGCTGCCTGAAGTGCACGTAAGGGAACTCTAGACTCCACTTCAACTGCATATACACCCGTGTGAAGTTCGACGTAAGCCGCTCCTACCCGTTGGGCCGCCTGAACCTGAGGAATTTCGGGATCAATAAACAATGACACCAAAATCCCCGCCGACTGTAACCGATCCACACAGGATTCGATTCGGCCTTCATTCCGGATCACATCGAGCCCGCCCTCCGTCGTTAATTCCTCGCGTTTCTCGGGAACCAGGCATACAAAATCGGGACGTATCCCAAGCGCAAACTGAACCATTTCATCCGTGGCCGCCATCTCAAGATTCAGCCGAGGCACAATGTGCCGCAATTGAATGACATCGTCATCCTGAATATGTCGTCGATCTTCACGAAGATGGACGGTAATCCCATCCGCACCACCCGCAAGGACCTCATGTGTCGCTGCGATTAAATCGGGATCGCCTTCTTTTCGCTGCTGACGCAAGGTTGCGACATGATCGATATTGACACCCAGTAACATTATTTAAATCTCCTTATATACCAATCCACGGTCAATTCAAGCCCGTCCGAAAACGAGGTCGGCGCAGTCCATCCCAACTCAGACTCAATCTTCGACGGATCAATGGCATACCGCAAATCATGCCCAGGTCGGTCCGCCACGTAGGTAATCTGATCCGAATAGGGTCGACCATCGCTTCGCGGCATTTTTTCATCGAGGATCTTACAAATAGCAGCGACGATTCGGTTATTCGTCCATTCATTTCGAGACCCAATCAAATAGGTTTCCCCAGCGATCCCAGCGTCCATCACCCGTTGAATCGCCCCACAATGATCCCCCACAAACAACCAATCCCGGATGTTCTCACCGGTCCCATAAATCGGGATCGGCCGATTCGCCAGGGCCGACCGAATAATCGTTGGAATCAACTTTTCATCGTGTTGGCGGGGTCCGTAATTATTAGAACAATTCGTGGTCACGACATTTAATCCATAGGTATGGAAATAACTCCGAACCAAAAAATCGCTTCCCGCTTTTGTCGCGCTGTACGGGGAATTTGGTGCGTACGGCGATGTTTCTGAAAACGTACCGGACTCGCTTAATGTTCCAAAAACCTCGTCAGTGGATACATGTAAAAACCGCGCCTTTTCAAAGCCAGGTCTGACTTGAAAGGGGGCCTCCATCCAGGTATTTCGGGCCGCTTCAATGAGTGAGAATGTCCCTAAAACATTCGTCCGGACAAAAAGACCCGGATCGGTGATGGAATTATCCACATGACTCTCTGCTGCAAAATGAACCACCTGATCGACGGAATACTCCTCAAATACACGATTCACCAAGGCAGAATCCGCAATATCCCCTTGAACAAAAGTAAATTTTCCGGAGATGGCAGACAAATGATCCAAATCCCCGGCGTACGTCAGAGAATCGAGTACCACCAATCGGCGATCATCACTCGCCTTGGCGACCCAATCAAGAACATAGTTTGACCCAATGAACCCAGCGCCACCGGTTACTAAAATTGAGTTCATTCCGCTGCCACACGAAGGAGATAATCCCCGTAATCCGTCTTGGCCAACGCACTTGCCATGGACAGCAGCGATTCCCTAGAAATCCATCCGGATTGATACGCGATCTCTTCGAGACATGCGATTTTTAAATTCTGCCGATTATCCACCGATGCCACAAATTGTGCCGCGTCCAACAATGATTGATGAGTCCCCGTATCCAACCAGGCAAACCCGCGACTTAATAGTTCGACGTTCAAAACCCCGTCCCGAAGGTAGGATCCATTCAAATCAGTAATTTCCAGTTCACCCCGGGCCGACGGCGTTAATTTTTTAACCCGGTCTACCACAGTCTCATCATAAAAATACAAACCGGTCACCGCATACGAGGATCGGGGCTTTTTAGGCTTTTCCTCGATATGAATCACCCGCTGATTCTCATCAAATTCAACGACCCCAAATCGTTCTGGATCCTTAACATAATACGCAAAAATTGTGGCGCCAGATCTACGCTTAACGACTGACTGGAGAATATTTGTAAAGCCGCCGCCATAAAACACGTTATCTCCCAATACCAATGCCGTTCGATAGCCACGAATCAATGGTTCGGCGACTAAAAAAGCCTGGGCAATCCCTTCAGGCTTAGGTTGCACGGCATACTCGATCGTAATCCCCCATTGGCTTCCGTCACCCAAAAGCAACGAAAATCGATCCACATCGTCAGGCGTTGCAATCACAATCACATCTCTAATCCCCGCCAGCATCAACACGGACAAGGGATAGTAGATCATCGGTTTGTCGTACACCGGAAGCAATTGTTTGGATGTGGCCCGTGTAACCGGATGAAGTCGGGAACCCGTCCCGCCGGCCAAAACAATCCCCTTCCAGGGCCGATCGTTCTCCATGCTAACGTCCCCGATAAAGCGCATCGTCGATATATCCACAGATGCTATGTCCAATTAAAATATGCGCCTCTTGAACCCGAGGAGTCGATCCCGACGGGACTTGAATACACGGACACATTCCCGCCAATTTACCGCCGGTATACCCCGTCAATCCAAATATATGAATCCCCTTTTGAATCGCAATCTCTACAGCGGCCAAAATATTCGCGCTATTCCCACTCGTCGATATTGGTAAAAATACATCCCCTGCAACACCCAACGACGACAGCTCCCTCGAAAAGGTTTGATCAAATCCATAATCATTTCCAATGGCGGACATGGCAGAGCTATTGCACCCTAGCGCAATGGCCGGCAAAGACGGCCGTTCGAGAAGAAATCGTCCTGTGAATTCTGCGGATATATGTTGGGCATCCGCAAAGCTCCCCCCATTTCCCGCTAAAATAATCTTCTTACCATCCAGTAACGCCGCTTTACAGGTATCTGCAGCCCGATAAATAATGGCCATCAAGTCCGAATCATTTAAAATACGTTGCTTTACAGAAATGGACTCATTAAAAAACCGTTCAATCATTTGTTAACCTCCGCAATATGCCGCTCGAACGACTCCACCGTATTTTTCATTAACATGGCAATCGTCATCGGCCCTACCCCACCTGGCACCGGCGTTATCGGCCCGCAAACCGCGGACACCGATTTAAAATCAACATCTCCCACCACCCGATAGCCACTTTTTGCAGCCGAATCTTCCACCCGATTGATTCCTACATCAACGACAACCGCCCCAGGCCTCACCATATCGGCCGTCACAAACCCCGGGACCCCGATTGCCGCCACCAAAATATCAGCACTTTGAGTCAATTTGAGTAGATTCTCTGATTTGGAATGGCAAATAGTCACTGTTGCGTTTGCGCCGGCCGCCCGCTGGACCAAAATGGAGGCCAACGGCTTCCCGACAATATTAGACCGTCCGATAATCACAACATGTTTACCTTCAACGGGAACATCATAATAACGAAGCAATTCAAATACGCCATACGGGGTACATGACTTAAACCCAGGCAGCCCTTGCCATACCCGACCTACGTTCATTGGATGAAATCCATCGACGTCTTTTGAAGGGTTAATCAACTCAATAATTTTTTGTTGATCAAACCCATTGGGAAGGGGCAATTGAACCAATATCCCGTGGATATCCGGATCCGCGTTTAGATGGGATATGAGGTCGATCAGCGCCCCTTCACCTTCTTCCGGCGCCAATCGATAATCGAAAGAATTAATGCCTACTTTGGCGCACGCTTTCTTTTTTGCTTCAACATAGACTCGCGAGGCAGGATTATCTCCCACAAGTACCACCGCCAATCCGGGATCACGTTCAGTTTGAAGATGAATCGTCCGAATATGCTGGGCCAGGGATTGAAGCATCGCTTCACTCACCACTTTTCCATCCAACACCGTTGTTACCATTTTTTTGAACCCCCCACATTACAAAATCGGTCATAATAATATCGAAGGCTCACGGAGAGATATCGAACAAAATCAGTATTTGCCAGGTCTTTGGAAAAGGACCCTGATCCCAATTCATTCAGCCCTAAAGACAATTCATTCAATGCAGCGATCACGACAACCCCATTCCGAGTGGTCCCCGACGCTTCCTCAATTTGGGACATCATTGCGGACAGCGCCACTCTCGCGTTCCCGGTCACCCAGCCTCGGTCAACTGCCACAACCGATTGAGAGGCGATATACGCCAGAAGTTCCTCACGGTTCATTCCGGCCAACGCCTGAACGGGCCCGAACACCGGCCCGGTGACCCAAAAATCAACCGGAGGTGTCACAATTTGATTATCGACACCATCAATCACCCACCCGATCCCTCGAACCGACAATTGTACACTGCCAGGGGGACTCGGACTTTCGAGTACAAATTCCCCCATTTGAGCCGGGGATAATCCGTATTCTGTTGCGGTATAGCCACCCTGTTTTCCATTCCAAACAATAGAATAAAACTGCCGTTTAACACCCTCAGATTTCGCATAATTCCATACATACTTTCCATGAATCAGTTGCCCACTCAGACGACTCAGGTTGGCAATCTCACCCAACGCATCCAATGCAACCGCAGCAACGGGTCGTGACCCGATGTTGGTCACTTTGTATGTATACATATATAGCCCATTCCCGGTGGACACCACACTACACTCCACAGAAGCGCGTACATCGCTCGGAGGATGCACAATATAGCGACTTCCTACATGAACCGAATCGGTCGTAATCGTTGCACCGTCCAGATAGTCATTCCAATGAGGCGCATTGGATAAATCCCAGCTTATTGGCGTTGTCACCAATGACCGGCCAAAAATAGTTGAAACAAAAATCAAAAAAAAACCGATAACTGTGGGGAGTACCATTTTTAAGAGCATATATATCAATTATGCAGCAACAACAGACTCCGTCGCAAGTCATATTCGCAACAAGACCTTGTCTCTGCAAATTGTGAGCACTATAATTACACTTTGCCCCAAAAAATCTACAAAAAAACCAGGAGACGCCCCTATGGAGTTCGGTGAAGCGGATGCTAGAACCAAGCTGAATCAACTGAAAGAAATCGGAGAAGAATCCGGATTTTTATCCCCGGATGACATCCTATCTACATTTGATCGCCCTGAATCGGTAATTGATGAAATCGAAGAAATCCTGGATACCGGGTCTGAAGTCGCCGACGCCTCCACTACTGAGGAAGAACCGACTAAAGAACCTACTGTAACCGCTGAAATTGACAAATCACTGGATTTGGATGACTCGGTTAAAATGTATCTTCGCGAAATTGGAACCATCAATTTATTGACTCAAGAAGAAGAAATCGAGCTGGCAAAAGCCGTAGCCGCCGGTGACGAAGATGCTAAACAACGGTTAATCAATGCCAACCTTCGGTTGGTTGTCTCGATTGCAAAAAAATATACTGGCCAAGGATTATTGTTTTTGGACTTGATTCAAGAAGGTAATACAGGGTTGATTCGTGCCGCTGAAAAATTTGACTACACCAAAGGGTTTAAGTTTTCCACTTACGCCACATGGTGGATCAAACAGGGTATTACACGGGCAATTGCCGATCAATCACGCACGATTCGCGTACCGGTGCACATGGTTGAGACCATCTACAAAGTAAAAAAAGTATCCCGAATGTTGATGCAAGAGTTGGGACGAAAGCCGTCGGACGAAGAAGTCGCGGAACGTACCGATATTCCACTTGATAACATCATTGCAATTCGTAAGTACTCCCAAATTCCGTTGTCGTTGGAAATGCCAATCGGTGACGAAGACTCGTCTCAATTGGGCGACTTTATCGAAGACAAAAATCTGGAAGCGCCGGAAAGCATCACGATGCGAATTATCCTTCGTGAAGAACTTCTTCGTGCAATGGACATTCTCACAGAACGTGAACAGATGATTTTGAAGCTACGATTTGGGTTTGATGATGGACGTCCGCGAACACTGGAAGAAGTGGGACGGGTCTACAATGTTACCCGAGAAAGAATCCGTCAGATCGAAGAAAAAGCACTCCGAAAACTTCGTCATCCGACCCGTCGTGGACGGTTGGAATCCTTCCGAAAAAGCGCCGCCTAGACCGGGCTAAATCGCTCTAAACTTGCCCAGTTCATCTCGAATGGATTGGGCAAAGTGGTGACTTGAGTCGCAATACAAAACGGACCGCGACATATTGATAACGGCCACATGCCCATCAACCGCCGCCACGGATTGAACATCAGAATACGCCGCACCCTGAGCGCCCACACCAGGTATCAAGAATGGCAACCGTCCCGCTACTGCTCGGACATCACGAAGTTCCCCTTGGGTCCCACCGACCACCAACCCCAGGTTTCCCCATTGTTCATGCCACTTTACACACTGGCTGACTACCGTCTCCCACACCGTCGCCCCAGAGGCCATCTTGAGCTTCTCGAAGGTCGCGGCACCGGGATTTGACGTAAGTGCAAGTACAAAACTCAATTTATCTCTATAGTCAAAAAAAGGCGCCACACTATCCTCGCCCATATAAGGATGCAGGGTCACCGCATCCGCTCCTAATTGATCGAACAAGAACCGAGCCTGCATCGCAGAGGTATTCCCGATATCGCCCCGCTTGGCGTCAATGATCCAGGGCACGCCGGCCGGACAATCCGCGCGCAGATCCGCCAACAACGCTAGCCCCGGAATCCCTAAGGCCTCAAAAAACGAGATATTTGGTTTGTAGGCGATACACAGTCCCGCCGACGCCTTAATCACCTCACGAAGAAATGCCCCAACTCCGTCCACTGTGGGAAGAAATCCGTCGGGCAATTTTTTGATGTCAGGATCAAGACCGACACACACATGGGTTCGAAACCGAGCGGCATTATCCGCCAGTTGCCGAATAACCGGGTTCAGCACGTCTTGAGATCAGTGGTTGAAAATAGCGCTGACGGAATGACTCCCGCCGCCACAATATTTTCAAAGGCCCCTTCTTCACGGTTGATCACACCAATAATATGGCTCACGGCCACACGCTCAGTTCGCAACACGTCCAAGGCACGCAATGCCGCGCCCCCGGTTGTTAAAATATCTTCGATGATGACCATCCGGTCACCGGGGGAAAATTGCCCCTCGATCATCCGTTGTGTGCCGTACTCTTTGGACTGTTTTTTGACAATCACAAACGGTTTATTACACCGCACGGATAAAACTGCCGCAATCGAAACTGCGCCCAGCTCGGGTGCCGCCAACCGATCAAAATCGGTCAAAGGAGGTAGAAGGGGCATCAGGCAATCCGCTAATGCCGACAAAATATCCGGTTGCGTTTCAAACAGATACTTATCAATGTAATAGGATGTGCGGTTGCCTGCCCGGGTAACAAAGTCACCCTCAAGGTAGGCAACCGACTTAATCGCCTTAAGAAGCGACTGCCGATCCAATGGACTATTTCTTGCCGGCTGGTGCGCCAGGAGTGGTTTCGTCCTCGCTCTTACCCTTAGCGGTTACCGCAACGATCATTTGATTCGGTTGCGATATAATACGGAACTGTTCCGTTTCCATATCCCGAACCTTGATCGATTGATTAACACCCAAATTTAAAAGACTCACTTCAACAAATTGAGGAATTTGCTGCGGAGACACTTCAATCTTCAATTCAGAAATATGTTGCATCAACATCCCACCGACTTTTACGCCAGGTGCAGTTCCAGTTAGTTTCAAAGGAACCGTCAAACGGACGCGGCTTTCATTGGTTACACGAAGAAAATCAACGTGTTCAATGGCCAATGACAATGGGTTTCGGTCAACACGGTAGGAAACTACGGTTTCCTTAACACTGCCACCCTCAGTCTCCAATTCGATTGTAATCGGAGTGTTTCGCCCTAGCGGACCGCGATATATCATGATCAAATCGCGGGTATTTACGATCACAGGAACCGCCTCGCCTGCACTACCATAAATGATCGCAGGAACAGATCCTGAACGGCGAAGTGCCTTCGCGTCATTTTTACCAACATTCTTACGTTGCTTTGCAGCAATTACTTGAGTTTCCATAAGTTCCGGGGCTCCTACTATTAGATTTTGTTTGGCCTCTCTCGCTTCACTCACGCCGGACCAAACACGGTCGGACTGGCAAAGCCAGCGCCTCCCTTTACATATAACGGGACAGCAGCAAAATAGCATCCCACCAAAGGGGGTAAATGGTACAATAGCCTCAAAATTTCCGCAACCCGCTCAGGCCGCACTTGGGCATAATTCGTTGAGTAGACATTCATCACATTTTGGGCGTCGTGCATCGCAAATTTTGCGCCCGTGAACGATCAATTGGGTTGAAAAATCGCTCCAAATTGAGTCCTGCCAAATGGCACCTAATTGGTGTTCAATTCGTTCGGGATCTCGATCGTTTACAAAACCAAGGCGATTAACCAGCCGGTTCACGTGGGTATCCACCGTGATCCCCGGCAACCCAAATGCTTGGCCCCTCACCACATTAGCGGTCTTTCGGCCCACGCCAGGCAAGGTGAGTAGCGACTCCATCTCGACCGGGACTTGGCCATTAAACGACGTCACCAAAATTTGCGCCGTCCGAATAATATGCTCCGTCTTGGCATTGCAATAATTGACGGAGGCGATCAACCCTTTCACCTGGTCATGGTCCGCCTCGGCTAGCCTTTCAGCAGTTGGAAACGCCCCGAATAAGGCGGGCGTCACCAGATTTACTCGGGCATCGGTACATTGCGCCGACAAAATCACGGCGATCAACAGCTGAAATGGAGAGCCGTGATCTAAAAACGTCGTTACATGGGGATATTCTTTACTCAACAGCCCATAGATTGTGGCGGCCCGATTCCGTTTCTCTTCGACCGTTTCCGACTGAAAATTTGGCATTACTTAATTGATGGTAATTCCCACAGGGCAATGATCCGAACCCAACACCTTCGGCAAAATATACGCATCTTTAACGCGGGGTAAAAAATCGGTGTTGCAAAATAGGTAATCAATACGCCAACCAACATTGCGTTCGCGAGCGCCCGCCCGGAACGTCCACCAACTGTAGTGATTGGGGCCCGGTTCAAAGTGGCGAAACGTATCCACGTACCCCATATCAATCACACGATCCAGCCACTCGCGCTCAATAGGTAAAAAGCCAGAATAATCTTGGTTGTCTTTTGGCCGCGCCAGGTCGATTTCCTTGTGGGCAGTGTTGTAGTCCCCCGCAATAATGACCGTTCGACCTTCGTCTCGGAGATCGTTGCAATGGGCAAAAAAGTCCCGATAAAAATCGAGTTTATACGCAAGTCGATGTTCGTCCTTTTGGCCGTTCGGAAAATAGACCGAGAAAAAAATAAAATCACCGAAGTCGGCGGAGATTACCCGACCTTCGTCGTCATAGCGCGAATTTCCGAATCCTTCCGATACCGAGATCGGTTTCTTCCGAGTAAAAATGGCTACCCCGCTGTAGCCTTTCTTTTTCCCCGAATGCCAAATGGTGTGATATCCCAACGGATTCATCAGTTCATCGGTCAATTGATCTTCGGATATTTTGGTTTCTTGGAGACCCAAGATATCGGGCATTTCAGAGTTTAAAAAATCAAACAGAGCGCCCTTGTTATAACAGGCCCTAATTCCGTTTACGTTCCAAGACATCAATTTCATTCGTTATCTCCACTCTTCATCAGGGATTTCATTGAGTCCGTCAACCCAGACAATACGATCTCTGCCTTAACTAATTTACCCTTAGAATATAAATGGCCGCAATAAACAAAGAGTCCCACCATCAACCCGTCTTTTTCTGCAAAATCCATTTGAGAAAACCCGTCATGAATCATGCGATGAATGGCACGCTTGTACGTTGACGGAAATATTGCGTCCCATTTTTGATCCACTGACCGAATCATATCGATCCGACCTCTTGGAGGGCATTGGTCACTGGGAACATCTTTTACCTCTGTCCAGAAATCCGCCATTGCCTGACGCCATTTGCCAGCCGCACCCCCAAGGGGGTTTCCTGATTGGGGATTACACAACGGAATCAGTTGGAGCATCTCACAAAATAGCCCTCGATTTTCATGAAATTGATTGTGCCGAAATAAAACCGGGGCACACTCCACACTGACGCTGCGTGCATTGTCACGAATATCCAAGTGGTCGGACCTCAGCGCCTCGGTCAAACCATCGATCATGCTGTCTCGGGACCATACTAGGCGATGCGCCTCATGCGGATGATTACTCACCTCGTTTGCCAGGCGATTCCAAGTCACCCGTTGAATCTCGACATTGGTGGACTGAAGCAATTTGGGCAACTCTGTCACATCAAGAAGAGACTTATGGTGATCAAACGATTTTACAACCGCCAATTCCCATTCGTCAGTGAGTAATTTTTGAAGCCCAAGTCGATTGGGATCGTTTGGTGAGTCACATGGGACCGCCAAAAATTCTTGTATCCACAGTGCCAGCTGGCGTGGATTCCTCAGCTGAATTTTTTCCCGAATCATTGACTCAAGAACCGTCTGTTGCGCATCACTCAATGTCTGACCGACCACGAGATCAAGGACCCTAACGAAAAACTTTGGGTCGTCCTTAATGAGGCCTATATAGGTCAATTTATCGTCAATTGAGCCGGTCGTCACATCTAATTCATCCACCATTTTCAAATACTCGTTACGCTGATGATAATCTTCAAATGGTTTACCAGATTGGGCGTCGTTAAACCCGGCGTCTGAGCTTGCCCCCAAAAAGTGGACCAGTAGAATAGATAGACTACGGAGGACAGGAAAATGGGCAAGAAGCAGAAAACATATAGTACAGAAGTGAAGGCGCGAGTGGCGCTGGAGGCGTTACGAGGGCAAAAAACGGTGG
>CAIPHK010000030.1 GCA_903864835.1 uncultured bacterium | reverse complement strand
GTTTAAAGCGGGTGGTGCAGGTATTTTGGATCATATGCTTACGGATGGATTGAACGCGGGAATTACAAACGCGGCGGTGGGGGCAGGCCTTGGAAGAGGGAATGCTTGGGATAATTTTACGCGAGGATTTGGAAATGGGGCGGTGGCGAGCCTTGGGAAGCAGTGGTATCAAAGTGTGGTTGGGTATCGTCCTCGAATGGAGTCTGGGGAAGGTGTGGTTGGTAAGGATCGCCTGCCGGGGGAAAATGCAAAAGAATGGTATAACGCGGTTGGAAATCCGGTGACGAATGAGACGAGCTTTATTAATGATCTTCTCCCGGGTCGGGAAGGGGGGCCAATATCGAATATTGTGAACTTCATTCCCGGCGGAAATTCGTTCGCGCAGTTGCATGACAATTTGGATGTTTTTTGGAGGATGGGTTTACAGGAAAAGACCTTGCAAAAAGATGTCTGGTCGTTTGTTTTATTCGCGCCTGCATTAATTGGTACTGGGATTGCTCTTTATCCTGAGATCAGAAATTACTATCGGTGATTTGATGAGAAAATCGTTGTTTGTATTGATGTTCCTTGTCGTTTTGAAAACCAGCGTCTATTGCTTCAGCAAGCTTGAAATCAGGACTAGCGGTATTTTCTTGAGTAACATGGACTACCGATTTTCTGTTGAAGAAGGGTGGCAACCATTTGGGCCTGTAAATGGTCCGGGGGCTATGCGTGACGCACTAAAAAAACAGGTTGGAGATCAGAGGTTTGAGTTAGATCGATTAGTGGATCCTGCCGAATTTTGGGCGACCTCGGAATACTATTTACTGGGATTTTCAATATTAGGTAGTAGTGTCAACTTATTAATGAATTTTCCGAAGATTGATTGGGCCGTTTTTGGATGGACGATAGGAGGAGCATTTGTTTCAGAAATTTTTTTAAAACATTCCCTTTATGGGGTTGCAGATGGCTACAATAAATGGGTTGATCAACAAAGTGCGGTTTCTCAGAATAAGACGGTGATGGCTCCCGTTTTATCGGATAATACATTTCGAGTTGGTTTTATTTCGAAGGTTCCAGGTCTTTAATAGTGTTCTGGAATGTCGCACACCAACAAAAGCTACGACTACGTGTACGACGCAAACGGGAACGCTCTCAAATACGAAACCCCGAAGCTGAAAGACCTGACCCAAAACAACATGGTCGTCGACACGGAATCGGACCGACTGACTGAGCGAAAAAACCCAATGGTGAATCAATCGGAGAAATATTCCAAAACCTACACAAGTCCATACCAAAGCGAGAAATATTATTATTGGAGTGGCGGGCAAATCATCGCGGAAGGTGATACCCAGCGCGGCGATTACACGGTCCGCTATATCTACAGTGGCAACCAAAAAGTAGCGATGGTCCGAAAAGACGCCACCGGCACCGCAAAACTCTACTACTTCATCAACAACGCCCAAGGCACGCCGGTAATGATCACCAACGACCAAGGCGCGACGGTATCGAAGATCGCCATGGACGAATGGGGCAACCTGAATCAAGTGGAGTACGGGAACCTCAACGAGGTGAACTACACTGGAAAGAAGACAGCCTTGAGCGAAGCGAGAATCCGGCTTTGCCGGTTCGAGTGGGTTTCATCTCAACGAGAGTTAGCGAAGTGGAGTGAAACAAATACAGATCGCCCTGCAACGGGGTTATATTACTTTAACCAGAGATATTATGACCCCAGAAGTTGTGCTTCAATTTTTCTGTAAAATTGGGTTTTACGCAAAAAACCATATTTGGTTAAAAACGGAAGAGAGGGTCAGTGTCCAGACCGGCTGAAAGCCGCCCGAAGGGTTTAGTCTGGACACTGACCTGAACGGACGTTACGCAAGTGAGCCAAATCTGATTCC
>CAIPHK010000029.1 GCA_903864835.1 uncultured bacterium | reverse complement strand
GCAGTCACTGTTCCACTAAACGTTCCGGTTGTTCCGGACAATCCCGTCGTTAACGTTACCAATCCGGTGATCCCGGTGTACGCTCCACTCAACCGAGCCGAATCTAATGTTCCACTGCTCAAACTACCCGCATTTAACGCCGTTAGTGCAGATCCATTTCCTTCAAATGCACTTGCGGTCACCGTTCCGGTAAATACACCGGAAACGCCGGCAAACTGATTGGCGGTTGCCGTTCCTGTAAAGTTGGCACTGGTCGCTGAAACGCCACCGAATGACCCTTGAACAACTAAGGATCCGTCTATATTCAAGGTCGCCCCACTCGAAATAGTCAAAGTTGAGCCGGATGACAGTATCAATCCACTCGTCCCACCAATCGAAAGGGTCTGTCCACTACCCCCATACGTTGTGGAGGTATCTGATCGTAAAAAACTGTCACTTCCAACGCCACCTAAATAGGAGGCATTCAAATTACTTACATTTTGACTCGAGGCTACAGAAAACGGTGCCGACGTGGTCGGTCCATTAAATACAACACTTCCGCTTGATAGAAAATTACCCATCACGTTTAGCGTAGTTCCAGTCCCCATCGCCAATGTCGTCCCACTATTTGCGGTTGATGATATATCAGCTCTCAAATACGCCGAGTCCGCATAACTCTTTCGAATCAACGCCGTTCTTGCGCCGTTATTATCCGTCGCCACACGATCAAATAAAGTCAAATTTTGATAGGCGTCATAATACGCAGCGCCCAATTGCCCACTATTAATATCTGATGCACTTCGGGTTTGAAGGTCCGCTAAACTCGCTCCCGATTTTGAAATTTTGCTCCATGAAACGGCCGCCGTCGGAGAAATATGATAATCCGATATAACCAGGTTTTGAATTTGACCCGCCGCTACTTGATCTAACGTCGCGAGTGCGCCAACCGAGGTCCCCCCAATAACAAGTCGTCCCGCGACGTTAAGCGCTGCCCCTGTATAGATATTTAAGGTTGTACCCGATGACAACGCCAATTGACCCGACGAAATTGTGGAGCTGGTATCAGTCCGCAAAAATTGGGATGACGAGAGGCCAGACAGCAGCGATGCGTTCCCAATCCCCGTCGTGGTTGGATTAATGAACGTAATACCCGTCCCCCCAGAATTGACCTGAAGGTAATATCCAGGCACATTATTATAGGAGGTCACACTCACATCCGTCAGTTTTGCAAAGGTCGTAATGTCATCGTTGGCCACTTTGTCCCACGTAGACGTATCAACAAAGGTTAATCCACTTCCCGCAGAATTGACCGCCACCACCTGTCCCAATACTGAATTGTACGACGTCACGCTGACATCCGTGAGTTGTTTAAACGTTGTAACATCATCAGTGCTCACCAAGTCCCATCCCGAAGTATCGGTGGTATATAACTGGTTACTAAGAATCGTCACCATGGATCGATTCGCTGGCGCCGCTTGCAAATTGCTGAATACCACACTGCCCCCAATCACGGCGCCGGACTGTGCGTTTAACGTAGAGATCAACGACCCAACACCAATAATATTGGAGTAGGTTCCCAGACTTAACTTGGAATTAGTAATCGCTCCATCAATAATGCTGGTGCCTGTAATCGAATTAGACCCAATATTGAGGGAAGTAATCGATCCGGATATTTTTGAAATACTAATGGGCCCGGTAATATGGGAATCCAAAATCGCGCCCGTCGAAATCATTCGGCTCGTCACAATAGAATCAGGAATTTGTGTCGCAACGATCGAACCCGAAAATGCCGAGACATTCGGCGTATTGGTCACGTTGACACTCGCCCAGTCGAAATTCCCCACATAATCGGCCCATCTGGATTTAATTGCAGAAGGGACCGAACTTACCGGAATTTGGACTTCAGAGGATGACTCTAACTGAATTCCCAGAATCAAATTGGGGTAATTAAAATCGGACTGCTTAAATGCGGTACTCGATCCCAATGTTGCAGCAAAGACGCCCTCCACAAAAAGTACACTGGTTTGATTTTCTTCCCATAACACATTGGATGTCGAAGTTCCATCAGGATATAAGCGAAATCGAACGGCATAATTGCCATTGGGGGGCCCGGTTACCGGGTCAGTAATTTTCGCTTCGACTCTCACTGTACTCGGACCAGTTGCGGCCACCCATATCGGAAATCCGATCACCACCATTAACATTAACGCAATTCGTTTTATCACTTTAACCACTGCCCTTCTTATTCCCCTATTACACTTGCTCGCCGAACCCACCTTACAAATTGATACTGACTGAAAAATAACTCTTATTATCGTACTGAGGATGATCCTCAATTTTCTCATACGAATAACTCGCTCTGAGACCCAACAAATCCACCGTCACTCCCAAGGCCAATCCACCTTTAACTTGGTCAGACACCAAATATTGGCGGTATCCCGCGTTTAGCTCAAGACTTGCATATTCGCGGGGAATAAACTTCGCCCCAATCGACATCAGTCCCGTCGCGCGGCGTATTTTCATTTGTCCATATACCGTCGTACCATCAATGACCCGATATTTACCACTCCCGACAAGTTCTAAAGGTAACTTTTCTGCACTCACTGTTCCATCTGAATACGCATAATTAATAGCCCCACCCGATGCCGCATTTCGCGCAAAAACCGACCATGAATAAGTGGGTTGAGTATACAACATCCCAACATCAAAGTTTGCCCCCGAAGCGGTAATGTCCCCAAATGTGCGAAGATAATACACATAGGATGCCCCAATCGATAGATCGGGATCTAGATCGAACGAGTAGCCCAGCTTCATCATGCTATCCCGATAATCAAACGTATCTTTGACATAAAATTCATTGGTAGCAGAGTTTTCTGCGGATATAGGAATATTGAAGACTGACGCCTCGGAGTATCCGAATCCAATGACGCCAACCGGCATCCGGCTTGCCACCGAAATATTCTTATAATAAACCTCATCCATTAAAGTCGTCATAAACAATCCCATCGATGTGTGTTCGATATTTCTTAATGCGGCAGGGTTTTCGAAAATACCCGATGCAGATCCATTCAGCCCCTCAACGTTTCCGAGCGAAATCGTTTCGGCTGACGACCCAAGATCTGTGAGCAGTTCATAGTCTGTGGCGATCACCGAATTCGCGATCCCCACTAATAACAATAGAAGGCCAATTATTTTTTTCATTATTCCCCCTATGGAACCACTACAAACTTGCCCTTGCCGATGACACGCCCTTCACTCGACAGAACAAAGAAGTAGACTCCAGAGGACAAGATAAATCCGTTGAACGTATTTTGGTTCATGGTCAACCGGTTATAGCCGCCAATTCCCCCAGAGAAGCCCGCATTAAACCGGGTCTTAATAATTTGATTGGCCCTCATATCAAATACGCGAAGTTCCACATCCGCATTGCGAGACAGTCGGTATCCCAACTGAGCGCCAACCGATTGTTTAAATGGATTAGGATAGAATAACGCTGGCCCAATTAAAGTGACTTGAGATTCATCAGTTGCCGGACTTGGAATGGAGCTAATCCCCAAACCATCACCAAGTAGAATCCCCCATCGCGATGCCAATAGGATATAAGAATGAGCCCCTGGCTCGAGACCAGGATTAATATTCGTGGTCCCAGTCGCGGGACTAAGAACTGTATAGGAAATAAACGAATAGCGATCAACCGCTTGGGCAGCATGGACCGACACGGCCGTCATGACCATTGCCAAAACACTTAAAATACTACGCCCCAACCCCTTTTTAATGATCCATCGATCCATATTAAACACTCCCACCCCCATTTTTAGGCACTTACAACTTATTATCGGTTGATCCATAAAAAAATTTCATCTAATTTTTAATCCAAGCGACGGGAGGCTAAATTGACACCGAATAAATACTCCCGATACATTAAAACAAAATGAACATATTCCATGTACTTCCAGCGATTCTATCCGCCAGTGTGACACTACTCGGGGTATGGTGCTTGTTCTCTCTAACTCAACATGGGTCTCACGCTGAGTCTGATTTTGTAAAAATGTTAAAGGACGGAGTAACCACTTATTCGCGCCGAATTCTCAGCAACGTGGTCCAAATATTACTTTATCTAATGGCCGTCATTTTCATCTTTTCCTACGGATTTGGCAAGCCGTTTCCCGCTCGGCAACTGCTCGCGGCTGCAATCGGCGGGGTTTCAATTTTGTTCGCATCTCTTATTCAATTTTTCGCAATTCCCAACCTCTTGGAGCAGATGGTTCGCCGTAGCAATGCCTACCCTAATGCCGCGATTTTAGCCCAATTTCTGGGGGCCAATGCATTGAGCGCCATTTACATGGGAATTATAGGAAGCACGTTATATTTATCAATCCTATTTATAGGATACAAGTCAATTATCGGGTACGGCTTGGGTGCACTTCTTGCTGGATATTTTATCCGAGTAGGCGGAGGGATTTTTCGAGCGGCCAGTTGCATCTCGAATGAAACTGCGGCCATCCACGACGGAAAAATCTCCCGGTTTGATCCTCGAAATCCGGGGACCTATTCCGAGATTTTAGGCATTATCGCGGGCAACATTCTAGGGGTCGAAGCAGATCTCGTCAGTTCATTTTTATTCGCGGTAACGGCGTGCATTATCTTTTCCAGCCAAAGTCCCGCCGATGGGTCCGGTGTACTGGTTCCGATCTATATTTATAGCTCTGCGTTTATCGCGTCAGTCACCGCCTTTTTTTGGTGCTACTTCCGGATCAAATTCAACCGGTACTCCAATGTTTTTTTGGAAGGCATCTATATAACGGTGTCACTGTCCGCCATCGCAACTTATTTTATATTGTCTCGGGTTTACGGCACCGGGACACCGTTATTTTGGTGCTACATTACGGGTCTTCTGGGTGCGATATTGATCGGTTTTTCCTCAGAAGTCCTGACGTCCTTTCGCTTTAAATATTCGCGTCAAATTGCCCGCCACATGGAAAATGGGTCTTTCCATATTACCCTCAAAGCCCTGGAAAATAGTTTTTTAAGTAATGGCCTTATTTTTATATTTGTATCGGGAATTGCAGTTGCCGCATTCTTTTTTTCCGGGCCATTCGGATTGGCAATGGCCTCCATGGGAATGTTAAGCGTCACGCAAAGTATTTTAGTGGGAAATTTTTCACTTCCGATATCTAACGCAGTCTCCCGCCTATCCGGACTCATTACGGACTCCCATATCGTCCATCAAAACGTCACCAAGACCGAGCAACTTGCCGGAACCACCGTAGCGATCCGCAACGGATTCGCCTCAGGAGCCGCATTATTATCGGCGTTGGGATTGATAACCGCGCTTATTTTTTCCTATCAACTCCATCTGTCAGTGAGCTTATTTACCGATATGCGATTCTTAATCCCCATTTTTGCGGGACTGACCATTCCTTATGTTTTTCTGTCCTTTATTATGAGGGGTGTTCAGTCCGCAACATTGGACACCACCCTGGAAATTCAGCGGCAATATCATGAGATTCCCTTTCTACGAAGTGGAAAAGCCAAACCCGATGTCATTCGCGCGGTCGAGCAAATCGGGCAGCGCGCAATGGACACACTGATTGTCCCCGGCATTTTAATGTTGCTACCGCCCATTGCTATCGCTTATTTTGGAACCGTTAACGGCATTTTGGGCCTTGCGCTGGGGGTCTTTTTTTCAAGCTTCAACTGCACATTTTTATGGAGTAACCTAGGAGATTCGTTGCAGCAAGCACGGGCGTACGTTGAAACCGGTCATTTTGGAGGCAACCAAATCGATAAATTCGATGTCCTTCGATCAGCGGACCATACCGGAACAGTATATCGCGACGTGCTAAGCCCCAGTATTAACATGCTTCTTAAAGCCATTTGTATGGTGACATTTCTACTCATTCTTACAACCTAATTTTTCTGGAGGATCCCATGCCCCGACGACCTATATTTGCAGCGAATTGGAAAATGAACAAAACCGCGCGTGAAGCAAAACTATACTGCGCAGAATTTTCGGCGCTAGGAATTGACCCGTCGATTGCTGATGTTGTTATTTGCCCCCCCTTTACGGCGTTAGATTCCGTGCGAACGTCATTGCCACAGACCATCGGAGTGGGTGCCCAAAATAGCTCAAACCACTTATCGGGCGCATTCACCGGCGAAATATCCATCGGGATGGTAGCTGAAACCGGATGTAGCCATGTGATCGTCGGCCATTCGGAGCGTCGTGCGTTATTTAATGAGTCCCCCGCACTACTTTCAGAAAAATTAGATCGGGTGATTGAGTGCGGACTTCACGCCATTTTTTGTGTGGGAGAAACGCTCGCCGATCGAGAGGCCAACCTCACTCAACAGGTGCTATTAAGTCAACTTCAGGGGTCGTTAAAACCGATTTTATCGGAACTATCAACCCGATGGACCCAGCTTACTATCGCATATGAACCCGTCTGGGCGATTGGCACAGGCAAGGTCGCTACGGTCGACCAAGCCCAAGACGCCCATCACTTTATTCGAAGTACCCTCTCGGGGTTATTGGGTCCACAGGCCGGTAAGGGAATTCGTATTCAGTATGGCGGATCGGTCAAGCCGGACAATGTAAAGGAGCTGATGGCCCAACCCGACATCGACGGGGCGTTGGTTGGCGGAGCGAGTTTGGATCCCCGATCGTTTTATGAGATCATCAAAAATGGAGCAAGCCAATGAAACTGAATCGATGGCTAATCACACTATTAGCAGGAGTTATTTTAATGAGCACAATTAATTTAGACGATGTCGAGGCCACGAATTCTGTGGTTCGATTTGAAACTACAAAAGGCGACATTATCGTCGAACTATTCGATGAAAAAGCCCCTCTATCCGTCGCAAACTTTATTCAATATGTGGACGAGGGATTTTATCCTGACACGATATTCCATCGGGTCATTCCTAATTTTATGATTCAAGGTGGCGGGATGACGCACGACTTGCAACCGAAACAAACCCATCCGCCCATTAAAAACGAAGCGTCCAATGGGCTATCCAATACTCGTGGCACCCTCGCAATGGCCCGAACCAACGTCGTTGACAGCGCCACCGCTCAATTTTTTATCAACGTCGCGGATAATCCTTTTTTAAATTTCAGAGTCCCTACTCCTGAGGGCTATGGCTATGCTGTATTTGGAAAAGTCAAAACCGGAATGGACGTTGTTGATAAAATTCGGGACGTCAAAACCGGCTCTATTTCTTATTATCAAGATGTCCCGAAAGAAACTGTTTTTATTAAAGCGGCAACTGTACTACGTCGTGGCTCCGCCGCTCCCTCCGAGAATCTAGAGGAAGATACGGTAACAGCCAATTCAACGACGGCCACCGAAAACGCTCCTACCAAATAAACTCCCCTACCGAGGCTTCCGTAACTGGGAGCCCGATCTCAGCCAGTTGGGGACGAACCATTTTGGCGTCCCCAACAATAATAATCGTCATCGGTTGATGAAACATATTCTGCCCCACGTGGTTCAATTCCTTTGTAGAGATACGACGAACAACCGACGCTCGTTCACTTAAAAAGTTATGGGGAAGACGGTATCTCTGGATCCGGCTGACGAGATCCAATTTTTGATCAAAGGTTTCGTAGCGTAGCGCTTCCCGTTGAAGTACCGCGTTTTTCATATAGGCGGTGTCAGATTCTGAAATTCCCAATTCAACCACCTTGCTCAGAATATCGATGCAGTCTTTGACCGCCATGCCGGTCGCCGCCCCCTTTACGGATGAACTGGCTTCAAAGTAGCCGGGAAATGCCGAGGCTTGGAAATAGGAATACGCACCATACGATATCCCTCGAACTTCCCGCAGTTGCATATTAAGGCGGCTATTAAAGTTCCCTCCGATCGGAAAATTAAAGAGCTGCGATACATAAAAATTACCGGTGACGTCATAGGGTGGACCGGGCATTACAATTCGTAATTCTGACTGAGTCGCCCCGGGGAGATCCACCAATAGGATATGCGTCAAACCGATGGATTTTAACGCAATAGTCGTATTCAATCGATGCCCTTTCAGACCAAATCGAATCTCCTTCAAATAATTAATCACTTCGTCTTGAGTCAATGCCCCTACCACAGCAACCGACAGATCATCCGCCGAAAACAGGTCTTGGTATAGCGATTGAAGCCCCGGACTCGATATCTTAGAAATGGACTCAGTATTACCCCCTATCGCGCCGACCAATGGATGCGCCTTTCCGTAAATTTCAGTCGTAACAACCACATCCGCAATATGGTCAGAATCCGCCTTAGCCGCTTTGATCCCTTCTAAGGTTTGTACCTTGATCCGATCAAAATCAACCGCTGAAAATGCCGGCAAAAACAGGCGTTGTTTCACCAGCACCATCGTTTCCGCCATACGGGACTTTAATGACTGGATCGACACAGACATATCGTCCTGACCCGCACCTATCGAAATCGACGATCCCAGTTTTTCTAACGCGGCGTTGAGCGCTTCCAAACTCATTCCTTGGGTGTCATGCATCATCATTGCCGCTAAAAATTGAGCCGATCCGGCGGGATACCCCAACTGACTCGCCAACGCCGCACCGCCAGGGAATCGAAGTTGAATTTTAACCATTTCATTGGAGGTGTCTATAATCCCGGAGACCCGCATATTCGCCGTGGTGATATCCCAAATCGGAAGGGTCGATGGCGTAGGTGCGCTATCCGGAGTCGGCGAATGGCGTCGGTCCAACGTGTCAGCGACGATCGAATAGGACGGGATGATCGCCGAGTTTGCGGTATCCGGTGCCGCCCGAAGGGCCCCTTGCCCCTTGGGCAAAATACTCAATACCGACATCGGTCGGTGAGAAATATAGCGGGAGTACACATCCCTTACCATTTCCGGAGTTACCCCCCGATATCGCGCCGATTCTTCTTGAAGAAATCCAGGATTACCAGTGAGCAATTCATCCGATGCCAAAATGCCGGATTTTTCTTCCACACTTTGAAGCTGTTGCATCACCCCCACTTCGTATTTTGTCCGAAATCGGTCGACATCGTCGATCGACGCCCCCTGGGCATTAAATGACACCAGCACTTGGTTCACCGCCGCTTCAATCTTTGCCAACGGGGTTCCCGCATAAGGGGTCACAGTGATTACAAATTCACCGGCCAATTCTGAGGTGTAGTTATATGCTTCCACGTCGACTGCCAACTGGGTCTTGACGAGTGCTTGGTACAACAATGAATTGGGGCCTGTCCCCAAGATCATGGCCAAACAATCCAGGGGCGGTTCATCGGGATGATGCCGCTGGGGAGTGGGAAATACCATCGTTATTTGGGGTAGTTCGACCAAGGGATCTTCGTAGGACACGTATCGATTTTGAGCCAACGTCGGTACCCATGCGCCCGACTGCGGCACAGGGGGACCTGCAGGAATCGCCGCAAAATAGCGGTCCACCATGGCGATGGTTTGAGCAGAGTCCACATCGCCCGCAATCACTAATACGGCATTGTTTGGGCTGTACCACTGTTTAAAAAATGACTTGAGGTCCTCGGCCGTTACCCGATCCAGATCCGGGACGTTGCCAATGGTTTCCCATGAATACGGATGATCTTGAGGGTAATGAAGTTTGTACAGATATTCCCCGCCGAGACCATAAGGACGATTATCGTAGCGTTGGGCCTTCTCATTTTTGACGGTGGCCCGCTGTATTTCAAATTTCTCTTGGCTAATCCCATCTAAGAAGTACCCCATGCGATCCGATTCTAGCCACAACACGGTTTCCAACTGATTTTTTGGAACAGTCTGGTAATAATTGGTACGATCCCGGGCCGCAGACCCGTTCATCTTTCCCCCCGCTTCAGTAATGATTCGAAAATGCGCGTTGTAGGGGACATGTTTGCTGCCTTGGAACATCATATGCTCAAAAAAATGGGCAAACCCCGATTTACCCACTTCTTCCCGGGCAGATCCTACGTGATACATCACCTCGACATGCACCATCGGATCCGAATGATCTTCGTGGATAACAACGGTGAGACCATTATTTAAGCGATATTTGGTATAGGGAATGACCCAGGCCGACTGAGATGGCGATACAGATTGAATCACCGTCGGGGTTGCCGCCAAAGCGGATGACAGAACGGATACTGCAATGATGACCAAAAAAACAAATTGACGCATTTTTTTACCTCAAACGATATACTGAATAAAATGACAAAACGATCACAGATAGTTAAAGGAAACATTGACACGATCAGTGCAAAAGGAAAAGGAATTCTTAAGACCCCCAACGGTCCAGTATACGTTCCTTATGCGGCTCCTGGCGATATAATTTCCGCTCAAATTATCAAAACTGCCCCCACTTATCGCATCGGAAAATTAAAGGATCTTTATTATTCGTCCAAGGGCCGTCGAACACCGCCCTGCCCGAGCGCCGGACGCTGCGGGGGATGCCAATTGCAACATATTTCTCCAGAAATTCAGCGAACCAACAAAGAACATTGGGTTCATGAGGCGTTGAATCAGCAGTCGCTGCACCCCACGATCGAGGCCATACGATTCGCCAAGGAACTGGAGTACCGCAACAAAATTCAATTATCGGTCATTCATGATGGCGAGTCGGTCCAACTGGGAATGAATCGGTTTCATAGCGCAATGCTCGAACCATTGTCGGATTGTTGGGTGGTTCAACCGGCCATTCGACAGATCATCCCTGTAATCCGGGAGTGGATCACCCATTTGGGGGGAACCTGGTCACAAGTTACCATTCGCGCCACAACGGATGGGCACTGTATCGCCATCGCAGAATCACCGTCTGGCGAGTTCGAAATCTGGGGAGATGGAACTCTGACAGAGACCATGGGCGGCCTCCGTTATCGCATTAGTCCCCATTCATTTTTTCAAGGCAATACACAACTACTTCCCGAGTTGGTCAGTACCGTTATCGGACTTGCGGGACCGTCTCTCGACGCAAATGGCCTCGATTTGTTTAGCGGCATTGGACTCTTCGGGCTTCCATTAGCCCAACTCAGCCATAGTGTTATAGGGGTCGAACTGAATACCTCGTCCGCCGAGGATGCCGAATATAACGCGAAAACCAATGGGATCAAGAATTATTCGGTCCAATCAACGGATATTGATTCACTTTGGCCACTTTCAAATTCACCTCAATTTGCAGTCCTCGATCCTCCCCGAACGGGGTTATCTGCCGCAACAATCGAAGGCCTTCGAGCCGCAAGAATCCCCCGCCTTATCTATGTCTCCTGCAATCCACAGACGTTTGCGCGTGATGCGCGGTTGTTATCGGATACATATACCCTCCAGACCGTGATCCCGTTCGACATGTTTCCAAATACCATCCATACCGAATTAGTAAGTTTATTAACATGCAAACTGTAACCCTAAAAAAAATGGTCACCTCTCTCACAGACAATGCGGTATCCTACGCTTTTGGATCCCCAGCAGACGCCATCGCTGTTACCGGTCAGAGCCAGATACGGATCAAGGACACCGGCCGTCGCCTCTGCGTCAGTTGCGATCGATTGGTACCGAAGTTATTTGGCCAGGGATTCTGCTATCCCTGCTTTAAAAATAGTCCCGACAACGCCGAATGTATTATTCGCCCGGAACTTTGCCGCGCCCACATCGGCGAAGGACGTGATCCGGAATGGGAAGAGCGTAACCACAATCAACCGCATTGTGTGTATTTGGCCAACAGCGGCGGATTAAAAGTCGGCGTCACGCGGACAACTCAAATTCCGACCCGATGGATGGATCAAGGTGCGTGTGCTGCAATTGTCTTGGCGACCACGCCGAATCGGTATCTCGCAGGGGTTATTGAAGTCGAAATGAAACAATTTTTTAGTGACAAAACCAACTGGCAAAAAATGCTTAAAGGGTTGGATCCCGAGTTAGATTTGGCGGATATCCATCAGAAAACGCAGTTATTAACAAACCCCGAATGGCGCAACTATATCCATACCGACGGCACCATTCAAACCATTAAATATCCGGTTACCCGATATCCCGATACGATAAAATCCACGAAACTGGATAACTTCCCCACAATCACGGGAACATTGATGGGAATCCGAGGACAGTATTTGATCTTCGACGACAACCGGGTGTTGAATGTGCGCAACCACAGCGGTTACGAGGTTGAATTGACCATAAGTTAACCCTGTTGATACCTTCTAAATACATTTATTTTCGGAGGCATTTTATGGGTCGTTGTGTTACTTTAGTCGCTATTGCGGTCAGTTTGGCCAGCCAGTTGTTCGCAACCCCGCCTAAAATTCCAAGGATATTGGAACCCGTCTTGGTCACCGCCAATCCGTGGTATGTGCCGGCGGCTCGGTTGGGGTTTAAATCTCAATCTATTACCCAAGAAGCCATTCAGGAAACGGGGGCGTTGGAAATTGGGGATGTGATGAATACGCTTACCAACGGCAACTCCGTGAATACAGGTCATCAAAACTCCATATTCATTCGGGGATTGCCTAGTCGGTTCTCCAAAGTATTGATCAACGGGATCGACATGAAGGATCCGGTTAGTGTCAATGGGTCCCCGTTTTGGGATGGATTAAATTTGAGTTCGATTGATGAAATTCAATACATAGAAGGATCTCAAGGAGCTTTACTCGGGGCGTCGGCTGTTTCAGGTGCATTAAATTTTGTAGTCGCGCCCAATGGAACAGAAACGACAATTAAGACCAGCGACGGATATCATCAAATTGGATTTAAAACAGGTAAAACTGTAGGAAAGTGGCAGTGGGTATCCGCATTCAACACCGTGTCGGACACCCGTTATTCTGCAAAAGTCACGTCATCCTCTCAGCCCGACATTGACCCTTATCTATCGACAAATGCATTTGGGTCATTGGCATGGGAAGATGCTCAATTTCGATTTAAATCTCAAGCAATGCTAACCGATACATTTACATATATCGACTCGGCTGCAGCCACTGATCGATTAAGGACATTAACCGGGAGATACGGCAATCAACTGGAGTGGGCGTCCCGTTCCAACGAAAAAATCGGGATTCAATATAATTTATCCACTCTATCCCGTGACGACAGCAGTTACTCTGGATCCCTTTATCAAGGCACAATGCACACTATCGATTCCTATGCCCAATGGAACATAGGCAATACGGTCGCCATTACCGGCATCGAGTATCAACTTGAAAATGGGAGCTCAACTTACACCCCTTTCAGAGTACAAAATACCGCGGCAATTTATGGTGCCTCCACTCATAAATTCGGCGAAATTGAGTTAAATGAGTCCATTCGTTTAATATCCGATTATACAAATCGTTTACGTGTCGTCGCGGGTGCGGGTGTATCTGCATCATTAAACTCTGAGATTCAGGTGCGCTCCAATATTAACTCTGGCTTTCGGTCACCGTCACTGTATGAAAATTCCAACGCGCAGACACAATTATCCCCAGAAAATGCGACCACTGGAGATTTGGGACTATGGGGTACATTGGGGTGGATTAAAGGTCACGTTAGTGCGTTTTACTCTGTAGTGCAGGATCGAATCGACTATTCATACACTACCTACACCTATGGAAATATTGCCGACCAGACCAAAGTACGCGGGGCCGAAATCGGAGTGGAAATACCTGGAATTGGACGAATCACATACGAACGTACAGACTCAAGCACGTCGTCGTTAGGCAGGGAAGCGCGTATACCTGATTTTAAATGGACTGCGAATGCCGGATATACCATTGGACGGGTCATCGCAGTGTCAGCACAATTTCAGTCGGTGGGCTCCCGCAGAGACGCTCTACCAAACCCATACGTTACTGACGCCACTCTAGCTGGATACGCACTGACCGATGTCACCGTTCGATATATTGGAAGCCCTGAATGGACACCGTATTTTGCAGTCACCAACATCTTCGACAAGCAATACGAACAGGCCGGCGGATACACCACACCCGGACGGACTTTTATTCTAGGGCTTACTTATCGGGTGGATTAATTCCCCGGCACCAAAAACTCCCCCGGCCTCACCTTCCCCATAAACTGTCCTTTTTTGACGACCCAGCGCCCGTTCACAATCACATGGATTACGCCACGTGACGGTTGGACTGGGTGCTGGTAGGTTCCCCAATCTTCGATCATTTTGGGATCGATAATAATAATATCCGCATCGGCACCAATACTTATTCGCCCCTTAGATTTCAGGGCGGGATAGGTTAGGGAAAATAAGGTTGCGGGGCGTTCACTCATTAACCGAAACGCATCCACCCACGATAACTTACCGGTATCCACCACCCATTTTCGGACAATTCGAGAAAAAGTCCCGGTATACCGAGGATGTAGTCTGCCCGACGAATCCAACTGACTATCCGATGCCACCAACGATTGGGGATCTAAGACCGCCTCGTTGAGCACCGACACCGGTGTCACCATCGCAATTACCGTCGGCGGGAGTCGTCGGCTCCCCACCCGGACCCGTTCTCCCGTATCAAAATCGATCATCGGTACGTGGGCACTCCAAAGATCGCCCATCGGATATTGTGTATTTTTGGAATCGATGATTTCCCCAGAATATGGGCTAAATGTGTACCAAATCTGCGGCTCATTCGCACGGGCCAATTGCGCCAGAACGGACCGTGTAAAAATATGACTCTCTGGAAATAATTCTTGAAGCACAATATTCACACTGGCACTTTGGACCACATCAATCAAACGCTGAACCTCCGCCGTGAGTTGAGGCCCGCTACGTGCGACCAAAAACCGCACTGATAATGGGACTTTATATTTGATCGCCACCGACACCAATGGAATCAATTCCGATTCAAACCCCGCCAAATCGGGCGGCACATTCCATATAATGGCCCCACCCCCCTTTTTTAACTGGGTTTCAATTCGGGACATCCACGTCGAAAATTGGGCCGGAGAGACCACCGTCGACGGTTTTAAACCCGCCACATTGACCCCGCTTCCAAAATTGACATACGGTCGTCCGATTTCAAATTTAAGGTCCGTCACATTCCCGGTCCCCACAGAGTTATCGATTACCGTGGTCACCCCTGACAGCAACGCCATTTGTTGATCAAATTTACGAATTGTATGTGCGGATACATCAATAAATCCCGGTCCCACAATTTTCCCCTTGGCGGGGATCTCCGTCCGACCGATCAACGGGTACTCCGACAATGCCACAATTTTGCCGTGACTGATCCCGATCGACATGACCCGATCCATCCCCGTTTCTGGATCAATCACACGGCCCCCGGAAATGACCATTTCATAAGTCGCCGCAACATACCACCAGCCCCCCAACGCCCCGACAATAATTAAAATAAGCAGCGGACCCACAATCAGTCCGTAATCGAGCAGCCGCGTCAACCGCGATCGAATCGCTTTTTTCACTTCAATGCCTCCACTTGCCTCACTGCTGCCGCAAGCCCGGGACACCGTGTCACTTCGTTTTTTAATGCCTCATCAGACTCCCATATCTCGGGCCAATTGGGGTAAGTCCGGCAGGCTAAAGGTCGTTCGTTATACACCGTGCATCGATTGGCCTCATCCAAAAAACACAGCGGCCGGTGGTTGGGCGTCGAGATCATTTCCCATCCGTTGACCCGAACGACCATTGTGTCCAGAAATTCGGTCACCGAAATTCCCAGAGCATCGGCCATATTGACTATATCCTGCGCCGTGACACGGACATATCCCGATGCCCGACAACAGTTGCCACTTCCCGTACAGCGAAATTGCCGCAAAACTTCGTCTTTTCGAACTTGCATGATGGCATTTTATAGCACGACAGTAAGGTTCGCCTATTTTCTAAGCATTTCATTCCTAAGAATAAACTTGCTACCCTGCCCTCATGACACCAGCCTATGACATCATCCTAACGTCCGACGGTTCCCCCACCCTTCGCGACCACCGAAACGAAACATTCCACTCCCATCACGGGGCCGCACAGGAAACCCGCCACGTGTTCATCGCCAACGGACTAGATCATTATCGATCCAAAACCTCCGCTACTCAGATCACGATCGCAGAAATCGGTTTCGGGACCGGACTCAACGCCGCAATGGCCTGGCAATACGCACAATTTCATAAAATTCCGATCACGATGGTGACCTGCGAAACCCACCCATTGCCCCAAGAAACCACCCATCACTATTCGGACGCCCTCTCGGCCTACGACTCGGAACTGGGTTCATTTCATCGGAGACTCATCAATGCCGACTGGGACACCCTAGTTCAACTGGACCCCCTATTTGCGATTACCAAACACCACTGCCCCGCCGATTTGGTCCAATGGCCGGTCCCGATTCATGTCGTGTGGTTTGATGCGTTCTCACCGGATACCTCCCCGGACTGTTGGACTGAGGCGACCCTCACTCCATTGTGCCACGTCATGGCGGACGACGCCGTCCTTACTACATACTGTGCCAAGGGATCCGTCCGCCGATTGTTCCAATCGGTTGGATTGGCCATCGAACGCCTTCCAGGCCCCCCAGGTAAACGAGAAATGTTACGGGCAACTCGGCTTGCTCAACCCCATTCTGAAATCGTACAGTAACGCCATGCGCGCTTGGTGTACCATTTCTATTCCGAAATATCTTGAGTTTTGGACGGCATTAAAAGAGTCCCTCCAGCGCCATACCCTCGTAATGGCAGTGGTGAAGGCCAATGGCTACGGACTCGGATCAGTTCCTTTGGCTCAGGCCGCCGAAGCCGCCGGTCTCGTCGATTGGTTTGGCGTCGCCACGGTTGATGAAGCGATTGAACTCCGAGAAAACCAAATCCAACGTCCTATTCTGATTCTATCGGAACCCGATCCCGACGAGATCGATCGGGCACTCTCCCACACCCTCCATTTTGTGAGCTATACCCCCGATTTTTTAACCGAGTTGGGTGGTCGCGCGACTGCACTAGGCACCGTCGCGAACGTTCATCTAAAAATCGACACTGGTATGAATCGATTAGGCTGCGATCCCTCAGAGGCCGCCGTTATAGTCGCCCGTATTTTAGACAATCCCTCACTTAAGTTAACTGGGATCATGACCCATCTTGCCTGCGCTGATATCCCTGAGCACCCCCTCAACAATCATCAAATCCATCAATTCAAAACCGTTACTGACTCACTCAATTTGCCGCAAGATGTGATTCGGCATGCGGCCAATTCTGCGGGAACCCATTTTTTCCCAACGGCCCATTTTGATATGGTCCGGGTCGGTATTGATAGCTATGCATCAATCGTGACGCTCCACGCGCGAGTCATCCGTGTCCATCCCATTACCGCCGGGGAATCCGTCAGCTACGGCGGTAGCCACATTGCGTCAAAAGCCACCCAAATCGCAACCGTGAGCATCGGGTACGCAGACGGAGTACCGCGATCATTTTCCGGGGAGGTGCTTATTCATGGCCACCGATGTCCCGTCATCTCCCCAGTATGTATGGACCTGATGATGGTCGACATCGGAGACCTCCCAGTCGCGATTGGGGATACCTTTACGTTAATCGGAACAGACGCATCAGACTCAATTTCGCTGCAAGAGTACGCCGATTCTTCCCATCGGATTACGTATGAATCATTGACTGGATTAGGCCGGCGTATAACGAGAAAAGTCGCCTTGACCTGCACGACGTAGCGCCGCTACATCCGTCGCGGACACCATAAGATCTTTGGTAAATTCAAAGTCCCTTCCATCGGGAATTTGGTAGCATCTACCTGCGCGGCTCACCACCTCGGCCAAGCGTGCATCATCTTGAATTAATTCCCGGTAGTCACATACCCGATTGGGCCCCACCACCGTAGAATACGCATGAATCAACAGCGCGATGCCTTGTTCCGCTGAGTCCCGTTCCTTCTTATCCACCACAAATCGATGAATAATCCCCGGGACATCAGGCCGGCTTCCAACGGCATCAATAGTCGGCTCCCCAGAAAGTCGTTTCACCGAGCTCACATAAGTCACCGCCTTGGATTCAGCGTCCTCGGTCAACCGACAAAAATATTCCTCTCGCAACTGAATATTTCCCGATATCTGCCACGGAACGCTCACGCTTAATACGCGATTGAGTTCGGCGACGGGTACTTCGATCGGAAGATGATCATGAATCAACGTCGATAAATTAGTATCTACACCCAACTGGGTTTGAAACGCAAAGGCAACAAATTGAATTTTATTCTCTGAGTCGGTTAACAAGGGGTACCGGACATATCCCCTAGGATCAAGAATGGGTTCAAAATTTAATACCGATTGAATTTCCTTTGGCAAAAGGGACTGAGGAATACCGAAGACTCCCTTCACCACCGTATCGACGTACGCGTCTGTGGTTTCAAATTGACGATCACTTAAAATATCTAGTTTCTTTAAATACGCTTCCAGCTCCCCCGCTGCCGTGGGGAGAATTAAGGAACAATTCGTCGTCACCGCTACGAAACGATACATCGGTCTGTCCAACATCATAACAACCCCATCACCTTCTCCGCGGCATGACCCACGGTATATTTTTCCATCGATGCCTTACGCCCCCGTTGACCCATTTCTACCAGTTCATCATGCGGCAATGACATCGCGGCCCGAATCACAGCCACAAGTCCGTCCACATCCCCCGGCTCAACCACCCATCCACACTGGGCTTCCTGAATAATTAACCCGATCTCTGAATCGGCCGCCATGATACCGATAATCGGTTTCCCCGCTGCCATAAGCCCAAATGTCTTTGACGGAACAGAAAGCCCCTCTTGCCCTTTTTTAAGGGCCACTAGACCGACATCAAACGCGGATAGCACTGCACCCAAATCTTCTCGTGGGACATAAGTATGAAATTGAACGTGATCAAGGTGGTCCTGAGCCACCCTCGCCTGCGCTCCGGTTTTGGCATGGCCCTCTCCGACAAATACAAATTCGGGAGAGTGGGGCCGTAAACCCGCCGCTGCCGAAATAATCGTATCAATATCGTGAAATCGCCCCAGATTTCCGGAATATCCCAACACAAATTGATTGGAAATTCCCCATTTTTCTCGATACGAACAGGTGGTTTTTAGTTGGATTCCGGCTTCATCCGCCCAGACATGCATCCGAACCAATTTCTCGTGACTCGCCACTGGCAATCGGGCCTGAATCACCCGCTCCATACATCGTCCAATCACCACAATTTTTTCAGCCCGCGAAAAACAAAACTGGTTAAACCGATGCCATACCCGGGTGGTCAGGCTTTGGGGACCCAAAACCCCTGCTTGCACTGCCGTATCCGGATAGACATCAAACACGATATAAATCATCCGAATCGGCCGAAATATCGAGGCCACGGCACAGGCCCCAACGACAAAGGGAGGGTTCGTAAAAACCACCACGGGACGATCAATTTTTCGGACCATCAAGTTCAAAAAAACGGACATAGTGAAGGTAATATGATTCGCTAGTTTCCCCACCAGCGATAGCTTCGGAAACCGGGTCCCCCATACCCGAAAAATCTTGATTCCATTTTGGACCATCCGTCTCGGAATTTTAGACCGGCGATCCAACACCGTCGGGGGCCCTGCAACGACCTCAAGATCCACCCCTTGGGCCACCAACGCCTCCGCCAACTCGGTCACCGTTTGCCCCGTCGAAACCAGTTCAGGATAAAATAGCTGACAGAGGATGAGAAGTTTTGGGAAGCGGCCCGTCACAACATATCCGCCGCCAATGACGCAATTTCAGAGCGTTCACTTTTGGACAACAAAATGTGACCGGTTAACCGATGCCCTTTTAACCGCTCTGCTGTATAACTCAAGCCATTGGAATTGGCATCCAAATACGGATTATCAATCTGGTCGGGATCTCCAGTCAGAACGATTTTGGTCCCTTTTCCAACCCGAGACACGATGGTCTTAATCTCATGGGGCGTCAAATTTTGAGCCTCATCGATAATGATGAATTGATTAGGAATACTGCGGCCCCGAATATAAGTGAGCGCTTCAATTTCGATCAGCTCCGCGTCCAACAAATAATCGATCTTATCTCTGGATTTAGCGTGGCTACTCATTCCATTTTTGTCCTCGCGTTCTTTGGGATCATCCTTATGCAAGATAAAGCGGAGATTATCAAAAATCGGTTGCATCCAAAAATTCAATTTTTGATCTTTGGTCCCCGGAAGATACCCGATGTCTTTCCCCATGGGCACAATCGGACGGGCCACCAACAGCTTCTCATACCGAGGGTATCGACCGATCACCCGCTGCAACCCACACGCCAACGCCACTAATGTTTTACCGGTCCCTGCTTGGCCCACTAACGTGACCAACTTGATGTCGTCATTCAATAGCAAATCAAACGCAAACTGCTGCTCCATGTTGAGACCCCGAATGCCCATCGCCTCAAGTTCACTCGCCAACCGGACAAACGACGATGATGTTTTGTCAAACTTACAGAGCGCCGATTGTCCCGTGTCTTTGGCCTTTAAAAACACATATTCATTTTCAAACAAGTTCAACTTGGTCGGTATTTTTCCGTCCTGATACAACTGAGCCACTTCCTCGGACGACCCCAAAACCTCTCGCCATCCGCGATACAATTCGGCATAGTCCACCAACTGTTTTTCGTAATCCTGACTCCTAATTCCCATCGATTCCGCTTTAATCCGGGCATTAAAATCTTTAGATATAAAAAAGACCTGTTCCCCCCGCTCTTGATACTCCCACGCCACCGCCAAAATCCGATGATCCGGCGTATCGGTCGCTGACAATGGATACGGCAATTTTGAATTTTGATTACCTAACGCAATAATTAAATTGCCATTATTTTTGAGTTTCGCACCCGATTTTAGTGCCCCTTTGCGAAATATCCGATCCATATCCCGCAACACTTGCCGGGCATGAATTCCCTTTTTATCGGTAAACCCCTTAAAATTATCCAATTCCTCAATCACGGTGATCGGAATCACTACCGTGTTGTTGGTAAACGAATAAAGGGCCGACGGATTATGAAGCAATACATTCGTATCCAATACAAATACTTTTCCGCTCATAACAATCTCCTTATTTATTTTTGATAAAAATTACGGCTGCCGACTTGTAGGCCCGAAATCATCGCATGCTCTTTATAATGTTTCACAATCAGGTAGATAGGTTCCTTCTGCCCATTACGGCCTTTGCTCAAACCTTTTGTCACCGCCGCCATGGCATCGGTATCAAGGTAAATACGACGAAACGGTGGCGTCAAAAAAAAGTAGCCGGCATTTGATGACTTCACGGACACCCGATAATACGGCACGTTGCCGGTAGGCACAGTCGCCAGGATGGCCCATTGGGTATTCTGACGGTCCGTGGGTCCGACCACGACTTGATCCCCGGCTAAAATGGACCGACTGGAGGGGAATGAATGCCGAAACACCGCGGGAATAAACTCAAAATAATGACCTCGAAAAAAATCATAAGAATCCGCCGGATCAATTTTATGCCGAACTGTAACCCCGCGATGGAGTACCCATTCGGACCCGACAACTTGCCAGGTAAGCACAATCAGTTGAAGGCCAACGGTTACGGCAAATGCCACCAAGACCAATGGCCACTGCCGACACCAGACCACGCTCCGTCTCAATCGTGACGTTATTTTTTTTGCCAAGTCCATTGATTTAACCGATATCCTATTCCAATTAAGACTCCACCCGACACTAAAAATCCAGCTGCTCGAATCCCCATCGGTAAATCTGCTCCAAAAAATTTGGCCAGCATAATTAGTACAAAGCCGACCAATCCCGCGTTAATCCACCATCGCCGATGCACAATGACCCCGTACCGCACCGCTGCCGTCAAAAATCCAACCAGGATACCCAAAGACACCATCGGAAATACCCAGATTGGCAAAAATTTATAGATAATCATCCCCAATAAAAAAACACCGGATGGGGCCAATAAGCACCACCGAAACCAATGGGTTTTGAACATCAAAAAAAGGCTCAACTGAAGCCCCAACATCCCGCCCAATATCGTAATAAATATGGGGGTCTCAACCACAGACGTCCGAACCCATTCATCCCAAATCGTCGGAAATGAACCCAGAAACAATGTCACAAACAGCCCCGCCACCGCCACGGCAATCATCGGAACACGAACGGCCCACGATTTTGTTGAATATCCCCCCAACCCAATGATGGTTGACCAAACAATAGCGGGAAGAATCATAAAGGCCGATGGATGCAAGGCCTCCGACATCCAAATCATCGCTGCCGTAAACCCCAATGTGACACACCAACCCAACGCCAACCGAAGCCAATCGTTAGACCGTCGAAATACCGTATCCGGCACCGCCAACATCCCGGTCGCGAGAAGGGCGATCCCCGCGCGCAACGCCAATCCGTCCGAATCCACCAACGCCACATTGATCATCAATCCGGTGCCAATCATCCATCCCAAAGACCGGGTGACCAACAGCACCGGAATGCTGCACGCGATCACGGTTACAAAAAACAGGCCCGTCGACCCTTGGATATTGTACATCTGACACACCAGCGCCAACGCCACCACCATCGCCAACAAATTGGTACAGGCGACCGATTCGCGCCACACGACGGTGTCCTTTTTCTTCCACACCATCACGGCCATCGCCACCCAGGATCCCAAAATCGGGATCACCGTGATCGCTAAGCGGGTATACCTCATCAATGACGGCCACTCGTTTGCAATAACAAGCACCACACCCAGAATCAACGAAAAGGCCCCCAATACCGACCAAATAATGGCGGCGAGTGACTTCCTACCCATGGTAAAGGCTTGTGACACATATCGATTACGAATGGCTTCCGCTTGGTAATCGGAAATAACCCGAGCGGCTTGCCACTCTTGGATTTGCTGAAACAACCAATGGGTTCGAGGGTGTCGCACGACCTAAATTACTCCAGTAGCGCCCCGCCTTTGGCCCACTGATCCCGAGGCACTTCGTCAATCACAATGTAGGTCGCGGCCTCGGGTTTCCCGGCGACACGCTTCATCGTATCGGTCATTTCTTTTACAATTTGTTCTCGTTGCTCACGGGACAATTGACCCGCTACTTTAACATTGATGTAGGGCATTAGTGGTTCATCTCCTTTTTGGCATTTTCTGCCACTTTAACACGGACTCGGGACATCACCGCACGCAAATCAGGGGGATACCCCTGAAGCATGTCGGGGTAAACAATCAACTCTGACTGCAACCCCAAATCCTGTAACATATCATTAAGGCGGGTTAACGAATTTTGGCTAGGATCCCCGTCACTGGTCACCAATATGAACTCAGAATACAAATATTCCCGGCCTTTGGTGTTGGCCAGCAATACCGATTCCAACTTTGTATTAAAAAATCCATAAAATGCGATCACATTCCGAAATTTTCGAGGATAAACGACTGCGGTTTCCACCGCGAGATTCGCCCCACCCGCAATTCCGATCAGCAGTGAGGTTGATGCATCCACCCGAAAATTACGATCCAGATAGTTTCGAAGCGTAACCAACGATTGACGCTCGTCGTCCGTGATTTTACCCCGCTCATCCAAGTTTCCCGACGGACACACTAAAATGTAACCCATATCAGCCGCAATGGGCTGCCACACGCGATAGGAGTCCATCGCGGTTTGACGGACGCCCCCGACGACCATCATGAACGGGTATCGGCGAAGTGGATTGTATTTGGGCGGACAGCTAACCAATGCGGTTTTGGTTCCCACCGCAACGTGAAGCAATTTGTCGTCTTGAGCGACCAGCCCCGATGCGACGACCAGAAAGGCAATTACTCCGACGAACCAGGGTCTAATTCCCATTCAAACACCCTTTCTTCCATTTCAAAAATCGACAGTTTCAATACGGTCGGTCTCCGATTAAGAATAAACGTCAGGTACCCCTCTCGATGGTAGTCGTCATGCTTGGTTTCTTTCCAACGCACCGGCTTAAAGGGGATGTCCCGTTGAATGGTTAAAATCGTCGTTTTCAACGGATCCCCTTTGATCGCATCAAGGTTCTGATAGCTTTCCATGGCGACATGAAACGTCACTTCCGTATCCGTCAACTTGTCGACACCCACATCAATTTTTAAGGCATTTTCAACCGTCGACAAAGACTGCAATTCCTCGGGTTGAACATTAACAATCGAAAGCCCATTGACCGTCGATCGGACGGTTTTGTGGCGTGCCTTGGCAATCCATACCGTGCACGACCCCATCAAAATAAGAAGTGGAATATATAAAAATACAACCCGGCGAGTGCTTTTACGCATTGACCCTCCGTAGTGCCGCTAGAATATCCCCCACAGAGACAAACTTTTCACGGGGTTTTCCTAATTTTTCCCCATTTTCTTTTTCCAGGTGATCAATGAGTTTCCAGTCTTGATATGATACCCACTGTATCCCCCGTTGCTCCAGCACTTTCTCAATTTCACTCTCACGGGGATGATCACATCCCTGCAAATGACCTAAATTGGAAAGCAACGTCTCTACCGTTTCAGTGCTACACGGTTTGTTGGTTCCCAAGACGCCTTTGGGTCCCCGCTTAATCCATCCGGCAACATAAACCGATGGATCATTGATAACCTGGCCTTTTTGGTTCGGAATAACACCCGCCTTATCATCAAAGGGAAGTCCCGGCATCGGAACGCCTTTATACCCAATGCTTTTAAACACTAGACCGGCATCCAGGCTAATCGTGTCGCCAGTCCCATTGGCCTGTTGCTTCCCAGGATCGCCCGACAACTTATTTTTTTCTAAAACAATACGCTCGACATGGCTCGCGCCTTGAATTTCAACCGGGCTTTCCAAAAACCGAATGGTGACGGTCTTATCCCCTTCCAAAATCGGGTCATCCAGATAGCGCTGCAACACCGCCATATTTTTTCGGGCCTTGGTGTTGGTTTCCGTCAGTAACTCCGCATCGCTGGCATCATTCAGCCGCATATCCGCAGGATCGATAACCACTCGAATCCCTGGAAGTTCCCCAAATTCTTTAATTTCAAGTTCAGTAAATGCCGACTGTACCGGTCCACGACGTCCAATTAAGTGAATATTACGAACCCGACTTTGCGCCAATTGGTCCAATATCGATTCAGGAATGTCGGTTTTTCGAAGGGCCTCAATGGGCTTGGCCAAAATTCGAGTAACATCAATCGCAACGTTTCCTTGACCGACCACAACCACTGTTTCTTGGGACAAATCAAAGGTCAGATGCTGGTAGTCGGGATGGCCGTTATACCACCCGACAAATTCCGTCGCCGCATGGACCCCGGGTAAGTCTTCGCCAGGAATTCCCAATTTTCGGTCGGACTGGGCACCCATCGACACAATAATCGCATCGTAATAACGCCGTAATTCGTCGATCGAGATATCCACGCCAACGGTCACATTTCCAAAAAATCGAAACCGTCCTTCGTTGGCCACCGCCACACGGTCGTAATACGCACCGACACTTTTCATTTTTTGGTGATCCGGCGCAACACCCCCACGCAAAAGTCCAAATGGGGTCGGAAGACGATCAAAACAGTCAACAGACACCGAAATCGATGATTTAAACAACGCATCCGCCGCGTAAAATCCACTGGGCCCCGCTCCGACGATGGCGACCCGTAACGGTCGTGATTCAGTTCCTAATCCGGTCATACCTGTTGTCTCCTTATACTGTCATTCCCGCGAAGGCGGGAATCCCGGCGCATTTTTTATCTAAAATTACTCACACCCACATCAATTCCATAATCCTTTGATCGGACCTTCTGAATCACTGTTTGGAGGTCATCAATCGACTTCGCGGATACTCGAACCTGGTCGCCTTGAATCGTGCACTGCACCTTCAATTTGGCGTCCTTGATGTCTTTTACGATTTCTTTGGCTTTATCGATAGGGATTCCGTCTTGTAATTTGACCTCTTGCTTGGCCGTCCCGCCCAGCCCCGATTTAATGTCTTCAAAGGACAATGCTTTTAACGAAATTTCACGTTTAACAATTTTTTGTTTAAGGACTTCGCCGACTGCAGTCACTTTAAAATCATCCGCAGCAGAGATCAAAATCAAGTGATCCGCCGGCTTAAATTCAATCTCACATCCCGCGTCTTTAAGGTCATATCGTTGGGTAATTTCCTTAACCGCCTGATTGATCGCATTGGTCACCTCTTGATGATCCACTTTTGATTGAATATCAAATGAATGTTCCGCCGCCATAATGAACTCCTTAAATTGCCTGTACTACAGGGGATGAAATCGAAATAAGATAGTCGTAGGGAAAAATAGACGAATGCCGGTCCGACCAATTCACTCCGATCGCATAATTTCCGACCGGGCTGAGACCTACAGGCATAATGTCATCTGGAATCGCGTCGCTTTTAACCAATGACACCCCGGTAAACTCATCTTCACAGCGGGCACACCGACACTTTAAGCGCATTGTCTTCGCGTCGATCTCATATTGGGACTCTCCAACGGTGACAACGACGCCCCGACCTTCAAACAACTCCACCTTCGGCGTCACCAGCCGGCCATGACGAATACGGCTAATTTCCCGCACCACCGATTCGGAGAGTTGGGTAAATAGCTGGGTCATTTCGGTTTGGGGATACTCGACGACATACGGGGTGCCACTGTCCCCTGCCGGTGAAATATCGGCATGGATCGGGAACTCAATTGTGTTTTTGAACCCAAATTCATTGACCAGGCTTTGGAGCGCGCCTCGGCCAAAGGGATAATGGCGATCGTTACAATTATCACAAATGAAATAACTCATATTTTCGACGACGGCCACCGTCGGCACCTTCATTCGGTCAAACATCTCAATCCCTTTGACCACGTCGACAAAACTCAATCGTTGCGGGGTGGTGACAATCACAGCTGCAGTCACTGGAATCAGCTGGGTTAGGGTAATTTGGATATCGCCGGTTCCGGGGGGCAAATCGATGACTAAATAATCCAACTCGCCCCAATTGGTTTGCGTCAGCAGTTGATTGATGACTTGGGAGACCATCGGTCCGCGCATGATCGCGGGATTTTGTTCGTCTTCTGGACCCACGGTGTAGGCAAAACTCATCAGTTTTACCCCTTTAAATTGAAGCGGTTTAATAAAATCGCCATCAAAATACAATTCGGTATTTGGAATATAGACCATCGTCGGCAAGCTCGGCCCATAAACGTCAGCATCAAAAATACCGACCTTTGCACCCGCCGCCGCCAACGAAAATGCGAGGTTCACCGCGGTGGTTGATTTTCCTACCCCACCCTTACAACTTGAAACCGCAATCACATTGGATACATGGGCCAACCCCTTAGCCATCGGCTTAAGGCCAGAATAGGACTGAGACGACAATCGAACGCGAACCTCTTTAATGCCATCGATTTGACCCACCAATTCTTCGGCTTGGGATTTAAATACCTCTTTGACCGGACACGCCGGGGTGGTCAATTCTAAAGTAAACGAGGCCACTCCATCCGCAACCGTAAGATTTTTAACGAACCCGAGGGTCACGATATCTTGATTCAAATCGGGATCTTGAATTTGAGATAGCTGTTCTAATATTTGATTTTCAATGGTCATGAGATGTACACCCTATATTCTTCTAAATGATGGGCGTCTACCGAAACAACTATGACTTCGTCCGGTGCAGTCCCTAACGCTATCCGATGACTGATGGCCCCAATTACTTCCGCAGCGGAAACCGCCCCCTGGCTCACGTCGATGGCTACGATCCCTTCTGCGGGAAGTAACTCACCCGCAGTAACGACGGTATCTGCGCCTAAGGCCCCTGGAACCGCTTGGATCACTCTTAACCGTGTCATACTGGCATTCCTTTCAGAACACTCACCGTCACATCCGTAATTTTTACTGAAATATAGTCCCCCTGGCGATAGTCCCCCGGCGGAATAATAACAACTCGGTTGCAATCGGTCCGTCCCTGAAATTCACCGGTATTTTTTTTGGTCGATTCAGAATCAATCAAAATCTCTTGAATCGTGCCGAGAAGCTCTTTATTTTTTTCAAAATAAATCGGCCGCTGTGTATCAACCAACTGCACAATCCGGCGGGTTTTTTCGTCCTCGGGAATATCATCTTTTAATCGACGAGCGGCAAGGGTGTTCGGCCGCTCCGAATACTTAAACATGTACGCCGCATCAAATCGAACCCGACGGACCACATCCATCGTGTCTTCAAATTCCTCCGCCGTTTCCGTGGGAAACCCGACGATGATGTCCGTCGACAGCGCCACACCTGGAATCGTGGCACGAATGTCGTCGACCAAGGCCAAAAACTCTTCTTTCGCGTAGGTTCGATTCATTGCGTCCAGTACCCGAGTATTCCCCGCCTGCAATGGCAAATGAATTTGATTACAAATATTCGGGCGCTCGGCCATCAAATTGAGTAGTTTCTTGGGGAAATCTTTGGGGTGCGGTGAAGTGAACCGAATACGTCGCACACCGGGAACGTCGCTCACCATTGCCATTAACTCCGTAAAATCCGTCGTCTCATGGCGATAGGAATTAACGTTTTGACCCAACAATGTGACTTGGGAGAACCCCGCCGCCACCAATCGTTTAACTTCCTGAATCACTGACTCGGGGGTCCGACTTCGCTCACGCCCCCGGGTATAGGGCACCACGCAAAAGGTACAAAAATTGTTGCAGCCCCGCATAATCGCAATCCAGGCATTGGCCCCATCTTCGCGGGACGGATCGACATCTGAATAGGTTTCGAATTCCGACAAGGTCACATCAAAGCTTTTGTCACCGGTCGTGGAAACCTCGTCGATCAACCGAGGGAGCTCTTTATAGCTGTCGGGACCGGCGATAAAATCGATCCTCAGGGAAGGATTTTCTAATAATTTTGTTTTAAAATTGGTCGCCATACACCCCAGAACCCCCACTAATACAGGGTCGGGTTTTCGTCGATTTTTAATCTCGTGGACCCGATTCATGACCTTCCGGTCAGCATTGTCCCGAACGGTGCAAGTGTTGAGCATCACGACGTCGGCCAGGGTCTCGTCGGTCACGATTTCGTAATTTTCTTTTATAAGGATGGACTTTACGAGTTCTGAATCATACTGATTCATCTGACATCCATACGTTTCGATATATACTGTTTTTGTCATAAATTCACCAAAGAACCCCGTATTTTATCTTGTTCAATATCAGTTAACAACACGGGACAAATTTCATTTTTGAGATTGCGGTCGCTGGTGACCGATACCCGGATATATGTTTCGGTAAGCCCCACCCATTCCCCGCGTTTTTTAGACTCGAATAATACCGGTTGAACGGTTCCCAATTGAGTCGTCATATAGTCATTTTTTTTGCGATCACTGAGTTCACGCAAGATTTTGCTCCGACGTTGAATTTCCAGCGGCGCCACTTTATCCCCATGTTTTTGACTACGGGCATACATCCGTTCGGAGTAACTAAATACGTGAAAATACGTCAGCGGGAGGGAGTCCAATAATGCCGCAGTTTGGTCAAATAACTCGGGGGTTTCGCCGGGAAATCCAACGATGACATCGGTCCCCAACCCAAGGCCCGGAACTGCAGCAGATACCCGAGTCACAAAATCAACAAATTCACCGGTGGTATATTTTCGACTCATCCGTTCCAAAATCTCATCGGTGCCGCTTTGGATCGGAAGATGGAGATACCGACACAACGCGTTATCCTCCGCCATCATTTTTATAACGGACCAATCCACCGTTGTCGGTTCAATCGAGGAAATTCGGATCCGTTGGAGGCCGTCCACTTTTAACATCCCATTTAAAAGGTCGACAAAGGTGTGCGTGCCATCGTTATAAGTTCCGACGTTGATTCCGGTAACGATCAGTTCTTTGTAGCCGGCACCGGCCAGCGTGACCGTTTCGCGCAGGGTGTCATGATAATCACGACTCCGGGCAGGGCCTCGGGCAAAGGGAATTACACAAAAGGCGCAGTAAAAGTCACATCCGTCTTGAACCTTGATGTTAGCCCGGGTATGACGCGGATCGGTTCCAGGGGTATCAATCGTAAAGGTTTCCCTCAAAATTTTGGGGACAACCACCTGGGGCTCGGATTGATCGACCTCAAGGAGATCCATTAAATTCATTTTTTGCGCATTTCCGACCACCCATTGAACATTCGGCAATTTAAGCAACTGCTCTTTTAGTATTTGAGCCTGACAGCCGATGAGAGCAATTTTACAATTGGGGTTATCACGGACAATTTTGGACACCAATCTTCGGGTATCGGTATCCCCATTTTCGGTCACGGTACAGGTATTAACAACCACAACATCCGGTTGATCGGACAGTGGCACAACCAAGTGCCCCCCCGCCTGGAACGTTTGTTCGAGCGTTGCCGTTTCGGATTGATTGAGGCGACATCCTTGGTTAAAAAAGGAGATTTTTTTCACGACAAAAACTGTATCTTATCTCGCCAATTTAATCGATCGCCTCAAATATCTAGTTTTGGGGTCAAGCTCGTTCCTATGACCTACTCAACGATGGTTGCTTCCGGCAATCTAACGTCGTGATCGAGTCCATCTTCATTGCAAACGGGTCGAACGGATGCCAATTCCACGTGATCAACGCCTTCGGCGTCGGTCGGTACAGGCTGAACACGTCGCCCGAAACAATCGTTCAACTTTTCTTTGACGGCTTCGGAACAGCATCGCAAACACATATATCCGATTCCCAATGTGCAGATTGAGCCGATAATAATTGCACCAATAATCCCCCGCCGTTGATCGGCCGTTAAATCATCGTGCAGGAACTGATCGTCATATCGATGATCATAGGTATTGGGTACCTTCGTCAGAAATGGATGCCGGGTGGGTACGTTGACCGGCGAATCCGTCAAAGTCGGAGCCGCTGAACTGGGTAAATGGCTGGGCGCGCTTGAAACAGGGGACTCACTAGGAACCAAACTTGGGGAACGACTTGGATTACTCGGCAAATTTTTCTTACCGGGTTACCGGACCCAGGTAAAAAAAAATTTCACTCTGGTTTAGCCCCAATTTTTGTAGGGCAAAACCCAATATGAGGAGCCTCTACGATAAAAATCTAAGAAACGCCCCCCGCCCCAAGGCATTCCAGGTTTCTTAGATCTGAACCACATCCCGAATTTCAGGAATTTCTTCCCGAAGACGGTTTTCAATCCCCATTTTTAAGGTCAATGTTGAACTCGGGCAACTGCTACACGCACCTTGAAGCCGAAGCATGACGATCCCATCTTCATAGCTATGGAATGTGATATCGCCACCGTCCATCGCAACCGCCGGACGAATTTCGTTGTCCAGAATTTCACGGATTCTGGCTTCGATATCAGAGCCACCTTCGCTCGTGGTAGATGCCGTCAACAGCGATACATCCACACCCGTCTCACCGCTATCCAATTCCTTTTGAAGAATAGAAATAACCGGCTCCGCTAGATTCGTCCAATCAACGGAATTGCTCTTGGTGACCGATACAAAATTGGTCCCGACCATAATCGCGGTCACGCCATCAATGCCATATAGCTTAAGGACCAAGGGTGACGTGGCCGCCTTTTCTCGGTTTGAAAAATCGATGCTGCCGTACTCCAGCAACATCCGATCAACAACAAACTTGAGCGTGTGGGGATTCGGGGTGATTTGAGCAGAAATATTAACCATGATGGACTCCTTATTAATTTACTTTATTCGGTACTAATGGTTTGAACTGCGGACTCGGACAATGCATCTTCAATGGCTCGCCAAACCAATGCGGCACATTTGACGCGTGCGGGGAATTTTTTGACCCCTTCCAACACGGCTAACTTACCCAATACGGCACGATCATCCTCAGTGACAGTGTCACAGATCAAAAGATTCAAAAACCGGTCTTTAAGCGCCAATACATCCGCCACCGATTTCCCCTCAATGGCCGACGTCATCAGCGATCCACTGGATTTTGAGATCGCACAGCCCGACCCCACAAAGGCCGATTTTTCGATAATTCCATCCGGGGACACTTGTAATGTCACTTCATAGTCATCGCCACACAACGGATTGACCCCATGGGAATAATGACTGTGAGGGTCCAGCTTCCCAAAATTTCGGGGCGATTTATTGTGGTCCAATATTAATTGCTGATACAACCCATCTAAACGGCTCATTGAAAGTAGTGCCTCACTTTCTGCAACGCAGACAAGAGCCCATCGGCATCCGATTCGGTGTTGTACACCGAGAATGACGCGCGAATGGTCGCCGGCACATCGTAGACCCCCATCAAAGGCTGCGCACAATGATGCCCAACACGAACCGCCACGCCTTCCATATCCAAAATGGTACCCACGTCATGGGGGTGCACCCCGTCCATCACAAACGAAATAATGGCCGATTTCCCGGGAGCCGTCCCAATCAGTTGAATTCCTGGAATGGTCTCTAATCCCGCCAATGCGTAGTTCAAAATCGCTTGGTCATGGCCCAAAATATAGTTCCATCCGATGGACTCAATAAATTCAACTGCAGCGCCCATCCCAATAATTTCGGTGATCGGCGGCGTCCCCGCCTCAAATTTGGCGGGGAGTTTGGCAAATGTCGATTTTTCAAAGGTCACCGTTTCAATCATGTCCCCTCCAAATTGAACCGGAGGCAATTGATCCATCAAGTCGTACCGTCCCACCAATACACCCACACCCGTCGGGCCATACATCTTGTGGGCCGAGAAACAGTAAAAATCACAGCCCATCGCCTGAACGTCCACCGGATGATGCGCGATACCCTGGGCCCCGTCGACCACCACAATCGCGCCGACAGTCTTGGCCATCGCGGTCATTTGGGCCACCGGGTTCACCGTTCCCAATACGTTCGAAATATGAGGAAACGCCACAATCTGGGTTTTGGGAGTGAGGGTCCGCTCAAAGGCCTCCAAATCCACCGATCCATCGGGCATAATCGGTGCGATTTTTAAGGTCGCCCCAGTCGCCAAAGCCACCTGTTGCCACGGAACAATGTTGGCATGATGTTCCATTTGGGTAATGACAATTTCACCGCCGGGGGTAACAACGGACTTACCCAAGGCAGTCGCCGCAAGATTGATTGCCGCAGTGGTCCCCGAGGTAAAAATGACTTCCTCCGGCCGACGGGCATTTACAAAGCGCGCAATCGTACTGCGTACCGTTTCGCAGAATTCCGTTGATTCTTGGCTCATGAGGTACACCCCCCGATGAACGGTGGAATATTCCTCACTCAAAAAACGGGTCACTCGATCGATCACTGACTGAGGCTTTTGGGTCGTTGCGCCGTTATCCAAATATACCAAGGGGTGACCATGTACTTTTCGTTTCAGTACCGGAAACTGGTCTCTAATCCATTGAGTTTTATCGAATAGTTCCCTCATGACTCGGAAATACTTTCAAAAAATTGCCGGACTGTTTCTCGTGCAATCGCGGTCAAAGAGTCCATCGAGAGTTGATCCACTGCTTCATCCGCAAAACCGGTCATTAGAACAGCCTTGGCGTCCGCAGGATTGACCCCTCGGGTCTGCAGGTAATAAATCTGATCCGCATCCAATTGACTCATGGTCGCACCGTGGGCGCATTTGACATCATCTGCAAATATAGACAACTGCGGCCGGGACAATGCCCGCGCTTGTTCAGACAAGATCATATTTTGATTCGACTGACTGGAATCGGTTTTCTGAGCACGGGGCGCCACATAGACGAGTCCCTTAAATTCGGACACGCTCTGGCCAGTCAACACGGATTTGACCAACTGACGGCTTTCACCGCCTGGCGCCAAATGCTCTACATGCGTGTGAATATAATTTTCCGATTTTTTTGCCCCTAGATTGAGCGCGGTAAGGACGGTTTTTGCCTCGTCCCCTATTTGCCGTACTCGAATGGTCCGGATGCCGACGCCTGTTAGGCCATCCACACCCGCCCATTGAAAGTGACTCTTGGACGCCTGCACCACCAAATAGGTCGACGACACCAAGGGTGCGGAATTGGTTTGAACTTCGTTGATCACACACTCCGCGTTGGCCGCCAAATGAACCGAAATACACGTATGTCCGGCCACCGCGCCCGTCGACACCAGTGACACCTCAAGTCGGTCGCCTTCCGCCACCCGAATAACGACAGGGATATGGGTGGGCGCCGTCGCTGCAACCGCCAAATAGACCCGTCCATGGCCCGTGACAATCAGGGCATCGTTTGCAAACGCCAACGTGGTTACCGCACCCGGATTACCCGCTAACTCCGTCACATTCCACCCAAACTGATCCCCAAAATCATCCGAGATTTCAGATGCCCGTCGGACAGTAATCGATTCCGTTCCAGTCCATTGAACCGGGAATTCCGACGATTCCGACGATTCCGACGGATTTACCCAGATCGATGAATCGGTATAACGCCATTCCTCCGACGGTTGGGCCAACGCACCGGTTTCCACCTGAGCTCGGGCCAACTCGGCAATCTTTCCCAATGTCGATGTTGAATTCATTGTCATGACAGTCATTCCGCTGAAGCAGCCACCGTCAACCAATCGTACCCTCGCTCCTCGACTTCAAGGGCCAGCTCACGACCACCGGATCGGACAATGCGGCCTTCCACCATGATATGAACCACATCAGGAACGATATAGGTCAACAACCGTTGATAGTGAGTAATGACCGCGAAAGACCGGTCCGGTGTCCGTAATTTATTCACTGCTTCCGCCACAATCCGCAAGGCATCGATATCCAAGCCAGAATCAATTTCATCCAAAATCGCTAATTTGGGTTCCAGAACCGCCATTTGCAAAATTTCGTTCCGCTTTTTTTCGCCACCGGAAAATCCTTGATTTACCGATCGAGACAAAAATTCCTCATCCATTTCAACCAGTTTTAATTTTTCAGAAATCAACTGTGCAAAATCAAACGCATCAACTTCGCTTTCGCCGCGGGCTTTTCGTTTGGCGTTGTAAGCCATCCGAATAAAGCTTTCGTTATTGACCCCAGGAATTTCAACCGGGTACTGAAATGCCAAAAAAATACCGGCAATCGCCCGTTCTTCAGGATCCATTTCCAGGAGATCTTGTCCGTCATATTGGATGCTTCCCCCATTGACGGTGTAATGCGGATGCCCCGTTAACACCTTCGATAACGTGCTTTTCCCGGACCCGTTGGGGCCCATGATGGCGTGAACTTCACCTGGATTAATCGTAAGGGACAATCCATTAATAATGGTCTGGTCCTCAATTTGTGCAATTAAATTATTTATCTGTAACATATCTGGCTCCTACCCCACCGAATTTTCTAATTTTAAGCCCAATAACTGGGTTGCTTCGACGGCAAATTCCGTCGGTAATTCTTTAAATACATCTTGGCAAAACCCATTGATAATGGTCGCCATCGCGTCTTCCGTACGAATCCCCCGTTGTTGGAAGAAGAATAGTTGCTCCTCCGTCACCTTTAAAGTCGATGCTTCGTGACCCACGCTTGCCGTCCCGTTACGAACATCGATATAGGGCAAAGTCGTCGCGCTGCACCGATCCCCAATGAGCATCGAATCACATTGGGTAAAGTTATGTGCCCCATGTGCAGACTTATTCATCTGCACCAACCCACGGTACGTATTGTTGGATTTCCCTGCCGAAATTCCCTTGGAAATGATGGTGCTCCGGGTTCCTTTTCCGATATGGACCATCTTGGTTCCGGTGTCCGCTTGCTGCCGATGGTTGGTCAACGCCACGGAATAAAATTCACCCACCGAGTCATCACCAATCAAAATACAGGACGGATATTTCCAGGTGATCGCCGATCCCGTTTCAATCTGAGTCCAGGAAATCTTGGCCTTGCGCCCCACACATTTCCCGCGCTTGGTTACAAAGTTATAAATGCCGCCCTTGCCCGTCTTAGGGTCGCCGGCATACCAGTTTTGAACCGTTGAATATTTGATCACCGCATTTTCATGCGCCACCAACTCGACCACCGCCGCATGCAACTGATTGGTATCAAATTGAGGCGCGGTACAGCCTTCGAGGTAACTCACATGGGCGTTATCCTCACAGACAATCAAGGTTCGCTCAAATTGGCCGGAGCCTTCGGTGTTAATTCGGAAATACGTCGATAATTCCATCGGACAAATGGTGTCCTTAGGCACAAACACAAAGCTGCCATCGGAAAAAACCGCAGCGTTTAACGCTGCGTAATAATTATCAGTATGAGGGACAACGGATCCCAAATATTTTTTGACCAATTCTGGGAATTCATGAACCGCTTCTGAAATGGGACAAAAAATAACGCCCGCCGCAAACAATTTTTTCTTAAATGTAGTGGCGACCGACACACTATCAAAAATGGCATCCACGGCCACATTCGCCAATTTTTTTTGCTCCGACAGGGGGATGCCCAACTTTTCAAACGTTCGAAGCAATTCGGGATCCACTTCGTCCAAACTGTTGAGTTTTTTGACCTGTTTGGGGGCGGAATAATACTGGATATTCTGAAAGTTAATGTCGGGATACGTCACGTTGGGCCAGACAGGCTGAGTCAACGTCAGCCAATGTCTGTAGGCCTTGAGCCGAAACTCCAACATAAATTCAGGTTCATTTTTTTTAGCGGAGATCATCCGCACAATGTCTTCTGACAGTCCCCTAGGAAATGCCTCAGATTCAATATCGCTAGTGAACCCATATTGATATTCCCTGCCGGTAATATCTTCAATTAATTTCTGACTCATCTCAATTGTCCTATCGCAAAGCTTGATATTTTTTTCTTCTCTAAAATGGTATCGATCTGTCGCTGCACATCGCCCAGCGCACTCTTCAGCTGGCACACGCCATTCAGGCTACAAAAATCTTTATTAACCAAACATTCGGTGAGTCGGGTCGGGCCATCGATCACATCAATGACCGTTTTTAACGAAATCTGATCGGGGCGTCGAAGTAAGGCCACTCCCCCATTTTTACCTTGGCGGGTTTGAAGCACCTGGGCCTTTGCCAATGCCTGAACAATTTTAGACAGATTGTTGTAAGGAATAGACAACGTCTCCGCAAGTAACGGCATTGTCGCGCCTTTTCCCTGAGGAGACGCCAAATAAATCACAATTCGCAATGCAAAATCAGCTGACTTTGTTAATTTCATGTTTGTAAACCGGCACTGATTATACCAGTTTATCATCGGTAGCCAAAGGCCCAATCTGCACGATTTTCGACCTTTTGAAATTTTTATTTCAAAAAACCCGATACTATAAACCTGAAAAAAAACAATCGCACGTCCGTCAAGTACATGCGGTGTATCCAACGGCCCTTGGATCATCGCGTTATCCGATGATTCAGCTGCCTTAGAGAAATTTCTAAGTGATGGCTACCGCGACAAGGCTTCAGAACAAATAAGGATCTTAGAAATATCGAAGCCCTTTCTTAACGAAGTTATGGAACTGCGAAAGGTCATTTCCATCGGTGTAAAAACCGTATTGAGACAGCACAACAAAGGCCCGGTGCCACAGATTTGTGTCGAACTGATTACAGACTACATTCTGAGCGGTGATCACGATTTTTTAGATCCAATCAATCTCGGCCGCCAACCGGAGTATGCCGCCCTGTTTAAACATCAACTACGAGAATTAATATTAAGGCGCGTCGACTCCGTACCTAAATATGGTTTTCATGAAGAATTTGATTTTATGCCAACACTTCGGCCCAAACTTCATCGATTATTTGAATTGCGCGGGATCGGATTGGGATTGCCTGAAATCGGCCATTTACCGTGAAACGGTCTCCGGAATTGCCGCAATTTGGCGGTACCGCGCAAATTCGGTATTGAGTTGATCGACGGTAATCCGTTCCAACATTCCCAGGCTAAAATCGCGAACGGTAAATGACGAAACCAACGTCCCAACAATGACGGCTTTCCGGAAAACTTCTTCGGTTAAGGCTGGACTATTCGCCAAATAACCAACGATGCCACCAGCGAAGCTATCGCCCGCGCCGGTCGGGTCCACAACTTCATCTAACGGCATGGCTGGAACCGCGAAAAAGTCCGATCCGTTATACATAATTGCGCCATGTTCGCCCTTTTTCACGATAATACGCTTGGGCCCCATTTTAACGACATGAGGCAAGGCTTGAATCACATTATCAATCCCAGTCAGCAATCGAATTTCTTGGTCATTGAGAATCAATACATCCACCAATTTAAGGGTCTCTCGCAAGCTGGACAAATGATCCTGAATCCAATAATTCATGCTATCCATGACCACTAATTCGGGTCGGTTAAATTGTTTAATTGCGCGCAACTGCAGTTGAGGATCAAAGTTCCCTAAAAAGACGATGCGACTGTCGGCGGCAGATGCAGGGACCTTGGGGTCAAATTCAAGCAATACGTTAAGGTCCGTTTGAAGGGTATGCGCTTGGCTCATGTCCCCTTTATAGAAGCCCTTCCAATGGAAGGTAAGGCCGGACGATCGGATAATTCCATCGGTCGAAATTCCACGTTTTTCCAAATAATCAAAATGGACTTGGGGGAAATCGGAGCCGACGATACTAATTAAGTGGACTGGAGAAAACAAGCTGGCCGCAACGCCGGCGTAGGTGGCAGATCCTCCGAGTATGCGGTTGTGGACCCCTCGTGGGGTTTCGATGGAGTCAAAGGCAACGGTTCCGATAATTGCGACGGTCATGGGGGGCTCCTTGGGTTGTAATCACTCACCCCTACCTCCTCGCCCCCGTTCGGGGTTGAGGAGGGGTCCCCTCTCTACGCAAAAGCGCATAGAGGGGACAATATGGATGATTTATTTTCTTAGGTATTTTTGTATTTTTCTCCCTCTATGCGCGTTCGCGTAGAGAGGGAGATCCTCAAATTTCCCGGACGGGGAATTTGGGGGAGAGGGTGAGTTACTCGAACAGAACTCCAAATTCTACCCAAAACCTCCCCCTCCGTCACCTTGACCGTTTTTTGGTTTTGGCTCAGGCTCTTCCTATGGTGTCATTTACTCCCGATCAAGACCTTGCGATTCAAATTGATCGCCACCTCGCCGTTGAAGCCGGTGCCGGCGCCGGAAAAACCACCGTATTGGTCCATCGCTATTTGGCCATTCTGGCCTCTGACGCCACACTCACACCGTCACGAATCTTAACGATCACATTTACCCGAAAAGCAGCGGGTGAGCTCATGGAACGGATTCACAAGGCGATTCATGACACTCCGACGTCGACCCTTGAAGAACGAATCAAAGTCCAAGAATGGAAACTGCGATTGGGCGGCGCACAAATTGGAACTATTCATTCTTTTTGTACCCAAATTTTGCACCGATGGGGACACCTGGTCGGCGTCGATCCCCAATTTCGCTTAATTGAGGATTGGGAGGTCCGGACCCTGTGGTCCACTCGGATGACGGACTGGATTCACCGAGCCATTCGCAGTCAACATCAAGAAATGACGGCATTACTGTCATCCCGTTCTTATTTTATGGTGTCGGAGATTTTTACAACGCTGTTTTATAAATGGGATCAACTTGGGCCGGACGGCATTGCGCAAACGGGCCCCCCGGACATCGATGATCCGGGTTCCGATGTATTGAGCTGCTTTTGGCAAATTTTATCGACCTATCGGGAGGCCCTCCATTCCCAAGGACTGATGGATTTTGCCCACCTCCAATCACTCGCGGTTCAGGTTGTTCGGGAATTTCCTGAAGTCGCAGATCAATTGGCTCTCGACCATCCATTCATTATGATCGATGAGTTCCAAGATACCGACGCCACGCAATGGGAATTGATTGACCGAATTTCATTATTCTCGTCACACCCACGATGCAACGTGTTTGTCGTGGGGGACATCAAACAAGCAATCTACGGATTCCGAGGGTCGAACACCACCTTATTTCAATCGGTTTTAGAACAGTTCGAGGCACGGTCCGACGCAGCCGTCGTCCGGCTCACTGATAACTTCCGATCCACCGATCCCCTCATCCAATTTTACAACGGGCTCTTTGCCCAACTCTTTCATGCAGACGCCAAAATCCCCGTCCACTACACCCCCTTAACGGCCAATCGAACCAGTCATACCCACGGCGTCGAAATCGCCTTTGTCGACTCCAAGAGTGAGGAGTTTGAGCGGGTGGCCCAATGGCTTTTGGCCCATCATCAGAATGGGATGGAATGGAATCAACTCGCCGTTTTATGCAGAAAAAACGCGCCCTTAGTAGGATTGGCCTCATTTTTAACCCAGCAGAATATCCCCGTCGTTGTGATGAGCAACCAACATCCGCTTCGGTCACCGGCCGCCCAGGACCTATTTATTTTACTTCGATTTTTAGACGACCCCACCGATTGGCGAAGTGTCGCTGAATTGATTCTGTCCCGATGGGTCCCCGACACGCCCAACGCCCAAGCACTATTCCAACGGGCCCATGGATCGGATGAAATCCCGTCACTGGAATTTATTCCATCGTCCATTGCTGACCTACAGACTGCTGTTCAACAGGACGGACTAGGCACCGCGGTCGACCAGTGGATCGGAACCTTAACGGACCCTGAACTAACGGACTGCTGGCATAATATGCAGCCCATTCTCCGCCAATCCCCCAGCCCTTCCGACGGAATTCGACGGATCGAAACAGAAATGCGCGAGTCCAAAGGCCGAACCGGAAATGGGTCGACGGGGACTCAATTGCGACTCATGACCATCCACTCCGCCAAAGGGTTGGAATTTGACGCCGTTGCGCTGATGGGATGTGGCGAACGATTGGTCTCGCCACCGACCGCCCCCGTTATTTTGGGCCCCAATAATGCATTGGCATTTACGGCCAGCGCCGGAGAGTCGTCACAATGGCGAACACTCACCGCCGCCGACATCAAAATCCATAACATCGAAGAAGAAAAACGCACATTCTATGTCGGATGCACTCGGGCCAAGGAGCAATTATTGCTGGTTGGCCGAGCAGATACTGAGAAAAAAATCCCCGAAGTCGCTACCTGTTTTTTTGATTTTCTACTCCCCCACGCCACGATTTTATCCACTGAGGTTCATCTTGAATTTCCGGTTAGAACGCCGTATTCGACGGCGATTAGGATGGCGGTACCGAGACTTTTGAAAAATGAGGCTCCGGCGAACCATGGCATTGCGCAAACTCACCCCCTCCCCCAATTTTTCCGTTCGGGAAAATTGAGGTTCCCCCTCTCTCCAGGTGTGGATAGAGGGGGAAAGATGGATTTCTTATCTGTTAGTCAGCTCATCAGATGGATGGCGTGTTCTCGTCAGTATCAGTTGAGTCGAGTATTGGCGGGGTTTGAAATTCAGGATCCGTTAGGGAAAGCACCAGCCGATACCGGGATTGTGGTGCATCGATGTTTGGAACAACTGTTGATTTTGCCACGGCTGGATATTCCGTCGTTGGTTCGCCAAACCGCTTCGGATTTGGGGATTTTGGATGTCGTCGATGAGGTAGAGAGTCACATTAAAACGACGGTTCCATCGGCCGTATTTACCGATCTAATCGAGGGGAATCCCATTCCCGAATATGGGTTCCAATTTCGGTGTGGCACTTTATTTATTACGGGGCGGATTGATTGCCTGAGTTTTCGGAACGACCGATGGACGATCACGGACTTTAAGACCGATCGATCACCCGATACGCGGACCCTCCCCACCCATCACCGAGACCAATTACTGATCTATTCTTTGGCGATTGCCCAGGCCAAACGGTGGTCCGGCCCAATCGATATGCAGGTGATTTATACTCGGACGGGAGAGTCTGTGACAGTGTCCTGTACCCACGACGAACGGGAGGCGTTTGCTGAACGGTTGGCGCAATTGCCATTAACACCATTTACACCTCCACCCCCGACGGTATGTAAACAATGCCCGGTCTCTCAGTGGATTGCCGATTGTCGGAAAATTCAAGAGGCCAACTCACCCTCTCCCCCAAATTCCCCGTCCGGGAAATTTGAGGCTCTCCCTCTCTCCGATTGACCGGATAGAGGGAGAAAATACGAAGAAGAGTAAAAAAGAACTTAATTATTTAGCTTGTGGTGGGGGTGAGTTGGCCTTCACCCCGCAATAACAAACAGTTCCTTGCTATATAAATTTCCAAAAATAAAGCGCATATCGGTCAGCACATCGTCACAGGTTTTACCTGCCGTATAGGACGATGGAAGAATTACACCGATATGTCCGAAGCCCCCTTTGATTGAGACTTGTGCCATTACACAATGCATCCGAGTGGCATCCAACACCTCGTTTCGAGACTCAATCGTCACCATCTGAGTTGCGCCTGCGGGTAAGCAATTCCATCGAAAATTGTCGTAAAACTGGGCCACGCTACCCACCGGCAATACCGTCTCGACCCATTTAAGGACCTGGGCAGGAGAAAAATAATCTTGAACAATGAATTCCGGTTTTGGAAACCCAGGTGGCGTCAGGAGCTCTTGGACAATCTTAAGACGCTTTCTAACAGGAACGGTATCCGTATCCATCCGATCAAGCCGCTTCACTGCCTCCGGAATCCATTCCTTGAGCACCTCGCCGGCGATCATTTTGTCCCACAATTCAACGGCCCCCATGGTCCAAATATTGGACTCTCCTTGTGTCGCCGCCGCCTTCTGTTTTTCGGAATCAATTTTTTCTTGAATCCCCCGATAAAACGCCTCGGGAAATGTCTGCGAATAGGTCCAATTTAATGGCACCTCAGTCGCTGTCTCTGTCTCAAAATCCGCTTGCTGCCAATAACTCATCAGAATCCGCCTCCCCTTTTTCCCATCGACATGAACGTCCCCTTTTTCATTGGATGTTGGTCTGAAAATTTCCCCCAATATCCAGAAGTTAAACGTATAATTTGGAGCGAACCTCTTGTCGGGCTATATTGGCTAAATTGCGAAATACCCAATCTGAACGATTTTCGGATCGCCTCATGGTGCTACCGCACCACCACGCTCACCGAGAAACCGCCCATCTCGGGCATTTGGCAACATAGCAAATCAGAATTTTTTAGTATATTTGTGAACTGATTGTAATAATCGAAATCGAGGTTAAAAATGAATTCTCTCCCCAAACTTCCTAAAAATGTACTGGGCGGCCCATTACGCGCCTGTTGCACTGAGCCCATTACGGGGTTTTACCGAACCGGATTTTGTGAAATTGGCCCTGAAGATCTGGGGGTCCACGCCGTGTGCATTGTGGCCACTGACGACTTTTTGACGTTTTCTAAATCCGCCGGAAATGACCTATCGACCCCACACCCCGAATTTAATTTCCCCGGCATTAAAGCCGGCGATAAATGGTGCCTCTGCGCCAGTCGATGGGCCGAAGCCTACGATAACGGGATGGCTCCTAAGTTGGTGTTATCTGCGACCCATGAGGGGATGTTGGACTATGTCCCAATTGAAGTATTGCGGCAGTATGCGGTGGATGATCACACGCCAAAAGTACAACCGCAATGAAGCGATTTTTTCTACTTCCATTCGCCGTCTTACTATTATTACCCTTGGGAGCAATGGCCATGACTGAAAAAAAATACGTCAAACCGTCGGACGCCGAATTAAAAAAGAAATTGACCCCCGAACAATATGCGGTCACCCAACACGAAGCCACTGAACGCCCCTTTAAAAACCAATATTGGAATACTAAAGATGCCGGACTCTACGTCGACATTGTCTCGGGAGAACCCCTCTTTTCATCACTGGATAAATTCGATTCCGGCTGTGGATGGCCCAGCTTTACCCAACCTGTCGTGGGCCACACTCTCACCGAAAAAAAGGACCTTAAAATCGGCGCGGAGCGAACGGAAGTACGGAGCAAAACCGCCGATTCCCACCTTGGCCATGTCTTCCCAGACGGTCCCAGGGACCGCGGGGGACTACGATATTGCATCAATTCCGCCGCCGTACGGTTTGTCCCCTTGAAGGATTTTGATAAAGAAGGATATGGGGAGTTCAAGAAATTGTTTGGAAAAACGGCGCCGGTGAAGCCTTAAGCTCACCCGCTTCACAAAATTCCCCGAACGGGAAATTTGGGGGAGAGGGTGAGTGTTTAAACCCCGCCAACTTCGGGCATCCTATCCATTGCACACATGATGAAGAGGAGACCGAATTCCAATGATGGCACCCAATACTCCACCCGATAAATCGCCCATTGATACCCTCGTCGAGGAGTTCAAATCCATTTTAGGACCGCAATACAGCAGTCTCATGATTTCCAATAAATGGATGGCGAAAAATAATCCCAATGACTACTTTATCCTGAGTTTTTCAGGCCAAGTACTGCGATTACTCGAGCGATCAGCGACAATGAAAAACGAGTATGAACTCCAGGTAAAAACAGGGGCGCTCAAAGTCAATAATGAGAACAAAGACCGAAGTTTTGCTATGAGCTTTTTAGACAAAATCGACAAAATATCGGGACTTCTTACTACAAACAAAGCAGAATTATTTTTTAAGTCAAAGGACGATGGCAATGAACGCCCCCACACGCCCCATTAATATGGCGCAACTCACATTTCGGGAAGGGGCGTTGATATTAAATGCGCCCCTCCGCGTGGCGACTAGCTCCATTTCTGTTATCGACGACATAAAGCAGCTCCTCAACACCGAACACCTCAGCGAAATGATCTTGATCCTCAAGTCGGCGCCCAATATCCGAGTCAAATTATCTGAAAAAGAAATTCGATGGATCGAAAAAACAAAATTTGAGAATCGGGACTACCGATTTCTATTTGAAACCCAAACACTCCTCTTTAACGACGCGCCTGCAGACCCGTCATTTCTATTGTCGTTCTCGCAAAAAATGGACCACCTTCGGACCGGCATCACCCAAAACAAAATCCAAATTTTAGGAAAAAAGGCAAAACGAAGCGACTGATTCGTTGAGGCTGCCACGCGCTAACCGACATCCCCTTGGTAAGCACTATTTTCCGGCTAACTGGTCTTCCCCCACCTCACCCCGGCCTACGGCCACCCCTCTCCGTTGACTACGTCAGCGGAGAGGGGTGGCCGTAGGCCGGGGTGAGGTGGACGTGGCGACGATGAGTTTGCGCTGACCGTGTAAATTTGCCCCACACAAAAAAAAGGTTTCAACTCCGCCCACCGCGGGCATTTAACTCAACACAGTAGCCAGTACCCCGAGGAGGCCGAGTTCAGATGATGACACCCAATACCACCACCAATCCCATTAACGGACTCATCGAAGAGTTCAAATCCATCTTGGGCCCTCAATACAGCAGTCTAATGATTTCCAATAAGTGGATGGCACACCAAGACCCCAACGATTACTTCATCCTCAGTTTTTCAGGTCAGGTAATGAGACTCCTGGAACGATCAGAAACCACCAAAAACGACTATGAATTACAGGTGAAAACGGGAGTACTCAAGTTGAACAACCAAGAAAAAGACCGGAAATTCGCCATGAGCTTTTTAGACAAAATTGACAAAATATCAGGGCTTCTTACATCAAATAAAGCGGAGCTATTTTTTAAGTCTAAGGAGGAAGTTAAATAATGATTGCACCACGCCGAGATTCGTTCCGAGATTCGTTCTCGGATACTCGATCCGTTTCAGCCAAAACAGTCGCTGGAGGTCAACCCAATGCAGTGGTCAAACAGGAATCTGGTCTGCAAAAAACTGCGGGCCCAGGTACGGGAAATACTCGGGTAGATGATCAACCCAAAAAATCACTGATTGGACGAATGATACAGAAATTTACCGACATGGTAAGAAGTCTTTTTGGATCCAGGCAGGATAGTTACAAGCCGGCACCCGCCGCGTTGAGCACGCCTAACACGTCGGTAAGGGCGTCATTACCATCTGCACCCAAACCGACGACCCACGAGGAAACCAGTGGAATAGATATAACATTTTCGGTTAAGGAAGAGGCCAGTGCGCCTGTCCATCGGGGATCTATTGTAGGGAGTCTTGCAGCGATGTTGGGAGTGCCGACTACGACGCAAAGCGAACTCACACAAACAATTAAACACACCCTCAAAGACGCGATGACCGCGTCCCCAACCAGAAACACCGACCGAGCAAATTACGATTCTAAAATGGAATCAGGGTTAACTACATTAAACGAACTAAAAGATGCCCATCCCGAGAGTGCCAAAGAAATCGACAAAGCCATCCATGACCTCCAAACGGCACAAACAAACAACTTAAAAACAGATTTAAAAACGATTGAAACCGAGCTAAAGACAGCCCAAAAAACATACGCGAAAGCCCCCAACGACGCCAGTAAAGCCGCGTTTGAGACCAAAATGAAAAGTGCAATGGAAAGCATCGATACCCTTCAAACCTCCGCCACGGCATGTTCGATGACCGAGGAACTTGGGACATTAAAAAGCGACCTCCAAACCCTACAAAAGCGAGACGCGATCGTCACTTCAAAATTCCACGACATTGCAACAATGGATACGAATGGGCTCAGGACCCTGTTGTCCGATCTATCGTCCCCAATCAAAATGGAGGACTTAAAATCCCAAGGTCTTACATCGGGGGATATCGAGCTACTCAAAACAGTCTGCGAAAAGACACTGAGTCTCGACACATTGGTTACAACCGGCGCCCCTTCCAGCGAAGTCAAAACGGCTGCCAAAGCATTGATGACGCTGGTTCAACAACATACCGATGGCGATAGCATCCGGGCATTCAGCAAAAGCGAAGCGACAACGCTTGTCCAAAGCAAGGTTCTAAATAGTGTGATGGGTGAGATTTCAAAAACATCCACCAAAAGTGAGATTACCTCACTCAAAACAAAATTAAATACATTTGACGACGCCACCGGACTCGCAAAAGAACTCACCCGTGATTTCGGTGTTAGTGCCCAACAAATCGGAATTCTACGGACAGTAGCAACCGATTCCTTCTGCAAAGCGTTTGGGGATACCCAAAATATCACTAGCCTAACGATTGGTGAAATTCGAGCAGAAGCTAAAACATTACCTGCCTTTTTTGAAAAAATTGGGGCATCACCGGCCCAAACAAGTGGTGTCCTTGAGAACCTGGACCATATGGATCATTTTGCAACTCATTTTGACAGCCGCCAAGAAGGCACTCGTGGCGCTGGTAATGGCGATAAATTTGCCACACTCTCGACAGAAAACAAAGGAAAGCTGCTTGAACTATACCAAAATGGCGGTTTAATAAAAGACGACCCCGCGACAGGGAGTTTCCTCAATAAATTGGCGTCAACGTTTGAGGGGGACTCTAACGCAATGATCGACGGATTTACCAACGGGGTCCCCAAAACCGAAAGCCATAGAGCGGAGCAACAAAGCCAAACGCAATATCAGTTCCTCCGATTCGTTGCCGACTTTGGAGACGTTGCTGGTAGAGGAAATTCCCATTTTGATGACGTGATCGTTCGACTGGGCCAAACGTCAGAGCGTCTCGCAAGCAATGGAGACACGGTAAAACCTGGATTTACAATTGCCCAACACAAACTCCACAACACGTTGTCCGCCTTTTCAGAAAAAATCAACGAAGGCATATCTGATCCAAGTAAAAAGCTCCCGAGCGGAGGTGCCTTAGGACATTTACGATTTGATGTAACCACGATCAAGGCTATCGCCGCCAATTCAGGGCTTTCCAATGTAAATATCGTCCTAGCCCGAGTTATCGATCTTCAAAATAAAATTGAAAATCGAGAAGATCTTACAGGCCCTCCATCTGAAGAAACGAAGGCTACGATCCAAGAATGTGGACTAAATCGTGGGCAATCGATGGATTCATTCGTGCAAGGTCTCAAAATTGGAGGAGTCAGTAGCAGTGCAGAAATGGCTATTTTCCTAGAAACACTGGGAGACGTGGCTAAAGAATTGTCCACTAACGCAGCACTTAAAGGGAATATCACCAGCGTTCTTCAGGAAAATCCAAAAGCATTAATGGATGCCTACGTCCAAAGGCTGGATACCAGCCGAAGCGACTCCAACGCTCAACTGACGGTAGCGGAACAAGCAACTTCAATGGTGGGTAGCGCCAAAACAGGCGTCACATCTGCGAAGGTATCTCTAAAAAATGTCTGGCTATCATTGCGTGGAAAAGACCATGCGTCTGTCCAAAAATACCTCGGAAAAACGGCGACTCTCTACAGTAAAATTTCGATAACTGAGCAAAAAGTTGCCGCTGCGGGCAAGGATAGCGAAGCGGTTGCTGAGGGCCGATCATCAGGAAGCGTTCTCTCAAGATCTATCCAACTTGAGAGAACAGGATTCCCGGGATTTCCGATGGGGGATGGGGTCTCCCTCGAAATGAAGGGTAACGTCAAGGGAGATGAACATGACCCCGGTTACCCATTGGGTGAAAAGGTTGGAGGTACCGTTGTCACCCATGAACATTTACAGTTGTTGCAAAACAAACAGTTCATATCCTCCGAAAGAGCGGAAATTACGACGTCGTTGATGAATACTGTTGGGTCTTTCGCAACCGAAATCGATCCAGCTGTGGTAAAAGCGGTCAATGAAAAACTCTCGTTTCTTAGCGGCGGAAACAGCAATACAAAACAGAATCTCATCCCTGGAATTGTTAAACGAGAACCAGGAGGCATGACTGCATTCTTTGAAATTCACCGTCAACCCGACGGCACTGTCAAAGAAACCAAGGTAGGAAACCTTACCAAAGTACAAGCCCAGCACTATACCCAACAGTTAGAGACGCTCGGCAAAAAATCAAAATCCGATACAGTATCTGCCATAGCGCTTACGGTAACGCCCTCCCCCAGAAGCACCGCCGCTCTTAATCAATATTTAGGGCGAATCCAGCTTGGAGATGTCAACGGAGAACACCTTCAACTATGCCAAAATCGACAACTGGTTGGTGCAGAAAAAACCGCACTCACTGCGACTTTGGGGTCCGCTCCACCGACCGCTTTTCTAACTGGAGCCGATCCCAAGGTAACCGCCGCGTTGGCAACAAAAACAGCGTTTATTCAAGGAGGGAATGACACGTCCAAGAGAGATCTTATCCCCGGAGTGGTTAAGGAAAAAGATGGACAGGTTACCTATTTTGAAATCCATAGAGACGCAGGAGGAGTAATTAAAGAAACCCCTGTAGGGGTTCTTACAAGGGACCAAGCTGCGGAATATCTGGGTACGTTAGCAACCGATACCACCCGCTCAAAAACTGCGGACCTCATCGCAGCAAAATATCCCACTGCAGATTTTTCTGCGCCCGAACTTCATAGTTATCTCGGATTAACACAATTGGCCAGTAACGTAGACTCAGTGGCCACCCAAAAACAGGCATTGTCTGCCGAAAAGGCAAAATTCCAAGAAGTCATTGTTACGGGAGGGATGCAAGAACCATTGGAATCCATCAAAAAGGCAATTGTTCAAGAAATTTCAGCCCAAATGGACAGTGGCCAATCATTTGAAGCAGTTCTCGCACGTCCCCAAGATTTATTAATGGCGGTAACAACCAAAATGCAAGTGGAATCGTCGGAGGCAGGGGCTCTGCCCGATCAAGCAACACTCCGTCCATTGGTTAGATACGCACTTCAGGAAATACGCCAAGAGGGTGTCGCGGGAATCAGTGAATGGGTGAAGGGTGTCGACTTGTCGTCCGCCGGTGAAGCAAAATTAGAAGCAGATACCTTCTCTACTTCATTCAGCAATACAAAATCCATGATGCAAGAAGCGATTGGTCGACTGGAAAGTTCTACCGATGGAATATCCATTGCGTCGGGACAATCGGTCACGCTGGATTTAAGCTCCGTAACCAAAGCATTTTCTCCAATTGACTTGAGTGCCTCCGCAACAGTCCGTAGCGAAAATGCAATAGACTTACACAGAGGCCAAGACGGAAAACTGGTTATCGACCTAAACGCAACATTCGGTGGCGGCGGCACAGTCGGTGCTGGGTTTCTTAGTACATTATCTGCCACGTTGGGGGTCAACGTCTCATCAACCGATGTGTTGCATTGTTCGTTTGAATCCGACGAAAAAGCGGCCGGATTTATGGCCGCCCTTCAGACAGGCAAACCGGAGTTAGCCATTTTCCATGTGGAGGACCTCACTGCGGGCAGTGGCAAAAGCGTCTCCGTAAACGCACAATTGAGTGGGCAGTTTGAGCTTCCTGTTAGTGCCAAATTCAAATCGGCCGTCTTGCCGTCATTTGCTGTTGAGGTTGAAGGATCTGTATCAAAAACAACTATTGCAGGAGTACACGGGGAAGCGAAAGAACCCGTTATTGAAACAAGAACCTCCCTCACCCGAAGTTATTCCCATGAAGCAACCTTAGGAGTAGCCGTAGGCGGTCTCTCTGGTATTGTCGCAAGCGATGCTCGAAGTTTTAAGACGGACTCTAACGAAAGCGTTGTAGTCAATCCCGCAACCAATACACTAAAAAAAGTGACGTCGGAACAACTATTGCAGTTGGATATCAACGGCACCACATTTACCAACAGCACCGATGCAATCAATATTGGGGAAAGGCGCCTTGGGCAAATTATAAGCCTAGACTCGTTGCGATCCGCATTTCCTGCAGACGCCGCAAAATTACAGGGTCTATTAACTGGGTTTGATCCAATGACCCAGAAAATAAGTGTCACTGAAGAGTTGAAACCAAAAGCGTTATTGGACATTAATAACAACAAATTTGATACAAAACTACGAGATAGAATCCTGGCTAACCCAGCCAATTTTACAATGACCGTTAGCGTTATCAGTACTAAATCAGAAGGATCAGAGAAAGCGTACTCAGCCGGAGTTGCCTCGGCAGAATTTTCTACCAGCGTATCTCAAAGTTCCTCACAATCCGTAACGTTCGGCAGCTCATTCTCGATTAGCCGAGAGCTCTCCCACGCGAAAAGCGAAGAAAAGTCGAGAATGTCCGAGGCCGACGACAATGCACCGATACAAATACTTCGTTCGACATCTGCTAAAACAGCTGCAGAACTTACGAGCCCTGGCCTTAACGTTGCGCGTGATACCAGAAAGTTAAGTCGTCCTCAAACGACTGACGACGCTCCTGACCGCGTGGGATTCAATCCAACCCAATCTCGATCCACCGGCAGCATCCTACAGCCACCGCCACCGCCCAGTTCTACAGATTAAATACCGAGCCCCCACGACCTAAATCTCCGAAAAACCCTCCTCCAATTTCGCCACACCGATATTAAAAATTAAAAAGGTAATGGCGACTTTGGAAAACAGGGGGGTCATCTCAACGAAATGTTTAACTCCATCTCATTTTTGGGAACCCAGAAGTTAGCGTTGATGTTAACATTTTGCGATAAGTCCGATATAGTCTGGAGATGGGTCGATCGCTAGAATTTTTTGAAAAAACGAACGGGACATGTCCGGTTGAAGAATTTTTAAAAACGTTGGACGTGAAGACCTGTCAAAAAACGATGGCGGTTTTTGAGCTTATCGAAACGTTGGCCAGCATTCCAAAAAAGTTCTTCAAGAAATTAGTCGGAACAGACGATCTCTGGGAAATTCGAGTTGAATATAAGTCGAATATCTATCGATATCTTTGCTTTCTGTATAAAGGGAATCTGGTTGTACTAACCCATGGATTTCAAAAGAAAACGGATAAGACGCCGTCTGGCGAAATTAAACTTGCAGAGCAATACAAGACAGAATACATCGAAAGAATGAACTCAAAATGAAAAAACTAAAAGACCTTCTTAAAACACAAAAAGAAAATCCATCCTTTGCAAAAGACTATGATTTAGTTTTAGAAGAAACCCGCATAGAAATGATTGGCGAACTAATACGGGAAGCCAGAAAAGAAGCGGGGCTATCCCAAGAAGCGTTGGCGAAGCTCACGCATACCAAAAAATCGGCTATTTCTCGGATTGAGCGCCATGCAAGCGATATTAAGCTATCCACATTAAGCGTCGTATCAAAAGCCTTAGGTAAAAAACTAGAAATTTCCTTTAGATAACCCCTCCTCCAATTTCGCCACACCGATATTAAAAATCAAAAAGGTAGTGGCGACTTTGGAAAACCGGGGGCACAACCCCGATTTAAACGCCTTGATCCCTCGTTCTTCGTAAATCTGTCGTGCAACGTCCCACGTTTTATCCGGTAATTGTTTATTATTCTGAATCGTCGTTTTCACCACATCCGCGCCTTGGGTACTCACACAAAACCCCGCAGCGGACGCCAACACCGACACCACCTTGATCACCGGTGCGGAAATATAGTCTTGGGCAAACTGGGTTAACGCCTCTTCGATCTTGGGCGCCCCCAACACCAAAAATCCACCCAGCGGCAAGTCCCGCAACGCAGTGGCCCCTGCCCCTCGTGCCCGAAGCCGAACGGTATCCGACATCTTGACCGTATCTTTTAACGAAAATGCCGCCCCCTCGTGAGTCGATTTTACCCCTTCGAGCAACACTAATTCCATCGGTAAGCCAAAAAGCACTCCCGACGCTGACGATGCGGCGGCCCCCACCAAATCGTGGGTACTTTGACTTGCATTGGGGTTGTACGTTTTAGAGAAGTCCTTCCCCCACTCCTTCGCTTCCGTCATTGAAAAAAACTGAGACAGCCGCGCCACTGAAAAAAATTGATACCCTTTAAACAGGTCCTTAAGGGTCGATTTAATCGAGGTACTATTGATCGCGTTCCGCTGAATATTAAACCGAGACGATGTCAGCCCTTGTGCAATCGCAGATTCGATCCCAATGCCAACGGTAAATGCACCATATTTGGCCGCTGGATTCGAGGTAGGCGAGGCAGACTCAGTGGACGTAACCTCCGCAGTTGATTCGACAGCCACCGATTTTGTTTCTGGAGGATGACATAACGGAAATGGGGGTTTCCACCCCGGAGGTGCCACAGGGGAAAAGGCCTTAATTCGACCGAATAAAGGACGGATCCCTTTATGATCGGGCACATTATCCGAAGGCATTCGAGTCGATTTTGAATTAACGACTGGAGCCTGGAGCAGGACCTTCGCTGCTGTATAGGTGATCCCCGCCGACATAGTTTCCCTCCGAGATACAAAGTTCGAGCAATCGATTCCTAGATTCAGAGAATCAGGTAATCCCCAACTCCAACTCGACGACCCCTTCGATGCGGGTCGTCGAGTTGGAGTTTCCGGTCAATAATCCAGGGTCGAACCCAGTTTCAAGTCCGAGACGCTAACCGGAGGAGCAGCAGATACAGGCCTCATATAGGCAGGCTCGTAAGGCAGGCCATTTTTGGCAAAAATTCGCTTAAAATGGGCATCCATCGCGACTTCGTGTTTGCCCTCTAAACAACCGTCTAACTCATCCCTCGTAAATGGGACGGTAAAAAGGTCCCGAAACACTGCCTGAGCTTGCCCCCAAAAAGTGTACCAGTAGAATAGATAGACTACGGAGGACAGGAAAATGGGCAAGAAGCAGAAAACATATAGTACAGAAGTGAAGGCGCGAGTGGCGCTGGAGGCGTTACGAGGGCAAAAAACGGTGG